>JAFEGO010000100.1 GCA_018239845.1 Verrucomicrobiota bacterium
ATAAATCGCTATTAATCTGCAAATAGCAGGCAGCATCAAGACTAGGTATATAACCCCAGATATTAGTTGACTCACCCTAGACGTCGATTTGACTGCCTTTATGCAATCACGAGGCGTCATCGCTAAGCTCAACACCCTAGTCGCTAGTGCGACAGGTGCTGTCGCGCGGGTGAAGGCAGCGAGGTTCGGCTCCGCCGTCCTGCTTGGTGTGCTCGTGGCGTTGGCTCCTTCGGTCCGCGCGGCTTCGCGCACGTGGAGCAATAGCGGCACCGACTTCGCGACCGCGGCCAATTGGGGCGGCACCGTGCCGGCCAACAACACCACCGCGGACACGGGCAATTTCACCTCGACGGCCACGCAGAATCCCAATCTCGCGGGCAACCGTTCCATCAACGGCCTCAACTTCAGCTCCACGGCCGGTGCCTACACGCTCACCGCCAACTCCAACGTCTTCCTCACGCTCGGCAACCAGGGCGTCGTCACCGCCTCCGGCAACACCCAGACGTTCTCCACGATGAACCTCGCGCTGGGCAACGCCACCGTGGCGTTCACCGTTTCCGGCGCGGGCAACCTCGTCATCAACAGCGCGGTCAACACCGGCACCGGCAACGTCGCCGTCCTCGGCGGCACCGGCTCGGGCAGCGGCTCGATCGGCGGCGTAGTCAGCGGCACCGGCAACATCACCAAGACCGGCACCGGCACCTGGACCCTCTCCGGCAACAACACCTACACCGGCCAGACGCAGATCCAGAATGGTACCCTGAGCGTGAATACGCTGGCCAACGCCGGCACCAATTCCGCCATCGGCGCCGCCACCGGCACCAACGCCACCATCAAGATCGGCAGCACCACGACCACCGGCACCCTCCAGTACACCGGCGCCGGCTCCACCACCAACCGCGCCATCGACCTCGCCGGCACCACCGGCGGCGCGACCCTCGACGCCTCGGGCACGGGTGCCGTCACTTTCTCCAACACCTCCGTCACCGCCTCCGGCGCCGGCAGCAAGACCCTCACCCTCACGGGCAACAACACCGGCACCAACACGCTCTCCGGCAATATCGTCAACAACAGCGGCACCAACCTCACCTCCCTCGTCAAGTCCGGCAACGGCACCTGGGTGCTAGGCGGCACCGCCTCTTCCTTCACCGGCCAGGTCCAGATCCAGCAGGGCACGCTAAGCGTCAGCACGCTCGCCAACGGCGGCACCAACTCCAACCTCGGCGCCGCCACCGGCGCCAACGGCACGATCAAGATCGGCAGCGGCGCCAACACCGGCACCCTCCGCTACACCGGCGCCGGCTCCACCACCAACCGCGCCATCGACCTCGCCGGCACCACCGGCGGCGCCACCCTCGATGCCTCGGGCACCGGCAACATCACTTTTTCAAATACCTCCGTCACCGCTTCCGGCGTCGGCGCCAAGACCCTCACCCTCACCGGCACCAACACCGGCAACAACACCCTCGCCGGTGCCGTGGTGGACAGCAGCAGCGGCGCCACCTCCCTCGTGAAGTCCGGCGCGGGCAACTGGGTGCTCTCCGGCACCAGCACTTACACCGGCGGCACCACCGTCAATGCCGGCACCCTGACGATCGGCGGCTCGGGCGGCGCCACCGGCACCATCCGCGGCAACCTGACGGCCAACTCCGGCACCACCGTCAATGTCACCGCCACCGACGCCTTCGGCTACACGGCCGGTGCCAAGGTCGACACCGTGGTCCTCAACAACGCCACGCTCAACACCATCACGTCCGATGCCAACGGCAACCAGGGCTGGGGCATCGACTACACGCTCAACAACGGCTCCACCCTGTCCTCCAACGGCGGAGTCAGCAGTACCACCGCCAATTCCAAGTTCGCCTTCGGCGGCGACGCCGGTGACCAAACCACCGTCCGCGTCTCCGGCACCGGCACCTCCGTCATCGCCGGTCGCGTCGATCTCCGCACCGACAGCGGCCAGACCAATGTGAACGTCACCGTGGACAGCGGCTCGGCCCTCAATGTCACCGCCGGCATCACCGGCGGCGCCGGCTTTACCAAGCTCGGCGCAGGCAACATGACCCTCTCCGGCAACAATAGCTACACCGGCAACACCACGATCAGCGCCGGCACCCTACAGGTGGGCAATGGCGGCACCTCCGGCACGCTCGGCAGCGGCGGCGCCGTCATCAACAACGCCGCCCTCGTCTTCAACCGCTCCGACGCCCTCGCCGTCAGCAACACCATCTCCGGCACCGGCACCGTCACCCAGTCCGGCACCGGCACTACGACGCTCTCCGCGGTCAACACCTTCACCGGCGGTGTCGTCGTCAACAACGGCACGCTCGCCGGCACCGGCACCACGTCCACCGGTGGCTTCACGGCCTTCGGCAATTACTCCGGCATCGTCACCCCGACCAACGTCATCACGGTCAACAACGGTGGCTCCCTTGCGGTTTCCAGCACCGACACCTCCGGCTACGGCAACGGCAACACCACCGCCTTGCAGAACCTGGTCCTCAACGGCGCCGGCTACAACGGCACCGGCGCCCTCGTCGCCAACGGCGGCACCAACACCTGGACCGGCAACATCTCCCTCGGCTCCAACGCCACGATCACCAACAACGGCGCCTCCGGCGATGCGAACCTCCTCTTCCTCGGGCCCTACGTCGCCAATCCCCCGGTCAACTTTGCCCTCAACAACAACACGGTCACCTTCAACGGCACCGGCGACATTTACCTGACCGAGTCCATGGGCGCGTACAGCGGCACCGACACCGGCTCCGTCATCATCAACGGCGGCACCGCCAACACCACCGTCTATTACGCCGGTATCAAGAGCACGTATACGGGCGACACCACGGTCAACAGCGGTATCCTCGAGCTGCTGGTCCCGCCGGGCAACAATCCCAACTCCGCCATCCTCGGCAACCTCACCATCGGCGACGGCACCGGCGTTGGCGCCAAGGTCATCGACTACTACAGCGACCAGATCAAGGACACCGCCACCGTCACCATCAACTCCGACGGCACCCTCGACCTCGGCACCTTCAGCCGCTCCGAGGACATCGGTAAGCTCATCCTCAACGGCGGCACCGTCTCCACCGGCACCGGCCTGCTCTACCTCGCCAACGTCGCCTCCGGTCCCAACATCAGCGTCACCGGTACCAATCTCACCTCCACCATCAGCGGCGTCATGTGGCTCCAGGGCTCCACGGGCAGCCTCACCACGCGCACGATCGATGTCGCCGCCACGGACACGCTGAACCTCACGGCCAACGTTTTCGGCGGCAATCTCGTCAAGACCGGCAACGGCACCATGATGATGAACTTCAACAACGCCGCCAACGGTTACACCGGCACCACCTCCGTGCAGGCTGGCATTCTCAATATCCAGAACGGCGGCGCGCTCGGCGCCACCGGCAGCAACTCCGCCGCCTACGGCACCACCGTCAGCAGCAATGCCACCCTCCAGCTCCAGGGCGGCATCGCGGTCGGCACCGAGGCCCTCACGCTCAACGGCTCCGGTTTCGGCGGCACGCTCGGCGCCCTTGAGAGCAAGTCCGGCAGCAACAGCTGGGCCGGCGGCATCACCCTCGGCTCCAATAGCACGATCAACAGCGACTCCGGCAGCACCCTCGCCATCAACGGCACCGTCACCGGCACCGCCACCACCGGCACGCAGGTCCTCACCGCCGGCGGCGCGGGCAACACCACCTACGCCGGCGCCATTTCCGACGGCTCGGGCGGCGGCTCGCTCAGCCTGACCAAGGCCGATGCCGGCACCGTCACCATCACCGGCTCCAATACCTTCACCGGCGCCGTTGCCGTCAATGCCGGCACCCTCGTCGTCGGCGCCAACGCCACCCTCGGCAACCAGGCCAACGCCGTCAGCGTCGCCTCCGGCGCCACCATCAACTTCAAAACCGGCGCTGACGCTTCGCACGTCTTCGTCAACTCGATGAGCGCCCTCACCGGCTCGGGCACCGTCTCGGTCGGCACCTACGCCAAGGCCATCCTCAACGTCGCCTCCACCGACACCTTCGACGGACTCATCTCCGGCACCGGCACCTTCAACCTCAACGGCGACTCCTCGAAGACGGGCACCCTCACCCTCACCAACGGCGCCACCAACTTCGCCGGCACCCTCGCCATCGACCGCGGCGAACTCGACTTCTCCCACTCCGCCTCCGGCTCCACTTTCGCCAACGTCACGATCGGCAACAGCAGCACCGTCACGACCCTCAAGCTCAACAACGCCAACATCACCTTCGGCACGCTTACGATCAACGGCGACACGGTCCTCGACTTCGGCAACTCCGGCGCCTCGATCCTCAACACGACCAACATCTACATCGCCGCCGGTGCCACCCTCACCGTCAAGAATTGGGACAGCGAGGTCGATTTCCTCTACGCCTCGACCCACTTCTCTCAGATCGGCGGCACCGATGCCACGAAGAACCAGATCGGCACGACGCCGGAGAATCAGGTGAAGTTCTACAATACGTTCGACGCCAACGGCGCCTACACCACCTGGACCGACAATAGCTACTACGGCGACGCCAACGGCCCCTATCAGAACCGCCAGATCCGCCCCGTCCCCGAGCCCGCCACCTACGGTGCCATCTTCATGGCCGCCGCCCTCGGCTTCCTCGGCTACCGCCAGTACCGCCGCCGCAAGGCCGCCTGAGCTTCAGCCCGATGGGTCTCGCGACGCTCGCGAAGGACGCGACGCATCGATTTGATTTACCCAGAGGGTGACCCGGCATTTCGTCGCGCTCTTCGCGAGCGTCGCGAGACCCTAAGCTGCCAGCGCCACCGTTCCTGTCGCCAGCTTCATTCAGACCTGCGCAATGCCAATCGCGTCACTTTACCGCGTCGCCCGTTCCAACTGCGCAATCACGGCCGCCCGTTCCGCCGCAATGCCCGCGATCATCTCCGGGCTCCAGTTCTCGCGCTGCGCCTTCGCCAGCCGCTCTTCCAGCCAGCCGGCCTGATGCTGCAGCCGCTCCCGCTCCCTCAGCGCGTTGGCCTGCGCCGGGTCGCGGGCCTGCAGCCAGGCCATGACATAGATCCCCGCGGCGATCACGGCGACGGCAAGGATGGCAAGGGCTTCGGGCATAAGAACCAGCTTAGCAGCATCCCGGCCATCCGCCAGTATCCACGGGCCGCGTGACGCAGCTATTTCCCGCCATTCTGGCTTCCATCAGAGCAGCACCGGCAGTCTGCTCGGCGTCGCTCTCGTCATGAAGACCAAGCTCCTCTTCCTCTGCTCACGCAACCAGTGGCGCAGCCCGACCGCCGAGGCGCTGTTTCGCGACCACCCGGTTTACGAGGCCAGCTCCGCCGGCACGGAAAACGGCGCGCGCATCAAGGTCACCGCGGGCCACATCGGCTGGGCCGACATCGTCTTCTGCATGGAGAAAGCCCATGCCGCCCGCGTGAATGAGCGCTTCGCCGCCGAGCTCGGCGACAAGCCCCTGATCACTCTCCGTATCCCCGACGACTACGAGTTCATGGACCCCGCTTTGATCGACCTCCTCCGCACCGAGCTGAGCGCGCACCTCGATCTATAATTCTAATCAGCTAAAGCCCGGACTCCCCTTCACTCAATTCCAGCGTTCTTGAGTTCCAGATTTAAGTCCCCACATTCTTGTCATCCGTCCGCAAAAAGCCGCCCGGATTGCTCCGGGCGGCTTGAGTGTTTGCAGAGCGTATCGCTCGGCGGCGGTGATTACTCCTTCTTGGAGGCCTCGTCGAGGATGTCGCCGAGGTTCATCATGTCGCTGCCGGCGCCACCGCTGCGGTTGAGCGCCTCGAAGGCCGAGGTCTCGGCCGCGAGCTGCTCAGCGGAGTAGTTGGCGGCCTTGATCGAGAGGCCGAGGCGGCGCTCGTCGCGGTCGATCTTGATGACGCGCGCGCTGACCTGCTGGCCGGGCTTGAGCACGTCCTTCACCTTGTCGATGCGCTCCTCGCTGATCTGCGAGATGTGCACGAGGCCGTCGATGCCGTCCTTCAGCTCCACGAAGGCGCCGAACGAGGTGATCTTGGTGACGGTGCCCTGCACGACGTCGCCGATGCGGAAGAAGGAGTCGATGTCCGTCCACGGATCGGTCGCGAGCTGCTTCATGCCGAGGCTGATGCGCTGCTGGTTCGGATCGACGTCGAGCACGATCGCGTCGACTTCGTCGCCCTTCTTCAGCACTTCGCTCGGGTGGTTGACCTTGCGGGTCCAGCTCATGTCGGAGACGTGCACCATGCCGTCGATGCCCTCTTCGAGCTCGATGAAGGCACCGTACGTCGTCATGTTGCGGACCTTGCCGCGCACGCGGGCGCCAATCGGGTAGTTGTGGCGGACCATGTCCCACGGATTCGGCTCCAGCTGGCGGAGGCCGAGCGAGATCTTCTGCTCGTCCTTCTGGATGCCGAGGACCACCGCGTCCAGCTCCTGGCCGACCTTGAGCAGCTCGGAGGGCTTGGTGATACGCTTCGTCCAGGACATCTCGGTGATGTGCACGAGACCTTCGACACCGGGCTCGATCTCGAGGAACGCGCCGTAGGGAACGAGGTTGACGACCTTGCCGTGCACCTTCGCGCCGACGGGGAACTTGCGGTCGATCTCATCCCACGGATTCTTCGTGGTCTGCTTGAGGCCGAGGGACACGCGCTCTTTCTCGCGGTTGACCTCGATGATCATGACCTGGATCTCCTCGCCCTGCTTGAGCATTTCGGAGGGATGCGAGATGCGGCCCCACGACATGTCGGTGATGTGGAGCAGGCCGTCCATGCCGTCGAGGTCGATGAACGCGCCGAAATCGGTGATGTTCTTGACCACGCCCTTGCGGACCTGGCCGGGCTGGATCGAGTCGAGCAGGTTGCGGCGCTTGGCCGTGCGCTGCTCCTCGATGAGCTCGCGGCGGGAAAGAACGATGTTCTTCCGCACGAGGTCGATCTTGAGGACCTTGAAGTCGTAGGTCTGGCCCACGTACTGGTCGAGGTTCTTCGGGGGCTGCACGTCGATGTGCGAGGCCGGCATGAAGGCGTCGACGCCGATCGAGACGATCAGGCCGCCCTTGACCTTGGCCTTCACGCGACCGGCGGCGATGGAGCCCTCCGGGAACTTGGTGAGGATGTTATCCCAATTCTTCTTCTGCTCGGCGAGGTCGAAGGAGAGAATGGGCGCGCCACTCTTGTCCTCGAGCTTCTGGACGAGCACTTCGATCGTGGAGCCGATTTGCAGCTCGCCGATATCGATGAACTCATTGGCGGGCACAAGGCCCTCGGACTTACCGCCGATGTCGACGACGACTTCATTCTGGCGGATTTCGGTGATGACGCCCGGGACGATCGCGCCTTCCTTCAGCTTGTCGAAGGAGGACTGGGCGAGCAGATCTTGCATTATGGAACTCATGACGGAACGGAAACCAGCGGACGGGCACCTGCTCCAGAGCACCAACCCACCGGGATGGCCTTGCGGCCGTGGTTGACTGTTAACTGACAGATGAGACCGGTGGGAGCGTCGCGGCGACACCGGCCTGACCAATAAAAATGCCGCGAAGGTCCAACATCCTATTTCGCCCGCCCAGCGGCAAGCGGAATCTTCCTCCCAAAGTGCCCCTTACCGCACCATCTGCTGCTCTTCGATCTTCACGCCCTGCGCCTGCAGAGCCTGTTCCAAGGCAGCGAAATACGAATCATAGAGCCCGTGATCCTTGAGCGCGATATCGGTCGCTCCCTTGAAATCCGCGGTCTCCTCCTGCTCCTTCACCAGCACCTCAACCGTCGAATAGCCCTGCGCGCTGGCGAAGACCTTGACCGAGACGGTGTGCTGCTTCGTGTCGCCAAACGCCGTGCCCGGCAGCAGCCGGCTAAGACCTTCGACGATGCCCTGTGACTCGCGCGAGCGCGTGATCTTGAAATCGATTGTCTTCATCGCCGTCTCCGCCGCGGCAAACACCACCTTCTGCTCCGCCTTGTACCAGCGGCTCTTCGGCTCGACCTTTTCAAAGCGCGCGCTCAGGCGGTCCGAAACGCTGTCGCAACCGGTGACGAGAAACGCGAGCGCGAAGGCCGCGAGGATCAGTTTGAGCATGCGCATGGAGGAAAGGGTTTAAGCGGGCTGCTGCTGCGAGATGCAGTGGAGCGTGCCCAAGCCCCAGATCAGGTCGTGACAGTCAATCGGAACCACGTCCCGCCCGGGAAAGCAACCGCCGATGATTTCCAGCGCCGCGGCATCGCGCTTCGGCTGCCGGAACACCGGCACGAGCACCGCGCCGTTGATGATGAGGAAATTCGCATAGCTCGCCGGCACGCGCTGTCCATCGAAGCTCAGGCGTTTCGGCATCGGCAGTTCCACCACGTCGAATTTCCTGCCCTGCGGGGTCCGGAAGCGCTTCAGCCGTTCCAGATTCTCCTGCAGCGGCCCGTGGTTCGCATCCTTGCGATCCCGCTCCACGCATGTGATAAAGCCATCCGCCTTGAAGAACCGCGTCATGTCGTCGATGTGTCCGTCGGTGTCGTCGCCCGCGATCCCCTCGCCGACCCAGAGGATCGTCTCCACGCCGAGTCCATCGCGCAGCGCCTGCTCGATCTCGGCGCGCGAGAGCTGCGGATTGCGGTTCTGGTTCAACAGGCACTGCTCGCTCGTGAGGAGCAGCCCCTGGCCGTTCACGTCGATCGAGCCGCCTTCGAGCACCAGGTCGCTCTCGAAGCGGCGCAGCTTCAGCTTCCGCGCGATGCTCGGCGGGATCTCGTTGTCCAAATCGTACGGCGGGTACTTGCCGCCCCATGCGTTGTAGGCCCAGTCCGTCACCGCGACTTCGCCGGTCTTGCGGTGTTTTACGAAAATCGGCCCGTGGTCGCGACACCACGCGTCGTTGGTCGGATGATCGTAAAACGTCACCTGCGTCATGTCCGCCCCCGCCTTCGCGCACAGAGCCTTCGCGCGCGGCTGCAGTGCCGCCGCGCAGTTGATGCGCACCTGCTCACGCCGGCTGATCTGCGCCACGATCTGCGCAAACACATACGGGATCGGCCGGAATCGCCCGGGCCACGTCGTGCGCTTGTGCGGCCACGAAAGCCACACCGCCACCTGCGGCTCCCACTCCGCCGGCATGCGGAAACCGAGCGCCGCAGGGCTTTTGGTTTTGGCGGTCATGCTCAATCGCTGAATCGCTTCGTCAGGTCGCCGTACGCATCGATGCGGCGGTCGCGAAGAAACGGCCAGTGCGTGCGGGTGGTATCGACCTTCCCCAACTCCACCGGTACGAGCAAAATCTCCTCCTTATCCACGCTGGCCTTGGCGATGATCTGCCCGCTCGTGCCCGCGACAAAACTCTGGCCCCAGAACTCCAGGCCATCGCCGCCGATGGGCTGCTCCAGTCCGATACGGTTGACTGCCGCGACGTAGCAGCCGTTGGCCACCGCGTGGCTGCGCTGGATCGTCTCCCACGCGCCGTGCTGGTTCGGGCCGTACTCGGCCTTCTCCTGCGGGTGCCAGCCGATGGCCGTCGGGTAGAAGAGGATCTCCGCGCCCTGCATCGCCGTGAGGCGCGCGCCCTCCGGGTACCATTGGTCCCAGCAGATGAGCACGCCGATCTTGCCGAATTTCGTGTCCCACGCGCGGAAACCCGTGTCGCCCGGCGTGAAGTAAAACTTCTCGTAGTACAGCGGATCGTCCGGGATGTGCATCTTGCGGTAGATGCCCTTCAGGCTGCCGTCCGCGTCGATGATGACCGCGGTATTATGATAGAGGCCCGACGCGCGCTTCTCAAAAAGCGACGCGATCACGACCACGCCATGCTTCTTCGCGAGCTTCTGAAACGCCTGCGTGCTCGGCCCCGGAATGGACTCCGCAAGCGCGAAGTTCGCGTGGTCCTCGTTCTGGCAGAAATACTGCGA
Source organism: Verrucomicrobiota bacterium (assembly GCA_018239845.1). Classification (GTDB taxonomy): domain Bacteria; phylum Verrucomicrobiota; class Verrucomicrobiia; order Opitutales; family Opitutaceae; genus CAIRCN01. Next base: position 9,883 of record JAFEGO010000100.1, read on the forward strand.
GCGAAACAGCTCCTGCGTGCAGATGATGTTCGCGCCCTGCTTCGCCGCGCGCTCCGCCAGCGCGAGGGTCTTCTTGAGATTTTCCGCCGGTTTGCCCGAGCAGGCGTGCTGCAACAGGCCGAGAGTGACAGTTTTCATTTTCGATTTGGACCCCGGATTTCCGATTTCAGTTTCCGAAACCTAAATCGAAAATCCGAAATCGAAAATCGAAAATTAATACACGACCTTGTTCAGCGGGTATTCCACGATGCCCTCGGCGCCGAGCGCCTTGAGCTGCGGGATGATCTCGCGGACCACGCTCTCGTCGATGATCGTCTCCAGGGCGATCCACTCCGGCGAGCTCAGCTGCGAGATCGTGGGGTTGCGGAGCGCCGGGAGGGCGTTGACGACATTGTTGAGCGCGGCCTTCGGCAGGTTCATCTTGAGGCCGACCTTGCTCTCGGCCTCAAGCGCCCCGCGGAGGAGCAGCGCGATGGTCTCGATCTTCTTGCGCTTGGCCGGATTCGCCCAGCTCGCCTTGTTGGCGATGAACTTGGTGTTGGTCTCCAGCAGCGTGTCGATGATGCGGAGCTTGTTCGCGCGGATCGAGTTACCGGTCTCCGTGATATCCACGATGGCATCGACGAGATCGGGGACCTTCACCTCGGTCGCGCCCCAGGAAAACTCCACCTCGGCGGCGATGCCCTTCTTGGCGAAATACCGCTTGGTCGTCTCCAGCAGCTCGGTCGCGACGCGCTTGCCCGCGAGGTCCTCGGGCTTCGTCATCGACGAGGCCTCCGGCACGCAGAGCACCCAGCGCGACTTCAACGTCGAGGCCTTGCTGTAGATCAGATCGCACACCTCGACGACGTCGGACTCGTTTTCGAGGACCCAGTCGTGCCCGGTGAGGCCGCAGTCGAAAAAGCCGTGCTCCACGTAGCGGCTGACTTCTTGCGCGCGGATAAACCGGCCATCGAGCTCAGGATCATCGATGGAGGGTTTATAAGAGCGCGAACTCGTCGTGATCTTCCACCCGGCCTTCGCAAAGAGGGCCTTGGTGGATTCCTCGAGGCTGCCTTTCGGCAGACCGAGCATCAGGAGTGGCTTGGAGGCGGACATGCCTTGAGAAGGACACCCCGCGCAACCCCTCCTTCAAGTAAATTCTTGGTCACCATCCGCCGCCACCACCGTCTCCTGCCCCGTCCTCACCCCGGGACCCCGTCATGCCTTCATTCTCTTTTGACAACGAGTGGCAGCGAGGTAAAACCACGTATCCTAGAGAACTTAAGCAATGCGAGCCGAACCCCAACCCTTGATCGTAGTCGTCGAGGATGAGCAGGATTTAGCGGAAGTCATCTCGATCCACCTCGAGCGGGCGGGCATGCGCTGTCAGGTCTGCCACCGGGCGGACCATGCCTTGAAGTTCCTCCGCAGCAATTTCGCCAACCTCGTCCTGCTCGACATCACCCTGCCCGACCAGTCCGGCTTCGCCCTGCTCGACGAGATGAAGGCCGCCGACATCTCCGTGCCCGTCATCTTCCTGACCGGTAACGACCAGGAGCACAGCAAGATCAAGGGCCTCGACATGGGCGGCGACGATTACATCACGAAGCCCTTCAGCTACGCCGAGCTCATGGCGCGTATCCGTGCAGTCCTACGTCGCGCCGAGTCCAAGACCGATCTCAACGTCACCAAGAACGCCAAGGTCAGCGACGAGCCCTTCGACTTTTGCGGCGCCACCATCACGCCCATCCGCCTCGAGATCGCCTTCCCCGACCACACGGTCCACAAGCTCGGCCGCAAGGAACTCGGCATCCTCTCCTACCTGCACGAGAACCAGGGTGTGGTCGTCACCCGCAAGGCCCTGATCCACTCCGTCTGGGGCATCCACGCCGACGTGCGCAGCCGCTCCCTCGACCAGTATGTGGTGAAAATCCGCGAGCTCTTCGCCGAGCACAAGGCCGACCTCGCCGCCTTCCGCACGCTGCACGGCATCGGCTACATCCTCGACCCGAAGCCCGCGAAAGCGAAGTGAGAGTAGCGCAGGCGTCCTCGCCTGCCGTCATTTTTGCAGGCGGGACGCCTGAGCTACTTCAAAACAGCTCCGGCTGCCCGTACCGTTTCCGCGCCTCGGCCAAGGCCGTGCGCATCTCCATCTGCTCCAGCAGCGCATAGAGCTCCTCCGGCCGGGCCGCGACTTTCTCCGCCGCGATCGTGGGCAATGAGAGATTCAGCGTCGTGAGCTTCAGATTGATCCGTAGCTGATCCGCACTGGCCGCGACCTTTTCGCGGAAACGCTCTGGCTTCAGCTCCGCCGCGTGCGCAATGACACCTTCCAGCGAACCAAACTCCGCGAGCCACTTCGCCGCCGTCTTGGGGCCGACGCCGTCCACCCCGGGGATATTGTCCGAGGTATCTCCCACCAGCGCGAGGTAGTCCGCGATCTGCGCCGGCGGCACTCCGAATTTTTCCTGCACGCCGGCCGCATCCATCAGGCGCCAACCGAGCTTCGGGTTCGCCGGAGGCGGCGGCAGCATGATCTTGATATGGTCACCGACGATTTGAGCGAAATCCTTGTCCGAGCTCACGATGATGCTCTCGTGCCCGGCCTTCGCCAGCGCCACGGCCTGCGCGGCCAGGAGATCGTCGCTCTCCACGCCTTCCTGCTCGATGCCGACGAGGCCCATCGCGCGGGTAAACTGCTTGATCGGCTCGATCTGCTTTTGCAGCGCCTCGGGCATTTCCTCGCGGTGCGCCTTATATTCCGGGTGCAGCGCGAGCCGGTCCTGCGCGCCGCCGAGGTCAAAGAAAACCAGCATCGCCTCCGGCTTTTCCTGGTCGGAGAGTTTCCACAGGCCCTTGACCCAGCCGTGCAGGGCCCCGGTCGGAAAACCGTCCGCCCGCGTCAGCTCCGGGAGCGCGAAAAACGCACGGTACGCGAGATTGAACCCGTCCACGAGCAGCCATTTTGCCATGCGCGCGAGTGAGCCGTGGCCGACGGTGTCATTCAAATGAAAAACATTGTGCAGCCTTCCCGTGGCGTCACGCTGGTCCCTCGCCATCGAATGACGCCCACGCTCTCCTACAAAATCGCCGTCCTCGTTTTCCTCGAAAACGAGCAGGGCGAGCACCTGCTCCTCCTCCGGGCCAAGCCGCCCAATTTCGGCGTCTGGAGCCCCATCGGCGGCAAACTCGAGACCGGGATCGGCGAGTCGCCCTTCGAGTGCGCCATCCGCGAGACCGCGGAGGAAACCGGCTTCGCCGTCACCCTCGATGATCTGCACCTGTTTGCCATGATCGCGGAAAAGGCCTATGAGGGCCAGTCCCACTGGCTCATGTTTCTCTTCCGCTGCCGCAAACCGATCTCCGCCCTCCCGCCCGACATCAAGGAGGGCAAGTTCGGCTTTTTCTCCCGCGCCGCGATCGAGACCCTCGCCATCCCCGAGACTGACCGCACCGCGCTCTGGCCGATTTTCGACCAGTACCGCGACCGTTTCGTCGCCCTCCGCGCCGACTGCATGCCGGGCCGGCCCGTCAAGGTGGAGATCGAGGAAATCACCCCGCCCGCGTCAATCTGATGAATCAAACTTGATTTCCCGGACGTCCCTCGGACACTTTGACCCGTTACAACTCTCAACGACTTCCATCCGTGACCAAGACCTCGAGTGCCACTGCCGCCAAGAAACCCGCCGCCAGCGCCAAAGCCGCTGATTTCGGCCAGGCTCCCGTCAACGCCAAGCTGACGGCTGCCCAGAAGATCGAGCTCTATCGCACGATGGTGCGCATCCGCCGCTTCGAGGAGCGCAGCCTGCGCTCCTACCAAGCCAAGAAGATCGGCGGCTTTCTCCATCTCTATATCGGCCAGGAGGCCGTCGCCACCGGTTGCTGCTCCCTCATGGGCGCCAACGACCACGTCATCACCGCCTACCGCGACCACGGCCACGCCATTGCCGTCGGCATGGACACGCGCGCGCTGATGGCCGAGAACTACGGCAAGGTCACCGGTTGCTCCAAGGGCAAGGGTGGCTCGATGCACTATTTCGCGCCCGACAAGAACTACTGGGGCGGCCACGGCATCGTCGGCGGCCAGATCCCCCTCGGCGCCGGTCTCGCCTACGGTATCAAGTACAAGGGCCTCAAGGGCGCCGCGATGGCCTTCATGGGCGACGGCGCCGTCAACCAGGGTGCCGTGCACGAGGCGTATAACCTTGCCGCCCTCTGGCAGCTCCCCGCCGTCTTCATCATCGAGAACAACGGTTACTCGATGGGCACCAGCCAGGCCCGCTCCTCCGCCGGCCAGCTCGCCAAGCGCGCCGAGGGCTACGACATGGCCTGGGGCCAGTGCAACGGCCACGATCTTTACGAGGTCCGCGCCACCGTCGACGAACACCTCCGGATGGCCCGCGAGCAGTGCAAGCCCTCCATCCTCGAGATCGACACCTACCGTTACCGCGGCCACTCCGTCGCCGATCCCGACAACACCTACCGCACCAAGGAGGAGATCGAGGAGTACCGCCGCACGAAGGACCCGATCCAGGTCTTCCAAAACCTCCTCGTCGCCGAGCGCGTCCTCACCGAGGACCTGATCGCCGAGATCGACACCGCCGCCCGCACCGAGGCCGATGCCGCCGCCGACTTCGCCGAGGCCAGCCCCTTCCCCACCGTCGAGGACATCCAGAAGGATGTTTACTGGGAGGCCGACAATCCTTCCGAGCGCAAATCCCAGGGCCGCCTCTTCTTCGACTAAGCTGACCCGCCCTCCACTCTCAGCTCCCAACTCTCAATTTTTTCCGACCGATGCCTGTATTCACCTACCGCGAAGCCATCCGGCACGCCCTCGCCGAGGAACTCGAACGCGACGCCAACGTCGTCATCATGGGCGAGGAAGTCGCCCAGTTTAACGGCGCCTACAAGGTCACCGAGGGCCTCCTCGCCAAGTTCGGCGACAAGCGCGTCGTTGACACGCCCATCACCGAGGCTGGCTTCATTGGCGCCGGCATCGGCGCCTCCATGCTCGGCGTCCGTCCCGTGATGGAGCTGATGTTCTGGTCCTTCTACTCGGTCGCCTTCGACCAGATTCTCAACAACGCCGCCAACGTCCGCTACATGTCTGGCGGCCAGATCTCCTGCCCGATCGTCATCCGCGGCCCCGCCAACGGCGGCACCAACGTCGGCGCCACCCACTCCCACACGCCGGAGAACGTCCTCGCCAACCACCCCGGCGTGAAGGTCGTCGTTCCCTCCACCGCGGCCGACGCCAAGGGTCTCCTCAAGTCCGCCATCCGCGACAACGACCCCGTCTTCTTCCTCGAGAACACCCTTCTCTACGGCGAGAAGGGCGAGGTTCCCGAGGGCGAGCACATCGTCCCGCTCGGCGTCGCCGACATCAAGCGCACCGGCAAGGACCTCACCATCGTCACCTACGGCCGCAGCGTCCTCCATTCGCTCAAGGCCGCCGAGATCCTCGAAAAGGAACACGGCGCCTCCGTCGAGATCGTGGACCTCCGCACCATCCGTCCCCTGGATATTGATACGGTGCTTAAGTCTGTCGCCAAGACCCACCGCGTCCTCATCGTCGAGGAGCAGAAGCCCTTCGCCAGCGTCGGCACCCAGCTCTCCTACATGATCCAGCGCGAGGCCTTCGACGAGCTCGACGCACCGATCCACCGTCTCGCAACGGTCGATGCCCCGGCCATCTACAGCCCGCCGGTCGAGGTCGAGCAGCTCCCCAACGCCCAGCGCGTCCTCAAGGCTGCCCTCGAAGTCCTCGCCTAAACGAGTTCCGACTCCCTCAACTCTCAGCCCTCAGCTCTCAACTTCTTCCAATGGCCAACATCATCGAAATGCCGAAGCTCAGCGACACCATGACCGTGGGTACCCTGGTCAAGTGGCTGAAAAAGGAAGGCGACGCCGTCAAAACCGGCGACATGCTCGCCGAAGTTGAGACCGACAAGGCCACGATGGAGCTCGAGTGCTTCTTCGACGGCACGCTGCTGAAGATCTTCGCCCCCGGCGGCTCGCAGGTCCCCGTCGGCGCTCCCCTCTGCGCCATCGGCAAGGCCGGTGAAAAGGTCGAGGCTCCCGCCGCCGCTCCCGCGCCTGCCGCGGCCAAGCCCGCCGAGGCTCCCGCTCCCGCGCCCGCGATTCCTCCTTCCACGACCGCCGTTCCGGCTGAAGTCGCGCCCGCCAAGGCTGCGCCCGCTCCCGCCCCGGCTCCGGCTGCTGCGGCCCCGGCCCGCCCCGCCGGTGAGCGCATCCGCGTCTCCCCCCTCGCCCGCAAGCTCGCCGAGGAGAAAAACATCGATCTCTCCCGCGTCACCGGCTCCGGCCCCAACGGCCGCATCGTCCGCGCCGACGTCCTCAACGCCGAGAAGAACCCGCCCGCCGCTGCGCCGAAGTCCGGCGGCGCCGTGGGCGGTCCATCCGCGTTCGCGAAGGGCCCGATCCAGGAAGAGCGCGCCGTCCCCGTTTCCAACATGCGCGGCGCCATCGCCCGCCGCCTCGTCGAGTCCAAGACCCAGCTCCCGCACTTCTACGTCGAGATCGAGGTCGATGCCGCGCCGCTCCTCGCGATCCGCGAGCAGCTCAATACCGGTCTCGAGAAGGAAGGCGTCAAACTCTCCGTCAACGACTTCATCCTCAAGGCCAGCGCCGAGGCGCTCCGCAAGGTCCCGCAGGTCAACGGCTCGTGGGAAGGCAACCAGATCCGCTACTTCGGAGCCGCGCACGTCTCGTTCGCCGTGGCGATCGACGACGGCCTGATCACGCCCGTCATCCGCGACACCCACCTGAAGAGCGTCTTCGCCATCAGCACCGAGGCCAAGGCCCTCGGCAAGCGCGCCAAGGAAAAGAAGCTGAAGCCCGACGAGTTCACCGGCGGCACCTTCTGCGTCTCCAACCTCGGCATGATGGGCATCCCGAAGTTCAGCGCGATCATCAACCCGCCGAATGCCGCGATCCTCGCCGTCGGCACGACCGTCACCAAGCCCGTCGTGAAGAACGGCCAGATCGTCGTCGGCCAGACGATGATCCTCACCCTCAGCTGCGACCACCGCGTGGTCGACGGCGCCGTCGGCGCCCAGTACCTCGGCGCGCTCAAGGCTCTCCTCGAGTCTCCCGCGCTCCTGCTGGTCTGAGCGTAGCGCCGGCATCCTGCCTGCAATAGAGTGGCTGCGGCGTCCTCGCCGCAGATCAGGGGCGGCCCATCAACCGCCCTTTTTTACGCCCTCATCCCTGAGGGCGTTTCTGTTTAACCAAGGACGGAGCAAGGGCATGGTATGCTCTGTCAAATCGGACAAAACCCCGCAAATTTGAGGTTAATCCGCTGCTCATTAAGCTTTTCCCCAATCGGACAATATCGGACAAAACCCAGCATTTGTCCGATATTGTCTGATGCTAAAAGCCTCAAGCCATACCTCCTGATCTCTCTCTTTCAAAGAAC
>JAFEGO010000101.1 GCA_018239845.1 Verrucomicrobiota bacterium
GCTCGGCGGATTGTGCCTGATCATCGGCTTCCTCTGCCATGGTGCCGCGGCCTTCGCCTTGCTGGCCATCGCGCCGCTCTGGCTGTGGCCCCGCCGCCGTTTCCCTTGGAAAAACCTCGCGCTCTGCGCGCTCATCGCGGGCGCCGTGTATGCGCCGTGGTGGGCCTACCAGCACTTTTATCAGCCGCCGGCCAACCGCCTGATCAAGTGGCACCTGGCCGGCGTCATCCCGATCGATGCGCGCGGATCGTGGGAAACCCTCCGCCAGGCCTATCACGAGAAAACCTGGGCCGAGCTCTGGGCCGTCCGGCGCGAGAATCTCAAATTCGCCCTGCTGCAGGATGACTGGCCCCGCCTCGTGAAATTTTTCTCCACGGATCTGATGGACGCCCGCAACGCGGACTTTTTCCACCTGCTCCGCTCAATCGGTTGGTGGAACGCCGGCCTGCTGGCCCTGCCCTTCTCCCTGTGGCTGGCCGCCCGGCGCCGGCCCGCCCTGACCAATCCGGATACACTCGCCTTCGCCTCCCGTACGCTGCTCTGGACGGTGCTGGGGTACGTGGTGTGGTGGCTGTTGGAATTCGGCCCGTGGCCCTACATCCACCACATGTCCTACAACACACCGCTGCTCCTGCTCGGGCTTGCGTTGTGGGCGCTGCTGATCCTGCACCGGGTTGCGCTGCTCGCAGTCGGGCTGCTGGCCGGCCTTTATTTCTGCACCTTCTACGGCCTGTCCGCCCCGGTCTATTTCTCGAGCCAGCCGGTCTGGGCCGTTTTCCTCCCGCTGCTGGTCGCCTTGGCGCTCGCCGGCTGGCTGGTCGCGCCTAGCCGCGACCAAACTTCAGCTTGAGCGAGATGTTTGTCGTACCGTACGGTCGGTCCCTGCAGCGCACCGGGATGTCGCGGATGTCGCGTATCCGCAATTTCAATAACCTCGCACCGAGGATCGGGTGAAGTCGCCGAAACGGCCGAAGCTCCGCCCCGGCACCTCAATACGCCTCAATATCCAGCAGGTCGTTAGGTCAGAGAATGTCCGTTATGGAATTGCCGGATCCGTTATCGATGTAATTGGTGCTGCATCCAAAGAATGTCAGGTCCCGGCCACTGCAGGTCTGGCAGGAATTTCCGAATAAAAGACCAATTCCCGCGTCGCCAATAAGACAGCTCGAAACCTTATTGTACTGAGCTTCCAGCTGGATACCCACGATCGCCGTCCATCCCTGTCCAAACATGCGGCAATTGCGGATCAATGTCATGCCTCCCGTGCACTCAATGCCGACGGCGCTGTTGGAATTCCACAGCACATATAATCCATCAATGTCATTCTGGCCGCGGCTCCCGATTTGCACGGCAATATTGTATTGATTAAAAAAACAGTCGTACAATTGCGTATTCGCGGTGTAATCAGTAGCGATTACACCATAATTTACCGCCGAACCCTCGCATCCACGAAATACCGTCCCTTCAGTCGGAGTCGTTGGCAGCCCATCGACATAAAAACTGATGTTTACCCACTGCGCCTGGCAGTCGATAAGCGTGACATTCCCGCCCGGGTTATAGATGAAAAAAGCCCGATCAGTTCTCGTGAAATGGGCGGAATCTCCATACACATTGACATCACGGATCACGCTTCGATTTCCACCTGTGATATTCAGATACAATCCATACTGCCAATTACCGAATATCTGGCAGCGTTCACACCAGAATTGCTGCTCAAGGGTATTCCCGGGCGTTCCTCCCAAGTAGGATATTCCGTAGGTCGATGGCGATGATATCGAGTTCCGCTGCTCCACCCAAACATCGGTAATCCGGCACACCCCGTTGTTCGCAGCCGTGCGGTCAAAGATGATGCCATTGCCGCCATATATACCCAGCCTGCTGCCTGCCACCGTGTCGCCACGAACCCACGCCTTCGCGGTAATCGAGCTCAATGAGCCGGATATATTGTAATAATTTGGAGCTGACGGCACCACCAGAACACCCGATCCAGCCGTATTCAGCGCACTGATAGCCGCGTTAAATGCAGCCGTATCGTCGGTCGATCCATTACCGGTCGCACCGTAAGTCATTACATTGAAGTCGCTCATGGCATTACCTCTCTCATTTAGTCAGGGGTTGGTGAGAACTACACTTGTATCTCAATTTAGATACGCATAGTCAATGAATTTCAACCCCAACGGGATTGTAACGGAAATTTAACCACAAGCACTATCCCCGACCGAACTTCAGCTTGAACATCCCGAACGCCGTCATCTTCAGCAGCAGCCACCCGTGGCGGAAGCGCGAGATGTTCGTCGTCCCGTAGGTCCGGTCCTTGTATCGCACCGGGATGTCGCGTATCCGCAGTTTCAATAACGCTGCGCCGAAGAGCAGGTTGAAGTCGCCGAACGGATCGAAGTCCCCGAGCACCTCGATGCGCTTGAGGATGCGCTCGTAGTCCCGCCGCAGCAGCATCTTCGTGCCGCACAGGCTGTCCTTGATCGGCTGGCCGAGCGTGAACGACAGCGCGAGCGCGAAGAATTTGTTGCCGAGCAGGTTCAGGAAACGCATCGCCTCCTTCTCCATCGGGTACACGAGGCGGCTGCCGTTGGCGAACTCCACCCGGCCCGAGGCCACGGCGGCAAAAAACTTCGGCAGGTCCTCCGGCGGCGCCGTGAGGTCCGCGTCCTGGATCACCAACACGTCGCCCGTCGCCGCCGCAAAGCCCGTGAAGACCGCGTCCCACTTGCCCTTCCCCGGCTGCTGCATCGCGCTCACCACGAGCGGACCGCGGTACGCCGCCACCTCGCGCTGGATCGCGGCCCACGTGTCGTCGCGACTGTGGCCTTCCACAAAGATCACCTCCGTCCGCGCGCCCATCACCGGGATGCGCTCCAGTGCGGCGCGGATGTTGCCCGACTCGTTGCGCGCCGGCACGATCACCGAGCAGGTCAGCTCCGGGCCGAGATTCTGAGGCGCGGGCCGGGCCACGATGTACAGGCTCGATCCGAAATGCCGCAGGCCCGGTAGGCGCACCACGAATCGGTTGAAGAAACCCGACACCAGCGGCACGCGAAACGGAAACAATTGCTCCGTGCTCTGGTGCACGACTTCCCAGCCCGAAAGTTCGAGCAAGTTGATCAGGTCCTTCGTCGAGAGCCAGTTGCTCGGCGGCTGCTTCGTCACCATCCCCAGCCACTGCCCGAGCCCGAGCAAGGGCGTCCAGACGTTGTTGACCGAGGTGAGGCAGAGACGCGTGCGCGGGTGCGACGCGGCCCGCAGGTTTTCCAAGGCCGCCTGCACGTCCGACAGATAACCAACGAGGTAATCCATCACCACGAAATCGAATTTCTCCTCCGTCCGGAAGGTCTGCGCATCCGCCAGCACGTACTCCGCCGTGCCGCCCGCATCCGCTGCGCGGGCCTGCTCCAGCATCCGCGGGCTCACGTCGATGCCCACTGCGCGCGCCGGCTTCAGCGCCCGCAGCAGCGTCCCCCGCCCGCACCCCACCTCCAGCACCCGGCTCCCTTCCGGGATGAGATGCCGCAGCTGCTCCGCCAGTTGCGCATGGAAGCCCGCTTGGACGCGCCGCGCCGCGCCATCATGGGCGCTGACCCAGTCGAAGTGCTCCGCCATGCCGGCGTCGGTCGTTGAGGAATCCATCCCGCCCAAACTCCCCGAGCCCCGCCCCAGCGACAAGCCTTTTGCCCAAGCGTTTGGGCTCGAAACCCACCCGTCACCCGCATTCTGTGGTGTTTTCACCTTAGCTTTACCTTTCATGGCCAAAACGCTCCTCGTCACCGGCTCCTCCGGCCTCATCGGCTCCGAAGTCTGCGTCTATTTCGCGCGCGAGCTCGGCTTCACCGTTCATGGCGTGGACAACAACCAGCGCGCCGTCTTCTTCGGCCCGCAGGGCGACACCCGGTGGAACCAGCAGCGCCTCGCTCGCGAGTTGCCGGGCTTCGTCCATCACGAGCTCGATATCCGCGACCGCGCCGGCGTCCTCGCCCTCGTGAAATCGGTGAAGCCCGATGTCATCGTCCACACCGCCGCCCAGCCCAGCCACGACCGCGCCGCCGCCATCCCCTTCGACGACTTCGACACCAACGCCGTCGGCACTCTCAACCTCCTCGAGGCCGTCCGCCAGGCTGCGCCGGAGTCCCCCTTCGTTCACATGAGCACGAACAAGGTCTATGGCGACGCCCCCAACCGCATCGCCCTGAAGGAACTCGACACCCGGTGGGACTACGCCGACCCCGCTTACGAGCACGGCATCGCCGAGACCTTCACCATCGACCAGTCCAAGCACTCCCTCTTCGGCGCCTCCAAGGTCGCCGCCGACGTCATGGTCCAGGAGTACGGCCGCTACTTCAACCTCCCCTGCTGCGCCCTCCGCGGTGGCTGCCTTACCGGCCCCAACCACACCGGCGTCGAGCTCCACGGCTTCCTCTCCTACCTCGTGAAGTGCAACCTCGAGGGCAAGGAGTATCGTGTTTTCGGTTACAAGGGAAAGCAGGTCCGCGACAACATCCACTCCCTCGACGTCGCCCGCTTCATGGCCGCCTTCGTCGCCGCCCCCCGCGCCGGCGAGGTGTACAACCTGGGCGGCGGCAAGGCCAACAGCACCTCGATTCTCGAGGCGTTCAAGATCACGGAAAAGTTCTCCGGCAAGGCCCAGGTCTACACCTACGTGGACCAGAACCGCGCCGGCGACCACATCTGCTACTACAGCGACCTCCGCAAGATGCGCGCCCACTACCCCAATTGGGACATCACCCAGTCCCTCGAAGAGACCATCCGCCAGATCGTCGCCGCCTGGCGCGCCCGGCAGGCGTAATTCCCCGGCTTGAGAAACTTTCCCATCCGGCCATCGTCTGGTCTGTGTCCATGTCGCAGCTCAATTTCGCACGTTCCACCCTTTTCGCCCCGCTCTTCGCGGTAGCGCTCCTTGGCGTGCCCGTTGCGCTCCCCGCAGCCGACAATCCCTTTGCCCCGGCTCCTTCCGCGGGCGGTCCCGGCGCCGGCCCGGTCAGCGACACCTATCAGCTTTCCGGTTACGTGGCCCAGCCGAAGGGCGACGGCATGATCAGCGTCACGCGCACCAGCGACAAGCGCAGCCTCTGGATCCCCCTCGGTCAGACCGTCGGCGACATCACGGCCGTCAGCTACGATGCGCTCAATGACCAGGCGGTCATCAAGGCCGGCGGGCAGACCCTCACCATCACCCTCCGCAAGGCCGTCGTCAAAGCCGGCACCAATATCATCCGCTCCGCCGCTCCGCCGCCGCCCATGCCTGCCCCTGTCGCCGCTGCGCCCGCGAGCGGGGCACCCGCCGCTCCCGGCACCACCCCCGCCGCTGATCCGACCCTCCCGCCCCAGCCGCCCCCGCCGGCTCCCGGGACCGACGCTTTCAAGGAGCAGGAAGCCCGCATGCTCGTGACCGACCTGCTGGAAATCGGCTTGGAGCAGCGCAAGGCCTACGAGGCCGCGCAGCGCGAGGCCGCAGCCCGCGGTGGCCGCGCCGGTCAGGCCGATCCCGCGACCGCCACGGCCACGACGTCCCCGACGCGCTGAGCCGCTGCGCGGCCAAGTTTCGCCTTCCGCCCTGCCGGAGGCCCTGTTTCCCTCAGCGCGCATGAAACTCCTCATCTCCGGCGTATGCGGTTTTGTCGGCAGCACCCTCGCCCGGGCGCTGGTCGCCGCCGGACATCAGGTCACGGGCTTTGACAACTACATCCGCCCCGGCAGCGAGACCAACCGCGAGCCGCTCCAGCGCCTCGGCGTCAAAGTCCTCACTGCGGACCTGCGGGACGCCACCGCCATCGACGCGCTGCCGGCCGCCGACTTCGTGATCGATGCCGCCGCCAATCCCAGCGTCCTCGCCGGCATCGACGGCCGCACCAGCTCCCGCGAGCTCGTGGATCACAATCTCACGGGCACCATCAATCTCCTCGAGTACTGCAAGGCCCGCCGCGCCGGTTTCATTCTCCTCTCCACCAGCCGCGTTTACTCCATCGCGCCGCTGGCGAAGCTCGCAGTCACCCCGGAAAACGGCGCCTTCCGCCCTTCGCCGCTCGCCCCTTTCCCCGCCGGCCTGACCGCCGCGGGGCTCGACGAAACTTTCGCCACCACCGCGCCCATCTCCCTCTACGGCGCGACCAAGCTGGCCTCCGAAGCCCTCGCCTTGGAATACGGCGCGGCCTTCGATTTCCCTGTTTTCATCAATCGCTGCGGCGTACTGGCGGGGGCCGGCCAGTTCGGCCGCGCCGACCAGGGCATCTTCGCCTACTGGCTCAATGCACACCTCCGCCGTCGGCCGCTCAAGTATCTCGGCTTCGGCGGCCACGGCCACCAGGTCCGCGACTGTCTCCACCCGCTCGATCTCCTGCCTGTCCTGGAAAAACAGTTCGCCGCCCCGTCGATCGACATGGCGGATCGCATCGCCAATTTCTCCGGCGGCCTCGCCTCCGCGATGTCCTTGCGCCAGCTCACCGACTGGTGCGACGCGCGGTTCGGCCCGCATCCGGTCGTAGCCGACGGCACGCCGCGGCCCTTCGACATCCCCTGGATCATCCTCGACCACGCCAAGGCCACGCGCGTGTGGAACTGGCGCCCGGCCACGCCGGTATCCACAATCCTCGACGAAATTTCCGCCCACGCCGCGCAAAATCCGGCTTGGCTTGAGCTGTCCGCCCCGCGGTAATCCGTATCCAACCGATGCCCACCGCCCCCGCGCTCACCCTCTACTCCGTCATCATCCCCGCCCGCAACGAGGAGGAGTCGCTGCCGACGACGATCGAGGACATTGTCCGCACCTTCACCGCCGAGAACATCCCGCACGAGATCGTGGTCGTGGACGATGGCTCGACCGATGGCACCTGGTCCGTCCTGACCCGGCTGCAGTCCACCTACCCGACGCTGAAGCCGGTGCAGAACCTCGGCGACCATGGCTTCGGCCGCGCCGTCGTCCATGGTCTCAACCACAGTCGCGGCGATGCCGTGGTCATCATGATGGCTGACGCCTCCGACTCCCCGGTCCATGCCGCGTATTACTGGCGGCTCCTCAACGAGGGTTACGACTGCGCCTTCGGCAGCCGGTTCATCAAGGGCGGCGAGGTCGTCGACTACCCGCGGGTGAAGCTGTTCGTCAACCGCCTGGCCAACTTCCTCGTGCGCGTGGGGTTCGCGATCCCGCTCAACGACACGACAAACGCCTTCAAGGCCTACCGCCGCACGGTGATCGACGGCTGCCGCCCCTTCCTTGCTCCGCATTTCAACCTCACCGTCGAGATCCCGCTCAAGGCCATCGTCCGCGGCTTCAGCTACACGATCATTCCCATCTCGTGGCGCAACCGGAAGTACGGCGAGGCCAAGCTCAAAATCAAGGAGATGGGCAGCCGCTATTTCTTCATCTGCGCGTACATCTGGCTGGAGAAATATTTCAGCCGCGGGGACTACCGCAAACGCTGACGCCCCATGAAAATGATCGACGCCTCGCTTCACTGGCTCGCAGCCGAGCCCGGCCGCTACTGGACGTCCTGCTGGATCACGTTTGCGATTGCGACCGCACTGGCCTTCGTGCCGGAGTTCGGCTCCGGCCGCACTTGGGCCCGGCGGCTCTCCCATCCGCTCTGGTTCGCCCTCGCGGTGCTGCTGGTCTTCGCCGCCTTTCGCTGGCCGTCGTGGTATTTTCCCCGCGATTTCAATCCCGACGAGCCCCAGATGATCGCAGGTGCCGTCACCCTGCGCGAGTATCCGGTGTTCTGGCGCGATGTGGACGGCACCACCCACGGTCCCCTCACCGATTACATCCTGCTGCTCGGCCCCATCTTCGGCCTGCCGCTGAACCTGATCGGATGCCGCATCATTGCCACGCTGCTGGCGGCGGGATCGCTGCTCGCCACGTGGTGGGCCGGACGGCGCCTGCTCGACCCGACGTCGGCCCGGCTGGCGATTCTGCCGGCGGTGCTCCTGTGGGCCTCCACCTTCACCTTCGATTTCCTGCAATATTCGAGCGAGGTGCTGCCCATTTTCCTGACCGCCGTCGGCGGCGCCTTGGGCGTGCTGGGCGTGACTTCATCCGGACCGCGTTCGCGCCGCCTGGCCCTGGTCGCCGCAGGTTTGGCGCTTGGCTCGGTACCCTACTCAAAATTGCAGGGGGTGCCGCTGGCCGCCTTGGTCGGCCTCCTGCTGATTGTGGCCGTTTTCCGCACCTCGGGCGGACGGGCCCGCTGGGCCGATCTCGGCTGGCTTATCGGCTGCGCCTTGGTGCCGACGATGGTGGTCGCCGCCGCCTTGGCCATCTTCGGACTCGGCGCGGAGTTCTACCAATCCTACTGGCTGAACAACCTGTTCTACGCCAGCGGCCGGTGGATGAGCTATGTTGACCAGATCAAGGCTTTGCCCGCCTACCTGGACATGGCGCCGGGGAGCCGACCCTTCTTCTTCGGTTCGCTCTGGGCTGTACTCCTCCTGCTGATCCCCGCGGTGTGGGGCAACCGGCGCCTGATGCTGGCGGTGGGCTGGGCCGTGGGCTTGGCCGGATTTTACACCGTGCTCGCTCCGGGCCGGACCTTCCAGCACTACATCCAGTTTCTCATTACGCCCGCCGCATTCCTCCTCGCGGTCAGCCTGCACGGCGCGCGCCGCGGCCTCGACCGGTGGTCGCCCTGGGGCTGGCGGGGCCTCCTGCCCATCGCCATGGCGCTTGCCCTCTGGCCCGGCATCTCGGACCGCGTGAAAACGTCCGGGCAGCAATTGCTCAACGAATATCTCCATGAGCAGGACCAGCGCGTCTCGGAAATCGGCCGTCACCTGCTGGCCGAGGCCCGGCCGGGTGACCGGCTCGCCATGTGGGGCTGGCGGGCGATGCTCTACGTCGAAACCGGCCTCCCCCAGGCCATCCGCGACGCCCAGACCTACCGCGCGATCGAGAACTACCCGATGCGCGACTATTATCGCGCCCGCTACATGGCCGATTTCCAGCGGGCGAAGCCGCGCTGGTTCGTCGATGCCGTGGGTGGCGACAATTTCATCTACCACGACCGCCAGGCTGCCGGCCATGAGACCTTCCCCGAATTGCAGGCGGAGATCAGCCAGCACTACATGCTCGTGGGCGACTGGAGCGGCTGCCGTCTTTACCAGCGGAGGTAACATCGCCGTCGCTTGGCAAACCTCATGTTGACCAACCCCGGGGGCGCGTTTCTAGTGACCGCTTCATGATTTATCTGCTCGGTGGTTCCGGATACGTCGGTCAAGCTTACCAGTCGCTGCTCACCCGCAAAGGCATCCCCTTTCGCAACCTGCGCCGCGCGGAACTCGACTACACCCACCCCGCCACTCTTGCCGCCGCGCTGAAGGCCGGCCGCCCCGATTTCCTCATCAACGCCGCCGGCTACACCGGCAAGCCCAACGTTGACGCCTGCGAGCTCCACAAGACCGAGTGCCTTTTCGGCAACGGCGTCTTCCCCGGCATCGTCGCCCAGGCCTGCGCCGAGGCCGGCGTGCCTTGGGGCCACGTCTCTTCCGGCTGTATCTTCACCGGCGCCCGGCCCGATGGCTCGGGTTTCTCCGAAACCGACACGCCCAACTTCACCTTCCGCCAGAACAACTGCTCGTTCTACAGCGGCACCAAGGCCCTCGGCGAGGAGGTCCTGGCCGGCCAGCCCAACGTCTATCTCTGGCGCCTCCGCATTCCGTTTAACGAGGTCGACAACCCGCGCAATTACCTCGCCAAGCTGATGCGCTACCAGACCCTGCTCGAGGCCACCAATTCCATTTCCCAGCTCGAGGAATTCGTCGCCGCCACCTTCGCCTGCTGGGAAAAGCGCGTCCCCTTCGGCACCTACAACGTCACCAACCCCGGCCAGGTCACGACCCACGAGGTCGTCGATCTGATTCTCAAGAGCGGCGTCTGCACCAAGGACTACCGCTTCTTCAAGAGCGAGGACGAGTTCATGCACGTCGCGGCCAAGACTCCGCGCTCCAACTGCGTGATGGACTCCGCCAAACTCGCCAGCGTCGGCATCAAGCTGACCGAAGTTCACGAAGCCATCGCCCGCGACCTCCACCGCTGGCGCAAGGCCTGACCCTTAAATTTCTTCTCTATGAACCTACTCGTAACAGGTGGCAGCGGTTTCATCGGCTCCAACTTCATCCGTCAGCGTCTCACCGAAAAGGGCTCGGTCATCGGTAAGCTCGTCAACCTCGACGCGCTCACCTACGCCGGCAACCCCGCCAACCTCGCCGACCTCGCCTCCGATCCCCGCTACGTCTTCGTCCACGGCGACATCGGTGACGAGGCCCTTGTCGCCCGCCTGCTGGCCGATCACGCCATCGACGCGATCGTCAACTTCGCCGCCGAGTCCCACGTGGACCGCTCGATCGATTCGCCCGAGCCCTTCGTCCAGACCAACGTCACCGGCACGCTCCGCCTGCTCAACTGCGCGAAACGCCACTGGGCCAAGCTGCCCGAGCCCCGCCGCGCCGCCTTCCGGTTTCTCCACGTCTCGACCGACGAGGTTTACGGCGCGCTCTCCCCGACCGATCCCGCCTTCACCGAGGAGACGCCCTTCGCGCCCAACTCCCCCTACTCCGCCTCCAAGGCCGCCAGCGACCACTTCGTCCGTGCCTTCCAGCATACCTACGGGCTGCCCACGCTCACGACGAACTGCTCCAACAACTACGGGCCCTACCACTTCCCCGAGAAGCTCATCCCCCTGATGATTCTCAACGCCCTCGACGGCAAAAGCCTGCCCGTGTACGGCGACGGCCAGCAGATCCGCGACTGGCTCTACGTCGAGGACCACGCCGCCGCCATCTGGCTCGTCCTCCAAAAGGGGCGCGTCGGCGAGACCTACAACGTCGGCGGCCTCAACGAGAAGCCAAATATCGAGATCGTGAATACGATCTGCGCCCTGCTCGACCAAAAGTCCCCGCGTGCCGACGGCAAGTCCTACACCACGCAGATCACCTACGTCGCCGACCGCCCCGGCCACGACCGCCGCTACTCCGTCAACTGCGCCAAGCTCCAGGCCGAGCTCGGCTGGGCCCCGCGGGAGAACTTTGCCAGCGGCATCGCCAAGACCGTCGATTGGTATCTCACCCACCGCAGCTGGGCCGCCGATATCACGGCCAAGAAATACGCACGCGAACGCCTCGGCACCGTCAAGTAAACCTCTTCCCTCCACCCCTCATGAATCGCAAAGGTATCATTCTCGCCGGTGGCTCCGGCACCCGCCTCTTCCCGCTCACCATCGCGGTCTCCAAACAGCTCATGCCGGTTTACGACAAGCCGATGGTGTACTACCCGCTGTCGGTCCTCATGCTCGCCGGTATCCGGGAGATTCTCGTCATCTCCACGCCGACCGACCTCCCGCTCTTCCGCAAGCTCCTCGGCGACGGCGCCAACCTCGGCCTCAAGTTCAGCTACGCCGAGCAGCCCAGCCCCGATGGTCTCGCCCAGGCCTTTCACATCGCGCAGGACACCGGTTTCCTCACCGGCCGCGAACCCTCCGCCCTCGTCCTCGGCGACAACCTTTTCTACGGCGCCGAGTTCGTCCGCGCCCTCGCCGGGGCCGACGCCCGCACCAGCGGCGCCACGATCTTCGGCTATCACGTGGCCGACCCGAAGAGCTACGGCGTGGTCGAGTTTGCCGCGGACAACCGCGTGCTCTCCATCGAGGAAAAGCCCGCGCAACCAAAATCCAACTACGCCGTCCCGGGCCTCTATTTCTACGATGCCCGCGTCGTCGAGCTCGCCCGCAGCCTGAAGCCTTCGGCCCGCGGCGAGCTTGAGATCACCGATCTCAACCGGCTTTACCTCAACGAGCGCCAGCTGCACGTCGAGCTGCTCGGCCGCGGCACGGCCTGGCTCGATACCGGCACGCACGATTCGCTCCTGGAGGCCGCTCAGTTTGTCTCGGTCATCGAGAACCGCCAGGGCCTCAAGATCGCCTGCCTCGAGGAGATCGCCTACAAGAAGGGCTGGATCGACCGCGCGGGCTTCGAGGCGAACATCCAGCGCCTCGGCAAGTCCTCCTACGGCGCCTATCTCCGCAAGGTCCTGGCCGACTCACGGTAACACCGCGGCTGCGTGGATACCCTGCGGTGAAGATCTCGTTTATCATCCCGCTCTACAATTGCCTGCCGCTCACGCAGGCGATGCTCGCGAGTCTCCAGGCCACCCTGCCCGCCGGCCTCGCGCACGAGATCATTTTCGTGGACGACGGTAGCACCGACGGCACGCGCGCGTGGCTCGCCACTTTGCCGGCCCCCGTTCGGGTCGTGCTCAATGAGCGCAACCTCGGCTACGCCGGGGCCAACAACCGCGGCGCGTCCGTCGCTACAGGCGATCTCCTCGTCCTCCTCAACAACGACCTGATCCTGACCCCGCGCTGGCTCGACCCCATGCTCGCCGCTCATCGGCGTTGCCGCGGCTTGGTCGGCAACGTGCAGCGCGACGCCCGCACCGGCGCGGTGGACCACACCGGCATGTGGATCACCTTGCAGGGCAAACCCGCCCACGACCGCGTACTCCCGCCGTGGTGGCTGCGGCTGCTCCGGCCCGTGCGCCCCACGGTCGCCGCCACCGGCGCCTGCCTCCTCGTGCCGCGCGATCTCTGGGGGCAGCTCGGGGGCTTCGACGAGGCGTTTCGCAACGGCGGCGAGGATGTCGATCTCTGCTTCCGCGCCCGCGCCGCCGGCCATCCCACCGTCATCGCGCTCCGCAGCATTATCCGCCACCACGTCAGCTCCTCCCCCGGCCGCAAGTTGAACGACGAGGCCAACAGCCGCCGCCTGGCCCTTAAGTGGCGCGATGAATTTGCCCGTCTCGCCGCCCGCCGCTGGTCCTGGCATCACCTCGAACGCGAGTGGACCGGCCCCAATCCTGCCGGCGACCACGCCGCCGCCATCCAGCTGCTGGCTTACGGTTTGTATCTGCGTCGTACGCCTCCGCCCTCCGCCCTCGCCGGCATGCGTGACGCGCTCGACCACGAGTTCGCCCGCTGGGAAAAAATCCTCCCGTCCTGATCAGTCGCGCAGCGACACGCTGCGCATGACCGTCCGGATCACGGCCTGCGGCCGCCGGTTCACGGTCAGAAACATGCGGCCGATGTATTCGCCGATCAGTCCCAACAGCGCCAGCTGCGTGCCGGAGAAGACCAGCAGCGCCGCCATGATCGAGCCCCAGCCGAAAGCCGGGCCGTTGTCGGTGAGCCGCAGGTACACCACCCAGCCGAAGCCGATCAGGCCCGCGCCCGCCATCGCGAGGCCGAGCACCGTCGCCACCCGCAGGGGCAGCACGGAAAAATTCACCCACGCGCTGATCCACAGCCGGATGAGGCGGCGCAGGGTGTAGCCGCTTGCTCCCGCCGCTCGCTCCTCGTGCCGCACCTCCAGCGAACCGATCCGCTGCGTCACCTGCAAAATCAGGCCGTCGATATACGGATAAGGGCCCGTGTGCTTCGCCACTTCGTGACCGACCATAGACGTCACGCAGCGGAAGCTCGACAGGTAAAAGCCCGACGGCTTTTCCAAAGCCCAGTCCGTCACACGGTTGGTAAACCAGCTGCCGATGTTGCGCCAGGCCGAATGACGTTTTGTTCGATAATGTCCGAAAACCACGTCCATTCCCGTCGCCTTGGCGTGCGCCCACATCCGCACCGCCTCGGCCGGCGGGTTCTGCCCGTCGTCGTCGAGGTTCGCGATGTAGGCGCCGCGGGCATGGCGGTAGCCCGTGATCACCGCGTTGTGTTCGCCGAAGTTGCGCGCGTGCTCCACGTAGGTCACCGGCACGCCAGCGGAGCGCACGAGCTCGCGGCACACATCCGCTGTTCCGTCGCGGCTGCCGTCATTCACCAGCACGATCTCGATTCCACCGTCCACCTTGAGGGTCGCGAGGTCGCGCACCACGCCGCCGATCGTGTCTTTGCTGTTGTAGAGAGGGATGACGAAACTGAGCGCGGGCGCTGGGTGGCTCATGACACTTAACCAAGGATTCAGCGCGAATCGCTGTCAACGCCCGCCATCGCCCCCGCCGGCCCGGGCAACACCTCCACCTCGACTCCTTGCAACATCAGGCCCAGTTCGCGTGCATCGGTGGAGCTGGCCGGGCCCGGCCGCTCCGTGCAGCGCAGCTCGATCACCGACTTGCCCGGGGGCAGCGTCAGCACGGGCGTGGGGATCAGCTGCAACTCGGCCCCGATCCGTATCCGTCCCATCGGGCGGTTGTTCAGGAATACGTCCAGCTCGCGTGTCACCAGCCCGCGCGTCCTGAGCCGGAGCACGGCCCGGAGCGGGCCGGCCTGCGGGTTTTCCAACCGCCAGTTTGCCACCGGGCCAGACCAGCGCCAGGTCAGGTTCGGCCGCGCGAGGCGCTCGATGTCGTACCAACCCGAACCAAACTCCATGCGGAGGTAGTGCGGGCTGCTCCGCCGCACGGCGGAGAAACGCGGGCTCAGCAGCACGAAGCTGTCGCGCTCCGGCACCTGGATGCGGATCAGGCCGCCGTTGAGGTCCCACTCGCCCTTGAGCGCGGTGTTCAGGCGACCTTCGTAGGTGTGCGTCGCGAAATACTGGGGCCGGTGGAGCAGCAGGGCGTTGGCCCACAGCCGCGCCCAGAACTCCGGGATGTTCATATTGAGCGAGGTCACCTCGGGGAGCGTCTCGAGCTTTTGCACCGCCCAGAGATCCCGCCCCACCGTCAGACGCTCCGTCATCATGCGCCGGCCGAGCCGCCAGTCTGCATAGAGGTTGCCGCCGAGGATCAGGGCAAACACCGCGATCGTCGCCGTGCGCAACCCCCGGTTGGCCGATCCGGCGAAGACCAGCCATGCGCCGAAGGCCGCCAGCATCCCGGGGTAGAACACCGCGAACAGCTTGTAGGCGTCGTAGCTGGCGTTCGTCCCCCGCGCGACCCCGCGCCACTCGAGGTACGCATAGCCGGCCAGGATCGGCGCGCACAGCACCGCAGCCAGGAACGCCGTCCGGGCTCCCCGTTTCAGGGCCGCCACCCAGCCGGCAAGGATCAGCGCCAGCACCGCCGCCCCGAGCAGCCAGCGCAGCGCGCCGCCATGGGCGTTAAGGTGCCCGTCCGCCACCAATCCCAGCCAGCCCTCCGGCCCCAGCGCCGGGATGCGCCAGCCAAAATCGTATTGCTGAAACAACGACATGCGCTCGATCAGCCCGTCCACCCGCTCGTAGCTTACCAGCGCCGCCCCGAGCAAAGGCGCCAGCATCAGCACGGCCCAGTCCGTGATCCGTCGCGTTTCCCCTCGCCAAAGCGCGCACCCGGCGGCAAAGCCCGCCGCCGGCACCAGGCACACCACCACGATGAAGTTGTACGCTCCCAACAGCAGCGCATAGCCCGCGAACAGCAGGCCGCCGAACGCCAGCCCGGCCCGCCAGCCGCCTTGCTGCCGCCAGAGCACCACCCCGCACCAGGTCAGCAGCGCGATGGCCTGCGCCGCGATCAGCTGCCCCGTTGCAACTTGGTAAACGGCGTACCATGTGACCGGGCTGAGCCCGTACAGCAGCGCGAGCCCGAGCGCCACGCGCGGCCGCAGCCGCAACAGCGTGCGCGCCAGCCAGTACACCAGCGGCAAGGTCGCCACGAGCAGTGCCGCCGTGAGCATGCCCACGACTTCGTACACTTCGAGCCCGAGCACCGAGCCGTTGAAGGCCATCAGGGCCGACGGCGTGAAGTGGTTCAGACGCAGCCAAAAATCAAAAAAAATGTCCGTTGAGCGCACGCTCACCACCTCGGTCAGGCCGATGAATCCGCTCCGGTCGCTGTGGGCGAACTCCCGCAGCACGCGTGCGCCCGCCGCATAGTCCGCCGCGTCGCAGCTCCCGATCGAGGAGGTCGTGAGGCCGCTCTTGGAGGCCTGCGAGAGCGGCCACGTGATCAGCAGCAGGCTCGCGCCCATCATCAGCACCATCCACAGGCTCTTGCCCAGGCTCGGCCAAAAACGCATCCGCCGCCAGGCCACCGCCAGCAAGATCACTGGCAGCACCTCGCACCAGCGGCCGTAGGCATCGGTCCCCGGTAGGTTGGCGTAGGCGCCCACCCATACGACGAGCGACTGCAGCATCGCTCCGGTTACCAGCGCAAACACCGGCCAGAACCGCCGCCAGCGCCTGGGAGTGATCAGCGCAGCCAGCCCGGCGCCCCAAAAGAAGAGGTGCGCCAGTAGCGCGACACCCACCCCAAGATACAGCGGATAGTTCCAAAACACCTTGTCATATTCAACGTCTCTCCACCCCAGACCAAGCCATTTTGCCGGTCATTTTTTGGCCGTCGCAAATAGCGAAACACCAAATGGTAGCCGCCCAACATAATTGAGCCATACCCGCTCCAGGGCCATGGCCGCGCGCCCGAGCCATTCCAGGAGAGGCGAATAGGCCGCCACGTCGCTGCCGCCTGCAGGAGCCGGCAATAATTTGCGCCGCACCGCCACCAGCGGCAGCAGAAGCGTATTCCAGTGCGTGAGCCGCATTGCGCCCGCTCCGAATCCGGCCGCCAACAACTTACCTTTTAGCTCACCCCGGCCGTAGCGCCGCCGGGCGTGCGTCGCTACATCGTGATACGACCAGAGCCAGGGATGCGCGGGGGCGTTCACGACCAAAATCCCGCCCGGCCGCAGCACGCGGTGCGCTTCGCGCAGCGCCGCCATATCGTCGTCGAGATGGTAGATCACGTCCGACAGCACCACTGCGTCAAACGTCGCGTCGGCGAAGGGCAGCGCCGTCACTGAGGCCTCGTGGATCTGAGTATCGGCTCCCACACGCTCCCTCGCGAGCGCACAGGCCAGCGGCTCCAGCTCAACCCCCGTCCACCGCCACGCCGGCTCCGCCGGCCCGAGCCGGCGGATCAGCCCGCCTGTGCCGCAGCCGGCGTCGAGGATGCTCGCCGGCCCCCGGCCCAGCCCCGCCGTCAGCTCGCGTCGGATATGGCCATGTAGAGCCCGGTAAAACCACATGCCGTCCTCCACCGCGGCCATCTTCCGGTATTCGTCGGCTTCCACGCCGCGATGCAACGCGCCGCCTCCGGTTTTGCCAGCCCATTCCCAGCGCGGCAAAAGCTTTGCCAATCTTCCTCCCCCCTTCTTCGCTGGCCGCTGCATGGCTTCGGATCGTACCACTTCCCACGCCGCCGATGGCTGGCAGACCCCGCGCCACGAAGGTCTCTTCTTCGACACGTTCACCACCGGGTCCGCGTGGCTGCGCGGCCATGCGGTGCTGCGTCTGCCGCCCCACGAGGGCCCCGGTGCCGTCACCCTGCTCGGTGAGTTTCGTCCCCACCCTGACGCTCGTGGTCTCGAGGTCACTCCGCCTTCTCTCACGGTCCGGCTCGATGGCGCGCCCGTCGCCACGCTGTCCGCGCTCCAGCCCGGGCCTTTCTCGGTCACGATCCCCGTCCCGCCCGCCACCGCCCTCCGGGGGTTCACCATTGCCCTCGATCTCGGCGGCACCGCCTTCACCAACTTCCTCGCCTGGCTCGGCCGCGTCACCGCGCTGGCCGGCCTCCAACGTTTCCGCGCGCAGAATAAAAACCGCCAGCTCCGTATCGCGGCGCTTACCCTCGGGTCATCGGCCGAGGGCGAGCGGATCTTCGATTTCTCCGTCCGGCTCGCCCCCTACTCGCTGGGGTTTGCCCGCCGCCACACCCACCTCGCCTTCAACCTCGCCGGCTTCCTCACCGCCGACCTCGGCGTCGGGGAATCCGCCCGCTGCATGGCCCGCGCCGCCGATGCCGCCGGCATCGAGCTCGCCCTCGTGCCGCTCAAGCTCAACTGCAAGAACCGCCTCGGCGACCTCTCCTTCGCCGACCGCCTGCAGTCGGCCAATCCCCACCGCATCAACGTCGTCCATATCGACGCCCCCGCCTCGGCGGACATTGACCATCACCACGGCAAGGCCTTCCGCGCGGGCAAGTACAACATCGGTTACTGGGCCTGGGAGCTGCCCGAGTTTCCCGACGCGTGGGTGCCGAGCTTCGCCTTCTTCGACGAGATCTGGACGCCCAGCGACTTCGCCACCGCAGCGATTGCGATGAAGTCCCCGCGGCCCGTCCTCACGATGCCGCACGCCATCTCCTTTGCGCGGCCGACCGGTGACCTGCGCACCCGGTTTGGCCTGCCGGCGGACAAATTTCTCTTTCTCTTCCTCTACGACCTCAACTCCTACTCCGCGCGCAAAAATCCGCAGGCCGTCCTCGCCGCCTTCCACCGCGCCGTCGCCGCCTCGCCCGCCTTCGCGTCGCAGGCCGCCCTCGTCATCAAGGTCCAGAACACCGCGGAAAATCCCGCCGACTTCGCCGCCCTCCAGGCCGCCGTCGCCGATCTGCCCGGCACCGTGCTCATCACCGGCACGCTCCCGCGCGAGGAGATCTACGCGCTCGAGGCCGCCTGCGACTGCTTCGTGTCGCTCCACCGGGCGGAAGGCTTCGGCCTCGCCGTCGCCGAGTCCATGTACCTCGGCAAGCCCGTGATCTCCACCGACTGGTCCGCCACCGCCGAGTTCGTGAACCACGACAACGGCTGTCCGGTCCGCTGCACGCTGACCACGATCGAGCAAACCCACGGGCCCTACACCAAGGGCCAGACGTGGGCCGAGCCCGATGTCGCCCACGCCGCGGAGTGGATGCAGCGCCTCTGCGCCGACCGCGCCCTGGCCGCCCGGCTAGGCACCGCCGGCCGTGTCACGATCGAGACGCGCTTCTCCCCCGCCGCCATCGGCGCCCGCTATCGCCGCCGGCTCGAATCGCTGGCGACGTTTTAAAAACGCGCCGCATTACGGCTCCACCTGGAGCCGCAGGTTGCGCAGGGCGAAGGCCAGCACCTGAGTCGAGCCCGGCGGGACCGTCGGTACTTGCGGCGGACGGTCGGTCTTGATCTGAAACGCCGTTCGGCCCGGCGGGAGTTCCAGCACCGGAAGTTCGATCTTCTGCTGCGTCTCGGTCGGGCCCGACCACAGCTCTTTCTCGCCGAGCAGCACCTTCGCCATCCGGTGATCGACACTGCCCAGATAAAAACTGAGCCGCACCTTGATGGACGTCTGGCGGGGATTGATGATCGTGAAACCCGTGTCGGCCGGCACCCAACGCCAGTAGCTGGAGCTGCTTTCCTCGGTGTCGAACCAACCCGGACCAAAGTCCACCCGCACCTTCTCGCGCCCGTCCTCGCTCGTGCGCACCGCCGCCGGCCCCTCGACCCGATAGCCCGAGCCCGCGGGGGGGCGGAGGAAATTGACCGAGTAGAGCGCGCTCACGTTGCCCAAGATCAGGACCAACCACCACGCGCGCGTCCGGGGTACGAGGATATTGAACGCCAGCTGCATCGGCAGCAGCACGCGCACCGCCGCGCCGGGGTAGCCTTCCCACACCGCCGGTCCCAGCACGACCATCAGCACCGCAAAGCTCACGCCCACGCGCCACCAGATTTCCTTCGGACGCCAGCGCAACAGGAAGAACAGCATCTGCGTGGTGAGCGCCACCATCATCACCATCACGGTCTGGCCCATCTTGAACCAGTACGGGCGGTACATGACCTCATATGCGTCCTTCCACGTCGCGAAATAGGCCCGCAGCGGCCAGTCGAAGTTGCGCACGCCGGCATCAAGCGCCGAGCCCACGGTGACGCGGATATAGATCAGCCACAGCGCCAGCGGCACGGCGAGCAGCACCGCCAGCAAGGCGAGCCGCCCGAGCGCGCGCCACGACCGGTCCTCCGGTTTGATCAGCGCCGTGCCGGTGATCAGATTCGTCTCCTTCGCCAGACCCGACAGCGCCAGCACGCCGATGCCCAGCCACTTCCGGTTGCGGTCCAGCAGCCACACGCCGAGTGCGATTAACATCAGGCTCGGTCCGTCGAGCAACGCGTTGCGCAGGCTCATGCACAGGCCTGCGCAGAACAGCACGCCGCCCCAGCGGAAAAAATTCGTCCAACTCACCGGCGGCAGCCAGTGCAGCAACAGCCACGCGAGGATGACCCACGCGATCGCATTCTGCAGCACATAGACCGCCAGGATCCGCGCGGGGTCACCCCACCCCAGCGCATAAGCGGTCCAGCCAAACAAAATCCGCCGCGACCGGTACGCCAGGCTGTCCACCGCGGTCTTGAGTTCCGGGTCTTTCAAATCCGGGTGCATCGCGATCTGCGCGTAGTACTGCGCGTCGTACCCGTACCCGTCGTGCATCAGCAGGAAATTCAGGCGCTTGAAATCGCTCAGCTGCGGCAGCCCCTGCTTGGCGCCGAACATGATGAGCCGGTTGAACCCGTCTTCCGGGTCGTGAAACCGTACCAGTACGAGCCCGAACCACACCACCAGGGCAAGATAGGCCGCGCGGATACCCCAGCGATTGACTGCGGTCCAGCGTCCGGACCGCGCTGCATTCGCTTCGCTCATCGGCACCGCTTGAGCCCGGTCGCACACCAGCCGCGTCCGCGCCTGAGCCAGCGATGTTTTCTAATTTGCACCATGCCCGCATCGAACGACATGATTTTCGCTGCGACAATGAAAATGACGCCCTCTGATCCGGCCCCCGCCAGTCCCTTGGCCAATAATCGCACGCTCCGGATCTGCCTGGGCGTGGCGGTCGCGTTGCTGTTTGTCTGGTACCTTTGGTTTGTGCGGACCAGGACGGCCTACTTCGCCTCCGACTCCGATGCCTCCGGCTATTTCAACACCGCCAAGCTCCTGACGCAGCCCGGCTTGGTCCAGCCCGTCCCGCAGATCGCTGGCCTCACCCCACCCGACTGGAATTACTATTACCAGCAACCCCTCGGCTTCACCGCCCACCCGGACAAGGTGGCCTTCACCGCCACCTACCCGGTCGGACTGCCCCTGCACTTCCTCGCGGCGGCACCCTTCGTCGGCGGTCTCGATTACGCCGCCATCCTCGTGAATGTCGTGCTCGCCGGCGCCGCGCTGCTGCTACTCTTCGTCCTCGGGCGGCAGCTCGGCCTGCCCGTGCCGTGGGCGCTCGCGGGCTCCGCCTTGCTCGCGGTCTGCCCGTTATGGATCTACGCCATCCTCCGGCCCATGAGCGACGCGTGCGCCACGGTGTGGACGCTCGCCAGCCTCGTGCTCGCGCTGCTGCACCGCCGGCACTGGGCGTGGGGATTCGCCGCCGGGCTGGCCTACGCCATCGGCGTGCTCGTCCGCCCGACCAATATCCTGCTGCTGCTCCCGCTCGGCTTCGTGCTCGGAACCCATATCCGCGCCTGGCTCGCCTTTCTCGTCGGCGGTCTGCCCGGCGCCCTCTTTCTCGCTTGGTATAATTTCACCGTTTACGGCGGCTTGCTCACCACGGGCTACGGTCAGGTCGGCCACCTCTTCGGCTGGCAGTTCGTGCCGCACAATTTCCTGCACTTCCTGCACTGGCATTTCCTGCTGCTCACGCCGTTTGTCTTCCTCCCCGCCTTTGCGCTGCCGTGGCTGCTTCGCCCGGCGCGTTTCACGGTTATTCTGCTCGGTCTCTGGGGTCTCTCGTTTCTGGGCTTTTATATCTTCTATTTCCATACGGGTGAGACGTGGTGGTACCTCCGCTTCGTGCTGCCGGCCTTCCCGGCAGTGATTCTGGCGGCCCTGCTGGTCGCCCAGCGCTATTTCAACCAGCAGCCCCGTCCGGCTTTTTACCGCTGGGGACCGGTGCTGCTGCTCGTCGTGGCCCTCGGCTGGGAAATCCAGGCGACCCGGAGCTTCTACCTCGCCACGACGAAGCAGGGGGAGCGCGCCTATCTCGAATCCGTCGAGTGGATGCAGGCTCACGTCCCCGCCAACGCCATTCTCCTCCAGATGCAGGTCAGCGGGGCCTTCGCCTACTACACGAACTTCACGATCGCGCGCTGGGACCTGATGGACGCGCCGGCCTGGGCGCGCCTGCGGGCGGCGGCGCGCGCCTCGGGCCGCCCGATTTACGCGACCCTCTTCGACTTCGAGGAGCCGCGGCTGCTCTCGGATCTCGGCGCTGCCGGCTGGGAACGTGTCACCCGCGTCCGCCATATCAATGTCTGGCGGTTCCACGATCCTGCCGCCACGCCGCCGTCCCGCTGATCATGCTGCTCCTCGACCTCACGCATACGAGCCACACCCGCGCCCGCACCGGCATCCAGCGCGTCGCCCGCGCCCTCCACGAGAATCTCGCCGGCACTGCCATCCCGGTCACGCGCGACCCGTTCCTCGGCGCGTGGCGTCCGCTCGAAGCGTGGGAACTCTCCAACCTCGCCAACAGCCAGGGCGGCGAGAAGCGCAGCGCCCAGTGGCCCGCGTCCGCCAAGTGGCGCGGCCGCCTCCGCCGCACCTTCGGCCGCACGTCCGCCCACGCGCTGCGCGGCGATTTCGCGGGCTTGATCGAGCCGGAGTTGTTCAGCGCCCAGGTCGCGCGCGATCACGGCAAGCTCTTCGCCCAGGTGAGCGGTCCGCGCGTCGCCTTGTTTCTCGACGCGATTCCCCTGCGCTTTCCCGAGCTCACGCCGCCCGGCACCGTCGCGCGCTTCCCCACGTACCTGCAGGAGCTGCTGCGCTTTGACGGCATCGCCGCGATCTCCGAGGAATCCCGCGACTCCCTCCTCGGCTACTGGCGCTGGCTCGGTGTGAAAAATCCGCCGCCGGTCCACGCCCTGCCCCTCGGCGTCGATCCCGTTGTCCGCTCCTCCGCCGGGGACCAACCCGATCCCTCCGCCCTCCCCGTCGTCCTCTCCGTCGGCACGCTGGAGGGCCGCAAGAACCATCTCGCCCTCCTCGAGGCCTGCGAACAGCTCTGGGCCCGCGGCGTCTCGTTTCAGCTGCGCCTCATCGGCCATGTCAACGCCGAGACCGGCGGTGCCGCCCACGCCCGCGCCCTCGCGCTGCAGGCCGCCGGCCGCCCGCTGATTTATAACGGGCCCGCCACTGACGAGGAGATTGTGCGCGCCTACGCCGCCTGCGCGTTCACCATTTATCCGTCGCTCGCCGAGGGTTTCGGGCTGCCCGTGATCGAGAGCCTCGCCCACGGCAAGCCCTGCATCTGCTCCGGCCTCGGTGCCCTCGGTGAGATCTCGCGCCTCGGCGGCTGCCTCGCCCTGCCCGCCCTCGCGCCGGCCGACCTCGCCGCCGCCATCGAAAAACTCCTCGCCGATCCCGCCCTGCGCGCCGACCTCGCCGCCGCCGCTCGCGCCCGCACTTTCAAGTCGTGGTCCGGCTACACGCAGGAACTCACCGCATGGATGCGCACCCTGCCCCGCCGCTGAAGATCACCCGCTGGCTCGTCCTGCTCTGCCTCGCGGTCAGCGCCGCGGCGATCACCTGGACCGCGTGGGACATGGCCGGCCCGGCGCGCCGCCCGATGCTGCAGGGCTGGGACGACAGCTACTATTATTTCTGGCTGCCTTCCGTGGTCATCGACCATGACCTCGACTTCAGCAACCAGGTCGAACAATGCCGTACCATGAACGCGGATATGCGCGAGGCCGCCCTCGCCGCGCCCCGCCTTCCCTCCGGCCTGCCGGCCAACAAGTATCCGCCCGGCTGGGCCATCGGCAGCCTGCCTTTCTTTCTCGCGGCGCATGTCTTCATGCCCGCCGGCTCGACCGGCTTCGAGCCACCCTACCTGCTCGCCGTCTGGCTCGGCCAGTGGCTCTACGCCGCTGCCGGCCTGTGGCTCGCGATCAAAATCCTCGCGCGCTACTTCCCGCCCGATCTCGCGGCCGGTGCCGTCCTCACCGTCTGGCTCGCCAGCCCGCTCGTCTATTACCAGACCGCGCGGCTTTCGATGAGCCACAGCCAGGTCTTCGCGCTCGCCATGGCCGTGTTCTGGCTCGCGCTGCGGCTCCGGGACGACGCTACCCGCGGTCGCGACTGGGCGCTGCTGGGATTCTGTTCCGCCCTGCTCGTCGTCACGCGCAACGTCGCCGTGGTTTACCTCGCCCTGCCCGCCTGGGTCGTCTGCTCAAAGCTCCGCGCGCCGCGCGCCGCGCTCTGGCTTGCCCTCGGGGCCCTGCCCCCGCTGGCGGCGCAACTGCTCGCGTGGAAAATTCTCTATGGCTCGTGGTTCGCGTACTCGTATGGCGGCGAGCGTTTCGATTTCACGCAGCTGCACTTCCGCGAGATCCTGTTTTCCCCGCGGCACGGCTGGTTTTACTGGCATCCGCTGCTCCTCGCGGGGATCGCGGGCTTCCTGCCCTGGGCGTGGTCCCGCGCCGAGGGCCGCGCGTGGCTGGTCTCGCTCGGCCTGATCCTCGTGCTCTCCGCGGCGTGGCCCACCTGGTGGCTCGGCTCTTCCTTCGGCTACCGCGGCCTGGAGGTGCCGGTCTTTTTCGCGATGCTCGGGGTCGCCGTCGTATGGCAAGGCCTCTCACCGTATCCGCGGTTTCGTGTCGGCTGCGCCTTCTTTCTTGGCCTGCTCGTCGCGTGGAATCTCGTGCTGTTCGCCTTGTTTTTGACGCAACGTATCCCGCGACAGGAGCCGGTCACCTACGGCGAAGCCGTGCGGGCCCTGCTCAGCTGGCTCGCTCCGGGTGCCTGATTGTCTTTCAGGTTTGCCAAGCAGGAAACGCGCCCGGTAACTTTGCCCGTTCATGGCGCTTTCATTTTTCACAAAAAGTAACAAGGGAGTCATTACGCGCTGCCAGGATGACCCCGTCACCAAGTTCCGCCTGAAGTACGCGCCGTACTATCATGCGATGGAGGCCCAGAAGGGCACCACGGTGAAGCTCGACGGCCGCGAGATGATCATGCTCACCAGCAACGATTACCTCGGGCTCTCCTTCCACCCGAAGGTCATCGAGGCCGGTCGCGCCGCCATGCTCCAGTGGGGCACCAGCACCACCGGCGCCCGCCCTTCCAACGGTTCCCGCGCCTGCCACGTCGAGCTGGAGGAGCGCCTCGCCGCCTTCCTCGGCACCGAGGCCTGCCACGTCCACGCCGCCGGCTACCTCTCGTGCATGGCCGCCACGTCCACCTTCGCGCAGAAGGGCGACGTCGTCTTCGCCGACAAGAACCTCCACTCCTGCCTCTGGGACGGCATCCGCCTCTCCCTCGCCACGGTCGAGCGTTTCTCCCATAACAATCCCGACGACCTCCGCGACATCATTGCCGCGGCGCACTCCAACGCCACCAAGCTCCTCGTCGTCGAGGGCGTGTATTCGATGGAGGGTCACATCGCCCGCCTCCCCGAGCTCGTGCAGATCGCCGACCAGCACGGCTGCTTCACCATCCTCGACGATGCGCACGGCTTCGGCGTGCTCGGCCGGCAGGGCCGCGGCACGGTGGACCACTTCGGCCTCACCGGCAAAATCGACATCATCTGCGGCAGCATGTCGAAGTCCCTCGCCAGCACCGGCGGCTACGTCGCCGGCTCGCGCGATGCGATCGAATACCTCCGCTCCCACTCCAAGCAGACCATCTTCAGCGCCGCCCTGAGCCCGGCCCAGACCGCCTGTGCCCGCGCCTCGCTCGAGATCATGCAGACGGAGCCCCAGCACCACGAGCGCCTCGTGGCCAACACGCGCAAATACCGCGCCATGCTGAAAAACCTCGGCCTCGACACCTGGGAGAGCGAGACCTCCGCCATCCCGATCGTCCTCGGTTCGAAAGAGCGCGTTTACCTCTTCTGGAAGGCTCTCCTCGAAAAGGGCGTCTTCACCGTCCTCTCCATCGCGCCCGCCGTTCCGGCCGGCAAGGACCTCATCCGCACCGCCGTCTCCGCCATGCACACCGACGAGCAGCTCGATAAGATCGGCGATGCGATGGCCTACGCGCTGAAGAAGCTCTGAGGTGTCCTATCGCCTCGCCTTGAGCAGGCCTTGGATTTCCTGCGGATCGCGCCGGCCATCAAGCACGGCGAGAACCACCGAACGCTGCGTCTCCTGTCGGAAATAGACCAAGTAGTAAGATTGCTTGAGGATCGCACGCTGAATTGATCCGTGCTTCCTTGGAAAGGCGTCGGGATTCCACTCAATCCAGCCTACGGTCTCGTCATATTTGGCCAGCAACTGCTCCGCACCGTCCGGCCGCCAGGATGCATAATGCGCCATCGCCGCCCGCAGGTCCGCTTCCACCTCGGGTAGAGCGACCACCGGCTTGCTTTTCATGACCGGCTCAGCCGCTGCATCAGCTCTGCGTGTGAAATCGGCTTGCTCTTGCCCGAACGATAATCCGCCAGCCTCTGATCCAATATCTTTTTGTGGCTTGCCGGAGTCGGCAGCTTTTTTTCATCCGCCACCGATAGCCAAAGACTCTCCGCAATCTCGAGGCGTTTGCGCTTCGGCAGACGGAGGAGGGTTGCGACTTCCAGAGGTGGCATGCGTCCAAGCTAACACTTGGCTATATTCGCGCAAGGCCGGGCTTTCAATGTCGCAAGATCCCCTCGCGCAGCACCGCGGCCGTCCCCGCCCACGTGGGCAGTTCGCGCGTCCGCGCCTCTTCCGCCAGCCGCGCCACCAGCGCGTCGTCGGTCAGCACGCGGCGCAGCGCAGCCTTCCAGGCCGCCTTGTCGCCGGCAGTCACGCTCAGACAGCCGCCGCCGGATGCATTCTCCAGCAACGCGGGCAAATCGCTGCCCACGCAGGGCACGCCCGCCCAGAGCGACTCCAGCAGCGGCAGCCCGCAGCCTTCCGCGATGGTCGGACACACCGTGACCCGCGCGGATGCGTAGCTCGCCGCCAGCTCCGCATCGCCCGCTCCTTCGATGTGACGCAACTGCGGGTACTTCTTCGCCAGGGTCTTCATGCGCGCCGCGATCGGCGCGCCAAAATGCACGTTGACCCGCCCGAGCACGCGCAGCTCGAAATTAAGTCCTTCGCCCCACAGCTCTTCGCACACGTCGAGCAGCAGCGTCTGGTTTTTCCGCGGTTCCACGATGCCCACGCAGAGCAGCAGCGGCGTTCCCTCACTGCGCCTCGGCGTCGTCACCCGCGGCGTCGCCCCGAGATCCGCGCCCAGCGGCAGCACGTCCACCGGAGGCACCTCGGCCAGCCCGAGCCAGCGCCAGTACTCCAGCAGCTCGTCCTTGCTCGCCTGCGAGATCGCCCACACGCGGTCAAACTGCGCGAGCAGCTTCATGTAACCCGGGTGCCGCGCCACCGACTGCGGCCACGTGATCTGCGGCAGCTTCAACGGGATCGCATCGTAAAACACCGCACCCGCCCGGCAGCGCCGCGTCCGTAAAAAATCGCCCAGCCCCGGCCGCTCCTCCGTGGAGAACAGCTCCGTCGTGAGCCACCAGTCGCCGGGCCCCGCCGCGATCGCGTCCGCCAGCCCCGTGGACTCGCGCACCGCGTCACCCAGCGCCTCGCGTAGGCGGCGGTTGACGCGCACGAGACCCGAGCGGTGCTTCGCCGCCGCCGACTTGGTGACGTCGTAGTAGATCATGACGCCGCTTGCTTCGTCTCCTGCTGGAAGCGCGCCAGCAGGCGGCCCGCGTTCTTGTGCGCGTCGAAATTCTCCGCCACCCAGCGGTGCGCCGCCGCCCGCAGGGCCTCCGCGAGGCCGTCGTCCACCGACAGCCGCCGCAGCGCCGTCACCCAGGCTTCGTACGACGTCGCCGGAGCCACGAGGCCCGTGACCATGTCCGTGATCGCCTCGGTCGTCGCCGCCGCCGGCGAGGTCACCACCAGCACGCCGACCGCCATCGCCTCGGGGATCACGTTGGGCAGGCCGTCGCGGTCGCCGCTCGGCGCGATCACACCCGTGTGCAGCAGCACGTCGGCCCAGTCGAGCTGCGCCTGCACCTCGTGGTGCGGCAAGTGGCCGCAAAACGTCACCTGCGCCGCCACGCCGAGTTTCCCGGCCAGCTGCTCCAGCTCCGCGCGCTGCGGTCCTTCGCCGATGATGCGCGCCTCGAAGGCCACGCCCGCCGCGCGCAGCGCCGCGTAGATGCGCATCTGATGATCGAGGCCTTTTTTCTCCACGAGCCGCGCCACGCACACGAGGTGCAGCGGCAGGCGCGAGAGGCGCAGGGGCTTGCAGGCCGGCAGCCGCTCGAGGCCGCGGCGGATGCAGAGCACCTTGTCCGCCCCGAGCCCGCGCTCGATCAGCGTCTGCCGCCCCATCTCGGTGGAGGTGTGCACGAAGGCCGCGTGCTCCAGTTTTTCCCGGAGCCACCAGTCGCCACCGTGCTCATAAAGGTCATACGCATGCGCGCCCGAGCTGAAACGGTGCCCGTCGATGCGCCACAGGAGCCAAGCGGCCGTCGCCGGCGCCCCGGCCCACGCCGCGTGGATCAGCGCCGGGGGATCGCGCCGGAACTCCCGCGCGTATACGCAAGCGAAGCCAGCCCCCAGCATGTTCTCCCAAAAGTTCAGCCACGACGGCGCGCGCCGGCCCATGAGACCGCGCAGCAGCTGCTTCAGCACCTCGGGCCGCCGCCACGCCTCCATCGGGATAAGCCACAGCAGCGTGAGCAGCCGCCACTTGGGGAAGCGCCGCACCGGGTAGCCGCGAAACGTGCCGCCGCCGCCCCACAGCGAGTAGATCCGCAGCGACACCCCGCGGGCGCGCATCGCGATGATCTCGCGCTGGAGAAAGGTCTCCGTGGATTTCGGAAACGTGGTGAAGAGATAGGCGATGACCGGCGCGTCGTTCGACAAGGTCGCGCCAGCATGCCGCCGCCTCACTTCCCGGCAAGCGCGAGTTGGACATCCCCTCCTCTGACTTTCGCGCCTACAGCGCCGCCACGTACTCGCCGGTCAGAAAGCCCACCCGCTGCCCTCCGCTGACCAGCTCCACCTCCAGCGTGATGCGCGCGCGGCGGTGTCGTTGGAGCGTCTTTAAAAACTTCGCCAGCACCTCCGTCGCCGGAGCCGCGCACCACGCCTCGAAGTCCTCCGTCACCGGCACGAGATACTCCATCGTGTTGCGCTGGATCACAGGCTTGGCAGCCAGGCCCGCAGTCTGCAGCGCGCCGTACAACCACAGCCAGCCGGCCAGCAAGGCCACCGCCGACGCGCTGCCGCCGAAGACGGTCGCGTGGTGGTTGATATTGGGCGCGAGCGGCGCGCGCAGCACCGCCCCGCGCGCATCGCACGACACCACACTCACGCCCATGGCGGACGCGAGCGGGATGTTTTCGTGAAGGTAGGCCTCGAGCTGCGCCGGGCTCGGCCCGGCGGCCCCTGACCCGGACGCCGCCGGCATCAGGCCTGAGGCGCCTCGCCCGTCGGCGCGGCCGGAGCCTGCTCGGCTGCAGGAGCCTCCGCCACCGGCTCGGCCGCGGGGGCCGGGATCGGCGGACGGGTATCGGGCGGCACTTCGGGGAAATTCTCCGGATCGTGCTCGGCCGACTCCACCTCGCGCTTGCGCGCCTCGACCATCGGCGGCGCCGCAAACAGGCGGCCGTCGATGAACTCGGTGACGTAACCCTCCGTCACGAGCCAGCGCAGGTCGCCCTGCATGCGCGCGAACTGCGCGCGCTGCTCGATCGTGAGATCGGGCGCCACCTCGGCCACCGGCTGGCCTTCCGCGGACGCGGGGGCCGCCTCGCCCGCCTTGGGCGCGGCCGGGAGCGTGATGTTGAGGAACTTGGCCGGCAGCTCGCTCGCGCGCACCATCGGCTTTGACTCGATAAAGGCGATCAGCGCCGAGATGGTCTCGGAGAAGCTCTGGCCAGGCACGCGGAACTTGCGTTTCACCGCGCACACGTAGCTCACGCCCTTCGAGCCTTTCTTGAAGATCGTGAAGTGCTCGCGGCGCAGGCGGCCGCGGAGCGCGTTGGCCGTGTCGAGCGGGAAGCGCCGCTGGCGCTCCAGCGCGCCCTCGATGGCCGCGCGGATCTCGCCGGGAGGCAGCGTCTCCGCCACCTTGCCGTGCAGGCGCACATTGTCGACCGCGCGCACGACCTTGTCGCGCACGGCGCCGAGCAGGTACGCGCGGGCATCTTCGTAGTTGTCGAAGGATACGGCCGCAGACGCCGCAGGGGCCTCGGCGGTTTCCGCCGGGGCGGCGGGCTCGGCCGGGGCGCCGTCCGCCGCAGGAGCGGCTTCGGCGGCAGGCGCCGCGGGCGCGGGCTTGGCGCCGGGCGTCTTCCACGTGTAGCGCGTGGTCTTCTTCATCTTCTCCAGCCACTGCGCCACGACCTCGGGATCGCGCACCGTCTCGATGCGGCCGCGGTAGGCGTCAAACGACATGCGCGAGATCTTCGCGGCGAAGTGCTGCTGCACGATCTGTGCGTAGCGATGGTAGTTCGGCGGCCCGAGCAGCTCGCCCGTGATGGAGCAGCGGTTGATGACCTGGAAATTGCCCTTCGGCGGCTCGACCTCGACGTCGGCGCGGTCGAAGAACGTGTCGAGGTGCGTGCTCAGCACGTGCGAGACCGCGGCCTCCTCGGTATCGAACGGCAGGCCGTCCGGCACGGAGATATAGATCGGCTTCGAAGCCGCGGGCGCGGCACCCTCGGCCTGCGCGGGCTTGCGCGTCAGCACGACGACGAAGCGGTCGGTCTTGCCGACCACGGTGCGGGCGATTTCGAAGAGTTCGATCGTGCGGCAGGAAGTGCGGATCGTCTTCGCCAGCGCGCCGAAGCTCGTGTCCTCGGGATAAAACGCGACGTTGAAGAACGGGCTCTCGTACGGCCCGCGCGGCTCCTGCTGCTCGTAGCGGCCGCCGCCATGGCGCGGACCGCCCCGATCATAACCGCCGCCCTGACCATCGCGGCGCGGACCACCCTGCCCTTGGTACTCGCGACGGGGGCCGCGGTCGCCGCCCGCAGGCGCGCGACGCTCACCCGCCTCATCGCCACCCGCCGGGCGCGACGGAGCCGCGCCGCTCTCCGGCTTGCGGAAAGCGCGACGGTCGCGCCGGTCCGGCGCGCCGCCCGGGCCATCCCGGCGGTCTTCGCGACGCGGACGGTCCTCGCGCTCACGGCGTTGTTCGCCGGGCGAGCTCTTTTCCTGGCTCCATTGCGTGCCGAAGCTGAAGCCTTGGAGTTGGCTCAGGTCGAGTTTGTTGAAATCCTTGGCCGGGGTCTCCGGGGCGGGAGTTTCTTGGTTGGGCGTGTCGTCCATGTAGTCTGCGAAAGCGGGCGATTGGGCCCGCGAGGTTTGCTTGGTGGGCTCGGTAGCCGGTGATAGTCGCTGCGGAGTGTTCACGGGCGCAGGGGTGAAGCAAGCGCTTTCCGGACACCCCGCCCGCGGGCCTCTCCTTTGCCCTACCCTCCCCGCCGGGGACAAGCCCCTAGGCGGTCCGTTGCCGAATTGTCGCTTAATGGCACCGGGCGAGTCAGGCCCGCTGGTCGTCGCGGCCAAAATCGTTTGCAGAATTTCCCATTGACGCCCCCTGCCGGCCGCCCTTTGTTCGCCCCTCCACTCAAGGCCAGATAGCTCAGTTGGTAGAGCAGAGGACTGAAAATCCTCGTGTCCTCGGTTCGATTCCGAGTCTGGCCACCACTCTTAAGCCCGGTGATTTCAACGATCACCGGGCTTTTTTGTGCCTCAAAACTCGTCCAACGCGATCTGCGTGGGCGGCACGCCCAGCCCGGCCAGCATCCGGGTGCAGGCCTTGATCATCAACGGCGGGCCGCAGAGATAGTATTCCACAGCCTTCGGGTTGGGGTGGTTTTTCAGATAGCGCTCGAGCACCACGTCGTGGATCAGCCCGACCGGCCCGGTCCACGCATCCGTCGGCAACGGCGCCGACAGCGCCACCTCGAACGAGAAATTCGGGTTCGCCCGCGCCAGCTCGCGAAACACCTCGTCATAAAAAACCTCCTGCCGCGAACGCGCCCCGTACCAGAAGTGCACCCGCCGCGCCGTGCGCTCCGTCTCAAACAGGTGCGAGAGGTGCGCCCGCAACGGCGCCATGCCCGCCCCACCCCCGATGTAGATCGCCTCGCGCTGCGTGGGCTTCACGTGGAAATCCCCGAACGGTCCCACCGCCGTGACCGTGTCGCCCGCCTTGAGGTTGAACATGTACGCCGAGCCCACGCCCGGCGGGCAGTCCTGCCCGGGCGGCGGCGTCGCGATGCGAATGTTGAACCGCAGGGTCCGCTCCGTCGCGGGGTTGCTCGCGAGGGAGTAGTTGTTGCGCCGCGCGCCTCCGTCCGGATTGCGCGCCACGAGGTCGAAGACATGGTGCGCCTCCCACACCGCCGCGTACGGCTCCGGGATGTCGAACTCCCGGAAACGGATCTGCGCATAAGCCGGGATATCGAACTGCAGATAATCGCCCGGCGTAAACGCCACCGGCTCCAGCGGCTCGAGGATCAGCTCCTTGATGAAGGTCGCGACATTGCGATTCGAGACCACGCGGAAGGAATACGTCTTCTGCGTGCGCGTCCCCTCCCCGCCCGCGCGGGTAAGATTAAGCCAGAGCCGCCCGCCGCGCTCCTCGATCGGATACGTTGCGAGGCCGCGGCACACCGGCGGGCGCGCCGGCGAGCCGTCCGCGAGGTGAAACCGGCCGTTGTGCTTCGGACACTCGATGATCTTCCCTTTGACCAGACCGTCGGCGAGATGGGTGTTGCCGTGCGTGCACATGCCGTCGGTGGCAAAAAGCGCGCCGTCCGCGTCGCGGTACAGCGCGTAGGTCTTTCGCCCGTGGTCAAAACGGATGACGTCCGCGCGCCCGAGGTCGGCCGCCGCACACACCTCGATCCAGCCATCCGCCGCCGGCGGTACCTCCGTCCGGATCGCCGGCTCCGCCGCCCGGGGCGCCGGGTCGGGCAACCGGCGCTTCACGTGATACGCCGGGTCGTGCACCTGCCGCAGCACCGCCGGCACGATCTCGCGGTAGGCCGCGAGGATGCTCGGGTACGGCTCCGGCATGTCGGCCTTCACTGCGGCGTGCAGCTGCGGGAGCGCGTGGTACGGCACCAGCGGGAACATGTGGTGCTCCACGTGGTAGTTCATGTTCCAATACAGATACCGGTGGATGGGATTCATGTACACGGTCCGGCAGTTGAGCCGGTGATCGAGTACGTTTTCCGCCAGCCCCGCGTGCTGCGTGAGCCCGTAAACCACCATGAGCCACGAGCCGTAGAGGTTCGTCAGGCCGACGAACAGCAGCGGCAAAATGCTCCGCGTGTAAATCGCCAGCGCCAGCACGGAGGCGTAGATCGCGACGTAGAGCCGCGCCTTCCAGTAGATTTTGCCGAACTGGTTTTCGGGAATGTACACGCGCTCCTCCGGCGCCATGCGGCCGCAGGCATGCCGGATGATCTGCGGGAAATATTTCAGGTAGGACCCGATGTTAAAGAACGCCAGCAGCGTCGCCCGGATGTTCGCCGGCCGAGGCACGAAGATCTCCGGATCGCGCCCCACGATGATCGTGTCGCTGTGGTGCCGCGTGTGGCTCCAGCGCCAGAGCGTGGACTCGCGCATGACCATGAACGACGCGATCTCATACAACGCCGAGTTCATCCAATCCGTCTTGAACGCCGTGCCATGCCCCGCCTCGTGCCAGCGCGAGTCCGAGGTCGAGGCGTAGAGCACGCCGTAAACCATCAGCGGCAGCACCGCCCACCACGAAGGCCACAGCGCCCACGTCGCCCACGCGCTCCCGAGGATCAGGGCAAACCACAGGATCGTGTCGCGCACCGCCGGCCCGTCGCGCCGCTCCAGCAGCCGCCGCATCGTGGCCCGCGGCACCGGACACTGATACCAGTCCGCCTCCGCGAGCCCCAGCTCAATGGCCTTGGCCGCCGACCGTCCGGTGAGGCTGTAATCAAGCGTAGCCGATGGCGCCGGCGAAGCCGCGCCGCTGTGCATTTGGGTCATGGAAGAAAGGGGTAACGATGCTTAACCGCAGGGTGTCCGAAAACCATGACCTGCCCCCACCCGCGGATCACGCCAAATTCCATCGGGCCGCTCTGAAAAAACATCGCCCGCCGGCGCCTCGTCCCGCCCCGCGCGTCTCCGAACCGCCCCGCGCTTTCGCGGTCCGTGTTGCTCCTTGTGATCAGCCTCTCCCGTCCCACTCCCGCCCGGGTCGCCCGCCGCGCCGGCCTGCGCTACGTGTCCGACACCGCCGCCGGCATCCAACGTCTGCGCCGCGGAAAAACCTTCCGCTACATCTCTCCCCGCGGTCGCCCGCTGACCGACGAGCGCACGCTCCGGCGCATCAAGTCCCTCGCCATCCCGCCCGCGTGGACCGACGTCTGGATCTGCGCCCACCCCGCCGGCCACATCCAAGCCACCGGCCTCGACGCCCGGGGCCGTAAACAATACCGCTACCACGCCGCCTGGCGCACCACCCGCGACCGCGCGAAATTCCAGCACCTCCACGCCTTCGCCCGCGCCCTGCCGAAAATCCGCCGGCGCGTCGCCGCCGATTTGCGCGGCGCGCCGACTGACCGCACCACGGTGCTCGCCACGCTCGTCCGCCTGCTCGACACGACGCTGATCCGCGTCGGCAATGAGGAGTACGCCCGCGCCAACCACTCCTTCGGCCTCTCCACCCTGCGCCACCGCCACGTCGCCGTGCGCCGCGAGGCGGTCCGCTTCCACTTCCGCGGCAAAGGCGGCAAAGCGCACGACGTCGAACTCCACGACCGCCGTGTCGCCGGCGTGCTCCGTCGCCTGCAAGACTTGCCCGGCCAGACGCTCTTCCAATACCTCAATGCCCACGGCCGCCGGACGAACCTCGGCTCCGCCGACATCAACGCCTACCTGCGCGACATCGCCGGCACCGAGATCACCGCGAAGGATTTCCGCACCTGGGCCGCCACCCTCGAAGCCGCCCGCCTGCTCTCCCTCGCCGCCGCCCGCGACCAGCCCCGCACCAAGGTCCTCGTCACCGCCACCATCGCCACCGTCGCCGACCGCCTGCGCAACACCCCCGCGATCTGTCGCAAGTGCTACATCCACCCCGCCCTCATCACGTCTTACCTCGCCGGCACCACCCTCCCCTTCCCCACGCACCCACCCCGCGCCACCCAATCCGCCCTCCTCCGCTTTCTCAAAAACCAATCTGCCCCGCGTCCCTGAAAAAACGCGTATCGAACACAATCGAACACAATCGGACAATTCGCCGTGTTTTTACCGGAGGCAACGAAGGGACAGAGAGAAAGGGCAGAAAAGTCCGCGAAGACCCACGCGGATTATCACGAACTATCCCACACTAACCCGAAGATATTTCGCTACCCCATCTTTTCCAATACTTTGCGCAAACTCCACTAAGTAGAAAAAGCTCCAACCTCCGTTCCCTCCGTTACCTCCTGTAAAAACAGGGTATGGGTATGCTGCGTCTAATCGGACAAAACCCTGCAAATTCCGCTTTAATCCATTATCCTTAAATCTCTTCCGCAATCGGACAATATCGGCCAAAACCCAGCATTTGTCCGATACCAACGGCCAAATCGCCTCGCCGCACTTACTGTCAAAGAACCTCAACTGGCGGCAGTGACCATCCTCACCTGTAGGAGCGGCTTTACGCCGCGACCCACGTGGAGCCCGGGTCAATTCGTCGCCGGAACGCAGGTCGCCACAGTCCCAAACTAAACCCGCGTCACCGGCCGAGCCGGGGTCCCTCGTTGGCCGAGCCAGAACGAGCCTGTCAAAATCAGCCGCGTCATCATAATTATACCAAATGGCTATCCGAGGCACCAGTTGAAAACCTGAGCTTTGTGAGTTAGAAAACCTCACCCAATGGCTTCACTCGATCAATCGCTTACGGTTGACCATTCATCCTGTGTAAGTAAGCTCGCTTTGTCATGTCCGAGGAATCTATCCGCCTCTTGGAAGCTCAAGTGCCCACTTTATCAGGGGTCGCTTTCGCGGAAGCGCGTCAACTGGTACTAGAATCGGGGCAGAGCGTGCTCCAGTCGGAGAATGGTGTGATCTACAAAATTTTTCCGGACGGCGCAAAAGTCCGGATTAAAGAGGTAGAGCCACAATCAGTCGTCTCGGGCTCAAGATTCCCGATCCAGTGAGTTTTGTTACGCCTCGCTTGCGCATGTTCGCCGGGCCTAACGGGTCGGGTAAAAGCACGCTCAAATCCAAATTAGTCCCCGAACTGCGGGGCGTTTATCTCAATCCCGACGAGATAGAAGCCACGATCAAGCAAACCGGCAGGCTGTGCATCGCGGACTATGGTGTAAGGGCCACAACGGAGGAAATTTTATCCTTCTTCCTCACAGCCCGGCTTCTGATCGAACATGGCCTTCAATCCACGGCGCTGCGACTGGCTTTTGACGGCAAAAACCTGTTGTTTTCCGGTATCGAAGTTAATTCCTATTGGGCCTCAGCAACGGCGGATTTCCTTCAGCAGAAGCTGGTGCAGGCAAAAGCCTCATTCACATTGGAAACGGTTATGTCGCATCCGAGTAAGATCGCCGTGTTGACGGGCGCCCAGACCGCAGGCTACCGCACCTATCTGTACTTCATCGCTACGGACGATCCGGAAATTAACATCTCTAGGGTCCAAAACCGGGTAAACCTCGGCGGACATCCTGTGCCTGAGCATAAAATCCGTAAGCGTTATCATCGGTCTCTCGGACTCCTACCCGCTGCGGTGCGAGCAACAAACCGAGCCTACATCTTCGATAATTCCGGTGCCCCGGGCACGGATACGTGGCTGGCGGAAATTACCGATAGCAAGGTACTCGACCTCAAGGTCAATCCGGTGCCAGCTTGGTTTAAAAAAGCCCTGCTTGATCCACTCGGAATCAAATGATCTCACGGGTTCGATTCCGCCCTTTCGCTTAAGGTCAGATGGCTCGGTTTGCAGAACAGAGGACTGAAAATCCTCGTGTCCTCGGTTCGATTCCGGATCTATCCGCTTAAAATCCGCTTCCTTTCCGTTAGCAGGTGGGGCGAAAGGAGTGATATTGATATTGCCCCGCCCCCCTTTGCAAGGCCTCTGCATGCCCTTTGCAAG
The DNA here is from genome assembly GCA_018239845.1 of Verrucomicrobiota bacterium. Taxonomy (GTDB): domain Bacteria; phylum Verrucomicrobiota; class Verrucomicrobiia; order Opitutales; family Opitutaceae; genus CAIRCN01. The sequence goes on from JAFEGO010000101.1 coordinate 36,772, forward strand.
GTCCCTGCAAGGCTCAAATGCAATGTCCGCCCTGAATTTATATACATGAGCAGAGACAAAAATACCCACGCGATAATGCCCATGTTCATGACACCTAAAGAATACCGACTAAGAATATTAGTTTCTAATCTATTAAAGCTTGTTCAAATCCACAGATAGACCGACCGCTTTCATTTCTTTGGCCAGATGGAGACTCCACACGCCAGAATCGTCGTAAGGGATATAAAGAACTCCGGTATAATCTGACGGCATATCAACCGTCGCATCAAATAGCGCAGCAACTCGCTCTCGTCCTAATCTTCCGATAAAAAAGCCAAGCTCAAGAATCACGTTCTGACGGGCACGAGCCTTCATCGAATCGAAAGAACCATCGATTAAACCTCCTTTGTCGTCAGGTGTGAGCAAGACGACTGCATACGCGACGTCAGAATGATCTAAGAATTTCTCAATAATCGTTCGGCCTCGATTAGGCTGCTCGTGCAAAATGATAGGCTCCATACCAATTCTGGACACGACACGTGCCACCGAATTTTTCAGCGCATCGTCCCTGCCGTGAACGATAAAAACTTTTTTACTGTTTTTGGGCTTCGGCACAGCCCCAATAGCTTCCTCTTTCAAAAACGGGACAATTGGTCGTGCTCTCAATAGCACCGCCAGCGCACGATGGAGATTAGATGGGGGTACGACCAATAATGAATCAGCAAGTTCAGAATTCGCCGTGTGTTCTTTGAGCCAATCGACAGCACGACGACGCCATTGACGAATCGTACGCTCAGCAGGCGGCTGTGGACTACCCGTGTACCGCTCAGCTTGCTCAACTAGGAACAGAAACTGGTCTTTCGGAAGTTCAGGGTACGGCAGCTTCATATTCACTTCTTCCGCACCGCGCGTAGCGCGCGCTCTAGGTCGGGGAAGCGGATGGGTTTGGGGAGGTAGTCGTCCATGCCGTGGCCCAGGCAGGTTTCGCGGTCGCCTTCCAGGGCGTTGGCGGTGAGGGCTACGATCCAGGGGCGGCGTTCGGGTGAAATGATTTCGCGGATGCGCTGGGTTGCCTCGAAGCCGTTCATCTCGGGCATCTGGATGTCCATGAACACCACGTCGTAGCTGCCGGCTTGCACGGCTTTGACGGCCTCGGAGCCGTTGTTCGCGAGGTCCACCGTGTAGCCGAGGCGTTCGAACATGCGCTTGGCCACGAGCTGGTTCACCTTGTTGTCGTCGGTGACGAGGATGCGCAGCGGGATCTCGGCGGCGAGGTTGGGCGCGACGGCCTGCGGGGTCTTGACCGCCGTGGCGAGGGGCGTCGGGGGCGCGAACTTCGTGCCGGTGGAGAGGATTTCCTCCAGGGTGTGCAGGAGCGTGCCGGGGCGCAGGGGTTTTTGCAGCAGGGCCGCGACGTCCACCGCGAGGGCTTCGGCGCGGATGTCGGCGCGGGTCTGCGCGGAGATCATGATGATCTTCGGCTGCGGGCCGCCGGCGTCGCGCAGGCGGCGGCAGAGCTGGAGGCCGTCCATGTCGGGCAGGTACAGGTCGGTGATCAGCACGTCGTACGGGCCGCGCTCGGCGAGTTGCCGCAGCGCCTGCTGGCCTTCCTGCACGGCGAAGCACGCCATGCCCCACTGCTGCACGTAGGATTGCAGCACGGCAGAGGTCGTGGGGTTGTCCACGCAGAGGAGCACGCGGATGGCCTTGAGCGAGGGGCGGGCCGAGAGCAGCGCGACGCCGGCCGTCACCGCCTCGGCGCGCGTGGGGAGCGTGAAGGAGAACACCGAGCCTTCGCCCGGCTTGCTGGTGGCGCCGATGCGACCGCCCATCAGCTCGACGAGCCGGCGCGAGATCGCGAGGCCGAGGCCCGTGCCGCCGTACTTGCGGGCGGTATCCTTGTCCACCTGGCTGAAGCTCTTGAAGAGGCGGTCCATCCGGTCCGGCGCGATGCCGATGCCGGTGTCGCGCACGCTCACGCGCAGCGTGAAATCCCCGCCCTCGGCCGGCTGGCCGGTGACATCCACCGCGAGGCGCACCTCGACCACGCCCTTGTCGGTGAACTTGATGGCGTTGCCCACGAGGTTGCAGAGCACCTGGCGCAGGCGCATCGGGTCGCCGCGGATCGCGGCCGGCACCTCGGGCGGCATCACGTACACGAGGTCGATCCCCTTCTCCGCCACCTTGCCGGCGAAGAGGTCGAGGCAGTCCTCCACGCAGGCGCGGAGGTCGAAGGGCTCCGACTCCAGCTCCATGCCGCCCGACTCGATCTTGGTGTAGTCGAGGATGTCGTTGATGACGACGATGAGGCCCTCGCCGCAGTTGCGGATCGTCTCGGTCATCTCGCGCTGGCGCGGGTCGAGCGGCGAGTCGAGCAGGAGGTTGGTCATGCCGATCACGCCGTTCATCGGCGTGCGGATCTCGTGGCTCACCGTGGCGAGGAAGGCGCTCTTGGCCTGCGCGGCCGCCTCGGCGCGCTCGCGCGCCTCGATGATGTTGGCCTGGTACTGCTTCTGCTCGGTGATGTCGTTGATCAGCCAGACCTCGCCGGGATCGTAGATGTGCGCGGTGAATTCGAGCCAGCGCTCCTGCCCGTCCTTGCGGCGGGCGAGCACCTCGCGCGTCTGGGTAAAGCCCGCCTGCTTGTCCGCCTCGTAGTACCCGCGGATCTCCGCGGCGCGCGGGCCGTAAACCAGCTCGAACCAGCGGTCGAGCGTGGGGACCTCCTCGCGCTTGTAACCGAGACAGCGCACGAGGGGGTCGTTGATCCAGAATTCGCCGTCCTGCAGGTGGACGCCGGGCTTCGGCATCGTTTCCACCATGATGCGCCAGCGCTCGCGGTTGCGGCGGGCCTCCTCGATCGCGTGGCGGCGGGCGGCCTCGGCGCGCTCGCGCTTCACGAGGGCCATGCCCGTGCCGAGGCCGGAGAGGAAGCCGCTTGCGAGGCAGAGGACGATCTGGAGGTACCACGCGCGGCGGATGCCCGCGAGGCGGGCGGCGTAGGTGTCGGCCGCCCAGTCCACGCCGACGATGCCGACCTGCTTGCCCTTGCCATCGTAAAACGGTGCGTATCCGCTGACAAATACTCCCCACTCATCCGCGTAGGGCTCCGGGTCGGCCTGTGGCTCGCCGGTCGCGATCGTCTTGCGCAGGACGTCGCTCGCATCCGGGTACGGCTGCATGATGTGCGACTTGGCATCGATACCGGAGGGGGTGCGCGTGCCCGGCGGCGTAGGATCGAGCACGAAGTAGATCTGCCCGTCGGGCTTGACGATGCAGGTGTAAACGAAGCCGTAGTCGTTGCGCACGTCCTTGCCGCCGAGGCGCCAGTAGAGCGCCTTTTGCAGCGGCTCGAGCGCGCGGAAGTAGGCGGGCGTCGTCTCCTGTTTCGGGTCGGTGAAGGTCTCGTGGAGGTCGCCGTCGATGTCGCGCGCCACATCCATGGCCGCGCGCACGAGCTTGTCCTGCACTTCCTTTTTCAACGCCGACATCGCGCGGAAATGCAGCACCGCCGAGCACAGGATCGTGGCGAGGAGCACGATCAGGCCGACGATCATGCCTTTGAAATGTGCCGCGCGCCGCGGGAGGCTTTCCACGGGGGCGGGGGTGGGCGTAGCGGGGGTGGTGGCGGGGCTCATGCGCGAGGCCCTCCCGCTGGGCTATGCATCATGGCAGGGGACGTGACATGGCGGGAGCAGGGCACGCCCCTCAGCTTAACCGTTGCGCCCCACTGTCGAGCGTATTTCCCGTAATCCAATACCGTTACAAGATGCCGATGGCTTGCATGAAACAGGGCTGAGCTTCGGAATTGTAGGAGCCTGCTTGCAGGCGATGTTGGATTCCGCCGGGCCAAAAATCGCCTGCAAGCAGGCTCCTACCCCCAAGCCTACCGCCCCGCCGCCGCCAGAAAATTCATGCGTTTCGTCGTGGTTTAAACCCCGCGCGCTCTCTACGGTTTTGCTTTCCGTCCCCTCCCCGCCCCGATGACCCCGCCCCGTCTCCGCCTCACTGGCGTCGCCAAAGCCTTCGGCCCGACCCGCGCCCTGCGCTCCGTGTCGCTCGAGGTCGCGCCCGGCGAGGTCCACGTGCTCATCGGCGAAAACGGCGCGGGCAAGAGCACGCTGATGAAGATCCTCAGCGGCGCCCACGCCCCCGATGCCGGCGAGCTCGCCCTCGACGGCCAGCCCTACGCCCCCACCGGCCCGACCGATGCCCGCGCCCGCGGCGTCGCGATGATCTACCAGGAGCTCACCCTCGCGCCGCACCTCACCGCGCAGGAAAACATTTTGCTCGGCTCCGAATCCGCCCGCTTCGGCTGGCTCGACGCCAAGACCTCGCGCGAACGCGCCCGCGCCGCCCTCGCCCAGCTCGGCCACGACCACCTCGACCTCGACCGCCCCGCCGCCAGTTTTTCCATCGCCGAGCAGCAGATCATCGAAATCGCCCGCGTCCTCCTGCAGCCGCCCCGCGTGCTGATCATGGACGAACCCACCAGCAGCCTGACCCCGGTGGACGTCGAAAAACTCTTCGCCGTCATCACCCGCCTCCGCGCCACCGGCGTGAGCATTATCTATATCAGCCATTTTCTCGAAGAGTGCCGCCGCATCGGCGACCGCTACACCGTGCTCAAGGACGGCGAGACCGCCGGCACCGGCCACCTCGCCGAGGCCACCATCAACCACCTCGTCGCCCTCATGACCGGCCGCGAGGTGAAAGACCTGTATCCGCGCCTCGCCCACACCCCCGGCGCCACCGTCCTCGACGTGAAAGCCGTCGGCCTCCCCCGCTTCACCGGCCCGGCGGGATCGAGTGCGGGTCGGGCTTCACGCCCGACCTCGTTTCAACTGCGCGCCGGCGAGATCCTCGGCATCGCCGGCCTGATCGGCGCCGGCCGCACCGACCTGGCCCGCGCGATCTTCGGCCTCGATGAAGCGACCGCCGGAGAGGTCCTCGTCGTCGGTGCCCCCGCCGCCCGGACCACCCCGCGCGCCCGCTGGCAGAGCGGCGTCGGCTTCCTCAGCGAAAACCGCAAGGAGGAGGGCCTGATGCTCGTGCAACCGCTCGCGGACAACCTCACGTTTACCAAGCTCGGCGCCTTCGGCCGCTTCGGCTGGATCTCCCGCCGCCGCCAGCACGCCGCGGCCACGCGCTGGATCGGCGAACTCGAGGTGAAATGCCGCGACGCTGCCCAGCCCGTCGTCGAGCTCTCCGGCGGCAACCAGCAGAAGATCGCCCTCGCCCGCCTGCTAGAGCACCCCGCGCGCATCCTCCTCCTCGACGAGCCCACCCGCGGCATCGACGTCGGCAGCAAGGCCCAGATCTACCGCCTCATCGGCGACCTCGCCGCCTCCGGCAAGGCCGTGCTCGTGATCAGCTCCTACCTCCCCGAACTCCTCGGCCTCTGCGACACCCTCGCCGTGATGCACCGCGGCGAACTCTCCGCCGTCCGCCCCTGCGCCGCGTGGACCGAAGCCGAGATCATGCGCACCGCCACCGGGAGTGCGTGATTTTTTGAACCGCGAATGCACGCGAATGAACGCGAATCCAAATCATTCCGAATGTGGGTCGGGCTTTATGCCCGACATCAGGGATACCAGATCTCCAGTAAAGTCCGCCGCAGCCTCTCCCCATTCGCGTCCATTCGCGTGCATTCGCGGTTAAAACCTTCCCCGAATTTTAAATGCCTCCTGTCGCCAAACGCCTTCTCACCCAAGCCGGCCCCTTTCTCGGTCTTGCCGTCGTCATCGCGCTTTTCGCGATCCCCGCCGAGACGCGTGAGTTCTTCCTCACGTATCACAATTTCAAGATCATCCTCACGCAGACGGTGATCGTCGCCATCGGCGCGCTGGGCATGACGCTCATCATTATCAGCGGCGGCATCGACCTCTCCGTCGGCTCGACCATCGCCTTCACCGGCGTCATCGGCGCGCTGCTGATCCAGCAGGGCTGCAGCATCCCCACGGTGGTCGTGACCTCCATCGCGGCGGGCGGCGCCATCGGACTCCTGCACGGCCTCGCCATCGCCAAGCTGCGCATGACGCCCTTCATCGTCACCCTCGGTTCGCTCGGCATCGTGCGCGGCGCCGCGATCCTCTGCGCGAGCAGCCAGACCGTCACCTACGACGACTCCCCGCTCAACAGCTGGATGCGCACGAAAAACGCCTTCGACTACACTCTCCCCGTCGGCGTGTGGGTCGCCATCGCGCTCGCGCTCCTGACCGCGGTGCTGCTGCGCCAGACGGTGTTTGGCCGCTACATCTTCGCCCTCGGCTCCAACGAGTCCGCCGCGCGCCTCTGCGGCGTGCCGACGGGCCTCGTGAAAATCGCCACCTACACGCTCGGCGGCTGCCTCTTCGGCCTCGCAGGCATTTTCCAGCTCTCGCGCCTCGGCGTCGGCGACCCCACGGTGGCCAACGGCCTCGAACTCGACATCATCGCCGCCGTGATCATCGGCGGCGCGAGCCTCAATGGCGGCGTGGGCACGATCCTCGGCTCGATGATCGGCGCGTTTACGATGGCGGTCCTGCGCAACGGCTCCGGCCAGATGGGCTGGCCCACGCCGGTGCAGATGATCATCATCGGCTGCGTCATCATCATCGCCGTCTTCATCGACCGCCTCCGCCAGGGGCGGAGCAACGCGTAGGTAGTAGCGCAGGCGTCCTCGCCTGCCGTCTTATTCTTGCAGGCGGGACGCCTGCGCTACTTATCCGCGTCGCCTATTATTCACCTCGTTTAGCCACCCTCCGCTTGACGCCCCGGCGGGTCCGGTGCACGCGTTGTTTCCCCCTATGCCTCGCATCGTCAACGTCGGCCTCATCGGCTGCGGCAACATCAGCAACGCGTATTTTGCCGGCAGCAAAAACTCCGAAATCATCAAGATCGTGGCCTGCGCCGACCTTGATCTCGCCCGCGCCAAGGCCCGGGCCCAGGAGCACGGCATCCGCGCCTGCACCGTGGACGAGATTCTCCGTGACCCCGAGATCGAGCTCATCGTCAACCTCACCGTGCCCAAGGCCCACGCCGAGGTAAACCTCGCGGCGCTGCGCAACGGCAAGCACGCCTACTGCGAAAAGCCCTTCGCCCTCGACTCCGCCAGCGCCGCGGCCGTCGTCGCGCTCGCGAAGGAGAAGAACCTCCTCGTCGGCTGCGCGCCCGACACCTTCCTCGGCGGCGGCCAGCAGACCGCGCGCAACGCCCTCGACCGCGGTGCCATCGGCCAGCCCGTCGCGGCCCTCGCATTCATGATGTGCCGCGGCCACGAGAGCTGGCACCCGAGCCCGCAGTTTTACTACGAGAAGGGCGGCGGCCCGATGTTCGACATGGGCCCCTACTACATCAACGCCCTCGTCAACCTCCTCGGCCCCGTCGCGCGCGTCAGCGGCTCGACCAAGGCCGCCTTCCCGGAGCGCCTCATCACCAGCCAGCCCCTCAACGGCACCAAGGTCCCGGTCGAGACGCCCACGCACCTCACCGGCGTGATGGACTTCGCCAACGGCGCCAACGCCACGATCGTCATGAGCTTCGACACGTGGACCTATCCGCTGCCGAGTATCGTTATTTTCGGTACGGAAGGCACGATGGAGGTCCCCGACCCCAACACCTTCGGCGGCGCCGTGCGCCTCCGCAGCGCCGACGGCAAGACCTTCGACGAGATCCCGCACACGCACACGACCGACCGCGGCCGTGGCGCCGGCGTGGCCGACATGGCCTACTCGATCCGCCGCCGCGAGCGCCCCTACCGCGCCAGCGGCGCCCTCGCGCTGCACGCCGTCGAGGTCATGGAGTCCTTCGAAAAGTCATCGACCTCCGGCCGTCACATCACCCTCACCACGACCTGCGCCCGCCCCGCCGCGCTGCCCCTCGGCCTCGGCGTGCACCAGCTCGACGCCTGATTATTTTTACACGAAGATCGCAAAGGTCGCGAAGATCGGAGCTAGGAGTCTTCTTTGCTGCCTTTGCGGCCTTGGTGTAAAAATCCACACACCCATTTTCTTTATACCCATGAAAAAAGCCCTCATCGTCTGGGGTGGCTGGGATGGCCACCAACCCAAGGAATGCGCCGACCTCTTCGCCGCCCAGCTGACCAAACGCGGCTTCGCCGTCGAGGTCTCGCCCACGCTCGACGCGTTTCTCGATACGGCGAAACTCGCCACCCTCTCCCTCATCGTCCCGATCTGGACCTGCGGCACCATGACCCCCGAGCAGACCAAGGGCGTGTGCGACGCCGTGCTCTCCGGCGTGGGCATCGCGGGTTTTCACGGCGGCATGTGCGACGCCTTCCGCGGCAACTGCGACTGGCTCTGGATGACCGGCGGCCAGTTCGTCTCCCACCCCGACAACATCAAGGAGTACACGATCAACATCGTGAACAAGACCGACCCGATCACGGCGGGCATTTCGGACTTCAAGGTGAAGAGCGAGCAGTACTACATGATGACCGACCCGCGCAACGAGGTGCTCGCCAGCACCGTGCACCAGTCGGTGAGCGCCCCGTGGACCAACGGCGTCGCGATGCCCTTCGTCTGGAAAAAAATGCACGGCCAGGGCCGCGTGTTTTACTCCGCGATGGGCCACGCCGTCAGCGAGTTCAAGGACTACCCCCAGCAGCTGGAGATCACCCTCCGCGGCATGGAGTGGGCGGCGCGGTGAGACAGTATCGGCAAGCGATAAGCTTTAAGCTGTAAGCCAATTCAAGAGGGCGGGTCTTCGACCCGCCCTTTTCATTTCCGCTGTCCTAGGATCGAAGCTTAGCGCTTAACGCTTAAAGCTTATCGCTCTTCTTCACAGCACTTCCTTCGGCAGCACGGGCATCAGCTTCTTGATGTCGGGGACGGAGTCCTTGTGGCAGACGAGGATGGCGTCGGGCGTCTCGACGACCACGAGGTCGCTCACGCCGACGAGGGCGATCACGCGGCCGTTGCTCACGGCGATGTTGTTGGCGGCGTTGCCCGCGGTCACGACCGTGCCGCGCGTGGCGTTGCCCGCGGCGTCCTTCGCGAGGTGCGGCGGGAGCGCGGTCCACAGGCCCACGTCGTCCCAGTCAAATTCGGCGAGCATCGTCTCGACGGCCGCAGCTTTTTCCATGATCGCGTAGTCCACGGAGACCTTCGGCTCGAGCGTGGGAAATTTCTCCGCGAGGTACGCGGTCGGGTCGCCGGCGGGGAACTCCTTGATGAACTTCGCCAGCATCGGCGTGTGCTTCTCCGCCTCGGCGAGGAAGGCCGCGACGCTCCAGAAAAACATGCCCGCGTTCCACGCGTGGTTGCCGCCGGCCACGTAGCGCTCGGCGGTGGCGAGGTCGGGTTTCTCGACGAAACGGGCCACGCGGCGAAAACCGCCGCCCGCATCCGCGCCCATTTCCAAATACCCGAAGCCCGTGGCCGCGTGGTTGGGTTTGATCGCGAAGGTCAGCAGCGAGTCCGTCGTGGCGGCGCGCGCGAGGGCGAGTTTCAGCTGACCCGCGAGCACGGCGACATTTTTGATCAGCGCGTCGGCGGGCAGGAGGGCGAGCACGCCGCGGGGATTGCGCGCGCGGACGAGACCGGTCGCCAGCGCGGCGGCGGCGGCGGTGTCGCGCTTCGCGGGCTCGGCGATGATGTTGGCCTCCGGGATCACGCCGGCGAGCGCGGTGCGGGTGTTGTCGAGCTGCGCGGTGTTGGTGAGGACGAAGACGTTGGCCCGCGGCACCACGCCATCGAGCCGCCGCACGGTGTCCTCGACCAGCGTGCGGTCGGAGAAGAGCTTCAGCAGGTGCTTCGGCGTGCGCTGGCGGCTCATCGGCCAGAACCGCTCGCCGCTGCCGCCGGCCATGATGCATACGTACGCGTTGGGGTTTTCCTGCAGACTCATGCCCCACTGTGTGGGGCCCGTCCGGGCGACGCCAAGCCCGAACATTCAACATCGCATCCTCCTTGCCTCAATTTCCCCGATGCTCATTGCTCGTCGGGCTCTTGGTCACCTTCCCCGTCGGTCTCTCTTACACTAGACATTGGTCATTCGTCATTGGTCATTTTCTCCATGCCCTCCCCTACCCGCCCCGAAAACCTGCGCTGTAATTTTCTCGTCGCTCCCCTCGGGATGCACGACCAGGCCCCGCGCCTGAGCTGGCTCCTCGCCACCGACGGACGCCGCGGCGCCCGCCAGACCGCCTACCAGATCCGCGTATCCTCCAAAAAGAACGGCGCCGCCGATCTCTGGGACAGCGGTCGTATCCCCTCCGAGGCGACGACCCACATCGTCTACCGCGGCAAACCGCTCGCCTCGCGCCAGCGCGCTTGGTGGACCGTCGAGGTCTGGGATGAAAAGAAAAAGTCCTCCGTCTCCGCCCCCTCCTTCTGGGAAATGGGCCTGCTCGCCAAGTCCGACTGGTCCGCGCAGTGGATCGGCTCCAATCTCGTCGGCGGCCCCGAGGCCTCCGCCCCCGCGCCATATGTCCGCACGGTCTTCAATGTTTCCAAGTCCGTCGCCAGCGCGCGGCTCTTCGTCTCTGCGCTCGGTCTTTTTGAGTTCGAGCTCAACGGCCAGCGCGTCGGCATCGACCAGTTCACCCCCGGCTGGACCGACTACAACAAGCGCGTCCAATACATCTCCTACGACGTGACCTCGCTGCTCCGCCCCGGGGCCAACGCCGCCGGCGCCATCCTCGGCGACGGTTGGTACGCCGGCCGCATCGGCTGGCGCATGCGCGGCTACTACGGCGACCGCCCGCGCCTGCTCGCGCAGGTCGAGGTCACCTACACCGACGGCACCACCGCGACCATCGCGACCGACGGCTCTTGGAAAACGTCCCCCGGCCCCATCACCGAGAGCGACATCATGGCCGGCGAATCCTACGACGCCCGCCGCGAGCTCCCCGGTTGGAGCACCACCGCCTACGATGACCGCGCGTGGCTCCCCGTCCTCACCTTCCCCGCGCCCGCCATCGAGCTTTCCCCGATGCTGGCCGCCTCCGTCCGCGTCACGCAGGAGATCAAGCCCGTCGCCGCGCCGAAGAAGCATCCCATCTGGCCCGCGCCGGTCTGGATCTGGGATCTGGGTCAGAACATGGTCGGCCGCATCCGCCTCAAGGTGAAGGGCGCCCCCGGCCAGATCTTCAAGATCCGCTACGCCGAGGTGCTCAACCCCGACGGCACGATGTACACGGAAAACCTCCGCGCCGCCCGCTGCACCGATTACTACACCGCCAAGGGCGACCCCGCCGGCGAGACCTGGGAGGCGCGTTTCACCTTCCACGGCTTCCGCTACGTCGAGGTCGACAATATCCTCGAGGGCGAGCCCCTGCCCGACGCCGTCACCGGCATCGTGCTGCACAGCGACACGCCGACCACCGGCAGCTTCACCACCAGCGACCCGCTCATCAACCAGCTGCAGCGCAACATCGACTGGGGCCAGCGCGGCAACTTCCTCGAGGTCCCCACCGACTGCCCGCAGCGCAACGAGCGCCTCGGCTGGATGGGCGACGCCCAGGTCTTCTCCCGCACCGCCGCGTGGAACCGCGATGTCGCCGCCTTCTTCAACAAGTGGCAGCGCGACATCTCCGACGCCCAAGGCAAGGAAGGCCAGATGCCCTCCGTCTCCCCGCACGTCGAGGGCGTCGGTGCGGATGGCGGCCCCGCCTGGGCCGACGCCGCGGTCATCTGCCCGTGGACGATGTATCTGTGCTACGGTGACACCCACCTCCTCGCCACGCACTTCGCCTCGCTCGAGGGCTACATCGGCTTCCTCGAGAAAAACTCCGTCGAACTCATCCGCGCCCACCCCACCGGCCCGACCTGGCAGGGCTACGGCGACTGGCTCGCGCTCGACGGCAGCGGCAGCGTCTTTGGCAACACCCCGAAGGACCTGATCGGCACCGCGTTCTTCGCCTACAGCACGAGCCTCGTGGCCAAGATGGCCCGCGTCCTCGGCCGCACCAAGGACGCGGTCCGCTATGAGCGCCTGCTCGATCGCGTGCGCACCGCCTACCAGCAGCGTTTTGTGACCGACGCCGGCCTCGTCACCGGCCTCACGCAGACCAGCTACGTGCTCACCCTCCAGTTCGACCTCGCGCCCGAGGCCATCCGCCCGAAACTCGTGGATGAGCTCGTGCGCGACATCGAGCAGCGCGGCAACAAGCTCACCACGGGCTTCGTCGGCGCCTCCTACCTCCCGCACGTCCTCACGCGCTTCGGCCGCAATGACGTTGCCTACAAGCTCCTCCACCAGAAGGCCTGGCCGTCGTGGCTCTACGCCGTCACGCAGGGCGCGACCACCATCTGGGAACGCTGGGATGGCTGGACCCACGACAAGGGTTTCCAGGACAAGGGCATGAACTCCTTCAACCATTACGCCTACGGCGCGATCGGTTCCTGGCTCTACGCCCACGTCGCCGGCGTCGACATCGACCCGGAGCGGCCAGCCTTCAAGCACATCCTCCTCGCCCCGAAGCCGGGCGGTGAGCTGACCTCGGCCAAGGGCACCCTCGACTCGCCCCATGGCGAGATCGTGAGCGCCTGGAAGAGCAGCGCCAAACGCTTCGAGTGGACGGTCGCCGTGCCGCCCAACACGACCGCGTCCGCGCGCATCCCCGTGCCCGAGGCCGCGACGATCAAGGAAGGCAAGGGCCCGCTCGCGAAGAGCGAAGGCATCAGCGCCATCAAGCGCACCGCCGACGCCACGACCTGCCTCCTCGCCCCCGGCACCTACCGCTTCAGCGCGAGCTGGTAAGTCGGATACCGCTGCTTGCTCCATCGGAACAAGTGATTAACAGTCACTTGTTCCGATGAGCCTGTCTGCCTCAATCTTTCTCGCCTATTTCTTCATCGGCCTCGTGCTGATGATTGTCGGTGCGGCTGTCCGACGAAATGGCAAATCATTCCCGGATACCACCGATGGCACTCATTTCGGCGCCGCACTCCTGATCTTGTTCGCCCTGCTATGGCCAATATGGGTGCTGGTGAAATTCCGCAAAGATAGGCGCTGAGCGAACCGCGAAAGCTGAGATAAGGCCGGCGCCCAAGCCGTCCCTTCCTCCCTACGCGTTTCTACGCCACCTGCTCGTTGGGCGTTTACTTCCCCAGGCCAAAACGGCGTTCTGCGCGCGTCGCCATGCCTTCCTTACACTCCCGCCTCTTCATTTACGCCTTCGCTTTTGCCGCTGCGTCCCTTGTCCGGGCCCAGACTTACACGTACACGATCACCAATCTCGGCAACCTCGGGGGCAGTTCCAGTTCCAGCATCGCCCAGCCGCAGGCCTACGCCACGTCGATCAACAACAGCGGCCAGATCGTCGGCAGCGCCTACACTGCCAGCCGGGTGGAGCATGCTTTCCTCTATCAGAATGGCGCGATGACCGATCTCACCGCGACCTATGGCAACACCATCGGCGCAGCCAAGAGCATCAACAACTCCGGCATGATCGCCGGCACGCTCAACAACGCAGTAGGCTCCTACACCATCAGCGCCGGCGGCACCGTGACCACCGTCGGCACGATGTACGTCAACAAGCTCAACCCCTCCGGCCTCTTGGTCGGCTCCGACACCAATTACCCCAACGTCGCGGCCCAGAACAGCGGCGGCACCACGACCTCCCTCGGTACGTTTGGCGGCACGCAGAGTTCCGCCTATGGCATCAATACCGCCGGCACCATCGTCGGCTACGCCACCAGCAACGGGAGCAGCACCTTCAAGCCCTTCGTCTATTCCGGCGGCACGATGACCAACCTCGGTAACCTTGGTGGCAACGGCGAAGGCATCGCCTACGACATCAACGACGCGGGCACCATCGTCGGCTATTCGAAGAACGCCTCCGGTTACTCCACCGCCTTCTCTTACGTGAACGGCACGATAACCAGTCTCGGCCAGCTCAACAGCGGCCGCAACAGCGTGGCCAACGCCATCAACGCCTCCGGCACCATCGTCGGCTTCGCCGTCAACGGCCCCAGCGGCCGCCAGGAAGCGGTGATCTTCAACGGCGCCGGCTCGATCACGAGCCTCAGCAGCCTCGTCGATCTCTCGTCCGCCGGATTCAGCTACCTGACGCAGGCCCTCGACATCAACGACCTCGGCCAGATCGTCGGCTACGGCGTCCCCATCGGCGGCTCGCTCAGCGCCCAGCAGGCCTTCCTGCTCACGCCCCTCGCTCCCGTCCCCGAGCCCGCCACGACCGCGGCAATCGCAGGTGTCCTCGCGCTCGGTACCGTCGTCTTCTTCCGGAATCGCCGCCGCTGAGCGGCTCGGCAGTTTTTCTTTTTACAGGAGGAATACTGAGGGAACGGAGAGTTTAAAACTCCTCCTCTGTTCCCTCGGTATTCCTCCTGTAAAAATTCCTCAGGCCGCGTTCTGCTTCGGCTCGCTCTTCGGCAGGCGCTTCAGACGCGGCTTGGTGCGGCCCGCGACCACGCCGGCGTCGATCACCACTTCCGCGATATCCTCGCGCTGCGGCAGGTCGTACATCACCTCGAGCATCAGCTTTTCCAAGATCGAGCGCAGCGCGCGCGCGCCGGTCTTCAGCTTGATCGCCTGCTCGGCGATGGCCTTCACCGCGTCGGGCGTGAAGCGAAGCTGCACGCCGTCCATCGCGAAGAGTTTTGAATACTGCTTCACCATCGCGTTCTTCGTGCGGAGCAAAACTTTTTCCAAGTCCTCGACCGCGAGGTGATCGAGCACCGACACCACCGGCAGGCGGCCGATGAACTCCGGGATCATGCCGAAGCGGATCAGGTCCTCCGGCGCGATGGCTTTCATCATCGCCTCAGGGCTGATCGCCGCGCGCTCCTGCTGCGCGGCCGGCAGGGCGAAGCCGAGGCTGCGCTGGCCCATGCGGCGCTGGATAATGCCGTCGAGTCCCACGAAGGCGCCGCCGCAGATAAAGAGGATGTTCGCCGTGTTGATCTGCACGTACTCCTGGTTCGGGTGCTTGCGCCCACCCTGCGGCGGCACGTTGCACACGGTGCCTTCAAGGATCTTGAGCAGCGCCTGCTGCACGCCTTCACCGGACACGTCGCGGGTGATCGAGACGTTCTCCGTCTTGCGACCGATCTTGTCGATCTCGTCGATGTAGATGATGCCGCACTCGGCGCGCTTCACGTCGTAGTTCGCGTTCTGCAGGAGCTTGAGGACGACGTTCTCCACGTCCTCGCCCACGTAGCCTGCCTCGGTCAGAGTCGTGGCATCGGAGATCGCGAAGGGTACGTCGAGGATGCGCGCGAGCGTGCGGGCCAGCAGCGTCTTGCCCGAGCCGGTGGGGCCGAGGAGGAGGATATTGCTCTTCTCAACCTCCACGTCGTTGAACTCGGGGGCCAGCGCCGTGCCGTCTTTGCCGGAGCGGCCGGCATCAAACATGATGCGCTTGTAGTGATTGTAGACGGCGACGGAGAGGACCTTCTTCGCGTGATCCTGCCCGATCACAAAGTCATCCAGCGTGCGCTTGATCTCGGCGGGCTTCACCAGCCGCACGGAGGGCTTGGTCTCGGCGGGCGTGGCCTTCACCTCGCGGTCGATGATCGTCTTGCAGACGTTGACGCACGAGTCGCAGATGAAGACTCCCGGACCGGCGATGATCTTTTTCACCTCCGCCTGCGACTTGCCACAGAAGGAGCACAGCGTCATGCGGGAGGACTTGGCCATGGGAAAAGGGTGATGACCGACGTTCGTGAGTCGAGGGCGGAGTTTGTCCTACCCTTTTGGACCCGCAACCGGGTCCGCCGTTGCAACTGAAAATGAAAAGCGGGCCTGCCGCTGGGCAAGCCCGCAAAAGACTTAAACCTCAGGCCGCGCGCGCGACCTTCTGGGCGTCGCGGGTGGACTCGACGACATGATCCACGATGCCGTAGGCCTTGGCCTCCTCGGCGCTCATGTAGTAATCGCGGTCGGAATCCTTCGCCACCTGATCCGGGGTCTTGCCCGTGTGCTTGGCGATGACGTCGTTGAGGGTCTTGCGCCAGCGGATGATTTCCTTGGCTGCGATGGCGATGTCGGCCGCCTGGCCGCCCGCGCCGCCGCTGGGTTGGTGGATCATCACGCGGCTGTTGGGCAGAGCGAAGCGCTTGCCCTTCGTGCCCGCGGAGAGGAGCACCGTGCTCATGCTCGCCGCCATGCCCACGCAGTAGGTGACGATGTCACACTCCAGGTAGTTCATGACGTCGTAGATGGCCATGCCACCGGTCACCACGCCGCCGGGCGAGTTGATGTAGAGGTGGATGTCCTTCTTCGAATCCTCCATCTGGAGGTACAGCATCTGCGCGATCACGAGGTTCGCGACATTGTCGTCGATCGGCGTGCCGATGAAGAGAATGCGGTCCTGCAGCAGGCGCGAAAAGACGCTCATGGGCCGCGTCTCGCGGCCCGTGTTGTGCCAAATGGTGGTATCGTAGCTCACGGGTGGTGGATGGGTTGGTCCGCCGCCGGCTGCCCTGATCAGGAAGCCTTCGGCTGGACGGTGGACACCGTAGCCTTGGAGACGAGAAAATCAACCGCCTTGTCGAAAATGATGTTCTGCTGCACCGCGCGGAGCTGGTCGCGGTCGCTCGTGAGCGCCTTCACCAGCTTGTCGGGCTTCTGCTGCGTGCGCATCGACTCGCGGTAGATGAAGGTGTCGATGTCGCTCTCGGAGACCTGGATCTTCTCGGCGTCGGCGATCTTGGTGAGGATGAGCTGCACCTTCACGCGGCGGGCGGCGGCCTTCTTGGCGCCCTCGAAGAGCTCCTTCTTGTCCTTCTCGAACTGGTCCTGCGGCACGCCGCGGCGCATGTTTTCCTCGATGAACTGACGGAGCACGGCCTGCGTCTCGCGCTCGACCAGGGACTCCGGCACGGAGAACTCGACGGAGTCGGCGAGCTTCTCGGTGACCTGGCGGCGCTGCTCGTTGCGGTTCTGCTGCTCCTTCTGGAGCTTGATGTTGTTGCGCACGCTGGTCTGGAGACCGGCGAGATCATCAGCCTGGTTGGCCTTGAAGAAAGCCTCGTCCATCGCGGGCAGCACACGCTCGCGGATTTCCTGCACGCTGACGGCGTAGACCGCCGTCTTGCCGGCGAGGGCCGGCACCGCGGCGAAGTCCGCCGGGAAGTTCACGGTGACGTTCTTCGTGTCGCCGGTCTTGAGGCCGGCGAGTTCCTTGCCGAGGCCCGGGATGACGCCCTCGTTGGCGCCCTCGACCTCTTCCCATGTCTGCGGGACCTTGCCGTAAATCTGCTTGTCCGGCGCGATCTCAGCGATCGCCTTGCCGTCAACCGTGCCCTCATAGGCGAGCTTCACGTAGTCGCCCTTGGCGGCGGGACGCTCGGCGACCTTGAACTCCGCACGCTCGGCGCGGATGCTGTCGATGATGCGGGAAACCTCTTCATCGCTCACCTCGACGGCGGCGACCTCGGTCGCGATGCCGGTGTAGGTCGGAAGGGTAAACTCCGGGTAGGTATCAACCGTGATGGTGACCTCGGCAGCGGCGCCGGCCTTGATCTCGCCTTCCTTGACGTCGACGACGTTGACGACGTTCAGCTTCTGCTGCTCGAGGGAGTCGCGGTAGGCCTTGGTGACGACCTTCTGCTTGAAATCATCCTCGATCTCCTTCGCGAAGCGCTTCGCGATCATCGCCGCAGGGGCCTTGCCGGGACGGAAGCCGGGCAGGCGGGCCTGCTTGACCACCTCCGCGACCACGGACTGGTGCACGGCATCGACTTCGCCCTGATCGAGGGTGACGACGACATTCTTGCGGGTATCAGAGACGTTATTGATTTGGACGTTCACGGGAGGTTGGCAGACAGGTTTTGATTAGAAGAATCGAAAACGCTACGCCCCTCCCCCGCCCGGTCAATGCCTGATTCTGTACGCTTGCGCCGCGTGGCCCGGGGACGTTTCGTGCGTGAAACCATGCCGAGCCTGCGCCAACTCCTCGCCGCCCACGCGCCCCTGCTGCTCATCGACGCAGCCTCCGCGCGCATCCAGGTCGGCTGGCTGGCCAAGGATGAACCCGCGCGCTGGGCCAACTCCACCGATGAGGCCGGCGTGGGTATCTTCCGCAGCGTCGAGGCCTTGGGCATCGATCCCGGCGCGGCTGGAGCGCTCGTTTTCTGCGACGGACCCGGCTCCGTCCTCGGCGTGCGTACCGCCGCCATGGCCCTGCGCGTCTGGCACGAGCTGCGCCCGCGTCCCCTCTTCGCGTATCACAGCCTCGCCGTGGTCGCCGCCGCGCTCAACCGCCCCGGCACCACCGTGATCGCCGACGCCCGCCGTGATTCGTGGCATGGCGTCGCAGCGACCGTCCCGCCCGGTCCGCTGCGCCGCATCGCCAGCGCCGACCTCGGCACCGCCGGCGAACTGGTCATGCCGGAGGGTTTCCGCCACTGGACGCCGCTCCCGGCCAACGTGACGCTCACGCCCTACTCGCTCGCCGACGTGTTGCCGCGCGTCGCCGACCAGCCCGATCTTTTCCGCGCCACCGACGCGCCCGATGCGTTTCTCCACGAGGAACCGAGCTACGCCAAGTGGACGCCGCAGCTCCACCGCGCCCCTGCGCCATGAGTACCACGCTTACCTCCCGTCTGCCGCTCCGCTGCTGGGCCGAGATAGATCTCGCCGCGCTCGAGCGCAATCTCCGGCTGATCCGCGCCTCGCTCCCCGCGCACATGCGCTACGTCGCCGTTATCAAGGCCGACGCCTATGGCCACGGCCTGCCCCAAACCGCCGCGCGCTTGATGCACGCCGGTGCCGACCTCTTCGCCGTCGCCACGCTCGCCGAGGCCGCAGCCATCCGCGAGATCGGTCCCGGCTGGCCCATTTTGCTTTTGAGTCCGCTCCTGCCCGAGGAAGACCGCTACCTCGCCGACTACGATCTGGCCGCGACGGTTTCGAGCGCGGAGGAGGTCGCGCGGTTCGACGCCGTGGGCCGCGCGGCGGGCCGCCCGATCCCGGTCCACCTGAAGATCGACACCGGTATGGGCCGCCTCGGCGTCTGGCACGAAGAGGCGCCCGCGCTCTGGGAAAAAATCCGCGCCGCATCGCACGTGCGCCTCGCCGGCGTGTTCACGCACTTCGCGAGCCCCGACGACGATCTCGCGTTCACCGCCGAGCAGCGGAAGCGTTTCCTCGACGCCCTCGCGCGCTGCCCCGGCCTGCCGCTCGACGATCTCTTCGTGCACGCCGACAACAGCGCGGGCATCGAGACCATGTCCGGGGCCGGCCTCTTCAACGCCGTGCGGGTGGGCCTGCTGCAGTTCGGCATCTTGCCGCACCCGCACTCGCTGCTCGC
Organism: Verrucomicrobiota bacterium; assembly: GCA_018239845.1. Taxonomy (GTDB): domain Bacteria; phylum Verrucomicrobiota; class Verrucomicrobiia; order Opitutales; family Opitutaceae; genus CAIRCN01. The sequence continues at coordinate 55,973 of JAFEGO010000101.1, forward strand.
GCAGGTGCGCACCGAGCCGGTCTTCAGCTTCCACACGCGCGTCGGCCTCGTGAAAAAACTCCCGCGCGGCACCACCGTCAGCTACGGCCGCACGCGTACCCTTAATCGTGATACCACCGTCGCGATCCTCTGCGCCGGCTACGGCGACGGCCTGCCGCGCGCCGCGAGCAACCGCGCCCAGGTCCTGGTGCGCGGCCGGCGCTGCGCCGTGCTCGGCCGCGTGACGATGGACCAGACGATCATCGACGTGACGGATGTCCCCGGCGTCGCCGCCGGCGACGCGGTCGTGCTCGTGGGCCGGCAGGAGGGCGCGGAGATTTCCATCACCGAGTTCAGCGGCTGGGCCGACACGATCCCGTGGGAAACGCTCTGCTCCGTCACGAAGCGCGTCCCCCGCCTCTACCGCACCGCGCTGGGGGTTTAGCCCCGCCCCTCATCATCCTGCGCGTCTCCGCACTCCCCAAAGTCCGTAATACGGACATTATTCCCGGGCACGCTTGCGCTGGTCCAATGGGCTGTTCGTGCGATTGAGCCAGAGGAGAAGAAGGAGCGTGCGCTCGGCATCGGGCATGGCAGAAGGTCGGTCAAAAAATTCGGTTATGCGCGAAGGATGGACCGACAGTTCGCGGGCCAGCAGGGCACGATCACCTCGGCGACGAAGGCGTGCTCGAACGAGGGGAATCAGCGCATTCCAGAGCGGGGTGTCCACACTCGGCCGCAGGGTGGCACCACGTTTGGTCCGTGATTTTCCCGGCCGAAAGTTCCGCCGTGCATCGCGCAAGATTTCCTGCGCCGACGACTCCAAAATATCCATCAATTCGAACAGCGACGCCAACCGGGGATGCAGGGGTGTATTCATGCCAATGTCCGTAATACGGACATTGGTAGCCGTCAATAAACGGCTAAAAGGCACCGGTCATATATGCGCTTCAGAAAATTTTTACCGCCTCCGCTGCAACCCGGCGGGGTGGCCGGCGTCTTTGAGCGCATGGCCACCACGCTCACGCCGACCGAAGCCTGGGAGCCGTTGCCCGCCTCACGGTGGGACGCCAGCGCCGCCGCCCACCTGCTCCGTCGCACCGGCTGGAGCGCGACCCCCGCCGAGGTCGCACGCGCCACCGCCGACGGCCTCGCGCCCACGCTCGACCGGCTCTTTCCCGGCACGCCCGCCACGATCGCCAAGCCTGACTCCGTCACGCGCCTGCGCGAGTATGCGCCGGAGTATGTAAAGCAGCTCGCCGCCGCCAACCCCGTCGAAAAGCGGCAGCTGCAGAAGGAGGCGCGCGAGCGCTCCCAGCAGGCGTTGCAGGACACCGGCCTGCGCTGGCTCGATTTTGCCGCGCAACCCGCCACCGCCGCCCAGGCCAAGTGGGTGCTGTTTCTCAGCGACGTCTATGTCGTGTCCGCCGAGAAGGTGAAAAACGCCGCGCTCATCTGGTCGCACTTCGACCGGATCGCCCTCCACTCGCTCGGGCCCGCGCCGGAGCTGACGAAGGCCATCTCGCGCTCGCCCGCCATGATTGAGTACCTTGATCTCAACCAAAACCGCCGCGAAGCCCCCAACGAGAATTTCGCGCGCGAGCTCTTCGAGCTGTTTCTCCTCGGCGAGGGCCATTACACCGAGCGCGACATCAAGGAGTCCGCCCGCGCCTTCACCGGCTACCGCCAGCGCTTCGGCGAATTTTTCTACGCCGCCCGCCAGCATGACTACGGCGAGAAGACTATCTTCGGCCGGACCGGCCATTTCACCGGCGACGACGTGATCGCCCTCGCCTACCGCCAGCCCGCCGCCGGCACTTTCCTCCCGCACGAGCTGGCGAAGTTCTACCTCACCGACGAGCCGCTGCCCGCCGCGCAGCTCGAGGCCCTCGGCGCTTGGTGGAGCGCGCACGACTACAATCTGCGCGCGCTCGCGCAGCGGTTTTTCGCGAGCCAGCTTTTCTTCGACCAGGAGTACCGCGCCAATTTCATCAAGAGCCCCGTGCAGCTCTACCTCGGGCTCGTGCAGGACCTCAACCTCGACGTCACCCCCGTGCCGCGCCTCGTGCTGAATCCCCTCCGCCAGATGGGCCAGGCGCTCTACAATCCGCCCAATGTCCGCGGCTGGGTCGGCGGCCGCAACTGGATCAACTCCGCCACCCTCGCCGCGCGCCGCCGCCTCGTGGGCGCGCTCTTCAACCCGCTCAACGAGGACAAGCTCAACGCCGACGAGATCGCCGCGCTCAACGCCGCGCGCGCCCGCGGCGAAACGAAGTTCTCGGTCGACAACGCGGTGTTCGCCGACCTCGCGAAACTCGACCCCGCCGCGGCGGCGGACCGTCTGCTCGGTAATTTTCTCGCCGCCCCGGTGTCGTCTGCGTTTCGTGACACGGTGCGCCAGTTCCTCACCTCCGGAGCCCACGACGATGCCTCGCGCCTGCGCCAGCTGCGCCGCACCGCCACCGTGCTGATGGAGTCCTCCGAATATCAACTTTGCTGATCCCCGCCATGGCCTCGTCTTCCTCCAAACCTTTCCTGCCCAGCACGCGCCGCGAATTCCTCCGCACCGCCGGCCGCGGCATCGGCCTCCTCGCCTTCGCGCAGTACGCCCCGTCGTTTCTCACCGCCTCCACCCTCGCCGGCGCGCCGGCCCCGGAGAAGGACCGCCCGATCCTCGTCCTTGTCCAGCTCGCCGGCGGTAATGACGGTCTCAATACGCTTATCCCCTTCGAGGATGCGCACTACTACCGGCTGCGGCCCACCCTCGGGATCGCCAAGGACCGCGTGCTCCGGGTCGGCGACACCCTCGGCCTGCATCCCGCCTGCGCCCCGCTCCACTCGCTGTTTCATGATGGGAAGCTCTCCATCGTCCAGAACGTCGGCTATCCCAACCCCAACCGCAGCCACTTCCGCTCGACCGAGATCTGGGAGACGGCCAGCCCGAGCGACGAATTCCTGACGACGGGCTGGGTCGGCCGCTACCTCGACAACGCCTGCGCGGGCCAGCCCGCCACCTCCGACCCGCTCGCGCTCCACATCAGCGACAGCCTGCCGCAGTCCTTCGTCGGCGGCGAGGAGCACGCCACCTTCGGCCTCTCCCCGGGCCTGCGCAATTTCCGCGAAAACGAGGAGAACCGCCGCCTGCTCTCCGCCCTGGCCCACGAGCCCGGCGATGCGCCCGGCGGCAATGACACCTTCCTGCGCCACACCCTGATGGACGCCCTCGTCAACGAGCAGCGCGTGTCGGCCATCCTCGCGAAGGACCGCCCGGAAGTTACGTATCCGACTAACAACTTCGCCTCATCCCTCGCCAGCGTGGCGGCCCTCGTTGCCGCCGGCCTGCCCACGCGCGTGTACTTCGTCTCCCTTACCGGCTTCGACACCCACAGCAACCAGGCCAACCAGCACGCCAACCTCCTCACCACGCTTTCCGAGGGCCTCGCCGCCTTCCAGAAGGATCTCGAGGCCCGCAAGCTCGACGGCCAGGTGCTGACAATGACGTTCTCCGAATTCGGGCGCCGGCCCAATGAAAACGAGAGCCGCGGCACCGACCACGGCACCGCCGCCCCGCTCTTCGTGCTGGGCAGCAAGACCAAGGGCGGCCTGCACGGCACCGCGCCCTCGCTCGACCTCGCCGCCAACCAGGACATGCGCTTCTCCACCGATTTCCGCGCAGTGTACGCCACCGCGCTCGACCGCTGGCTCGGCAGCCCGTCGGAAAAAATCCTCGGCGCGCCCTTCGCTCCGCTCGGCTTCGTCTGAGGCGCAGGCGCAGCGCCGGCCTAGATCGTATTGTATTTATAAATACATATGGCTCGCCCCGCCCGGTTGACTACCGGCGCCGGGCGGCCAAGGCCGAAACGGCGCGATTTTCCCGCCCATGGTCAGCGGTTCGTCGCCAAAATCGGGCGCCCAACCGTATTTTACGTCTAGGGTGTGCTTAGCCGGTCAACCCCGGGCTCGCCGGAGGTGTACCGAGCCGAATCGCTCGCTCAGCATCTGTGGTATGATTGCTTATCTCACTTTTTAATAAAGGTTTATAAGTTAATCTTCGGCTCCGACGCCTCCAATCTAACCATCGGTCAGCTTTCGGTTCAGCGACCCCGGTATTTCACCCCATGTTTTAAGGCTCAGTGTAACACCTGAATACGTTAATGCATATCATTGTATAATGGGTATATCACCCTATTCCCGTTGACTATAAGGCGGGTAAAAGATGAAGTAATCACACTGCGTATGCATCTGCGCCGCCCTACTCCCCCGACCAATGTCTCGCCGCGCCGCAGCGATGGTCTTGCCCTGCGGATTTTGCGCGCGCCGTTCGCGTTGTTCCTGGGTCTCGCCAGCACTTTCTCCGCCTCCGCCGCCACGCGCAGTTGGCTCGCCGCTCCCACGACCCCGACGGTCTTCTCCAATACCGGTAACTGGAACGGTGGCACCGCCCCGGCCAGTAGCATCACCACCGACATCGCGCAGTTCGGCAACACCTCGGCCGCGGGCTCGAATGTCAATTTCAACAGCGCCTACAGCCTGAACGGCCTGACGTTCAACGCCTCGTCCGTCGCCTACAACCTTTACTCCAACACCAGCTCCACGCTCACCATTGGTGCCAACGGTATCGTATCGAGCTCGGCCAATGCCACGGTCTTCGCCTCCAACCTCACGCTCACGCTCGGCGCGGCCGCGCCCCTGACCGTGTCGTCCACGGGCAACCTCACGGTCAACGGCACGGTCAACACCGGCGGCTTCGTCGCCACGCTCAATGGCAACGGAGCGGGCACCGGCACCCTCGCCGGCACGGTCGCCGGTACCGGCAACATCACCAAGTCCGGTACCGGCACCTGGGTGCTCTCCGGCAACAATACTTACACCGGCCTGACCCAGATCCAAGGCGGCGTACTGAGCGTCAACACCCTCGCCAATGCCGGGGTCAACTCCGCCCTCGGCGCCGCCACCGGCACCAACGCCACGATCAAAATCGGCAGCACCACCACCGCAGCCACCCTCCGCTATACCGGCAGCGGCTCCACCACCAACCGTGCCATCGACCTCTCCGGCACCACCGGCGGTGCCACGCTCGATGCATCAGGCAGCGGCGCGATCACCTTCTCTAATACGTCAGTCACGGCCACGGGGGCGGGGAGCAAAACGCTCACCCTCACCGGCTCCAACACCGGCAACAACACCCTTTCCGGCGTCATTGTTAACAACAGCGGCACCAACCTCACTTCGCTGATCAAGTCCGGCAACGGCACCTGGGTCCTCGGCGGCAACTCCACGTACACTGGCACCACCCAGATCCAAGGCGGCACCCTGATCGTCAGCAACCTAGCCAACGGCGGTACCAATTCCAACCTCGGCGCCGCCACCGGCACCAACGGCACCATCAAGATCGGCAGCACCACCACCGGCGCAACCCTCCAGTACACCGGCAGCGGCGGCACCACCAACCGCGCCATCGACCTCGCCGGCACCACCGGCGGCGCCACGCTAGATGCCTCCGGCTCGGGCAACATCACCTTCTCCAACACGGCGCTCACCGCTTCCGGTGCCGGCATCAAGACCCTTACCCTTACCGGCAACAACACCGGTAACAACACCCTCACCGGCGCCATCGTAAACAACAGCGGCACCAACTACACCAACGTGTACAAGGACGGCGTTGGAACTTGGATTCTCGGCGGCAACAGCACCTACACCGGCAACACCACGGTCAACGCCGGTACCCTCGTTGTCACCGCCAACAACAACCTCGGCACCGCTGGCAACGGCACCACGGTCAATTCCGGCGGCACCCTCGGCCTGCAAGGTGGCATCACCTATTCCACCGCCGAGACCGTTTCCGTCGTCGGCACCGGCGCCTCGGGCCGCAACGGCGCCATCGACAACCTGTCCGGCACCAATTCCTTCGCCGGCGTCATCACGCCGACCGGCAACGCCACCATCGCCGTCACCTCCGGCAACCTCACCCTCTCCGGCGGAGTCAGCCTCGGTGCTTCCGTGGCGTCCGCCTCGACCGTCACGTTCAACCCCGCCGCCGGCACTTCCCTCACCGTCAGCGGCAAGGTCACCGACGCCCTCTCCTCCGTTGACCTCATCGTCGCGCACACCGGCAACGGCAACGTCATCCTCTCCAACACCACCAACGATTACTACGGCAACACCATCCTCGGTTCCGCCGGCGGTAACACCACCGGCACCCTGACCCTTGGCGGCACCGGCGCGCTCTCGCCCAATACCACCCTCAACCTCTATTCCGGCACGCTCGATCTCAACGGCAACAACCAGACCACCGCCGACAACATCTACATGGGCGGCGGCGGCGCGGGCTCGACCGCCGCGATCACCACCGGGGCCGGCACCCTCACGCTCGGCAACAATACCAGCATCAACTACGACTCCACCAACGATCCCAACGGCGCCACCATCGCCGGCAAGCTCGCCCTCGGCACCACCGCCCACACCTTCACCGTCGCCGACTCCGCCAATGCCACCAGCGATCTTGCCATCAGCGCCGTCATCTCCGGCAGCGGCAATATCGTCAAGAGTGGCACCGGCACCCTGGCCCTGAGCGGCAACAACACCTACACCGGCCAGACTCAGATCCAGTCCGGCACCCTCAGCGTCAACACCCTGGCCAACGGCGGCACCAACTCCGCCCTCGGCGCGGCCACCGGCGCCAACGGCACCATCAAGCTCGGCAGCACCACCACCACCGGCACGCTCCAGTACACCGGCGCCGCCACCACCACCAACCGCGCCATCGACCTCGCCGGCACCACCGGCGGCGCCACCCTCGACGCTTCCGGCTCCGGCAATATCACGTTCTCCAATACGTCGGTCACCGCCTCCGGCGTCGGGGCCAAGACCCTCACCCTCACCGGCAACAACACCGGGTCCAACACCCTCTCCGGCAACATCGTCAACAGCTCCAGCGGCGCCACTTCCCTCGTGAAGTCCGGCAACGGCACCTGGGTGCTCGGCGGCGCCGCCTCGTCCTACACGGGCCAGACTCAGATCCAGGCCGGCACCCTCAGTGTCAGCACGCTCGCCAACGGCGGCACCAACTCCAACCTCGGCGCCGCCACCGGCGCCAATGGCACCATCAAGCTCGGCAACAGCACCACCACCGGCACCCTCCAGTACACCGGCGGCACCGCCTCCACCGACCGCGGCATCGACCTCGCGGGCACCACCGGCGGCGGCACCCTCGATGCCTCCGGCTCCGGTGCCGTCACCTTCTCCAATACCGCCGTCACCGCCTCCGGCTCGGGCAACAAGACCCTCACCCTCACCGGTAACAATACCGGCGCCAACACCCTCGCCGGTGCCATCGCCAACGGCTTTGGCAGCGTCACCTCGGTTTACAAGGATGGCTCCGGCACCTGGGTCCTCTCCGGCAACAGCACTTACACGGGCAACACCACGGTCAACCTCGGCACCCTCAAGCTCGGCGGCACCGGCAACGCCACCGCCGGCCCCCTCGGTGGTACGGGCGGCAGCACGATCGTGAATTCCGGCGGCGCCCTCGATCTCAACGGCAACACCCTCGCCTCCGCCGAGGCGCTCAATATCACCGGTTCCGGCGTCAGCTCCACCGGCGCGCTGACCAACAGCGGCGCGGCCGCCAGCTATAGCGGCGCCGTCTCGCTCGGCGGCAATGCCACCATCGGCGGCACCGGCAACATCACCCTCAGCGGCGGCCTCAGCGACCTCGGCACCGCCCGCACCCTCACCAAGGCCGGCTCCAGCACCCTCAACCTCACTGCCGCCGCCACCAGCCTCGTTGACGGCACCGCCATCAACGTCTCCGCCGGCACCCTCAATTCCAACCAGGCCACCGCCCTCGGCACCCTCGCCAATGTCACGGTCGCCTCCGGCGCCACCTTCGGCGTCGGCGCCAACCAGACCATCGGCGCCCTCAACAGCAGCAGCGGCGCCGGCACCGTGACCCTCGGCTCCAACGTCCTCACGCTCGGCAGCACCAACAATCTCTCCGGCTCCTACGGCGGCGTCATCTCCGGCACCGGCAGCCTCGTCAAGAGCGGCACCGGCACCCAGACCCTCACCGGCACCAACAACTTCACCGGCGGCATCACGGTCAGCAACGGCGTCCTTGCCGGCTACGGCAACACGGGCGCAGGCGGCTTTGGCGCGCTCGGCAACTACACCGGCCTCGTCAGCCCGACCAACGTCATCACCGTCAGCAACGGCGCTTCCCTCGCCGTCTCCAGCGGCAACACCACCGGCCTCGGCACCGGCACCACCACCGCCTTGCAGACGCTCGTGCTCAACGGCAGCGGCTACAACGGGGGCGGCGCCCTCGTCGCCAATGGCGGCGTCAATACCTGGACCGGCAATATCTCCCTCGGCTCCAATAGCACCATCACCAACAACGGCGCCCACAGCGCGGTTGACGCCAACCTGCTCATTCTCGGCGCCTACACCTCCAATCCCCCGCTCACCCTCGCCCTCAACGGCCACACCCTGACGTTCAACGGTACCGGTGACACCTACCTCACCGAGTCCATCGGCACCAACAGCTCCAACGTCAACACCACCGCCGACACCGGCTCGGTCATCATCAACGGCGGCACCGACGCCAGCACGGTTTACTACGCGGGTATCCGCAACACCTATACCGGTGACACCAATGTCAACCGCGGCATCCTCGAGCTCATCGTGGACTCGGGTAACAACAAGAACTCCGCGATCGTCGGCAACCTCACCATCGGCACCAACTCCGGCACCACCACCGCGAAGGTCATCGACTTTTACAGCGACCAGATCAAGGACACGGCGGTTGTCACCATCAACTCCGACGGTACCCTCGACCTCGGCACCTTCAGCAAATCCGAGGACATCGGTAAGCTCATCCTCAACGGCGGCACCGTCTCCACCGGCACCGGCCTCCTCTACCTCGCCGATGTCGCCTCCGGCCCCAACGTCAGCGTCACCGGCACCAACCTCACCTCCACCATCAGCGGCGTGATGTGGCTGCAGGGCTCCGCCGGCAGTCTCACCACGCGCACCATCGACGTCGCCGCCACCGATACCCTCAATCTAACCGCCAACGTCTTCGGCGGCAATCTCGTGAAAACCGGCAGCGGCACGATGATGATGAATTTCAACAACGCCGCCAACGGCTACACCGGCACCACCACCGTCGCCGGCGGTATCCTCAACATCCAGAACGGCGGTGCCCTCGGCGGCGCCGGCGCCGGCGCTGCTTCGTATGGCACGATCGTTAACAGTGGCGCCACCCTTCAGCTCCAAGCCGTCAGCGGCAATATAGCCGTCGGGAACGAGGCCCTCACCCTCAATGGCACCGGCTACAACAGCCTTGGCGCCCTCAACTCCAAGGCCGGCGGCAATAACACCTGGACCGGCGGCGTCACGCTCGGCTCCAATGCCACGGTCAACACCGACTCCGGCAGCGTCCTCACGGTAAACGGCACGCTCACCGGCACCGCCACCACCGGCACCGCCCAGTACCTCACCGCCGGCGGCGCGGGCAACACCACCTACGCGGGCGCCATGTCCGACGGCTCCGGCGGCGGCTCGCTCGGCCTGATCAAGGCCGACTCCGGCACCGTCACCATCTCCGGCTCCAATTCCTTCAGCGGCACCATCGCGGTCAACGCCGGCACCCTCGTCGCCGGCGCCAACAACACCCTCGGCAACCAGGCCAACGCCGTCTCCATCGCCTCCGGCGCCACGCTCAACATGACCAGCGGCCCCGATGCCTCGCACGTCTTCGTCAACTCGATGAGCGCCCTCACCGGCTCGGGCACCATCACCGTCGGCACCTACGCCAAGGCCATCCTCAACGTCGCCTCCACCGACACCTTCGACGGCCTCATCTCCGGCACCGGCACTTTCAACCTCAACGGCGATTCCTCGAAGACCGGCACCCTCACCCTCACCAACGGAGCCAATAACTTCGCCGGCACCCTCGCCATCGACCGCGGCGAACTCGATTTCTCCAGTTCCGCCTCCGGTTCCTATTTCGCCAACGTCACCATCGGCAACGGCAGCACGGTGACGACCCTCAAGCTCAACAACGCCAACATCACCTTCGGCACGCTGACGATCAACGGCGACACCATCCTCGATTTCGGCAACTCCGGCGCCTCGATCCTCAACACGACTAATATCTACATCGCCGCCGGTGCCACCCTCACCGTCAAGAACTGGGACAGCGAGGTCGACTTCCTCTACGCCTCGACCCACTTCTCCCAGATCAGCGGCACCGACGCCACGAAGAACCAGATTGGCACGACGCCGGAGAACCAGGTGAAGTTCGCCAATACCTTCGACGCCGACGGCGCCTACACGACTTGGACGGACAACAGCTACTACTACGGCTACGGCGGGGCAAACAACACGTACGGCCCGTATCAAAACCGCCAGATCCGCCCCGTCCCGGAGCCCGCTACCTACGGCGCCATCTTCATGGCCGCCGCCCTCGGCTTCCTCGGCTACCGCCAGTACCGCCGCCGCAAGCAGGCCTAAGTAGGGTGGGCTCAGTCCCTCCGAGGGATATTAGAATCTGGAACTCAGGAACTCTGGAAGTCCGCCTTCCTCCGGTTCGTTTCCGTTCCAGAGTTCCTGAGTTCCAGATTAATTCAGGACCGCAGGAACCAGCCCGGGCTATAACCTCGCCCATCGCTTCAGTATTCCAGCCTTCCTGATTTCCACCTTCCCCCGGTTCGTTTCCGTTCCACCGTTCCTGAGTTCCAGATTAAATCAGCCTCGCCGGGCCTTCGCCCATGCCGCCAGCTTCGCCCACGCCCGCGCGCGGTGGCTGATCGTGTTCTTCACCGCATCGCCCAGCTCCGCGTAGCTCTCCGCGTACCCGTCGGGCACAAATAGCGGATCATAGCCAAAGCCCGCCCAACCTTTCGATTCGTGCAGCAGCCGCCCGCGGCAGACGCCTTCAAAGATCATCTCCTCCCCTGCGGGCCCGATCGCCAGCAGCACGCAGAGAAAATGCGCCCCGCGCCGCTCGTCCGGCACGCCGCGCATCACCGCCTCGAGTTTGGCCAGGTTTGCCCGCGCGTCGCCCTGCGGCCCGGCGAAATACGCCGACTCCACGCCGGGCCCGCCGCCCAGCTCGTCCACGCACACACCGCTGTCGTCCGCCAGCGCCCACGCGTCCGCCGGGATCTTCGTCCGCAGCGCCTGCGCCTTCTTCCGCGCATTGCCCACGAAGGTCCCCGTGTCCTCGTTCACCGGCGGCATGCCGCCCACCGCCTTCGCGCCGAAGATCTCGATCCGCGCCGCCGGCGAGCCTGCCGCTAGCGCGGCCAGCTCCTGCACCTTGTGCGCGTTACCCGAGGCTAAATACAGTTTCATCGACGGCCATTTTCTCCGGATACACCACCCGCCCGCGCGTCAGCGTGTCGTCGCCGAGCGTCTCGGTGCGCACATCCGCGAGGCGCACGGCGTTGATGAGCTTGTCGGTGCGCAGCCCGTTCAGCATCGGCTTCGCGCGGTCGTCCGCGAGCAGCACCGGCGCGCGGTACACGAAATAGTAGTCGAGGTGCCGGTCCTGTAAAATCTGGCTCACCAGCTGCGCCCCGCCCTCGAAGTACACGCCGGAGATGCGCTCCTCGGTGCACTTCCGGCGGAAATCCGCCATCGGCACGCGCTTCGTCGCCGAGGGCAGCACCCACACCTGCACGCCCAGGTCGCGCAGCTTGCGTACGTAGCCCATGCCGCCGTGCTGCGTCGTCACCACCACCGTCCGCTCGCGATGCAGGTCCGTGTAGATCTGCGGCAGCTGCTTGTCCACGACCGTGCGCAGGAGACCGTCGAAAACGAATCGCACCGGACACCACTCGTCCACGCCCGGCGGCCGCGCCGTCAGCTGCGGGTTGTCCTTCATCACGGTGCCCGCCCCCACCGCGATCGCGGGAAACAGCCGGCGCCACCGGTGCACATCCGCCCGCGCGATCTCGCCCGTGATCCACTTCGAGTCGCCCGTGCGGCACGCCGTGCGCCCGTCGAGCGTCACCGCCGACTTGGCCGCAATCAGCGGCGTGCCCTTGGTGATCCAGTGGTTGAAGATCAGGTTGTGGTCCGTGCACTCGCGCTCGAGCACACCCGACACCACGTCCACGCCGGCTGCGCGCAGCAGCTCGAGGCCCTTGCCCGCGTGCGCGGGATTCGGGTCCAACGCGCCGACCACCACGTGCTTGATGCCCGCCGCCAAAATCGCCTCGGTGCAAGCCCCTGTGCGGCCGTGCGTCGAGCAGGGCTCCATCGTCACGTACAGCGTCGCACCCGGCCGCGGTGGCTTGCCGCGGTTCAGCAGCGCCAGCCGCTCAGCGTGCGGCCCGCCGTCGGGCGCCGTTGCCCCTTCGGCCACGATCTGGCCGTCCTCGACCAGCAGCGCCCCCACCATCGGGTTCGGGTGCGTGGTGCCCCATACGCTGCGCGCCAGCTCAAGGGCCCGGCGCATGTACGTCTCGTGTTCAGTCGTGGACATAGGGGTTGCTGCGTTTCTCCTCCTCCACGGTGGTAGCAGGTCCATGCCCCGGGTAAACCACGGTTTTGCCCGGCAGGGTGTAGATCTGCGTGCGGATGGATTTCTCCAGCACCTTCATGTCCCCGCCCGGCAAGTCCGTCCGCCCCACGCTCCCGGCAAACAGCGCGTCACCCACAAACGCCGCGCCTCCGAGGTAAAACAGCACGTTGCCCGGACAATGCCCCGGCACGTGCCGCACCTCGATCTCCTGCCCCAGTGCGGAAAATTTTTCGCCCTGCTCCAGCCACTCGTCCACATGCACCGGCTCCAGGCCGAGGTCCTCGCCCATGAAGCGTTCCATGATCTCCGGGGTCTCGATCATCGCCCGGTCCGCCTCATGCGCCCGCACCTTCGCCCCGGTGGCACGCACCACCTCTGCGCCGCCCTGCATGTGATCCCAGTGCCCGTGCGTGATCCACAGCTCGGTGAGCTTGCACTTTTCCTGGGCGAGGATCGGCCCCACCTGTGCCCAGATCTCGCCGGGCGCGTCGATGAGCACGGCTTCACGGCGCTTTTCGTCGATCAGCAAATACGCATTGGTCTGAATCATCCCCGAGGGCAGCACGTGCAATTTCATCGTGCGCCAATCCACCCACTTCCCGCCTCCTCGCAACTAAATCCTCACCCGTACGCATGGTCTTAAAAATTCGCGGCCATTCGCGTGCATTCGCGGTTAAAAATTCCGCCTTCCCCTCCCCGCACCCGCCCGCTAGCACATTGACCCTTATGTCGTCGCTTAAGTTCGCCGTCCTTGCCGGAGATTATATCGGACCCGAAGTCATGGCCGAGGCCCTGCGGGTTCTCCAAGTCGTCGCCCAGCGCGAAAATCTCCGGCTCGACTACGTCGAGGCCGATGTCGGCGGCGCCGCGATCGACCGCCATGGCTCCGCCCTCCCCGAGTCCACCCTCGGCAAGTGCGCGTGGGCCGACGCCATCCTCTTCGGCTCCGTCGGCGGCCCGAAGTGGGAAAAACTCCCGCCCAAGGAGCAGCCCGAGCGCGCCGCGCTCCTCCCGCTGCGCAAGCACTTCACCCTTTTCGCCAACATCCGCCCCGGCCTGCTCTACCGCGAGCTCACCGACGCCTCCCCGCTCAAGACCGAGCGCATCCCCAACGGCATCGACATCGTCTGCATCCGCGAGCTCACCGGCGGCCTCTACTTCGGCAAGCCCAAGGAGACCACCACCCTCGCCGACGGCGATCTCCAGGCCGTGGATACGATGGTCTACAAGAAGTCCGAGATCGAGCGCATCCTCCAGGTCGCCATCACCACCGCGCGCGCCCGCAAGAAGAAGCTCTGCTCCGTGGACAAGGCCAACGTCCTCGAGACCTCCGTCCTCTGGCGCAAGACCGTCACCGACTACATGGCCGCGCACGCGCCCGACATCGCGCTCAGCCACATGTACGTGGACAACGCCGCCATGCAGCTCGCGCGCGATCCCAACCAGTTCGACGTCTTCGTGACCGAAAACATGTTTGGCGACATCCTCTCCGACGAGATGGCCGTCATCTGCGGTTCCCTCGGCATGCTCTCCTCCGCCTCGCTCGGCGCGGGCCAGAATTCCCGCGGCCTCCCCTTCGGTCTCTACGAGCCCGCCGGCGGCACCGCCCCCGACATCGCGGGCAAGGGCATCGCCAATCCCTGCGCGCAGATCCTCTCCGCCGCGCTGATGCTCCGCTACAGCTTCGGCCTCAACCAGACCGCGACTCGCATCGAGAACGCCGTCCGCGCCGCCGTCACCGGTGGCACCCGCACCGGCGACATCGCCTTCGGCCGCCCCTCCGTCACCACGCGCGAGATGACCGACGCCATCATCGGGCACCTGTAATACGGGGTTGAAGCAGCGCGGGCCTTCGACCCGCCGTGACCCTACGCATGATTCGCTCAGCCTAACGGTTTCTCACCCGTGCAAACCCAGGTTGAATTCCGCTCTGTCAAATTCCCGCCCTACGCAGGCGAGGAAGAAGAGATTAATCCGGGTCTCTGGGGCAAACGACTTACCGAGTACTTGGCGCAGAAACTAGCCGAACGAGGCATCGAGACCGACTCGTACGCCGTCGAGGATTGGGGCTGTTACCTGCCCGTGAAAAACGAAGGCTTCAACCTGGCCCTCTGCTGTGGCCACCAAAACGGCGATGACGATCAGTTTCTGGTGTTCACCGACCCAAGCAGCCCGAAGGTAAGAAAACTTTTCAGGACCATCGACGGTACCCCGCAGTTTACCAAGCTCCTGTCCGCTCTCCGCGAGATCCTCACGTCTGACCCCGACATCCGCGAAATAGTCTGGGCCGATCATCCTTAAGGGGCCAAGTTCTGCCCTGACAAGTAGAGCACCTCTCCGAGGTCCGGCGCGACGTCTACCTCGTGCGCGCGCCAATTCCCCCCTTGCCTCCCCCCTCGGTCGTCTCTGTGCTTAACCCCCGTCTTCCGACCATGACCTCCGCGCAAATCCGCCAGTCCTTCCTCGATTTCTTCGCCCAGCAAGGCCACACGATCGTCCCGTCGTCGTCGCTCCTGCCGGACTCCCCCGGATTGCTCTTCACCAACGCCGGCATGAACCAGTTCGTGCCCATCTTCCTCGGCGACCGCGCCCCCGACGTCTCCAAATGGGCCGGCGTCCGCCCCGCCAAGGATACCCGCGCCGCAGACACGCAGAAATGCATCCGCGCCGGCGGCAAGCACAACGACCTCGAGGACGTCGGCTTCGACACCTACCACCACACCCTCTTCGAGATGCTGGGCAACTGGTCCTTCGGCGACTACTTCAAGAAGGAGTCCATTAACTGGGGCTGGCAGCTCATCACCAAGGTCTGGGGCATCCCCGCCAAGCGCCTCTACGCCACCGTTTACGCCCCCAACAAGGCCAAGGGCGACCCCTCCGAATTCGACCAGGAGGCCTACGATATCTGGGCCGCGATCTTCAAGGC
Organism: Verrucomicrobiota bacterium; assembly: GCA_018239845.1. Lineage (GTDB taxonomy): Bacteria > Verrucomicrobiota > Verrucomicrobiia > Opitutales > Opitutaceae > CAIRCN01. The sequence goes on from JAFEGO010000101.1 coordinate 71,410, forward strand.
CGAGGGCCTCGATCCCGCCGTCCACATCGTCCACGGCAACAAGAAGGATAATTTCTGGATGATGGGCGACACCGGCCCCTGCGGCCCGTGTTCCGAGATCCATTTCAACCTCCTGCCTTCCGACGACGAGGTCGAGGGCCGCAAGGGCGTCAACGCCTCCAGCCCCCGCTGCATCGAGATCTGGAACCACGTCTTCATCCAGTTCAATGCCAACGCCGACGGCACCTTCTCGCCGCTCGCCGCCAAACACGTGGACACCGGCATGGGCTTCGAGCGCGTCGCCGGCATCTACGCCACGACGAAGGGTTTTAAGGACTTCTCCCCCGAGCCGTCCAACTACAACTCCGACGTCTTCGCCCCGCTCTTCACGAAGATCGCCGCCCTCTCCGGCAAGACCTACGCCGGCACGGTGCCGACGAAGCGCGAGGGCCTGACCGAACAGGAAAACATCGACGTCGCCTTCCGCGTCCTCGCCGACCACGCCCGCTGCGTGAGCAGCGCCATCGCCGACACCATCCTTCCCGGCAACGAGGGTCGCAACTACGTCATCCGCCGCATCCTCCGCCGCGGCATCCTCTACGGCAAGAAGCTCGGCCTCCAGACCGGCTTCTTCGAGCAGCTCGTCGCCCCCGTCGTCGAGTCCCTCGGCACCGTCTTCCCCGAGCTGAAGCAGCAGCAGTCGATCATCCAGCGCGTGATCCGCAGCGAAGAGGAAAGCTTCGGCCGCACGCTCGACCGCGGTCTCCAGCTCTTCACCAAGGCCGCCGCGTCCGGCGCGATCAGCGCCGCCGCCGCCTTCGAGCTCTACGACACCTACGGCTTCCCCCTCGACATGACCCAGCTCCTCGCCACCGAGCGCGGCCTGACGGTCGATGCCGCGGGCTTCGAGACCGCCATGGAGGCCCAGCGCGAGCGCGGCCGCGCTTCGCAGAAAAAGGAAATCGTCGTCGCCGCCACCGAGGGTGACACCACCATCGCGCAGCCCACGAACTTCCTCGGCTACGCCCAGCTCACGGGCCACGGCAAACTCCTCGAGGTCGTGAAGGCCGACAAGGACACCTACCTCGTCTTCGACCAGACGCCGTTCTACGGCGAGATGGGCGGCCAGACCGGCGACACCGGCACGGCCCTCATCAACGGTCAGCTGATCCACATCACGGATACGGTGAAGGACAAGTCCGGCCGTCACCTCCACAAGATCGACGGCGCCGCCCCGGCCGTCGGCGCCACGGCCGAGCTGGCCGTCGATGCGGTCCGCCGCCGCGCGATCAACCGCCACCACAGCGCCGCGCACCTCATCCACTGGGCCTTGCGCAAGGTCCTCGGCACGCACGTCCGCCAGGCCGGCACGTCCAAGACCGCCGACCGCATGCGCTTCGACTTCTCGCACTTCGAGGCCGTCACGCACGCGCAGCTCCTCGAGGTCGAGTCGCTCGTCAACGCCAAGGTCATCGACAACGCCAAGGTCGACACCTACGAGACCGAGTTCGACAAGAAGCCCGAGGGCACCCTCGCCTTCTTCGGCGACAAGTACGGCAAGATCGTCCGCGTCGTCGACATCGGCGGCTACAGCCGCGAGCTCTGCGGCGGCACCCACGTTTCCACGACGGGTGAGATCGGCCTGATCAAGGTCGTGGCCGAGATGGCCATCGCCGCCGGCACCCGCCGCATCGAGGCCGTCGCCGGCCAGCCCGCCTACGACTTCGTCGCCCACCGCGAGGCCGCCCTCGCCGCTGTCAGCGCCCACCTCGGCGGTGGCGCGAGCGACGTCGTGCAAAAGCTCGAGGCCCTCCTCGCCCACCAGAAGGAGACCGAGAAGCAGCTCAAGACCTTCCAGCAAAAGGCCCTCGCCGGCCTCGCCGACGAACTCGCGGCGAAAGCCGTCGCGCGCGACGGCCTGAAGTTCGTCTCCGCTGTCGTGAGCGTGCCCGATCAGGAAAGCCTCCGCAGCCTCGGCTCGCAGGTCGCTGCCAAGCTCGGCGAAGGCGTCGTGCAGCTCGGCACCGCCCTCGGCGACAAGGCCAGCCTCGTCGCCTTCTGCACGCCCGCCGCGGTCAAGGCCGGCCACCAGGCCGGCAAGATCATCCAGACGCTCAGCGCCGCTATCGGCGGCAAGGGCGGCGGCAAGCCCGACTTCGCCATGGGCGGCGGCAAGGATCTTTCCAAGCTCGCCGAGGTCCTGAAGTAAGATCGTGTCCCTCGAACAAATCATCGCCGAACTCGCCGACCAGGCCGACGACTTCCTCGCCGGCGTGAAGGACCGCGCGCAGGCCCGCGCTGCGCTCGCCGAGCAGATCAACCTCGACTACTTCACGCTGAATCCCGCCGACCGCGCCACCGTCACCGAGGGCGTGATGGCCGCGCTCGAGGCCGAGGAGTTCTTCGGCATGGAGTTCTTCGGCGACCCGTTTCAGGACGAGCCCGAGACCGAGGAGTAAGGCCCGGCGCGGCTTGCGCTGCCTTGCTCCGGCGCTAGCCCACGCGCGCAGGATTCCTCCTTTTTCCGTGCCTTCCGTGGATTCCGCGGGCAAATAGTGCGGTCTCGCTCTCGCCTCCGCCGTGCCCAAGCCCAACGAACGCCTCGTCCAAGCCCGCCCATTTCTGACGCTCGGCCTCGTCGTGCTTGGCTGGCTCATCATCCCGACCATCATCAAGGGCTTCATCCGCGCGAGTTTCTTTGAGTTCACCGCGCCCGTCAGCGTCTCCGCGTCCTACGCCCGCGACCTCCAGCAGTACTGGGCGCTGCGCCTCCATTCCGAGGAGCAGCTGATCGAGGCCGGCCGCGATCTCTCCCGCCTCAACGCCTCGTACTCCCTCTCCGTCCAGCAAAACGCCGAGCTGCAATCCCAGGTCACTCGTCTCGAAAATCTTCTCCGCCTGCCCTCCTACCCTGGCTACCGCTCCGAGCCCGCGCGCGTCGTGCGCCGCGATTTCTCCGGCTGGTGGCAGCGCCTCGAGATCCGGAAGGGCAAGAACTACGGCATCCCCGTCGGCGCGCCCGTAGTCTTCACCGGCGGCGTCGTCGGCCGCGTGACCGAGGTCCGCGCCTTCACCGCGGTCGTCGAGCTGATCAGCAGCCCCAACCTCCGCATCGCCGCCGCCGTCGAGGGCGACAACCGCCCGATCAGCTACCAGGGCGGCATCAACCCCACCTTCGGCCCCGCCAAGGGCGAGATCGAGTTCGTCCCGCTCGACGTGTACGCGAGCGACCTCCTGCCGCGCCGGCTCGTCACCTATGGGCTTGGCGGCGTATTTCCGCCCGGTCTCCTGCTCGGCACCGTCACCAAGGTTCAGCCGAGCCCCGACGGCCTGTTCAAAAACGGCGAGGTGAAGCTCGACCCGCAGCTGAGCGAACTCGAGGAGGTCACCGTCCTCGTGCCCACGAGTCCCGAGTGAGCCATGAACTCGCTCCTCCTTAATTTCCCCGAATCCTTCGACACCGAGCGTCTCACGATCCGCTCGCCGCAGCCCGGCGATGGCGTCGCGTTCAACGCCGCGCTGCTCGACTCCCTCGAGGCCTGCCGCCCGTGGATGCCGTGGGCGCAAAAGGCCCCGACGGTCGAGGAATCCGAGGAGGTCATGCGCAAGGCCCACGCGCGTTTCCTCCTGCGCGAAGACCTCATGCTGCTGGTTTTTCTGCGTTCGACCGGTGTCCTCGTCGCATCGAGCGGCCTGCACCACATCGACTGGACCGTGCCGCGCTTCGAGATCGGCTACTGGGGCCGCACGCCGTATTGCGGCCATGGTTACGTCACCGAGGCCGTCGCGGGCATCGCCGGCTTCGCGCAGCAAACCCTGGGCGCCCGCCGCGTCGAGATCCGCGCCGCTGAGGCCAATGTGCGCAGCTGGCGCATCCCCGAAAAACTCGGTTTCGCCCACGAGGCCACGCTGCGGCAGTGGATGCGCACGCCCGATGGAACGCTGCACGACCTGCGGGTGTATTCGAAGGTGTCCTGATCATGCCCGCCGTGCCTCGCATCCTCCTCGTGTTTTTGCCACTCGCCCTGCTCTGGGCGCTGGTGGCGCAGGTCAACCACGAGATCGCGGGCCTGCACGTTTACCTTTACCTCCCCGGCCTCGCCGTCGCGTACGCCGCGCTCGTGCTGCCCCAGCGCGAGGGCCTCGCCGCGGTGATCCTCGCGGGCTTGCTCGCCGACGCCACCACGCCCGTCGCCTTCGGCACGCAGACGCTCCTGCTCGCGCTCGCGCACACCATCGTCTTCAACGCCCGCGACCGCGTACCCCGGGATGAGACCGTCGCCCGGGTCATCGTCGCGCTGCTGGCCAACCTCGGGCTGTTCCTCGTGTTTTCCTTCACCCAGATCGGCCATCTGCCCTCGCCCGCCACGGCGTGGCCGCGCCTCATCTGCGACCTGCTCTGCTCGCAGGTCTTCCTCGCGGTCATCGCCCCGTGGTTCTTCTCCCTCCAGGCGCGGGTCCTCGCCTTCTCCCGCGACCACCGCGGCACCCTCAGCTGAGCCGCCATGCCCGGGAACAACAACCTCGCCGACCGCTCCGGCAACCTCCTCGAGTCGCACAAGAGCTACCAGCCGCGCCTCATTTTTTTCTACTTCGTCATCGCGGTCTGCACCGTGGTCGTGATCGGCGGCCTCGCCCGCCGGCAGCTGTTCATGTCGGACATTTACCACGAGCAGGAGCGCACGCAGAACCAGCGCCGCATCCTCGTCCCCGGGCCGCGCGGCAACATCTACGACCGCGAGGGCCGCCTGCTCGTCGGCAACCGCCCGCGTTTCGCCGTCGTGCTCTACCTCGACGAGCTGCGCCAGGAGTTCCGCCGCGAGTTCATCCGCGTCCGCACCAACTACCGCGCCACCGGCGACCGCGACCTGCCCAGCTCCGGCCAGATGGAGGAGATCGCCCGCGCCAGCGTCGTGCAGCGCTACCTCGATACCATCAACGGCATCCTCCGCCGCCGCGAGCGCGTGGACAGCCCGAGCCTCAAGCGCCACTTCACCCGCCAGCTCCTCCTGCCCTACACGCTCATCGACGACCTCGAGCCCGATGAGTACGCGCGTCTCGTCGAACAGCTCCCTGTCCGCTCGCCCCTCCAGCTCTACACGTCGAGCACGCGTTACTACCCCTACGCCTCCGCCGCCGCGCACACCCTCGGCTACGTCAGCATCAACCCCGACATCGAGGCCGACGACTTTCCCGGCGAGGGCCTGAAGACCTTCAAGATGAAGGGTACCCTCGGCCGCGATGGGTTGGAGAAGATCTTCGACACCCAGCTCCAGGGCGAGACCGGCGGCACCATCTACCGCGTCGATCCCTCCGGCTACCGCATCAATCCCCCGCTCGAAAGCCGCCGCCCCGTGCAGGGCAAGAACCTCGTCACCTCCCTCGACATCGACCTCCAACTCGCCGCCGAGGCCGAGCTCGCCAAGACCGAAAACGCCGGCGCCGCCGTCGCCCTCGATGTACGCACCGGCGAGGTGCTCACCCTCGCGAGCAAGCCCGACTACGACCTCAACGAGTTCTCGCCGCGCCTCAGCCACGCCGCCGCCGCCGACATCGAGACCCGCAAGGCCTGGACCAACCTCGGCGTCAGCGGCGTCTTCCCGCCCGGCTCCACCTTCAAGATTCTCACAGCGATCGCCATGCTCGACCACCACATCGCCGGCCCCGACGATGTGCTCACCGAATGCACCGGCACCGTCCGCATCGGCAACCGCATCTTCTACTGCGACAACGGCCGCGGCGTCCACGGCGACGTCCTCCTCCGCGAGGCCATCGCGAAGAGCTGCGACATCTATTTCTACGAGGCTGGCGCGCGCATCACGCCCGACGTCCTCGCCGCCGAGGCCGGCCGCTTCGGCCTCGACCGTCCCACCGGCATCGAGCTGCCCAACGAGACCAAGCGCATGCTCATCCCCACCACCGCGTGGAAGCAGCGCGAGCGTGACGAGAAATGGTTCCCCGGCGACACCGCCAACATGGCCATCGGCCAGGGCTTCATCGGCGTGACTCCCCTCCAGATGGCCTGCTTCGCCGCCTCCGTCGCGCGCAACGAGACCATCACCAAACCCACGCTCGTCCACAATCCCGACGCCCCCACCCAGCGCACCGAGCCCATCGGCCTCACCCCCGACCAGCGCACCGCCTTGATCGAGGGCATGGTCGGTACCACCACCTTCGGCACTGCCGACATCCTCAGCACCCTCCCCTCGCTGCGCATCCCCGACGTCCGCATCGCGGGCAAGACCGGCACCGCGCAGGTCCGCACCGGCGCCGGCACGATCAACATCGCGTGGTTCATCTGCTTCGCCCCCGCCGAGCGCCCCGAGATCGCCGTCGCCGTCGCGGTCCAGGGCGACACCCCCGGCGAGACCTACGGCGGCGGCCGCAACGCCGGCCCCATCGCCCAGGCCGTCCTGAAAAAGTACTTCGA
>JAFEGO010000102.1 GCA_018239845.1 Verrucomicrobiota bacterium
ACCACCGTTGGGGAAGCAGTAAACTTCCGTACGGTAGGTGTGCGTGCCCCAGGGAGCCCAGTGGTTGACCGTGTAGTTGCCGTAGTTGTCGATCGAGTAGTCGCAGGAGCTGTACACCTTGGCCGGGCCGCACTTGCCGTTGCTGTAAACCTCGTACACGCAGATCTTGACCGACGTATCGCGGAGGTTGTCGCAGCGGGTCGAGCCGTAGACCGAGTACTTGCTCTGGACCTGGAATTTGACCGGCACGTAGCAGTTGCCCTTCTGCGCCTGGCCGGCCGAGACCGGAGGCAGCCACGTGACCGAGCAGGTCTTGACCGGCTCCTTCATGACGACCGTGAAGGTCACCTTGTCGGTGACGGTGACGCCGCCGCTGACGGCGGTGGCCGTGATCGTGTAGGTGCCGGGGCCGCTGACGACCGCCGTGCCCGTACCGATGGTGGTCTGGGTACCGAGGCCAGTCGCGGACACCGTGAGGTTGTTGCAACCCAGCGTGGCCTTGACCGAGGAGATCGTAGCGCCAGAGCTGGTCTTCGCCGTGAAGGAGTAGGGAATCGTGGGCACCGCGTCGCCGCGCGTGTAGGTGTAGGTGGCGCAGTCGGACGGCGTGGTGAAGTCCACCGTCGGCGTCGGGCACTTGACCGTGATGCATATCGTGGTCTTGGCCGTGGCCGTGCCGATCGCATCAACCGCGCTCACGGAGAGGATGTAGCTGCCAGCCGTGGTGAAGGAGAGCGTGCCGGTGCCAGTCGCCGTGGCGGTGTTGAGGCCGCTCGAGGTGACCGAGACCGCATTGCCGTTGAGCGTGGCAGAGAGCTTGGTGATCTTGCTGCTGATGCTCTTGCCGACGAAGGTGAAGGGTACGCTGACCGCGCTGCCACCCGTGATATAAGTGTAGCTGCAGGAGGTCGGAGCTGTGATGCAGACGGTCGGGGGCGAAGCCTTGACGACCGTGAAGGTCACCGAGTCAGAGGCGGAGAGGCCGCCGCAATCCGTATCCGTGCCCGTGCCGCGCAGCGTGTAGGTACCCACCTGGCAGATCGAGAGCGTACCGGAGCCGGTCGCCGTGGAGGTGCCGATGCCGGTCTTGCTACCGAGCGTCAGCGAGCAGCCGTTGAGCGTGGCAGAGAGACGGTCGATCGTGGCACCGCCCGTGATCGTGGAAGTGAAGCTGTAAGGAATGCAAATCGGCGTGGAGCCGCAGCCGCTCGAGGTGAGGTAGTAAACCGCACCGTTCGAGGGAGCCGTGATTGTGGTGGTGATCTGCGGGTTCTGGACGACGACGTTGAACGTCGTCGTGGCCGTCGCGGTCTGACCGTAATTGTCGGTGTCCTTGACGACAAGGACGTGCGTTCCCGCAGTGGAGACCGAGAGATTCGCCTTACCCGTCGCGGTACCGTAACCAATGCCGGAGAGCGAGGACAGCGAGATGGCCTTGCCATCGAGCGTCGCGGTCATGGTCTGGACCTTGCCGCCATTGCTCGTGCCAACGAAGGTGATCGGGATGCACAAGCCGCCACCGCAGGTGCCGCTCGTGATGGTATAGGTAGCGGCGGGGGCCTGCGTGATCGCGACGGTCAGCGGCGGGATGATCTGCGCCTGCTTGACGACGAAGGTGACCGAAGTCGTGGCGCTGACGTTGGCCGCGTTGTTCGTGTCGGTCGCGGTCACCGTGTAGGTGCCGGGCGCGGTGATGATGAGGTTGCCCGAGGCCGTCGCGAGCGCCGAGGTGCCCAGGCCGTTCGTGCTGCTGATGGTGACCGGCGAGTTGGCGCCGAGGCTGCCCGTGATCGTGTCAACCGTGGAGCCCGCGGTGATGGTGCCCGTGAAGGTGAACGGGATGCTCAGCGAACCGCTGGTCGGCAGCGTGTACGGCGAGTTGGCAACGATCTGGGGATTGATGGCGATGTTGATGACCGGCGAACTCGTGCTAACGGTGAACTTCGCGCTCGTGGAGACCGTCTGGCCATACACGTCCGTGCCGGTGACAACCAGCTCGTGCTGGTCCGGGATGCCGACCGTGGTGATCAGCGAGGTAAGGATGCTGAGGACGCCGCCACCGGTCGCCGTCAGCGAGCCGCTGTTGGCGGAGTCGGTGATCAGGACCGGGATGCCATCGAGCGTGGCGCTCTGGTTCTTGATGTAGGCACCGGTGTTCGAGGTCTTGAAGGTGAAAGGAATCGACAGCGTGTTGCCGAGGAGCGAGGTGTAGGAAGCCAGCGGCGACTGCGTGAAGGCAATCGTCGGCGGCGGGGGCGGCGTGATCGTGAACGTCGCGTCGTCAATCGCGCTGAGGTTGAGGCCCGCGTTGGCACCGGTAGCGACGATGGTGTGGGTGCCGCCGAGATCGAGGCCGGAGGGAAAGCTGAGCGAAGCCGTCGCGGTGACGCTCGGGCGGTCCAGCGTCGTGGGGGTCACCGTCATCGGGGAGCCATCAAGCGTGGCGCTGACCGTCTTGACCGTGGCGCCCGTGGGGCTGGCGGTCGAAGTGAAGACGACCGGCACAATGAGATTGGACGCATCGAACGGCATCGGAATCACCGAGCCGTCAAGCGGCGGGGCGATCGTGGTCGTGATCGAGGGCAGAAGCTCGGTGACCTTGAACTTGGTCGTGGCCGTAGCGCTGCCTTGCGGGTCGGTCGCGGTGACGACGAGCGTGTGCTCCGTCGTGCCGCCGAGGATCGCGCTGGTGCTGAAGACCCAGTTGCCGAGGCCCGTGGCGACCAGCTGGCCGGGGGTGACGCCATCGGTGGAAACGCCGGCGAGATTCGTGATGACGATCGGATCGCCGTCGAGGGTCGCCTGGAGGGTGATGATACCGCCCTGAAGGCTGGTGGCCTTGATGGAGTACGGCACGGTGGCGGCGGTGACGCCCTTAAGATAGCTGTAATCCGTGACCGGGGCTAGAATCTCAACGGTCGGGGGCGGCGCAATCTCATCGACGGTGAAGTCAACCGAGGTAACGCTCTGGCCTTCGGAGTTGGTCGCCGTGGCGGAGACGGTGTAACTACCGGGCAGCAGCACCGGGAAACCACCGAAGACCGAGCCCTGCGTATTGGCCGTGCCGAGACCGGTGAGTACGAGATTCAGCGCGGTGGTGGGCAGAATGACCGTGTTGTCATTGCTATAGCCCGTAATGGTGGCCGTCAGGGCGGTGACAGGAGCGGAATTGGTCGCACCACCGGTGACGGTGATGGGCACCATGATGGCGGGAGCGCCGATGGTGTGAGTGTAGTTGGTGCCGTCATCGGGGCTGCTGATCGTGACGACCGGCGGCTCGAGGCCGGACGGAGGATTGACGTGCGCGTTGATACGGGTGCCGTTGTCCGTGATGTTGTAGCCGGTCGGCCAGCCGGACGTCGTGATGAGGTAGGCGAAGTCGCCGTTGGCGGAGCCAGCGGGGATCGCGAGACGGACCGTGGTCGTCTTCATCTGGTTCGGACCGGTGAAGGTCAGAACCGGAGCGCTGAAAGTGACGTAGCTCAGCGCCGTGGCGTTGTCGCTGCCCGCAGGGCTGGCAATGACGCCGAGCGACATCGTGATCGTCGTGGTGCCGGCGGGCAGCGACGATGGCGAGGTCACCGTGAGATCGTAATTGTAGGTGAAAGGCGCGGTGCCTTGCGCAGACTGAGCCGTATCCGGGCTGTAGATAACCGGCACCGGCGAACCCGGAGGCGCTCCGGCGGCTTTCAGAGCCGGGCTGGCAACGACGGCGACGATAGCCGCCATGGCGCAAAATACTTTGGCGATGATAGCGAGCGGGGAGTTGAAGCGGGTCGCGGTCATGGAGGGAAGGGCTGGGTTCGAGGGCTGGTTTATCCTCATGCTTAATAGGAGGTTTACCCCAGAAGTCGAGAGGGTAATTGCCAATAAGATAACTTTACAATTTATCTAGCTATAGGCCAGTGAGTTAAAATCTTTTTTGCAGTTACGCTTTGCCGATCCCGTAGGCTCTGAACCCTAGTCGAGTAAGTTCGGCAAGTTTCAGGATATTTCGACCATCGAAGATGAAAGCGGGCTTTTGCATGGCCGCGAAAATGCGCGCGTAGTCGAGTGACTTGAATTCGTCCCATTCCGTGACGATCACCAAGGCATGAGCACCCTCGGCGGCCGCCAAGGCGGATGAAACCACGCTGAGGCGCGCGTCGTCCTTCCCCTTGCCCAGGATGTCGTGCTTGATCTCGTCGTGCGGGACCTTCGGGTCGTACACACAGACCTTCGCCTGCTCGGCGAGGAGATCGCGACACACGGAGATCGCGGCGGATTCGCGCGTATCGTTGGTGTCCTTCTTGAAGGCGAAACCGAGCACCGCGATTTTCTTGTCGGCGACGGAATTAAAGAGCGCGCGCACGACCTTCGAGGCGAAGCGGTGCTTCTGCCAATCGTTCATCTTCACCACACTCTCCCAGTAAGCCGACACCTCGGGGAGTCCGAAGTGCTCGCACAAATACACCAAGTTGAGGATGTCCTTCTGGAAGCACGAGCCGCCGAAGCCCACGGAGGCCTTCAGGAACTTCGGGCCGATGCGGGAATCTCGGCCGATGGCGTTGGCCACCTCGTCCACGTCGGCGCCGGTCGCCTCGCAGAGGGCGGAGATCGAGTTGATCGAAGAGATGCGCTGCGCGAGAAAAGCGTTCGCAACGAGCTTCGAGAGCTCGGACGACCAGAGGTTCGTCGTGATAATACGGTCGCGCGGCACCCAGTGCGCATAGACATCCACGAGGGTGCTGATCGCCTTTTCGCCACCCGGCGTGCGCTCGCCGCCGATGAGCACGCGGTCAGGCATCTGGAGGTCCACCACCGCCGTGCCTTCGGCGAGGAACTCGGGGTTCGAGAGCACCTCGAACTTGTGGCCGCGCGCATTGGCCGAAAGTATGTCCTTGATGGTCTCGGCCGTCTTCACCGGGATCGTGGACTTTTCCACGATGATCTTGGGGCCGTTCGCCTGCTCGGCGATCGTCCGCGCCACCGATTCGATGTAGCGCATGTCCGCCGCGCGGCCCGCGCCGACGCCGTAGGTTTTGGTCGGCGTGTTGACCGCCACAAAAATGATGTCCGCCGCCTTGATGGCGCCGTGTACGTCGGTCGAGAAATGCAGGTTGCGCCCGCGCGTCTGGCGCACGACCTCATCAAGGCCCGGCTCGTAGATCGGGAGCTGGTCGGAGTTCCACGCCGCGATGCGGGTCGCGTTCATATCGACCACGCGCACCTCGATATTCGGGGCCTTGAGGGCGATCATCGCCATCGTCGGTCCGCCCACGTAGCCGGCTCCAATGCAGCATATTTTCATACCTTCGTCTCTGGGCGAAACTCCCCACAAATCCAATCCTTAATTCCCTGAAAACAAAAAGGGCGGCCATTTGGCCGCCCTCGGTGGAATGTCCCCTGCCCTGCGCTCAGGCCGCAGTCGGCGCGGGCGCACCGCCGGGAGCGATGGACTCGGGTTTGTCAGCCGGCTTTTTCGCCGGACCCTTTTCGATTGGCTTGGTGGTAATCTCACGCACCACCGGCGAGCGTAGCTCGCCGAAGTGCAGGAGCTCGATCACATGCTTGCCCTCGATGGTCTCGTGCTCCAGCAGCGCCGCGGCGATCTTATCGAGGACGTCGCGGTGCTTAGTAATGATGTCCTTGGCCCGCTGATATTGCGTATCGACGATCTTGAAAACCTCGGCGTCGATGCGTCGAGAGGTCTCTTCGGAGTGCGCTTGGTTGCGCGTGATCTCGCGGCCAAGGAACACCGTGTCGGAGTTGTCGCCGTAGGAGATCATGCCCAGCGGGCTCATACCCCAGTCGCACACCATGTGGCGCGCGATCTTGGTGATCTGCTGGATGTCGCCCGAGGCACCATTGGAAATATCATCCAGCACCAGCTCCTCGGCGATGCGCCCAGCTGCGGCTGTGGCGATGCGGATCTCGAGCTTCTTCTTTTCCTGGGTGAGGATGTCCTTCTTGGGAATGTACATTGTGCTGCCGAGGCTGCCACCCCGGGGGATGATGGTCACCTTGTGCACGGGCAGGTAGCCGTCATCGAGTACGGCGGTGACGAGCGCATGGCCGGCCTCGTGGTAGGCCGTCAGCTTCTTCTCGCTGTCGTCCATCACGCGGCGGCGCTCACGGCCGAACTGCACCTTTTCCCGCGCGTCCTCGACGTCGATCATCTCGACCTTCTTCTTGTTGCGGCGGGCGGCCAGCAGCGCCGACTCATTAAGGAGATTCGCAAGGTCCGCACCGGACAGGCCGGGCGTACCGCGGGCGATAACCTGAAGATCGACGTTCTCGGCGAGGGCGATCTTGCGCGCATGAACGCGCAGGATCTGCTCGCGGCCGACGAGGTCGGGCAGGTCCACGTAAATCTGGCGGTCGAAGCGACCCGGGCGCAGCAGCGCGTTGTCGAGCACGTCGGGGCGGTTGGTCGCGGCGATGATGATGACGCCTTCGTTGGTGTCGAAACCATCCATCTCGACGAGCAGCGAGTTGAGCGTCTGTTCGCGCTCGTCGTTGCCGCCACCGAGACCGGCGCCGCGCTGGCGGCCCACGGCATCGATTTCGTCGATGAAGATCAGGCAGGGCGCGTTCTTGCGGCCTTGCTCAAACATGTCGCGCACGCGGCTCGCGCCGACGCCCACGAACATTTCCACGAAGTCGGAGCCGGAGATCGAGAAGAACGGCACGTCCGCCTCGCCGGCGACGGCCTTGGCGAGCAAGGTCTTGCCGGTACCCGGGGGACCGACCATGAGGATGCCCTTCGGGATCTTGCCGCCCATCTTGGTGAATTTCTTCGGATCGCGCAGGAACTCGACGACCTCGCTGACCTCTTCCTTCGCCTCGTCGCAACCGGCGACGTCCGAGAACGTGACCTTGTCGCGGTCGCGGGTCAGCAGGCGGGCACGGCTCTTGCCGAAGCTGAGCGCACCCTTCCCCGCCTGGCGCAGCTGGCGCACAAATAGGAAGTACAGCAGGCCGATGATGAGCACCAGCGGGATGAGGTTGGTCGCAAGCTGCGTGAAGAGCGTCGTGGCCGGCTGCTCGTCGAATGCCTGGGACTTTTGCAGGCGCTCCATGTTCGCATCCGTGATGCGGCCCGCCGCGCTGAACTCCTTGATGCCGCCTTCAAGCGGCTCCTTCAGGTCGCCCGTGACGACATACCAGTCACGTACGCCCGCGGAGGGCTCGGCCTTGAGCCGGCCCGAGTGAATCTTGCCCTGCTCGGCCAGCTCGACGACCTTCTGGATCTTGAGCTGCGCCGGGGCGGAACGCCGGTCGCCACCAAAAATGAGCAGCGCAAGCGCCGCCGCCACCAACAGGAAAAAGAAGATCAGCATCTTCGGCTGAAACCGGTCGGGGGGCAGATTTTTGAGCGAGCGCTGTTTCTTTTTATTTTCGAGGTCGGACATTTGAGGTTGGACTTGACGCGCAACGTGGATGTTCCCGCCCGATAAGTCAATTGGCCCGGCGGTGGAATCACCGCGATTTTTTCCGCGGTGTCTCCACCCGCGTCAGACGGTCGCGGGCGATAACCGCGAAGCTCCGCGCATCCAGGCTGTGCCGCGTCCGCTTCAGCGCCATCACATCGCGCAGCAGCGCCTCGAACGCCTGCCGCGACAGATTTCGCCCGCCCTGCGGCTGTTGTAAAAGCCAGCGGTGCAATGCCCGGCGCCACACGGCCCGGGGTTTGCCGCCGAGCTTGCGCAGGTGCAGTGCGCCGTCCGCGCCGAGCGGCGCGAGCTCCTGCAGCCAAGCCTCCAAGGCCGCGTCATCCTCCTCCAGCAGCTCCCGCGACAACGCCGCACCCGCGAGGCTGTCCCGCCCGCTCGCCGCCACCCACACCGGCAGCACCTCCTGGCGCATGCGGTTGCGCAAGAAGGCCCCGCCGGCGTTGCTCGCGTCCTCGCGCCAGATGATCCCGGCCTCGCGGAGCGCTGCGGCCAGCTCGGCTTTTTTCAAATTCAAGAGCGGCCGCAGATGCACCCGGCGCCGGGCGCTTGCGATCACCTGCACCGGCCGCGGGGCCGCGAGCCCTGCCGTGCCGCTCCCGCGCGCGAGCCGCATGAACATCGTCTCCGCCACATCGTCCTGCTGATGTCCCAGCCACAGCAACCGCCCGCGAAACCGCTTCAGCTCGAGCTCAAAAAACGCCTGCCGTGCGGCCCGCGCTCCCGCTTCGCCGAGCTGCGCCCGGCCCGCCACGCGCCACTCATCGTGGTGAAACTTCACTCCCAGCTTTGCGCACACATCCCGGCAAAATTTCGCATCCGCCGTGGAGCTGCGCCCGCGCAACCGGTGGTCGAAATGCAGCGCGTGCAACCGCGCGCGTCGCTCCGGCCAATACGCCCAGAGCAGCAGCAGCAACGCCAGCGAATCCGCGCCGCCGGACAAGGCCACGGCCCACGGCTCCTTCGCCGGCGAAGCTTCCGCGTATGCCAGTACCGCCGGGTGCAGGCGCGTGCGCGGCAGCAGCTCCGCTAGTCGTGTCGCCTTGGTCTGCAGCGCCTTGCTACGCGGTGAGGGTTTCATGGCAACCGCGTCGCTTGCGATGTCCGGCCCGCCCGCGCGGGGCTCAGGCAAAACTCAGGTACTCCCGGCCAAAGTGCGGCACGAGGGCCTCGGGGATCTTCACGCGGCCGTCCGCCTGCAGATTGTTTTCCAACAGCGCGGCCAGCACGCGCGGCACCGCGAGGCCCGAGCCGTTGAGCGTGTGCACGAGCTCCGGCTTGCCGGTTTCCTTCGCGCGGAAACGGATCTGCGCGCGGCGCGCCTGGAACGCCTCGAAATTCGAGCAGCTCGAGACCTCGAGCCAGCGTTTCTGGCCCGCGGCCCAGACCTCGATGTCGTACTTCTTCGCCTGCGCAAAGCCGAGGTCGCCACCGCACATCAGCAGCACTCGGTACGAGAGCCCGAGCTTTTGCAGCATGCGCTCCGCATCCTCGCGGAGCTTGTCCAGCTCGTCGTAGCTGGTCGAGGGGTGCACCCATTTCAGCAGCTCGACCTTGTCGAACTGGTGCAGACGGTTCAGCCCGCGCACGTCCTTGCCGTAGCTACCCGCCTCACGGCGGAAACAGGGCGTGTAGGCGCAGCGGCGGATCGGCAGCGCGGCCTCGTCCACGATCTCGTCGCGGAAGAAGTTCGTCAACGGCACCTCCGCCGTCGGCACCGCGTAGAGGTGCTCGATCGTCGTCTCGTACATCTGGCCTTCCTTGTCGGGGAGCTGCCCGGTGGCCGTGGCGCTCGCCGCGTTCACGAAGATCGGCGGGTTAACCTCGGTGTACCCGGCCTTGGCGTTTTCCTCCAAAAAGAAGTTCAACAGCGCGCGCACGATCCGCGCACCGTCGCCGACATAGAACGGGAAGCCCGCGCCGGTCACCTTCGCACCGCGCGCAAAATCGAAGAGGTTGCTGAAGCCCGGGATCTCCCAGT
The DNA here is from genome assembly GCA_018239845.1 of Verrucomicrobiota bacterium. Lineage (GTDB taxonomy): Bacteria > Verrucomicrobiota > Verrucomicrobiia > Opitutales > Opitutaceae > CAIRCN01. The sequence goes on from JAFEGO010000102.1 coordinate 9,415, forward strand.
GCGGCTTCGCGTGCGGATGCGCTTCCTCATGCGACCCGTGGAGTGCAAAAACGACGTTCTCGTCCGGCGTGCGGCCCTCGGGGACGGTGCTGTGCGGGAGGTTGGGCAGCGAGAGCATCGCGAGGCGAAACTTTTCCTCCGTCTCCTTCAGCGCGACTTCCTTCTCCCTCACTTGCGTCGAGACGGCTCTCATCTCCGTCACCTTCGCTTGAAACTCCGGCGTGCCTTTAGGCAGCGCGGCCATCGCCGTGTTGGCGGCTTTCTGCACGCCGCGCAGCTGCTCAACCTCGAGCAACTGCGTCCGCCAGGCGGAATCGATCGCCAGCACGGAGTCGAGGTCGACCTCGAGATGCTTCTTGGCGATGGCGGCCCGCACGGCGTCGGGGTTCTCACGGATGAGTTTGGCGTCTAGCATAAAAGTCCACCATCTAGGACGTTGCCCGCGGCCAGAACAAACATATTTCTCCCGCCAGCTGTTTGCAGCCCACCGCGCGCGGATCCGCCCCATCGCCCTTGACCCAAACGACTTCTGCTCCGAGTTTCCCGCCGCTCCTATTTCCACTCCACCTCCAGTTTCTGGCAGTTCGTTCCAGATTCCGCGCGCTTTACAGTGGATTCTAGGCCTCGCCATCGTCCTGCCTTGGCTCGCACTAGCCTATGTCGTGACCCGTCATCCGGTCGCGACCAACGCCGAGACGGCCGACTCCGCCAACAGCGCCCCGATCTACGATGAGTTCGTCTTGCGCTGCAAACCCGGTCCCTGGGGCGAGCTCCAATATTCGCGTCTACTGATTGAGCCCCCCGATGAATTCGTCACTGCTCACGACCTCCAGCCCGACGAACTGAAATGGGTCTTCAAGGGCTACACGCCGGAGAAACTCCATGAACTCTGGCAGCATGCCGAACTCAGCGACGCCCAGATAACCGAACTCACGGCACATATCGTTAACCCCGGCGAGCCGGACTCGATCACGATCAAGCCCACCGGCGAATTCATCCTCGGCCTCTCCACAAAATCGCGCACGGTGCTCTATAGCGCGCTGTCCGAGTTTCCCGAGAACCCCAGCCAGAACGAGCCCTTCCGTTTCCGCGCCGGCAAAGGCGCGACCGACGAATGGTTTTCCAACAGCGGCCTCTCGCCCGAGACCATCAAGCTCGTCACCGGCCTGCTCTACCAGCGCGGCACCGCCCTGCTCTTCTCTGACGACGACGTGGTCCTCCCGCTGCTCCCCAATCGCAGCGAGCGCTTCAAGCTGATGAAGACCCTCGCGCGCAAGTCCACGCTCCTCGTCAAACTGCGCGTCAAAACCGACTCCGACCTCGACACCTTGGTGAACTACTGGGGCCAGGGCCCGCGGGCCAAGGATCTCCGTCCGCTCCTCGAATCCATCTCGCACCGTCCCCGCGGCATCACGCTCGATGTCGCTCACCTGCTCCCGCGCTTCGCCCGCGCCCGCCTCTACAACTACCCGCAGCCGTCCGACCACCCCGACGACGGCATGCACGACTGCCACTGGACCTGCCTGAATTTCTTCAACGACGTCCCCGACGAGAAGTACACCGACGCCAAGGTCGTGAAGCATACCTTCGAGACCGAGTACGTCCGCGTGGTCGGCAAACCCACGTTGGGCGATATCTTCGTCTTCTCCCGGCCCGACGGCCGTGTGATCCACTCCTGCGTCTATATCGCGGATGACATCGTGTTCACCAAGAACGGCGCCTCCTCCGTCATGCCGTGGATCCTCATGAATCTCTCTGACGTGACGGCTTTTTATCCCGCCGATCCGCCGCTCACGATCAGCGCATTCCGACGCAAGGATCTGTAAAAAGGATCGACGCAGGTGCGTCGCTGCACTCAGCGCTTCTTCTCGGTCCGCGCGCTCGCCTTTTGGAAACGAGCAAACACGTCCTTCGCCGTCAGCAGCTTCAGATCGCCCACAGGGGCCTGCACCACGAAGTTCGTCGGCGCGGTCAGCGGATACGGCCCGAAGAGCCGCGGGTCCGTCGGGCCGAAGATCGCCAGGGTCCGCACGCCCAGCGCCGCCGCCAGATGCATCGGGCCGCTGTCGTTGGAGATCACCCAGTCGGCGCGCTTGATGAGCGCCGGCAGTGATACGAGGCTCGTGTTGCCGGTGAGATTCAGGAACTGCCCGGGCAGGTACGCACCGCGGTCCGAGACCACGTTGGCCCCGGCCCAGATCACCTTGCGGCTCTTGTCGTCGCGCAGCAGCAGCTCCGTGAGCTGCTTGAAGCCGTTCCAGCATTTCTCCGCGCGGCGGCTCTCGGGGAACATCACGATCGGCTTCACCCCGCCCTTGCCCTCCGCAAAGCTCAGGTTCAGCGCCTCGTGCTCGCGGAATTTCAGCGTGCCGCGCAGCTCGGGCTTGGCGCCTAGCACCGGGCAAAATTGCAGCAAAATCTCCACCGCGTGGCTGCGGCGGCCGTCCGGCGGCAGCGGTACCTTCTGGTCGTAGAAGAGACTCGACCATTCGCGCGCGTCAGTGCGGCCCACCTTGGTCTTAGCGAGCGCCCGCGAGGTCATGAGGCCGGTACGCAGCAGGCCCTGCATGTCGAAGACGTAATCGAACTTCGTCTTCCGCACCTCGGCCATCATGCGGAGAAAGGCTTTGGTCCCGCCCTTGCGCTCAAAGACGTACACCTGGTCCACCGCCTCGCATGCGCGCACGATGGGGGCGAAGATATCGCGCACGATCCACGAGATGCGCAGCCCGTCGACCTGCGCCTTGAGCGAAGTCGCCACCTGCAGCGCCTGCACGATGTCGCCGAGGGAGGAGGGTTTGATGATGAGAAGTTCGGTCATGGCTGCAAAATGCAGAATCTGCTTTTAACCAGCAGGGTGGGATCGTTTGATCCAGTTTGTGTTCCAAATCAAACGCTAATCCGTCGCCGCGTGCTGAAACTGTTGCTCCAAATCTCCGGCTGGCTCCTCGCCCACACCCCTGAGTGGATGCTCCACGGCCTCTCGTCGGCCCTCGGGGAAACCGCGTTCTGGCTCATGCCGCGCCGCCGCCGGCTCACGCTGTCCAACCTTAACCACGCCTTTCCGGACCGCCCCGCCGCCTGGCACCGCCGTATCGCCCGTGAGAGTTCACGCCGCATGGTCGAGACCGGCTTGATGTCCCTCGCGATGCCGTTTCTCAGCGAGGCGCGCGTACGCCGGATGATCACCGCGGCCCCCAGCCTGCTCGCGATGTACGCGCAGCACGCCCGCGATCCCCAGCCTTCCGTAGGCATCGCCCCGCACTTCGCGTACTGGGAGGCGGTCACCACCATGCCGCTCTTTGTGCCCGGCGTGTTCCCCGAGTTCGGCATCATCTTCCGCCCGCTGGAAAACGCCGCGGCCAACACGTTCGTCACCCGCACCCGTGAGCGTTTCGGCATCCGGCTGCTCTCCCGTCGAGAAGGTTTCGCCGAGGCCCTGAAGATCCTGCGCCGCCGCGGTTACGCGGGCGTGCTCTTCGATCAGAACGCCGGCATGCAGGGCGCGCTCACCACGCTCTTCGGCCGCGTCTGCTCCACCACCGAGCTGCCCGGCCTCATGGCCGAGAAGTTCAACGCCGACGTGTACGGCTTTTTTCCGCGCCGCCGCGGCTTCTGGCGCATGGAGATCAACCTCGAGCCCCTCGCCACCGACCGCACCGCCGCCGGCGTCACCCTCGCCAGCAACCGCTGGCTGGAGGATCTGCTCACGCGCGACGACGACCTCTGTGCCTCCTGGCTCTGGGCCCACGACCGCTGGCGCAACCAGGACATCCCCACGAAACGCTTCCGTCTTGAAGCCAAGCGCGACCTCCTCGCCGCCGACCTCGCCGCGCGCCAGCTCGCCGTGCTGCCCCGCAAGACCCGCCTCTACGTCCGACTGCCCAACTGGCTCGGCGACGTCGTCATGGCGCTCCCGCTCCTCCGCGCATTGCGCGTCTCGCGGCCCGACGCCAAGATCACGCTCCTCGCCAAGAAGCAGTTCATCCCGCTGCTCGAATCGTGGCGCATCGCCGACCATTGCCGCGCGCTCCCGCCGCAGGGCTTCGGCTATTTCTTACACTTCCGGAAAATGCGCCATGAGTATCCGGATACGTGGCTGCTCTTCACCAACTCATTCCGCGGTGACCTCGAGGCCTGGCTGAGCGGCTGCCGCCAGCGCTTCGGCCTGATCCGCCCCGGTAAGCGCCGCCCGCTCCTCTCCCACGCCTACCGCGTGCCAGCGGACTTCGACGAGCGCACCCACCACCAGCTCGAACTCTGGGAAAACTTCCTCCGTCATTTCGGCCTCGACGCCCCGCCCGACCGCACGCCCGTCGCCGCCCACACGCCTGCGCCCGGCGCACCCATCGCCCTGATTCCCGGCTCCGAAAACAATCCGGAGAAACGCTGGCCCGTCGCCCACTGGCGCTCGCTCATCGAGGCGTTTCCCGGGGAAAAATTCGTCCTCCTCGGCACCGCCAACGATGCGTCCATCACCCGCGCCATCGCCGCCGGCTTCCCTGCCGACCGCGTCGAGGACCTGGCCGGCAAAACCACCCTCCCCGCCTACTGCACCCGCCTCTCCACCTGCCGGTATCTGGTGACCAACGACACGGGCGGCATGCATCTCGCCAACGCCCTCGGCGTGCCCCTCATCGCGCTTTTCGGCCCGACCAACCCTCTCCGCACCGCCCCCGTCTTTGCGACGACGGCCACGCTCCTCCAGCCCCCCGATTGCCCGCCCACTGGCGGCGCCTCCCTCGCCTCCCTCACCCCTGACACCGTCGCCACGGCCCTGCGCACCGCATTGGGCCTTGGTCGTTGATCATCGGTCATCCCTCCGTGTCCCTTCTCACCGTCACCGACCTCCGCACCCACTTCCACACGCGCACCGGCATCACGCGCGCGGTGGATGGCGTGAGTTTTTCAGTCAATCGCGGTGAAACCCTCGGGATCGTCGGCGAATCAGGCTCGGGCAAATCGGTCACCTGCTATTCGCTCATGGGTCTCGTGCCGCAGCCGCCCGGCCGGATCGTAAGCGGCAGCGCGCTCTTCGACGGCACCGACCTCCTACGCTGCACGCCCGCGCAAGCCCGTGCCATCCGCGGCAAGCGAATCGCAATGATTTTCCAGGACCCGATGACCTCGCTGAATCCGTACCTGCGGATTTCCGACCAGCTCATCGAGCCGCTCCTCATCCACGAGAAAATCCCCAAGGCCGAGGCCCTGCGCCGCGGCCTCGCCATGCTGGAGGCCGTCGGCATCAACGATGCCGCCCAGCGCATCCATCTTTATCCGCACGAGTTCTCCGGCGGCATGCGCCAGCGCGTGATGATCGCGATGGCCCTGATCACAAAGCCCGAGCTGCTCATCGCCGACGAGCCGACCACCGCCCTCGATGTCACGGTGCAGGCGCAGATCCTCGAGCTCATCCAAAAGATGCAGCGCGAACTCGGCATGGCCGTGATCTTCATCACCCACGACCTCGGCGTCGTCGCCGGCCTCTGCGACCGGGTACAGGTGATGTACGCCGGCCGCATCGTGGAGTCGGCCGACACCCGCACGCTCTTCCACGCGCCGCGCCATCCCTACACCCGCGCGCTGCAACGCTCCATCCCCGCCCTGCAGCCCAAGGGCTCCGCGCTCCGCACCATCCCCGGCCTCCCCCCCGACCTCGCTCAGCCCATCCCCGGCTGCCCTTTCGCCCCTCGCTGCGAACACGCCGTCGATCGCTGCACCACCACGCCCGTCGAACTCCGCCCGCTTTCCCCCACCCACGCCCAAGCCTGCCTTCGCGTCCAGTCCGGCGAAATTTAACCCTTCCCGCTTCTCCGTTTCCCTGTCTTCCGTGGGCCAAAAATAAAAATGTCCGCTGCCGCCCCCATCCTCGATCTTCGCGACGTCAAGACGCACTTCCCCGTCGAGCGCGGTTTTTTCCGCCGGCACGTTGTCGGTACTGTCAAAGCCGTCGATGGCGTCACGCTTTCTCTCCGCCAGGGCGAGGTGCTCGGCCTCGTCGGGGAATCCGGCTGCGGCAAATCCACCCTAGCCCGCACCATTCTCCAGCTCGTGCCGACCACCGCCGGCACCGTCACTCTTCTCGGTCAGAATCTCACCGCCGCCGACAGCACCCGCCTGCTCGCCGCGCGCCGCGATCTGCAGATGGTCTTCCAGGACCCCTACGCGTCGCTCAACCCGCGCATGACCGTCTTCGCCACGCTGTCCGAGCCGCTGCTCGTGCACCGCGTGTGTCCCGCCGCCGAGGTCCCGGCGCGCGTCGCCCGGCTCATGCAGCTCGTGGGTCTCGCCCCGGAGTTCGTCCAAAAATATCCGCACGAGTTTTCTGGCGGACAGCGCCAGCGCATTGCCATCGCGCGCGCCCTCGCCCTCGAGCCCAAGGTCGTCATCGCCGACGAGCCCGTCTCGGCCCTCGACGTCTCCATCCAGGCGCAGATCCTGAACCTGCTCTCCGATCTCGTGCGGCGGATGAACCTCACGCTGATCTTTATCGCGCACGATCTCTCCGTCGTGAAACACATCTCCGACCGCGTGGCCGTGATGTATCTCGGAAAAATCGTCGAGCTCGGCCCCGC
>JAFEGO010000103.1 GCA_018239845.1 Verrucomicrobiota bacterium
CGGCGCAGAAGGAAGAGACCTTGCGGCAGGTCGCCGCGCTGCAGGCAGAGCTGAAGACGGTGCGCGACGCCGCGGCCAAGGTGCCCGCCCCGGTGCCGGCGGCGGACACCGCCGTGCTGGAAGCGCTGCGGACGGAGAACAAGGATTTGCAGCGCGACAAGGACGACCTCGCCGTGCAGTTGAAGCTCGCGCGCGAGACGGTCACCCAGCTCAACGACGAGAAGGCCCGCGGCACGGTCGCCGCGGCGACCGGCCAGAATGCGGACAACGACGCGCGCGTGCGCGGCCTCATCGCCGACAACCGCCGCCTCAACGAGGAGGTCAAGCGTTCCACTGCCGAGCTGGGCACGCTCAACCGCCAGCTGCGCGAGCTCCAGCGCCGCCAGCAGGATGGCGCCAAGGCCGGCGCCGGAGCCGGGACCGCCGCCGTGGCCGCGGACGATCTCGCCACGATCGACGACCTAACGCGCCAGATGCAGGACCTGCGCACGGAAAACGAAAAGGTCGCGCGCGAGAATGTGCGCCTGACCGCCGCCGTCGCCGCCGCCTCGAAGGCGGACGAGACCGCCGCCCTGCGCCAGAAAATTGCCGAGGCCACGGCCGCGCTCACCGCCGCTCAAGCGGAAAACGCCCGCTTGCGCCAGGCCGACAGCGCCGCGGAAGTGGCGCGCCTCAAGGCCGAGTTGGATGCCGCCACCAAGGCGCGCGAGTCGCTCGCGGCTGACAAGGGTGCGGTTGAAAAACATCTCGCCGACCTCACCACCGCCAAGGACAAGGCCGCCGCGGAAAATTCCCAGCTAAGCGACAGCCTCGGCGAAGCGCGCTCCGCGCTCATGGCGGCGCGGCGCGAGGCGGAAGACCTGCGCGCGCAGGTTGCCACGGCCAAGGCCGACCTCGCGACCCAGACCTCGAAGGTCGCGGCCCAGGCCGACGATGCGAAAAAAGCCGCCGCCCTCGCCACCAACGACGCTGCGGCCAAGGCCCAGATCGCCGCACTCACGCAGAGCAATCAGGAGCTTTCCGTCCAGTTGGCGCAGCTGAAGACGGATCTCGCCGCCGCACGCCAGACCGTGGCCGCGAGTGCCGGCACCGGCGCGCAGGCCGAGGCGCTCGGCCGCGAGCTGGCCGCCGCGAAGGAAACCGCTGCCAAGGCGGCCAATGAGTTGACCGCGGCCCGGGCCGCGCTGGACCAGCAGACCCGCACCGCCGATGAAAACAGCCGCCAGCTGACGGCGCGAAACAGCGAGCTTTCCGCCCAGATGGAAAAGCTGATCGCCGATCTTGCCGCAGCCAGGCAGGCGGCAGGTCAGGCCGGCGCCGCGGACAAGCAGGTCGCATCGCTCAATCACGAGCTGGAGACGGCGCGCACGGAGCTGGCCGGCGCCACCGCGAAAGCGCAGGCGTCCGAGGCCGCCGCGCAGAAGCTGACGGCGCAGGTCGCCGCCCTCGAAGCCGCGGCCGCACAGGCCAAGGCCGAGCTCGCGACCGCGACCGACGCGAGCCGCCAGCTGACGATGCGCAACCAGGTGCTCACCGACCGCGTGGACAAGATCGCCGCGGAACTCGCGAGCACGCGCCAGAGCACTGGCAAGGACTCCGCCGAATTGACCGAGGCCAAGGCGCAGCTGGCGCAGGCGACCGCAAGCCTGCGCGACGCGCAGACGGCGGCGGAGAAAGCTACGGCACAGGTCGCGGCGGCGGAAGCCGCGCGCACCCAGGCTCAGGCCGAGGCGAAAACCGCTGCGGAAAACAACCGGCAGCTCGCCGCCAAGACCGACGACCTCAATCGCCAGATCGAGCAACTTACGGCCAGCCTGAGCGCGGCGCAGCAGGGCGCGGAGCGCAACACGGCCGCCGCCGCCCGGGTGGGCGAGTTGGAGCACAGCCTCGCCGACGTGAAGAACCAGCTCGCGCAAGCCGAGACGAAGGCACGCGAAGCGGCGGAGTCCGCGCAGAATTTCCCGGCGCAGCTCGCCAGTGCGCAGGCCGAGGCCAAGACCGCGGCCGAGACGAACCGCCAGCTCACCGCCAAGGCCGACGCACTCGGCCGGCAGGTCGCGAGTCTCACGGCTGATCTGGCCGTGGCACGCCAGGCCGCGGAAAAAGACGGTGCGACGGCAGGCCGCGCCGGTGAACTGGAGCAAAATCTCGCCGCGGCGAAAGCGCAGCTCGCGCAGGCTGAGGCGAGGGCGCGCGATTCGGGCGACGCCACGCAGAAGCTCACGGCGCAGGTAACGGCCGCGCAGGCGGAAGCTGCGGCTGCGGCGGAGGCCAACCGCCAGCTCACGGCCAAGGCCGACAGCCTCGACCAGCAGGTCGCCAAACTCACGGCCGATTTGAGCGCCGCGCAAAAGCTCGCGGAAAAGGACACGACCGCCGAGGGCCGCGTGGCCGAGCTCGAGCGGAGCCTGGCCGAGTCGAAGGACCGGCTGGCGCAGGCCGAGGCGAAGCTCCGCGATTCCGCGGACGCCGTGCAAAAATTGACGGCGCAGGCCACCACCGCCCAAACCGCCGCCGACGCTGCGGCGGAGACGAACCGCCAGCTGTCCAGCAAGGCGGACGTCCTCGCGGCGCAAGTGGCACAGCTCACGGCCCAGCTGACTGAGACGAAGCAAGCCGCGGACACGGGCATCAGCACGGCGACGGAGCGGGTGCGCGATTTGGAGCGCAGCCTGGCCGGAACGAAAAACCAGCTCGCCGAGACCGAAGCGAAGCTCCGCGATTCCACTGACGCCGTGCAAAAGCTGACGGCGCAGGTGGCGGCCACGCAGGCCGAAGCCAAGTCGGCGGCCGATGCGAGCCGGCTGCAGGTGGAGAAGCTGACGGCCGATCTGGCCGCGGCGCAAAAAGCGACCGAGCGCAGCACCATGGCGGCGGGACGGGTCGGCGAATTGGAGCGGAGCCTCGCGGAGGCGAAGACCCAGCTTGCCCAAGACGAGCAGAAGCTGCGCGACGCGGCCGACGCGGCGCAAAAACTCACGGCCCAGGTGGCCAGCGCGCAGTACGCGCAGACCCAGGCCCAGGCGGAGACAAGGGGCGCGACTGAGGCCAACCGGCAGCTCAGTGCGAAGGCCGAGAAGGCCGCGGCGGATTTAAGTGCGGCGCAAAAGGCGCTCGCGCAGGCGCAGGGCGAGGCGAAGACGGCGGCCGACGCCAATCGCGATCTCACGGAGAAGAATACCGCGCTGGCCGGCCGCGTGCAGACGCTCGAGGCCGATCTGGCCGCGGCCCGGCAGGCTGCGGGTCAGGGCGAGGTGGCGGCCAAACAGATTGAGGCGCTCAGTCGCGACCTGACGGACGCCAAGGCGCAGCTCGCCGCGGCGACAGCGCAGGCGAAGGACGCCGGTGCGGCCGGCTCGGCCGCCGCGGCCCAGGTGAAGGATTTGCAGGCGGCGCTCAGCAAGGCCCAGGGCGAGACCCAGGCCGCGACGGAAGCGACGCAGCGGCTCACGGCGCGCAACCAGGTGCTGTCCGATCAGGTGGAAAAACTGGTGGCCGATCTGGCTGCGGCGCAGCTGGCTGCCGCCAAGGGCGGCGACGCGACGAAGCAGGTTGAGGCGCTAAGTACGGAATTGGCGGATACGAAGGCCCGGCTCGCGCAGAGCGAGACGCAGGCCAAGGCCGCAAGCAGCGCCGGGCAGACGCTCACGACGCAGGCGGCGGGTTTGCAGGCTGCGCTGACGCAGGCGCAGACCGAAGCCAAGACCGCTGCGGAGACGAGCCGCCAGCTGACGGATAAGAATCAGGCGCTCAGCGCGCAGGTGGATAAACTCACGGTCTCGCTGGCCGAGGCCAGACAGTCCGCCGGCCAAAGCGCCGACGCGGCGAAGCAGGCCGCGGCGCTCGAGCGCGAGCTGGCTGACACGAAGGCCCAGCTCGCCCGGAGCGAGGCGCAGGCGAAGGACGCCGGCACGGCCGGCAAGGCGCTGACGGCGCAGGTAGCGACCTTGCAAGCGGCGCTCACGCAGGCCCAGGCCGACGCCCGGACGGCGGGCGACGCGAGCAGCAAGCTCACCGAGCAAAACCGCGCACTCGCCGCGCAGGTGGAAAAACTCACGGCAGATCTGACCGGCGCGCAGCAGGCGGCCGGCCAGAGCGCGGAAGCGGCGAAGCAGATCACCGCGCTCACCCGCGACCTCGCGGACGCGAAGGCCCGGCTCGCCCAGGGCGAAACACAGGCCAAGGACGCTGCGGCCGCGGGGGCCGCCCAACTCAAGGAGCTGCAAGCGGCCTTGGACAAGGCCCAGACCGAGGCGAAGACCACGGCGGAATCCAGCCTGCGTCTCGGCACTCGCAATCAGGTGCTCGCCGACCAGGTGGAAAAGCTGACCGCCGACCTCGCGACCGCGCAGCGCGCGGCCGGGCAGGGGAGCGAAGCCGCCAAGCAGGTTGCCTCATTGCAGCGCGACCTGACGGACGCCAAGGCCCAGCTGGCCGCGGCGCAGACCGCGACGGCGGAGGCAGAGGCCAAGCAGCAGCAGGCGGTGAAAGACCTCGTCACCGCCCGGGCGGCCGCGGATACGACGCTCGCCGGCGTGCGCACCCAGCTCACGGATGCCACGGCGGAGCTCACGCGGCTGAAGGCGGCCAACGTCCAGCTTACCGAGGATGGACAGAAACTTTCCGAGCAGCTGGCGGCGCTGACCAAGCAGCGCGCGGCCGACACCCAGGGCCTGCAAGGCCAGCTGGCCGACGCCAAGGCCGCGGCGGAGAAGGCAGACAAGCTCGGCGCCGACCTGGCCGCGCAAAACGCCCAGCTCGCCGCCGCCAACCAGAAACTCACCGCGCAGGCCCGGGCTGGCGGGGACCTCACCGCGCAGATCGAGCAGCTGAAGGCCAGCCTCGCCGCGGCACAAACCGCACAAGCCGGCGACCATGACGCCGCGGCCAAGCTCAGCGCGCAGCTCGACACCGCAGGCGCGACCATCGCCGACCTGAAGTCCAAGAACGACGAGCTGGTAAAGGACCTGGAAGTCGCGAAGCAGAGCGCGGCGGCCGCGCTCGCGGCGCAGGCCGCGGCGGCCAAGGCCGCGCCGGAGACGGCGGCCCTGAGCCTGGAGATGCAGACCCTGCGCGACCAGGTGCGCCAGCTGGAAGGCCAGATCGAGGACGACCGCGCGGCCTCCGCCCGCGAGATCACGGCGCTTGCCGCCTCGCTCCAACGCACGAAAGACAGCAACCGCGCCCTCGCCGACGCGAACAGCGCGCTCCTCGCCGCGAAAAATTCCGACGACAGCTCGGTCAAGGCCGCCACGGACCAGCTCAACGCCAAGATCCAGTCCCTCACCTCCGACAATGCCCAGCTGCAGGCCATGCAGCAGGGCCTCGCCGCCGACAACGACCGGCTCACCAAGGAAAAGGCCGCGGCGGAGCAGGCCGTGCTCGATGCCAAGAAAGCCGCCGTCGCGCCCGCCGCCGCTTGGGCGCAGGAGAAGGACAACCTCAAGTCCCAGATCGAGGATATGTTCGCCAAGCTCGCCGAGGCCGAGCGCCGCGCGGCGCAGCTCAAGCAGGCGGGCGACGCCGCGCGCACGCAGGCCCTCGCCGCGCAGGCCGACGCCGACAAGGCGCACGGCGACCTCGCGGCGCTGCAGGCCAAGCTCGCCGACACAAGCAAGGCGGCCGACCAGCAGGGCGCCACGGTCGCGGAGCTCACCGGCCTCAACGACAAGCTCACCAGCGAAAAGGCGCAGCTGCAGGCCCAGCTTAAGCAGACCCAGCAGATAACCGACAAGGCCCGCGACGACCTGTCGCTCCTGCGGGCCCGCATGGCCGCGAGCGACCGCGTGGTCGAGCAGAGCACGGCCAGCGTCAACGATCTCACCGCCGCCAACGAGAAACTGCAGGCGCAGGTCAAGGACCTGACCGCGCAGGCCGCCGCGATGAAGGACGAGAACACGCGCCTCGCCAGCGCCTCGACCGACGCCGCCGCGCTCGCTAAGGAACTCGCCGACACGAAGGCCAGGCTCGCCGCGACCGAGAAAGCCGCGACCGATCGCCAAGGCAGCCTGACCGAGCTCGGCAGCACCAACGAGAAACTCGCCACCGAGAAGAACGCCCTGGAAAAGCAGCTCGACGCCCTCACCGAGCAGCTGACCGCGGCGCAGGCGGAAAACACCCGCCTCGCCCAGGCCGACCAGCGGGCGGCGAGCCTCGACACCGTTTCCGCACAGCTCGCCACCGCGCAGCGCGACATCGCGAACCTCAGGAGCGAAAACGCCCGCCTCGGCGAGACAGTGACGGCGCTCGACCGCGACCGCACGACGAAGATCGCCCAGCTGCAGCAGGAAAACGCGGCGGTCAGCGCCCGCCTGCGCCAGGCGCAGAGCACCCTCGACCAGATCGCCTCCGCGGCCCGCATCATCAACGGCTCCCTGCCACAGGGCGGCGGCAGCCCGACGCGGTCGCCGGTGGCGAACGTCAGTGCCGCCCCGGTGGTCGCGGAGGTGCGCTACCACACGGTGTCGGACGGCGATTCGCTCTCGCGCATCAGCGTGCGCTACTATGGCACCGCCAGCCGCTGGCAGGACATCTACGACGCCAACCGCGAGCTGCTGAAGGGCGAGAACTCGCTGCGCCCCGGCCAGAAGCTGAAGATCCCGAACTGATTTTGAACTGCGGTTACCTTCCTTTTCGGGTTGGCCCGAGGCGTTGAATCGGGCTCCATGCGGGGATGATTTATGTGCTGTTGATCACAGCAGCCCTGATGGTGCTGCGGCTGGGCGGTGAACTTTTGCTCTCGGCGCTGAATCGCGCCGAGGTCCGCCGTCACGTGGCCACGCCTCCGCCGGGCGCGGCGGCCATCATGGACGGCGAGACGTACAAAAAATCCGTCGCGTACACGCTGGAGAAATCGCGCTTCGGCGGGCTGGCCGAGATCTTTGACTCGCTGGTGCTGGCGCTCGTGGTGTTTGGCGGCGTGCTGCCGACGCTGTTTGCGCACATCGGCTTCTGGGGCGCGCCGGACGCGGTGTGGGACGACGCGCTGTTTGTCCCGATCGCGGGCTTGCTGATGTCGATCCCGGGCCTGCCGTTCGAATGGTGGGAGCAGTTTCGGATCGAGGCGAAATTCGGCTTCAACAAGGCGACGCCCGGCCTGTGGGTCTCGGACAAGTTAAAGGGGATCGCCCTGATGTTTGTGATCGGCTTTCCGTTGCTGTGGGCGTTGCTCTCGCTCGTGAAATGGGTCGGGGCGACGTGGTGGCTGTGGGGCTTCGCCCTCGTCTTCGGGTTTCAGCTCCTGATGCTGGTATTGTATCCAAAATTGATTTTGCCGCTCTTCAACAAGCTCACGCCGCTGCCCGAGGGCGACCTCAGGACCCGCCTGCTGGCGCTCGGCGACCGCACGGGTTTCCGCGCGGCGGCGATCCAGGTGATGGACGGCAGCAAGCGCTCGGGTCACTCCAACGCGTTTTTCACGGGCTTCGGCCGGTTTCGCCGGATCGTGCTCTTCGACACCCTGATCGCGCAGCTCACGCCGGAGGAGCTGGAGGCGGTGCTGGCGCACGAGATCGGGCACTACCGCCGCGGGCACATCCCGAAGATGCTGCTGGTGTCGGCTGCGATGATGTTCGGCGGTTTCGGCGTGCTGGCGTGGCTGGCGCAGAGCGCATGGTTCAACCCGGCGTTCGGCTTTCCCCCGGGCGAGCTCGCGCCGGCGTTTTTGCTCTTCGGCCTGCTGAGCGGGCTGGTGACCTTCTGGTTTTCGCCGGTGATGAACTTCTTCTCGCGCAAGCACGAGTATGAGGCCGACGCCTTCGCGCGCGAGGCGGTGGGCGGGGCGGGGCCGATGCTCGGCGCCTTGCGCAAGCTCGCGCAGAAAAACCTCAGCAACCTCACGCCGCACCCGTGGTACAGCGCGTTTTTCTATTCGCACCCGACGCTGATCGAGCGCGAGGCGGGGCTGGTCGGAAAGGCCTGACGATGGCATCGGGGCCGCGCTACCGGGGATTGGTCGCGGCCGCGGCGGCGTGGCTTCTGGCGATCGCCGCCCTGCGGGCCGAGACGCTGACGGTCGCCACCTACAACGTGGAAAACTACACGTCGGCCGACCGCATGGCCGAGGTGGGCTACCGCAAGGACTACCCTAAACCTGAGACGGAGAAAGCCGCCCTGCGCGCGGTGATCCGCGGACTCGGCGCTGACCTCCTGGTGCTGCAGGAGATGGGCCCGCAGCCGTATCTCGACGAACTGCAGCGCGACCTGAAGGCGGCGGGGCTCGATTATCCCTACGCCATGCTGGTCGATGGACCGGATGCCGACCGCCACGTGGCCTTGCTCTCGCGCCGGGCCCTGAAAAACGTGAAGCCGCACCCGGCGCTGGAGATCACCTATTTCGGCGCGAAGGAAAAAGTGAAACGCGGCCTGCTGGAGGTATCCGTGGCGACCACGGCGGGCGACGTGACGATCTTTGGCCTGCACCTGAAGAGCCGCTACACCGACCGGGCGGACGATCCGCTCTCTGCGCTGCGGCGCGTGGAGGAGGCGGGCGCGATCCGGGATGCGATTTTGAAGGAATTTCCGGAGCCGGGTTCGGCAGGTGCAAAGTTTCTCGTGCTCGGGGATTTCAACGACAGCAAGACCAGCAAGCCGGTGCAGCGCCTGCGCGAGCGCGGAAAGACGGTAGTGGCTGAGCTGCTGCCTGCGGCCGATGGGCGCTGCGAAACCTGGACGCACCATTACCACAAGGACGACAGCTACTCGCGGGTGGACCACATTTTGGTGTCAGCCGCCTTGAAGCCCGGCGTACGCGGCGGCCGCGCCGTGATCTACGACGGCCCCGGCACCAACGAGGCGAGCGACCACCGGCCGGTGGTGGTGACGCTGGAGTTGGGGCAGTAAAGCGCGGCGGCCGGGCCGCTCCGTGCCGCGAATGAGCGGGCTTATGTGGTGAAGGCCCAGATCAGCGCGTCGGGGAGGGTGGTGCGCCAGTGGGGAAAGCTGTGGCCGCCGTCGAATTCAACGTACTTTACACGGTGGCCTTGGGCGAGGAGGACGTCGCGGAATTTCTTCACGCCGGTGATCTGGGAGACGACTTGGACCACGCCGGGATGATGGGTGATGTTTTCCTGCGTCTCGCGGCGGCCGACATCGAGGTAAAAATCCGCGGGCAGGTGCGTGGCCTCGGCGGCGTAGTGACGGGTGAGCCAGCAGTCGTCGGACCAGAAGGAGCCGGACTGGGCGATGACGCGGTTAAACGCGCCCGGGGCCTGCTGGGCGACCCACGCGGCGGCGAGCCCGGTGTAGCTCAGGCCGGCGAGCAGGCGGATGGGCGCGGGCTTGAGAGTCGGCGAAATCCGGATACCCGGATACTGCGACTCAAGCCACGGGAGCAGCTCGTCGCGCATGAAAGTAGCGAAGGGCGGGTAGCAGGGGCACTCGAGCCAGCGGGCGGCCTCGCTGTGGTGGGAGACGTAAACGACGAGGGTCTGGGCGAGCGCGGTGGAAATCGGCGAGCCGGCGGCCAGGGTGTCGATGAGCGCAGGGACGCCGACGTGATCGCGATAGAGTTCGCCGTCGAGGAAGATCGCGAGGTGGCACGGCGCGGCAAGATTCGCGGGTGGACGGAGCCAGAGGGTGCGCTCGTTTTGCAGGGCGGCGCTGCGAAAGCGGTGGGTGAACTCGGGCATGAGGGCAGAAGGGGTGGTTGTTTTGCCCGCGAATGACGCGAATGGGCGCGAACAACGAAGGACGGATTGACCGGGGTCTTATTCGAGTGGATTCGCGTCATTCGCGGGTCACGGATCGAGTGATCAGGACCAGTTGAAGTTGAAACTGATGCTGATGCGCTCGGCGTCGATGCGGTTGGCGGGGACCTCGTGGCGGAGCCAGCTTTCGAAGAGGAGGACGTTGCCGGCCTCGGCGGGGTAGGTGATGTGCGTGCGGTGCTCGGGCCTGGCGGTCGGCAGCTTGGGCGGGGCGGCCATGAACTTGCTGAGGCGCGGGTCCTCGAACTTCAGGCCGGGGCAGCCCGCGGGCGTCACGACGTAGTAGGTGCCGCTGATGAAAGCCAGGGGGTGCAGGTGCAGCGAGTGCGCGGCGGTGGGCGGCATGATGTTCACCCAGCAGTCGGTCATGGCGATGGTGCGGCCGCGGAGGTCGAGCTCGAGCGTGCGGGCGTAGGCGCGGACGTGCGCGGTGAGTTTTTTCTCCAGGGCGGTGAAGGTGCTGGAGAAGCGGTGCAGGGTGTTGAGCGAGGCGTAGCTCGTGTAGCCGCCGGGATAGTTTTTCTCCGACCACTTGCGGCCCGCGGTGTCGAAGTCGCGGAGCTGGCGGCACTCGGCGGCGAGGCCTTCGTTGAGACGGGAGAGGCCGGTTTTCTGCAGCGGCTCGCAGTAGATCAGCGTGGGAAACCAGGCGCGGGTGGGCATGGGCGCAGGATGGAAGGGGCGAAGGCGCGGGCAATGGTGAAAGTTCAGGTGCTTTTCCTTTGTATGTGGTGCTGGTTTCCCTACGCGTGGACCTCTCATGAAGACGGTCATCGATGCCCAGGCGATCCGGTTCTACCGGGAGAACGGCTACATCATTTTGCGCGGTGTGATTCCGGCACCGCTGCTTGAGCGCCTGCGCGCGATGGCCGAGCAGGCCCGCGAGATCACCCACCGCATCAACGGCCCGCAGGCCCAGCGCCTGCAGCCGCTCGGCGACCACGTGGACATGACCGCGCTGAAGGAATTCACCGCGCTGCCGGAGCTGAACGCGGCGTTTCGCGCGCTGCTGAGCGAACGGCACTACATCTCGCCGGCGGAGACGATGGCCGTGTTTTTCCAGCCCACGAAAAATACCTGGGCGACCGAGTGGCACCGCGACCTGCGCGACCACATGGACGCCGACACGCTGACGGAGGTCCTTGAAGGCAAGAAGTGGGAGCAGTTCGCGACGGACTTGGCGAACTTCAACCAGTTCAACTGTGCGCTCTATGAGGATACATCCACGTGGTATGTGCCGGACAGCGCTTTCCGCATGACGGATACGCCGGGCGAACTCGCCGTGGCCCGCGGGCTGGACCGTGCGGCGGTCGAGAACAAGGCCGGCACGCGCAGCGAGGCGGAGCAGGAACTGCTACTGCAGGACTACTGCGCCAACATGCCCGGTGCGGTGCAGGCGCACCTCAACGCCGGCGACCTCCTGTTTTACCGAAACACGGGCTGGCACATCGGCAGCTACGTGCCGTACCGCCGCCGGGCGACGCTGCACGGGCAGGTGGACACACCGGAGTACTGGGCGTGGAAGGAAGCCTTCCCGAAGAACTACGAGCGCATCATGGCCCGCAAGAAGGCGGGGAAGGCCGCGGCTGCGGCCTGATGACGGATCGGACGATCCTTACTTCGCCAGGAACTTCAGGCCGGCGACGCCGGTGATGATCAGGGCGATACAGGCGAGGCGGGCGGGCGAGGCGCTCTCGCTGAAGAGGATGATGCCGGCGATGGCGGTGCCGACGGCGCCGATGCCCGTCCACACGGCGTAGGCGGTGCCGATGGGCAGGCCGCGGGCGGCGAGGGCGAGGAGAAACATGCTCGCGGCCATGGTGACGATCACTCCGACGGAGGGCCAGAGCCGGGTAAAGCCCGCGGTGGATTTGAGACCGGCGGCCCAGACGATTTCAAGGACCGCGGCGATGATGAGATACGTCCAGTGCATGGGCCGAGGGTGGAGCGCTGCGCGCGCAAAGGCAGCAGTAATCAGCCGCCGCCAATGTCCGTATTACGGACATTGGCGGCGGCTGGGATTTATTTCGCGTAGGCGATGACGAAGAGGCGGTGGAAGGGGAAGAGGACGCGGCCATCGGGCTGCGGCGGGAAATACGGCACGAGCAGCGCGCGGTAGTCGGCGAGGAATTGGTTTCGCGTGGCGTCGTCGGGGAGGGCTTCGAGCCAGGGACGCAGGCCGGTGCCGCGGTACCACTCGATGATGCCGTCCACGCCATCGAGGATGTGGAAGTAGTCGGTCGTCCACAGGTCGAGGTGCGCGGCGAGGGGCGCGAGGGTGTCGTAGTAGAAGGCGGGCGCGTGCGTGTGCCACTCGCGGGGAGCGGTGGGGAAATGCGTACGCCACGCGGGCGTGGCGGCGAGTTCGCGCATGAGGCGGTGGGGCGGGGCGTCGAAATTGGCGGGGACCTGGAAAGCGAGGGCGCCACCGGGCGTTACGCAGCGGAAGAGGCGCGGGAGGAGCGTCGCGTGGTCGGGCACCCATTGGTAGGCGGCGTTCGAGAAAATGACGTCGTAGGCGGCGGTCGTGGGGTCGGGCCAGGTGGCGATGTCGCCGGTGAGCCAGCTGAAATGCGGATGATCTTTTTCCGCGGCGGCGATCATCGCGGGCGAGCTGTCGAGGCCGGTGATGCCGGCGGCGGGCCAACGCCGGGCGAGGACCGCCGTGCTGTTGCCGGGGCCGCAGCCGAGGTCGATGACGCGGGCGGGCGCAGGGAGCGCGATGCGCGCGGCGAGGTCGGTGGCGGGCTGCGTGCGCTCGTTGGCGAATTTCAGGTACTGGTCGGAGTTCCAGGAGGGCATGGCTGGAAACGTCGGACGTTTTTCGCGACGGCGCCAGCGGGGAGACGGGTTTTGGCGCGACCAGAAGGTGCGGAAATAAATTCCGGCGTGGCGCTATAAGTTTGAGTGAGGCGTAGCGCCAAAACGGAAAACGCGCCGAGGGCGGCGCGTGTTCATGATAAAAGGGCAGGCGAGGACGCCTGCGCTACGAGCGATCACTTCTCCTTCGAGGGGAGTGGCTCGCTGAGGCTGTCGGGGACGTTGGGGTCGCGGACCTTGTTGATCGTGACCTTGGAGTTGACCGGACGGTTTTTGAAGATGGGCGGGAGGATTTCGTGGACGACGAGCTCGGGCCGCTTGTTGATGATCGCGGGGCGGTAGTAGCTGACCTCGGCGAGCGGCTTGTCAGTGTAGGCGTCACGGACGCGGATGCCCATCTCGATCAGGTAGGCCTTGAAGTCCCACTCCCAGCGGTCGGTGTAGGTGATGATCGCATCGACCTTGTCTGGCTTCATGGTGAGCGGGCCGTTGGTGGCCTTGATGCCCAAGGCGGTAAGCTCGTCGGTGATGATCTGGTCGATGTGGTGATCGTCGGCCAGGCGGCGCTCGACGAAGACCGTCTTGATGCGGCTGAGGTCGACGGAGGGATCCTGATGGGTGTCGATCGACGAGCAGCCGCAGAGCAGCAAAAAGGGCAGCGCCAGAAGCAGGGCGGAAAATTTCATCCAGCTCATGACGGCAGAAGCAGGGAAAAGTTATAAGCTTTTTATTTGGCGGCGCTTTTCGGGGCAGATGCCAGCGGTTGGCGGAGCATTGACGGCGGCCGCGGGCGGGCGCACAGAGTGGGTTACCATGAAAACTACCCCCGTGCTGAATCGGCGCCAATGGATCGGAACGATGGGAGCGGCGCTGGCCGGGGTGGCGCTGGCCCCGGGGAGTGTCCTGCGGGGCGCGACGGCGGTGGCGGCGCCGAAGGGTCCGGAGCGGGCGGGGGCGGCGGAGCCGGTGCAACTGCTGTACAACGAAAACACCATGGGCCCGTCGCCGCGGGCGCTCGAAGCGATGAGCCGTGAGGTGGCGCGGGTGCATCGCTACCCCTTCGACAAGACGCCGGAGCTGATCGCGCAGATCGCCCGCAAGGAAGGCGTGTCGCCGGATCACATCGTGCTGGGCGCGGGCTCGGGGGAAGTGTTGGAAGCCTTCGGGGTCTGCCTTGGGCGGTCCGGCGGTGAAGTGATCCGGGCCGTGCCCGGCTACACACAGATGACCGGCGCGTTTGACCGGGTGGGCGGGCGCACGGTCGAGGTGCCGCTGAACGACCGGCTGGAGCACGACCTCGACGCGATGGCGGCGAAGATCGGACCGGAGACGAAAGCAATCTACGTGTGCAACCCCAACAATCCCACGGGCACGATCGTGGCGCCGGCCCGGCTCCGCGCGTTTGCGGTGGAGGCGGCGAAGCACGCGACGGTGTTCATCGACGAAGCTTACCTGGAATGCTCGGATGACTTCTCAGCGAACACGATGGTAGGTCTCGTGCGCGAGGGGCACAACGTGGTGGTGACGCGTACGTTTTCCAAGATCTACGGGCTGGCCGGCCAGCGCATCGGCTACGGTATCATGCCGCCGGAGCTAGCCAAAAGTATCCGTAAGTTTACCACAGGAAGTCCGAACCTGCTCGGCGTGGTGGCGGCGCAGGCGAGCCTGGACGACACGGGCTACGTCGAGCCGATGCGGCGGAGGATCAAGGCGGAGCGCGACGCGCTGTGCGCGCTGCTCAAGGAGCATGGCCGACGCTATGCGGAACCGCAGGCGAACTTTGTCTTCTGCCACACGGGGATGCCGATCGAGGTCTTCCAGGAGCGCATGCTGCGGGAAGGCGTGGCGGTGGCGCGGGCTTTTGCGCCGATGCTGGACTGGTGCCGGATCAACGTCGCCACCCCGGAGGAAATGGCGGTGACTCACGCGGCGCTGCGGAAGGTGCTGGGGTGAGGAATTGATCAAAACCTTGTCATCGCGAGGTGCGCGAAGCGCGCCGTGGCGATCCAGCTGGATTGCTTCGTCGCTACGCTCCTCGCAATGACAACCCGGGTTTAGCTCAGCCGTGCAGGTAGGCGTTGAGGACGTTCTCGAGGAACTCCTGTTTGCCGGAGCGCGGGGTGGGCTCGCCGAGTTTGGTGAGGACGAGCTTTTCCAGGGACTTGAAGTTCGCCTTGCCGGTCTCGATGTCGCGGCCGAAACCGCTGTCGTACGAGGCATAGCGGTCGGCGACGAAGGCGGCGAACTTGCCGTCGGCGAGGATGCGGCGGGCGACCTTGAAGGCGAGGGCGTACGCATCCATGCCGCCGATATGCGCGTGGAAGAGGTCCTCGGGATCAATGCTGGGACGGCGGAGCTTGGCGTCGAAGTTGAAGCCGCCCGTGCCGAGGCCGCCGGCGCGGAGGATGCTCGTCATGGCGAGGGTGAGCTCTTTGACGTTGGTGTTGAACTGGTCGGTGTCCCAGCCGAGGAGTTCGTCGCCGGCGTTGGCGTCGATCGAGCCGAGCATGCCCTGCGAGGCGGCGACCTCGATCTCGTGCTGGAAGGTGTGGCCGGCGAGGGTGGCGTGGTTGGTCTCGATGTTGAACTTGAAGTGCTTCTCCAGGCCGTACGTACGGAGAAAAGCGATACCGGTGGCGACATCGAAGTCGTACTGGTGCTTGGTGGGCTCCTTCGGCTTGGGCTCGATGAGGAACTGGCCCTTGAAGCCGATCTCCTTCGCGTAATCGACGGCGAGGTGGAGGAAACGCGCGAGGTGGTCCTGCTCCCGCTTGAGGTTGGTGTTGAGAAGCGTCTCGTAGCCCTCGCGGCCGCCCCAGAAGACGTAGTTCTCACCGCCGAGCTCCTGCGTGACCTCGAGGGCCTTCTTCACCTGCGCGGCGGCGTAGGCGAAGACATGGGCGTCGGGGTTGGTGGCGGCGCCGCACATGTAGCGGCGGTTGGAGAAGAGGTTGGCCGTGCCCCAGAGGAGCTTTACGCCGGTGGCCTTCTGGAGCTGCTTGGCGTGGGCGACGACGGCGTCGAGGTGCTTATTGGACTCGGCGAGGGTCTTGCCCTCGGGTGCGATGTCGCGGTCGTGGAAGCAGTAGAAGGGCGCGCGGATCTTCTGGAAGAACTCGAACGCGGCATCCATGCGGACCTTCGCGATAGAGACGGCATCCTTGCCGGCCTCCCACGGGCGCTGGATCGTGCCGGGGCCGAAAGGATCGGCACCGGTGCCGCGGAAGGCGTGCCAGTAGGCGATGGAGAAGCGGAGATGGGCGGAGAGCGTCTTGCCGTCGACGACCTCGTCGGGATTGTAGTGACGGAACGCGAGGGCGTTCGTCGAATTGACGCCTTCGTAGGCGATGACGGGAATGCTCGGGAAGTGGGCCTTGGCTTTCTTCATGGGGTGGGTGGGCAGGAGAGCAGAAAAATGGGCGGAAGAACGAGAACGAAGTGCGGCTTATGGATGAAGGGATTTTAACCGCGAATGGACGCGAATCAAGGCACCCCTCGCTGGCGCGTGCGACTACGGGCGAAGGGAGGGCAGTCGGGCGAGGGCGGACTGGAGTTCCTGGGAGGCTTCGACGAGGCGGCCGCGGTCGTAGTCGGTCAGGCCTTGGAGCGAGGTGGCGCGGAGGGCCTCGAGGGCGCGGGTGGCGTACTCGACGGCGAAGGTGTGCAGGGCCGGCTCGTCGGTGATCGCGCCGGGGCCTTTCTCCGGGTCGATGGGCTCGAGCAAGAACTCGGCGAGGAAGTGCGGCTGGTGGACGAGGTAGAGCTGCGCGCCGAAGTGGTGGAACCTAGCCGCGAGGTGGCGGAAGTGGCGGAAGCCGCGGGCCTCCCACTGGCGGACGAGGGCGAGGCCCTGGTCGGCGGCATCGCCCGCCTCCTGGGCGAAGGTGCGGACGGTCGTGATGTCGCTCTCGGCGGCGACGAGGAGGTGGCCGAGGGCGTCACACTGGACGCGCAGGGATTTCAGGGTGAGGTCGGCGGCGACGGCGTCGGTCTCGGACTGGGCGACGACGAGCGCGAGGGCGGTGAGCGCGGCGGTGCGGGCGGCGGGGGCATCGGGCGCGGACGGGAAGAGGAGGGCGTTGGCGAGATTCATCCACGCGCCGGCGAGATTGAGCGTGACGGAGCGGTCGGTGCCGGGCGGGAACTGGCCGAGGATGTCGATCGCGGCACGGTAGGAGCGCAAGGCCTCGACGTGGGCGGGGGGCTCCTGGGATTGCAGGGCGTGACCGCGGTTGAGCCAGGCGGCGCCGAGGCTGTTGGCGGCGGGAAGATTCGCGACAGTGGCGATGGGTTGGAGCAGGACAATGGCCTCGTCGTAGGCGGCGACGGCGTCGGCGAGGGCAGCGGGGGTCGCGAGTTTTTGGAGGACGTTGCCGCGGTTCATCCATGCGACGGCGAGATTGCGGACCGACTCAGGCTCGGAGGCGCGCGCGACCGGCCGGAGCATGGCGAGCGCGCGGTCGAAGCATTGCAGCGCGGCGGCGAGGGACTCGGGCGTGCCCCGGGCTTCGAGGGCCTGACCCTGGGCGAGATGCTCGGCGGCGGGATTCATGGTGGAAGGGGAAGAATCTGCGGCGGGGACGCCGCAGCCACCAAAAACCGCCTTACGCCGCCGATTTCTTTTTGAAGAAGAAGCGACGCCACGCGAGGGCGAAGCCGGTGTAAACGAGGAAGCAGCCGCCGAGGCAGGCGAGGCCGGCGATGGCCTGACCGACCCAACCGAGGGCCTGCCCGGTGTGGAGAAAACGTGTCCACGTGCGCAGGCGGCGGCCGGCGGAAAGATCGGAGAAGGTTTCGCGCTTCAGCACCTCGCCGGTGTAGGGATTGAGCGTGAGCGTGGTGGTGGCGGTGCGGGGCCATGCACCGAGTTGTTTTACCGTGACGCTGACGGGCTGGGGGCCGCGGCGCTGGGCCGGCGGCTGAGCTGATTCGCCGGCGGGCCGCGCGTTGCTGGCGTTGGCGCCGCTGGGCCGCTGGGCGCGATTGAGGCCGCCCAAGCGGAAGGTGATGAGCTCGGCGTCAGGCGCGGTTTGGCGGACAGCAGCGAGCAAGGCCGCGTAGCCGAGCGGACGCGTGCCCTCGGGAGGCTTGGGGATATCGACCGAAGGAGCGGCCGGCGCAGCGCCGGGCCCCTGTTGGACGGGCGGCTCCTCGCCGACAAGCTGGTAAACAAGATTGCTGCCCCAGCGGTAGGAGATCGGCACGGCGGTAAGCGTGAGCACGATCAGGACGGGCGCGCACCAGAGGCCGATGGCGTTGTGCCAGTTGAAGTCGCGGGCCTTGCCGGAGGACTTCAGGTTGATGACGGCGATGGCCTTGAAACCGCGCCACGACCACGAACGCGGCCACCACAGATAGAGGCCGCTGGCGGCGAGGAAGAAGAACGCGAGGTTGCACGCGCCGTTGATGGCCTTGCCGATGGGGCGGCTGTCGCCGCTGCGGCCGAGGACGCGGTGCCAGTCCTCCATGAGGTGGAGGAAATCGTGCACCCAGTTGGACTCGGGCGATTCCTTTACCTCGCCGGTGTAGGGATTGACGTAGAGCGCGCCATCGCGGCCGAGGGAGAAGACGACGGCGGCGGCCGGATCGGCGGAGACAATGATGCCGGTGGGCTTCGCCTCCTCGTCGTACTCGCGCACATTTTTCTGCAACACGTCGAGCGAGAGGCGGGGGGCGTCGGGCTGGGGCGGGGTCACGCGGCGCACGCTGCGCTCGGACCACGACACGAGTTCGCTTTCGAACGCGAGGGTCGTGCCGGTGAAGCACATGATCCCGATGGAGAGACCGGCGACGAGGCCGGCGACCAGATGGAGCCAGAAAAAGACTTTGCGGAAGGACATCGCGGAAAAATGAAGGCGGAATGCCGGGCTCAAACCTCGGCCCACTGGCGGAGAAGATTGTGGTAAACGCCGGTGAGCTGGACGACGGAGGGATGCGTGGGGTTCTCGGCGCCGAGGCGTTGAATCGCGACATCCATGTCGAAGAGCAGGGCGCGCTGGCCGCCGTCGCGGATCATGGACTGGAGCCAGAAGAACGAGCAGAGCCGCGTGCCGCGCGTGACGGGCGTGACCTGATGGAGGCTCGTGGACGGATAGAGGATCATGTGACCCGCGGGCAGCTTCACGGATTTGGTGCCATAGGTGTCCTCGACGATAAGTTCGCCGCCGTCGTACTCATCGGGATCGGCGAAAAAGAGCGTACACGACAAATCGGTGCGCAACCGCTGGCCGGTGCCGGGGACAACGCGGATGGAGCCATCGACATGGGTGCCGAAGGTCTGGCCGCCGGAGTAGCGGTTGAACATCGGCGGGAGGATGTGCAACGGCAGGGCCGCGGACATGAAGAGCGGATTCGTGCTGAGCGCCTTCAAAATCATCTGGCCGACCTGGCGCGCGACCGGGCTGTCCACGGGCAGCTGCAGGTTGTCCTTCACGTGCGCGCCCTGGTGGCCGGCGGTGGCCTTGCCGTCGATCCATGCCGCGGCGTCGAGCAAGGCGCGGGCCTCGTTGACCTGGGCGGGGGTGAGGACCTGGGGGATTTCGAGCAGCATGGGAAGGAAGCGGCAACGAGGCGGCGGCTGGAGCCACCGCCTCGCGTAGTTGGATTTAAATTACGGACTAGAATTTGAAGTCGGCGCTGAGCTGGTAGTTGCGCGGGGCGCCCGGGCTGTAGCGCGCACCGTTGTTATTGAAGGACTGGACGTAGGTGCGGTCAAAGAGGTTGTTCACGTTGAAGCGCAGGGTAATGACCTTCGTGACGGGATAGCTGAGGTTGGCGTTGAAGAGCCAGTAGCTCGGCATCTTGCGCGGCACCTGCGGCGAGTTGTTGTCGCGGCGGGCCACGGCGTCGGAGTACTGGCCGCCGCCGCCGAGGATGAGGCCGGAGGCGAAGCGGTAGCTCGTGTAGAGATTGCCGGACCACTTCGGGATGAGGGGGAGGGGCGCACCGGCGGGGTTGCCGCCGGCGGTGGTGCCGGAGTCGATCGTGGCGTCGAGGAAGGAGAAGCCCCCGAGCACAATCCAGTTGTCGGTGAAGCGGCGGGAGACGCCGAACTCGGCGCCCTGCACGGTCTGCTTGCCGGTCGGGATGGGCCCGAGGATCGGGTCGGTGAAGACGGTCTTGTCGTTGGTGGTCTTGAAGACGGCGGCGGTGGTGGAGAGCTTGCCGTGGAAGAAGTCCCACTTCAGGCCGGCCTCGACGTTGGTGGTCTCCTGCGGATCGGAGTCGGGGTTGTTCTGGTTGCCCGCGGCGCTGGAGAGAGTGAAGTCGGTGCCGGGAGGAGTGAGGGCGTTGCTGTAGGCGACGTAGAGGCTGCCGGCCTTGGCGGGCTTGTAAACGAGGCCGGTCTTCCAGCTGAAGATATCATCGCTGGCCTTGACGAAGGTGGCCGCGGCCGGGGGGACGGCGACGCTCAGGTACTCGGTGCTGTAATGCTCGCCGCGGGCGCTGAGGTTGAGCGACCACTGCTCGGTGAACTTGAGCGTGTCGAAGGCGTACACGGCGCCGGTCTTGGTGGCGACGTTGGTGTACGCGCCGCTGCGGGTTGGCGTGCCGCTCGGAGTGGCGTTGGGATTGGGGCTCTGGATCGGGATCGCCGTGAGCGTGGCGCTGGTGAACGCGGGCGAGTAGGCGGTCTCGCGCGAGAGCTCGAGACCGGAGGTGAGATCATGCTTGATGAAACCGGTGGCGAACGACGCGGCCACGTTGGTCTGGTTGGACGTGATCGTCATGTCGCGCTTGTTGGCCTGGCGGCTGCGGGTGAGCAGGCCGGTGGCGGGGACGTAGGCGCTGCTGTTGCTGCCGGGAGTGGTGACGATGGCCTCGCGCTGGTTGGCGCTGTAGCGGGTCTGGTTGGTGAGCTTCAGGTCCGGGTTGAACTCATGCTCGATGCGGAGCATGGCGGCGTCGGCGTTCACATTGTCGTAGTCGGAGGTGAAACCGTAGAACGTGCTCCGATCCACCGTGGGTACCGGCACCGGCGAGATATAGCCGGGCATGAGAGCCGAGGGCAGGCCGTAGTCGGGGAGGTTGGCCTGCTTGGTGTGCTGGTAGGAGAGGAAGACGCGGGTCGGGGTCTTGAGGCCGAACGCGACGGACGGGGCGACGCTCCAGCTGCGGTTGTTGGCGAAGTCGCGGCCGATGCCGTCGTTGTCCTGGATCATGGCGTTGAGACGCACGGCGGTGCCCTGCACGGGGGCCTGATCGACGGACTGATTGACATCGACCGTGGTGCGGAGGCGGGCGCCGTCGGTCTTTTCGTCAAAGCCATAGCTGGCGGTGCCGGCGACGAAGTTCTCCAAGGTCGGGACCTTGGTGGAAAGATTCACGTAGCCCGACGCGCCGCCGCGGCCGATGTCGGAACCGGCGGGACCCTTCGCGATCTCGACCTGGTCGATGTTGAAGACATCGCGGTTGTAGGCCCCGACATCGCGCACGCCATCGACGAAGATGTTGTTGGTCGTGTCGAAGCCGCGGAGGTAAAACGAGTCGCCCGCGGTGCTGGCAGCGCCGCCGCCCTCGCCGGCTGCGAACGTGATGCCGGAGGTGTTGCGTAGGACGTCGCTGAGGTTGTTGGCGCCCTGCTGGCGGAATATCTCGCTCGGGACCACGATGACGGTCTGCGGGGTGTCGCGGAGCGGCTGGGTGAACTTGGGGGAGGCGAGGGCTTTGGGCTTTTGATCCTCGACGCTGAACTTCGGCAGCTCGGTCGCATCCTCCTTGGCCGCGTCGGCGAGGGTGTTGGCCAGCGCACCCTGGACGGCGCACAAAGCGGTGAGGGCGACGGCAGGCTGGCGCAGCGAGCCGAGGCGGTTAAAGGGGGATGTCGGGTTGGTCGTGGAAGACATTTGGTGAACGCTTAAATTGAACAATATCGAACAAAACGGACCGCATTAATTGCGGATGGGTCTCAATAGCTTAAAAACACTCTACTCCGTCAACACTTATTTTGAGATTTCGTCTCAGTATCAGTTGAAATCGTTGAATTGACCCGAGTTGAGCCGGAAGCACAGAGTGGGGCATGGCTGAGTTGTTTGAGGTCAATTTAGGCGCACGCTCTTATCCGATCACGATCAGCGGGGACGAAACGCCCCGGATCCGCACGCGCGTGCAGGAGCTGACGGCGGCGGGCCGCAAGGTGGCGGTGCTGACCGACCGCAATGTCGCCGCGACTCTCACCGGCGCGCTCGACGCGATGTTCGGCGCGGCCCCGCGGCTGGTCGTCGAGGCGGGCGAGGGCGCCAAGTCGCCCGAGGTGCTGGCGCGCGTCTGGGATTTTCTCGCGGAGGAGCGCATCGACCGCGGCGGCGTGTTGTTCGCCGTCGGCGGCGGCGTGATCGGCGACCTCGGCGGATTTGCCGCGGCGTCGTACCTGCGCGGCATCGAGTTTTATCAGGTGCCGACGACGCTCCTCTCGATGGTGGACAGCTCGGTCGGCGGGAAAACCGGCATCAACATCGCCGCGGGTAAAAACCTCGTCGGCGCCTTCCACCAGCCGCGCGCGGTGTATATCGCGACGGGCGTGCTCGCGACGCTCCCTACGCGGGAATTCGCCGCGGGTATGGCCGAGGTGATCAAATATGGCCTGCTCGGCGACGCGGCGCTGCTGGCCCAATTGGAAAAAACGCCGCTGACCGTGGCGAGCGCGGAGCTGCCCGCAGTCATCAAACGCTGCTGCGCGATCAAGGCGCGCGTCGTCGAAGCGGACGAATTTGAAACGGCCAAGGAGGGCGGCCGCGCGCTGCTCAATCTCGGGCACACCTTCGGCCACGCCATCGAGCGCGTGGCCGGCTACGGCGAGTACCTGCACGGCGAGGCCGTGGCGATCGGCCTCTGCGCCGCGGCGCGGCTCTCGCAGAAACTCGGGCTGATCGGCCCCGCTGAGGTGGCGCGCATCGACGCGGTCGTGGCGGCGCACAAGTTACCCGTCCGCCTCCGCGCGCCGCTGCCGCTGGCCGACCTGTTTGCGGCGATGGCGCGCGACAAAAAGGTCCGCGGCGGTCTCCCTCGCTTCGTGGTGCTGCAGAAGCTCGGCGAGGCCGCCACGCAGGACGGCGTGCCGCCGGCGCTGGCCGAGGCGGCGTTTCGCGAGGTGGGCGCGGCGTAAACGTGCCTTGGCGACCCATGGATTTTTACACCAAGGTCGCAAAGACAGCAAAGGCCTCGATCAGCCATGCTTGGTTGCCTTTGCGTTCTTGGTGTAAAAGATAACTCCCAGCATGTCCGCCATCGACGAAGGCATCGTTCGCGAGTACTTCGAGCAAAACGGCTTTCTGGTCCGTCAGGCCCGGAAGTATCAGGTGCAGTCGCGCAAGAAAACCGGCGACGAGGCGATCGACCTCCTGGTGTACAACCCCGCGTGGGACCGCGCGCGCAAGCCCGACTTCTTCCTCTTCGCGACGGAGCTGCCCTACGTGCACCGCGCGGTGGTCGCGGTGAAGGGCTGGCACAGCGGTGTATTCACGCCGACGATGCTGAAGAGCAGCCCGGAGATCTTCGGCTTCCTCGAGGAGAACGTGCTCAAAAACGCCACGCGTTTTTTCCCCGCCGCCCCCGATGAGGCGGGCGGCGATGCGCTCACCAAGATCCTCGTGCTGCCGAGCCTGCCGGTGGCGGAGCCCTTCCGCTCGCAGAGCGTCGAGCTGCTGAAGGCGCGCGGGGTGGATGCGATCATTTCCTTCCGCTCGATGCTGCTCGACCTCCTCGACAAGGTGGAGACCAACCAGAATTACACGAAGAGCGACACCCTGCAGGTCATGCGCATCCTGAAAAACTACGACTTGCTGAAGGACCCGCAGCTCGACCTGCTGAGCGACCGCAAAACCTGACATGCCGACCACCATCCATCCCACCGCGATCGTCGAACCCGGCGCCCAGCTCGGCGCCGACTGCGAGATCATGGCGCACGCCATCGTCACGAAGCACTGCGTGCTCGGCGACCGCGTGGTCGTGCACCCCTTCGCGGTGATCGGCGGCGATCCGCAGTATCTGAAATTCGACCGCGCCCTCGCGACCGGCGTGCGCGTCGGGCCGGGCACCGTTTTCCGCGAGCACGTCACGGTCAACCGCTCGATCAACGCCGGTCATGCCACGGTCATCGGCGAAAATTGCTTCCTGATGGCGACGAGCCACGTGGCGCACGATTGCGTCGTGGGTAACAACGTCGTGCTGGCTAACGCGGCGCTGCTCGCGGGCCACGTCGCGGTGGGCGACCACACGTTCTTTGGCGGCGGCTCGGCGATCCACCAGTTCTGCCGCATCGGCGAGAGCGTGATGGTGGCGGGGCACGCCTCGATCACGCGCGACGTGCCGCATTACGTGATGGTGGCCGAGCGCGACGATGTGATCGGCTTCAACGTCGTCGGCCTGCGCCGGCGCGGGTTCAGCCGCGCCGCCATCGGCGAGCTCAAGACCGCGTTTCACACCGTGTTCTTCACCCCGGGCAACATCCGCGAGGTCGCCGCCGCGACGCTGGCCGCAGGCGGCTACGCGAGCGCGGAGGCAAAGCAGTTCCTGGAGTTCTTCGCGGCGGGCAAGCGCAGCTTCGCCCGTGCGCGGCGGGCCGGGCAGGGGGAGTCGGATGCCAGCTAAGCTTGCCCTCACCTGCGGCGACCCGGCGGGCGTGGGGCCGGAGATCATCGCGGCCTGGCTGGCGGCGCATCCGGCCGAGGCGGCGGACACGGCCGTGATCGGGCCGGCGCTCTGGCTTGATACTTTGGATACGCCGGCGGAAAAAATCCCCGCGGGCTTCGCGGGGTTTGCCGCGGTGCCGGGCCGGCCGTCCGGTGAGGGCGCGCTGGTGGCCTGGGCGGCGATGGAGCGCGCGGCGGCGGGGGCCAAGTCGGGCGAATTCTCCGGCGTGGTGACCGGGCCGGTCAGCAAGGAGTGGCTGGCGCGCATCGGCTACGAGTGGCCGGGGCAGACGGAGTTCTTTGCGGCGCGCTGGGGCGGGGAGCCGGTGATGGCCTTTGCCGGCGGCCGGCTCCGTGTGGTCCTCGCCACGTGGCACGTGCCGCTGCACCAGGTCCCGGCGCTGCTCGGGCCGCACCTGCTGCGGCGCACCGTGGCGGCGGCGCAGGAGCTGGCGCGGTGCGAGGGCGTGGCGGAGCCGCGCATCGGCGTCTGCGGGCTCAATCCCCACGCCGGCGAAAACGGCCTGCTCGGCGAGGAGGAAAACGATCTGCTCAACCCCACGCTGGAGCATCTCCGCGCGGACTTTCCCGGCGTGTCGGCCTGCCAGCCGGGCGACACGCTGTTTGCGCGGGCGCTGCGCGGCGAGTTCGACGTGGTGGTGGCGCTGTACCACGACCAGGGCCTCGCTCCGCTCAAGG
Source organism: Verrucomicrobiota bacterium (assembly GCA_018239845.1). Lineage (GTDB taxonomy): Bacteria > Verrucomicrobiota > Verrucomicrobiia > Opitutales > Opitutaceae > CAIRCN01. The sequence goes on from JAFEGO010000103.1 coordinate 24,857, forward strand.
TGATCGATTTCGACGAGGCGGTGAATGTCACGCTCGGCCTGCCTTTCGTGCGCACGAGCCCGGACCACGGCACGGCCTTCGGCCTCGCGGGCCGGGGCCTCGCGCGCGGTACCAGCTTCGCGAATGCGGTGACCTTGGCGCGGCGCTTGATAAAGCGGCGGAGCGCGCCATAGTCGTTACCCACTCATGTCCGAAACCGCCACGATCACCGCCCAGCCTGCCCCGGGTCCGCTCCCGGAAGGCGTGCGCGAGGGCAACGAAACCCTCGTGCTGCTGACCCCGTCCGCCGGGGCGAAGGTGCGCGCGCTCGCGGCCCGGGAAGGGCAGGGGGAACTCCTCCGCATCGCGATCACGGGCGGCGGCTGCAACGGCCTCAGCTACAAGATGAAGTTCGTCCCGACGCCCAAGCGCGGCGACATCCTCGTGCGCACCGCGGGCGCGGCCGTGGTGGTAGACAGCAAGAGCGCGCTCTACCTCAAGGGCACCCACCTCGACTACTCCAATGCGATGGTCGCAGGCGGCTTCAAGTTCTCCAACCCCAACGCCAAGGCCAGCTGTTCCTGCGGCGAGAGCTTCAGCCTGTGAACATCCGGCGCGGCGGCGGGTCATCATCCTTCTGCAATCATGTGCAAATAGGTGTTGTCATTGCCCGCTGTCCGGGCGAGAAGCGACCCGACCCTAACTCAGCCCAACCTTATTGATGGCCAACTCGTTTCCTTCTGCTGCCGGCGGCAATCGCCCTTCCGGTTCTTATCAGCGTCGCAATGTCGACCCTTTCGCGGCCATCCGCCGCAACCATCGTATCAAGGTTCCGCAGGTCCGTGTGATCTCGCCGGAAGGCAACCAGCTCGGCGTCATCGACACGGCCAAGGCCGTCAATCTCGCCCTTGAGGCGGGCCTCGATCTGGTGGAAGTGGCGCCGACCGCCGTGCCGCCGGTCTGCCGCATCATGGACTTCGGCAAGTACGTGTACGAGGAGCAGAAGAAGCACTCCCACGCGAAGTCCACCGCGAGCAAGATCAAGGAGATCGAGTTCAGCGGCCGCATCGCGCCCAATGATTTCAACACCAAGCTCCGCCACGCCGAGCAATTCCTCGACCACGGTAACAAGGTGAAGCTCCGCCTGAAGTTCCGCGGCCGCGAAATGGCCCACACCGAGATCGGTTTTGCGGTGATGAAGAAGGCCGTCGAGGATCTGGCGGGCATGGGCCACCCCGACGCCCCCCCGAAGCTCATCGGCCGCAACATCCACGTGATGCTGACGCCGCTGCCGGAGAACAAGCGCAAGCCCCGTTTCCACTCCGACGAACCCCTCGAGGATTTGCCGGAAAGCAACGAGCCGGAAGACTCCGATACGGAGGACTGAGACCGCGCCGCCATGCGATCGGCGGCCCCATGGCTCACCTGCGCCGCGGCCGCCCTGTTGCTGGCCGCCGGTTCGTTTGTGCGGGCGGACGACCGGGTCCGCGCCGCGCCGCGCCGGCCCGGTGCGCCCGCTAGCGCCCCCGCTGCCGCACCTGCTCCCGCCCCGGCGAAGCCCGCCGCAGCGGCGAGGGAGCGCGAGCGAGCGCCCAGCCAGCGCTATGTGAGCGTGCCCGACCTCGCCAAGCGGCTCGGCCTGAAGTTCACCCAGACCGCCCCGCGCCAGTGGCGGCTGACCCGCGGCACCACCAAGATCGAACTCGAGACCGACAGCCGCGAGATCACGGTGGACGGCCTCCGGCTCTTCCTGGGTGCGGCGGCGGTCATCCGCGACGGCGAGCTGCACCTCAACCAGTTTGACGCCGACCGCACGGTCGGCCCCCTCGCGCGCCCCGACATCCTCAAGGTCCGCCCCGACAAGCCGAAGGTCATCGCCCTCGATCCCGGCCACGGCGGCGTGGACAACGGCATGGAAAACAAGGAGCTCGGCCTGAAGGAAAAGGTGCTGACCCTCGACGTCGCCCAGCGGCTGAAGAAAATCCTCACCGCGCGCGGCTACAAGGTCGTGCTCACGCGCAACGACGACCGCCAGCTCGGGCCGGACAAGGCGTCGGACTTCCTGCGCCGCAGCCAGATCGCCAATGCCGCCAGCGCGGACCTGCTGGTGAGCATCCATTTCAACTCGCTGTATCCCGACACCAAGACGAGCGGCACGGAGGTTTATACCTTCACGCCGCAGTTCCAGCGCTCCACCCGCGCGCTGAGCGCGGGCGAGCAGGATGACACCGAGCGCGAGCCCGCGCCGGTCAACCGCTACGACGGCTGGAGCGCGATCCTCGCCCATGCGATCCATCGCGAGGTCATCGCCAGCCTCAAGACCTCCGACCGCGGCCAGAAGACCATGCACTCCGCCGTGCTCCGCGGCCTCAACTGCCCGGGCGTGCTCGTCGAGGCGGTGTTTCTCTCCAATCCCGCCGAGGGCAAGAAGGCCGCCACCGCGGCCTACCGCCAGCAGATGGCCGAGGCCATCGCGGCTGGCATCGACGACTACGCCGGCGTGGTGGGCAACAAATGAGCGTCGCCGGTGAAACCGGTGGCTTTTGCGCCGCGTCAGCTCCAGACTCCTTCCCATGCCGACCCTGACCAAACTCCGTACCTCCGCCCTGGTGATCCTCTCCGCGCTGGCCCTGACGGGGCCGCTGCAAGCGTGGGACTATGTGGGCCACCGCATTGTCAACCAGCTCGGCCTCGCGAGCCTGCCGGCGGATTTCCCGGCCTTCGTGAAAACGCCCGGGGCGGCGGAGCGCATCGCGTTTCTCGCCGGCGAGCCCGACCGCTGGCGCAACGGCAACGACGACCTGCCGCTCAAGAACTACAACGGCGTGGACCACTACTGGGACCTCGAGGAGATCACCGACGCCGGGCTCAAGTTCGACCAGCTCTCCTCGCTGCGCTACGAGTACGCCGTGCAGTTCGCCAACGGCCGCGCCGCCCATCCGGAAAATTTCCCCGCCATCGATCAGACGAAGAACACCGATCATGCGCGCGAGTGGGCGGGCTTCACGCCGTGGGCGATCCGCGAGTACTACGGCAAGCTCCGGTCCGCGTTTTCCTACCTGAAGGCGCTGGAAGAGTACGGCACGCCGGAGGAGGTCGCCAACGCGCAGGCCAATATCATCTATATCATGGGCATCATGGGGCACTACGTCGGCGACAGCGCGCAGCCGCTCCACACGACCGTCCACCACCACGGCTGGGTCGGGGCCAATCCCCACGGCTACAGCACCTGGTCCGGCATCCACGCGTGGATCGACGGCGGCTTCATCGCGAAGGCGCACATCAAGACCGGGGATATGGTGCCGCGGGTGAAGACCGCGGAGCCCATCTCGCTCGCGGCGCGGGCCGACGGCCGCGACCCGATGTTCGTCGCCGCCATGGATTTCATGCTGGAGCAGAACAAGATGGTCGAGCCGCTCTACCAGCTGGAAAAGGCGGGCAAGTTCAACAACTCCAAGGGCAACGTCGAGCCGGCGTCCCCCGAGGGCCGCGCCTTCATCGAGGGCCAGCTGCTCAAGGGCGGCGAGCTGCTCGGTGCGATCTGGGTGACGGCCTGGCGCAGTGCGCCGCCGGATACCTACCTGCGCGCCGAGCTGATCAAGCGCAAGGCCGCCGCCGAGGCCCACGCCACGCCGAAGACGGCGCCGTAAGGGCACCGCGCTTGAGCCGCAGGTAGGGAGGTGGAGCGCGTTGACCCCAACGTGCTTTGACGCCTCTCCGCTTGCCGCGTCGTTAAGCGGCTTGGGGTCAAGCCGCTCCACCTCACGCCGCCGGCTTCTTCGGCACCCCGACGCGCTGCGCGCTGTAGATACCTGCGTGTCCGCTGAAGAGGTAGGCTACAAAGCAGGCCACCGCGAAGTACACCGCGTGGCCCGCGCCGAAGAGCTCGATGCCCATCACCGTGCAGGCGAGCGGCGTATTCGTCGCGCCCGCAAACACGGCGATGAAGCCGAGCCCGGCAAACAGGTCCACCGGCGCGCCGACGAGCCACGCGAGGGCGTTGCCGAGCGTGGCGCCGATGAAGAAGAGGGGCGTGACCTCGCCGCCCTTGAAGCCGCTGCCGAGCGTCACGGCCGTGAAAAGGAGTTTCCAAAACCAGCTCCACGGCGTGGCGCCGTCCGGCGTGAAAGCCGAGAGGATCGTGACGGCGCCGGGCTCGGGTGACGTCACGCCGATGCCAAGGTAGTCGCGGGTGCCGACCAAGGCCACGAGCGCGATGACGAGCACGCCGCCGATCACCGGGCGCAGCGGCGCGTAGGGCACATAGCGCGCGAAGGTGTTTTTGATCGTGTGTGTGACGGTCGCAAAGGCCCGGCTCACGAGGCCGAAGAGCATGGCGACGAGGACGACCTTGCCCAGGAGGGCGGGGTCGATGTGGAAAGGGCCGGCCTCGCCCAGCGCGATGTGGTACGGCGTGTGCCGGATGCCCCAGGCGGTGCAGGTGTAGTCGCCCGCGAGGCTCGCCACGAGCACGGGGATGAGGGCGTCGTAGCGGACCTGCCCGATCACGAGGACCTCCATCGCGAAGATGGCCCCGGTCAACGGCGTGCCGAAGACGGAGCCGAAGCCGGCGGCGACGCCCGCCATCAGCAGCAGGCGGCGGTTATCGGCGGAGAGCCGCGTGAGCCGGCCGAAGAGTCCCGCGAGGCTGCCGCCCATCTGCACCGCCGTGCCCTCGCGCCCTGCGGAGCCGCCGCAGAGGTGGGTGACGAGCGTGCCGATGAGCACGAGCGGAGCCATGCGGCCGGGCACGCCGCCGCCGGGTTCATGGATCTCCTCCATGATGAGATTGTTGCCCGCCTCGGCCCGCTGGCCGAAGCGCAGGTAGATCCAGCCGATGAGGAAGCCCGCCACCGGCAGCAGCCAGAGCAGCCACGGGTTTTCCCAGCGCAGCGTCGTGACGCGTTCGAGGGCCCAGAGAAACAGCGCGCTGGCCGAGCCGGCGAGCGCGCCGACGGGCAGCGCGAGCAGCGTGCCCTGGAGGAGATGCCGGAGGCTGCCGGCGTGGTCGCTCAGATCGAAGAGACGCTTCATTGGAAGGAGCACGCGGCAGGCGCGGCGGTGGAGGAGGGTGATGGAATCATGGCATGAACCTGCGGAATTGTATCGGCAGGAGTCATCAGCGGCGCGCAGGCGCTGCGGTTTTCCTTTGCAGGACGGCGGAATCCATCGCCGCCCCGAGACAAGGGATTTTCGGGGAAATTGGCAAGCGGCGCGATTGCGGCTCGAAATGCGCCCCGGCAGCACCCAGCGTCGGGGGATGTCTGCGGCGGCTTGTACCCGCCGCCGCAAAGACCAAGAACCTCCATGATCACTTCCCCATGAAGAAATGGGTGTATTTCATTTTCATCGGCTCGATCGGGACGGTGTTTCTCGCCATTTATTCCTCGCACCTGAAGGAGTCGAAACAGCGCGAAGCCGATTACGCGCGCCTGAAGGAATCGAAACCGCGCGAAGCCCGGCAAGCGGACCTGCCGGAAGAGAAAAAGCGTGAAGCCGACTTGAAAGAAAAAGCCGGGAGCGACTCTGCGGCCAAGGCGGCGGAGCATGCCATGGAGGATGCGAAGCGGGATGCCGAAAAAATCGCCAAGTCGGAAGCAGCCGATCCCGACATCCAAAGCTTCGCCCGCAATTATATCAACGAAGCCAAGCGCGTTGTACTGGTAACCAATGGCGACGATCCCGACTCCCTGCGGATCGCCCTGCACTACGCGGAGGTGCGCGGCGTGCCGAAGGAAAACATCCTCTCCTTGCCTATGCCGCAGGGCGAGACCATCAGCTGGCGGGAGTTTGTGGCGACGATCTGGCAGCCGCTGCTGGCGCAGCTGGTGCAAAAAAAGTGGATCGATGCGATTCCCACGACGCACTATGATGCGATTGGCCGGCAGAAATACGCCATCAACGGCCATCGCATCGCTTACCTCATCCTTTGCCGCGGCGTTCCGCTGCGCATTGCGTCGGACCCAACCCTCGTCCTTTCCGGAGCAAAACCGCCTCAGGAAAATTTTCTCGGCAGCAACCAGGCCTCGGTGGACTCCGAGCTCAGCGTGCTCACGCAGACCACGACACCCGTGAATGGCTTTGTGCCCAATGCGCTCTATCGCAACGACCGCCCAAAGGACTATGATCTGGCCGCCGTGGTGAAGGTGGCTCGACTTGACGGACCGACCTTCGCCGATGCCAACCAGCTGGTGGACCGGGCGGTGGCGGCGGAGCAGACCGGCCTCCTTGGCCGGGCCTACGTCGATATCGGCGGCAAGTATCCCGAAGGCGACATCTGGCTGGAAAACACGGTGAAGGAGCTGGTCCGTCTGGGCTTCGATCTTGGCGTGGACCGCGAGCCCGCGACGATCCCGCTGGGCGCGCGGTTCGATGCGCCGGTGTTGTATTTCGGCTGGTATTCGGACCAGGTGACGGGGCCGTTTTTGCTGCCGGGCTTCCGGTTTCCGCCCGGGACCATCGCGGAGCACATCTACAGCTACTCCGCGGAGACGCTGCGCTCGCCCACCGCGCGCTGGTGCGGCCCGTTGCTCGCGGATGGGGTGACCGCCACGGTGGGCAATGTATTCGAGCCGGACCTGCACTACCTGCACCGGCCCGATTTCCTGCTGCACGCGCTGGCGCGCGGCTACACGTTTGGCGACGCCGCGTATTTTTCGCTGCCGGTGCTGAGCTGGCAGAGCGTGGCGGTGGGCGATCCGCTCTACCGGCCGTTTGCCCTGAATTTCGAGGCGCAGTGGGCGCAGCGGGCCAAGCTGCCCGAGCGGCTCGCGGGATATGCCGTGTTACGCCGGCTGCATCAGCTCGATCGTCAGAAAAAAAGCCCCGAGGCCCTCGCGTTGGCCAAGGAAACGCAGCAGACGACTCCGAGCGTGGCCGTAGGCCTGGAGTTGTCGAAGCGTTTGCAGGCCGCGGGCGAGAAGCAGGCGGCCATCGATGCACTCGGCTTTGCGCGCTATCTCAAGCGAGTTCATCCCGACGAATGGGCCCTTATACGCGAATGCGCGGCGCAGTTGGACAAGCTCGGCGCCTCCGTGCCGGCGCGGGATGTTTACCGGTCGCTTTTGGCGGACGATAGGTTGCCGCGCGATCTCCGGGCGCCGTGGTTGCGTGAGGCCAAGATGGCGGCTACCCGCGCAGGCGACTTCAATCAGGCCAATGCGTGGCAGCGCGAGCTTGACGACTTGATCATGCAGGCGAACGGGGTAGGGCGATGAGCCGGCCCTGCGTCTTCACCTCCGGTCGCGGAACTCAGATCTTGTCCACGATGCGGTCGGCTAGGCCGTAGGCGATGGCTTCCTGCGCATTGAGGTAGAAGTCCCGGTCGGTGTCGCGGTTGATGCGCTCGAGCGGCTGGCCCGAGGCGTCGGCGAGGATCTGGTTCAGCTCGGCGCGGAGTTTTTCCATTTCCTGCGCCTGGATGTTGATGTCGCTCGCCGGGCCGATCATGCGGCCGGAGATGAGCGGCTGGTGGATGAGCACGCGCGAGTGCGGGTAGAGCAGGCGGCGGCCCTTCGGCGCGGCGGAGAGGAGGATCGAGCCCATCGACGCGGCCATGCCGGTGACGATGACGGTGATGGGCGACGTGATGAGCTTCATCGTGTCGTACACCGCCATGCCGGAGGTGATCGAGCCGCCGGGGGAGTTCAGGTAAAAGGTGATCTCCTTGCCCGGGTCGGTGGCCTCGAGGTACAGCAGCTTTTCCGTGAGGTCGCGGGCGGTCTCGTCGGTGACGGCGCCCCAGAGGGCGATCTTCCGCTGCTCGAGGAATTTCTTCTGGATCAGCATGCCCACGGGCGCGCCGCCGGCCTTCTTGGCGGGGGCGGGAGCCTGTTCATCGTCGTCATCGTCATCGTCGAGGCGGGGGAGCGGGGCGGAGAGGGCGGGCTGGAGATTGGAGAAATGCATAGAGGGCGAATGTTGCGCGAACCCGTTTGATTGCAAGTCTCAGACACAGTTGCCACGGCCCCCGCAGGCGCCCAGGGTGGGGCATGGCCACCCAGCGCGTCTCCGGTACCATCGTCGATGTCATAAACCGCACGGAGTTTCCCGGCACGGTGGAGTTCTCCGGCGGGGTGATCCGCCGCATCCGGCGCGACGCCCGGCCGCTCGCTCGCGGGCTGATCATGCCGGGCCTCGTCGATGCGCACATCCATATCGAGAGCTCCATGCTGCCGCCCGCGGAGTTTGCGCGGCTGGCGGTGGTGCACGGCACGGTGGCCACCGTTTCGGACCCGCACGAGATCGCCAACGTCCTCGGCGTGGCGGGCGTGAACTACATGATCGCCGACGGCCGGCGCACACCCTTCAAGTTCAACTTTGGCGCGCCCTCGTGCGTGCCCGCGACGACCTTCGAGACGGCCGGCGCCAAGCTCGACGCAAAGGCCGTCGCGCGTCTCCTCGCGCGGCGCGACGTGCGCTTCCTCAGCGAGGTGATGAATTTCCCCGGGGTGCTCAACGGTGACCCGGAGCTGCGCGCGATGATCGCCGCGGCCAAGCGTGAAGGGAAGCAGGTCGATGGCCACGCACCGGGCCTCCGCGGCCAGGTGGCCGCGGCCTACGCGGCGGCGGGCATCACGACGGACCACGAGTGCTTCACGCTGCCCGAGGCGAAGGACAAGCTGGCGGCGGGCATGCAGATCCTGATCCGCGAAGGCTCGGCCGCCCGCAACTTCGCCGCGCTGGCCCCGCTGCTGAAGACGGATGCGGCGCGCTGCATGTTCTGCTGCGACGACCTGCATCCCGACCTGCTGGTGCAGCACCACCTCGACGCCCACGTCCGCCGCGCCCTCAAGCTCGGCGCGGATCGCTTCGACGTGCTGGCCTGCGCCTCGGTGAATCCGGTAAAACACTACGGACTGAGGGTGGGCCTACTGCGCGAGGGCGATCCGGCGGACTTCATCGTGGTTGAGAGCTGGAAGAAATTCCGGGTGCAGCGCACCTACCTCGACGGTCAGCTCGTCGCGCGGAATGGCCGCAGCCTGCTCCCGCGCCAGCCATCGCGCGTGGTGAACAAATTCCGCGCGCAGCCGCGCACCGCCGCGGATTTCGCGGTGCCGGTGTCCGGCGCGGCGAAGACGCTCAACGTGATCGAGGCGATCAACGGTCAGCTGGTGACCCGGCGCCGCCGCATGCGCCCGAAGATCGTCGCCAGCCACGCCGTGGCCGACCCGGCGCGCGACCTGTTGAAGATCGCGGTGGTCAACCGCTACGCGCCGCGCGCCCCGGTCGCGGTGGGCTTTGTGCGCGGGTTCGGCTTGAAGACGGGCGCGCTGGCCTCGTCGGTCGCGCACGACTCGCACAACATCGTCGCCGTCGGCGTGGACGACGCCGCGCTGGCCGCGGCGGTCAACGCCGTGATCGCGCACCGCGGCGGCATCAGCGTGGTCGGCGCCGGAAAACGCGGCGTGCTGCCGTTGCCGATTGCCGGCCTGATGTCCGACGCCGACGGGCGCAGCGTGGCGCGGCGCTACACCGCGCTCGATGCGCAGGCGAAGCGACTCGGCTCGAAGCTCGATGCGCCGTTCATGACCCTCGCGTTCATGGCGCTGCTGGTGATCCCCGACCTGAAGCTGAGCGACCGCGGGTTATTCTCCGCGGCGCAGTGGGGTTTTACGCCGCTGCTGGAGGCGTGAGGTTTTTAATTAATACCGGACCTTGTCGGTCTTGGCAGCCCAGGCTTGGAACGTCGCGAGCGACTCGTCGCGCAGGAACGGTTTCATCGCGATGGCGCGCTGGTCGGGCGGGAGCGGGATCTGCTGGTAAATGAAATCGTCGTCGAAGCCGATGGCGGCGGCGTCGGCGCGGGTGTTGCCATAAAACACCTGCGGGATGCGCGCCCAGTAGATCGCGGCGAGGCACATCGGGCAGGGCTCGCAGCTCGTGTAGAGCTCGCAGTCGGCGAGCTGGAAGGTCTTAAGCGTGGAGCAGGCCGCGCGGATGGCGGTGACCTCGGCGTGAGCCGTCGGGTCGTTGGTGGAGGTGACGCGGTTGTTGCCGCGGGCGATGACCTCGCCCTTGCGCACGATGACGCAGCCGAAGGGACCGCCGCGCCCGCCGCGCATGCCGGCCTCGGCTTCCTTGATGGCTTCGCGCATGAAATTTTCCTGGCTCATATTGGGCGGGAGTGTGCAGGGCCGGGCGGCAACATCCAAGCCCCAAGGCGGGGCGGTTCATTGAAGCTTGGATGTTGGCACGCGAGGCGCTTAACTCCGGGCATGCGGAATCCTGTTGTTTCGGGCCTTGAAATCACCGGGGAGCTGAACCCGCGCTATGCGGAGATACTGACTCCTGAAGCCTGCGCCTTCGTCGCCGAACTGTGCGCGAAGTTCAACCCGCGCCGCGAGCAGCTGCTCGCCCGCCGGGTCGAGCGCCAGGCGGAGATCGACGCGGGGAAGATGCCGGACTTTTTGCCGGAGACGGCGTCGATCCGCGGCGGCAGCTGGCAGGTGCCGCCCCCGCCGCCTGACCTCGTGGACCGCCGCACCGAGATCACCGGCCCGGTGGATCGCAAGATGGCGATCAACGCCCTCAACTCCGGCGCGCAGTGCTGGATGGCGGACTTCGAGGACGCCAATTCGCCGACGTGGGAAAACGTGATCGAGGGTCAGATCAACATGCGCGACGCCGCGCGGCGCACCATCACTTTCGAGAGCCCCGAGGGGAAAAAGTACGCCCTCAAGGAAAAGATCGCCACGATCATCGCCCGCCCGCGCGGCTGGCACATGGAGGAGAAGCACGTGCTGCTCGGCGGGAAGCGCCTCTCGGCGTCGCTCTTCGACTGGGGCCTGTACTTTTTTCACAACGCCAAGGCGCTCATCGCGCGCGGCAGCGGCCCGTATTTCTACCTGCCGAAGATGGAGAGCCACCTGGAGGCGCGACTGTGGAACGACGTCTTCATTCACGCGCAGACCGCGCTCGGCCTGCCGCGCGGCACGGTGCGCGCGACGGTGCTGATCGAGACGATCCTCGGCGCGATCGAGGCCGAGGAGATTTTGTACGAGCTGCGCGAACATGTCTCGGGCCTGAACTGCGGGCGCTGGGACTACATGTTCAGCTTCGTGAAGAAATTCCGCAACCGGCCGGAGTACCTCTTCCCCGACCGGACTTTGATCACGATGACGGTGCCTTTCCTGCGCGCGTACTGCCTGCACGTGATCAATATCTGCCACCGCCATGGCGCGTACGCCATGGGCGGCATGGCGGCGCAGATCCCGATCAAGAACAACCCCGCCGCCAACGACGCCGCGCTCGCGAAGGTTCGCGCTGACAAGGAGCGCGAGGCTTCCGACGGCTTCGACGGCACCTGGGTCGCCCACCCGGGCCTCGTGGCCACCGCGCTGGAGGCCTTTGCGAAGTACATGCCCGGCCCCAACCAGCTGCACCGCATGCACGACGTGAAGATCACCGCCGCCGACCTGCTCGCACCGCTCACCGGGCCCATCACGGAAGACGGCGTGCGGTGGAACCTGCACGTCGGCGTACGCTACCTCGAAGCTTGGCTCGGTGGCTCGGGCGCCGAGCCGATCCACAACCTGATGGAAGATCTCGCGACCTCGGAAATCTCCCGCTCTCAGCTCTGGCAGTGGCTGCGCTACGGCGCGAAGCTCCAGGATGGCCGCAAGATCACCGCAGAGCTTTACGACCAGCTGCTGGCCGACGAGCTGCGGCAAATCCGCGCCGAGTACGGCGACGCGCGCTACGACAGCGGACACTTCCCGGCGGCGACGGAGCTCTTCATGCGCATGTCGAAGAGTGCGACGTTCGATGAGTTCTTGTCGCTCCCGGCCTACGAGCTGCTGCCGTGATGGATCTGGTTCAACTCAACGCCGCTGACCGCGCCACGTTCACGGCGGCGCTCGGTCACCTCTTCGAGCACTCGCCCTGGGTGGCGGAGGCAGCTTGGGCGCGGCGGCCGTTTCGAGACGCGGCCCACCTGCACGCCGAGCTGTGCGCGGCGATGCGCGCCGCGTCGCGCGAAAAACAGCTCGCGCTTATCCGCGCGCACCCCGACCTCGCCGGCCGGCTGGCCCAGCAGAACCGCCTCACCGCAGAGTCCACGCGCGAGCAGGCGAGCGCAGGCCTGAACCAGCTGAGCGCGGCCGAGCTGGCGGAGTTTCAAACGCTCAACGCCGCGTATCTCGCGCGCTTCGAGTTCCCCTTCATCATCTGTGCGCGGCTGAGCAACAAGGCGGCGATCCTCACCGCCATGCAGGTGCGGGTGAACAATACGCCGGAGCACGAGTTTCAGACTGCGCTGGCCGAGATCGAAAAAATTGCCCAGCTCCGCCTCAACGACGTTTTGAAAACCGCCTGATTCCATGCCTGCCAAACTCAGCACCCATGTCCTCGATCTCACCACGGGAAAACCGGCGGCTGGGATGGTTATCCAACTGCTGCGGGTCGGCGTGACGCCAGCTTTGGTTAAGACGGTGACGACCAATGCCGACGGGCGCACCGATGCGCCGCTGCTGGATGCGACGACGATGGCGACGGGGGAGTACGAACTCGTGTTTCATGTGAGCGACTATTTCACCGGCCGCGGCGTGGAGTGTACCTTCCTCACGCGCGTGCCGATCCGCTTCAGCATCACGGATGCGACGGCGGGTTATCATGTGCCGCTGCTGGTGACGCCGTGGGCGTACAGCACGTATCGCGGGAGCTGAGCCATGGCCGACGAGAAAAAACTGGTGCGCATGCTCGATGCGCTCGGCCGCGTGAGCGACGAGACCGGGAAGCTCACACGTACGTTTCATTCCCCGGCCATGCAGCGGGCCAACGCCCTTGTCGGCGGCTGGATGCGCGAGGCCGGACTTGCCGTGCGCGAGGATGCGGTGGGCAATCTGATCGGACGACATCCCGGCGCAAAGGCCGGGGCGAAGACCTTGCTGCTCGGTTCGCACCTCGATACGGTGCGCGATGCGGGACGCTTCGACGGGCCGCTGGGCGTACTGCTGCCCATCGTGGCGCTGGAAATTTTAAAAAAGCGCGGGGTAGTCCTGCCGTTTGCGGTGGAGGTGCTGGGCTTCGCGGAGGAGGAGGGCGTGCGGTTCGCGAGCGCGTACCTGGGGAGCGAAGGTTTCACCGGACGGCTCAAGGCGAAGACCCTCGCGCTGCGCGATAGCGACGGCGTGAGCGTGGGGGAGTTGCTGGGCAAAAAATTTACGCTGCCAAAGCCGGCGCACCGCCGCGGGGACTTGCTCGGCTATGTCGAGGTGCACATCGAGCAAGGGCCGGTGCTTGAGGCGAAGGGCCTCGCGGTGGGCGTCGTTTCGGCCATCGCGGGCCAGAGCCGTTTCCGGCTGACGTGGACGGGCAAGGCCGGCCACGCGGGCACGACGCCGATGGCGTTGCGGCGCGACGCCTTGGCGGGAGCCGCAGAGTTTGCGCTGGCGGCGGAAAAACTGGCGCGCGGCACGGCGGGCTTGGTCGCGACGGTGGGCGCGATGACCGTGTCACCCGGCGCGGCCAATGTGATTCCGGGTCAGGTCGTGCACACGCTCGATGTGCGGCACGCGAGCGATGTGGTGCGGCGGAAGGCGCTGCTCGCGCTCGGGCGCAGCGCAGCGGCCATTGCGAGCAAGCGCGGATTGACGGTGCGGTGGCAGCGCACGCAGGACAACGGTGCGGTGGCGTGCTCGCCGGATCTGACGGCGCGGTTGGAGCGCAGCGTGAAGGCGGTGCAGGGGCGCAGCCTCAAACTCGTGAGCGGCGCGGGCCATGATGGCGTGGTCGTCTCGCAGCTCACGCCGGTGGCGATGCTCTTTGTGCGCTGCCGCGACGGGCTCAGCCATCATCCCGATGAACACGCCGCGCCGCGCGACCTCGCGGTGGCGCTGCGCGTGATGGTGGACTTTCTGGAACGACTGGCGCATTCCTCCTGACGCATGAAACACCGCGGAGTCACCGTCAAAGCCAACGAAAAGAGCCATCACGAGCCCGAGAAGCTCGACCTGATCGTGCGCGGCGGGCGCATCGTGACGCCCGAGGGCATCGTCGAGGGCGACCTCGGCATCGTACACGGGAAATTTGCCCGAATGGCGCCGACGGTAAACGACGAGGCGCTGGCCGAGCTCGATGCGGCGGGAAAGTATGTGTTTCCCGGCATCCTCGATGCGCATGTGCATTTCAACGAGCCGGGCCGCACCGACTGGGAAGGCATCTCGACGGGCTCGGCGGCGCTGGCGGCGGGCGGCGGCACGATGTTCTTCGATATGCCGCTCAACTCCGAGCCACCGGTGCTCGACGCGGCCTCGTTTCGCGAAAAGCGCCGCATCGCCGAGGAGCAGTCGTGCACGGACTTTGCGCTCTGGGGTGGCCTCACGCCGGAGAACCTCGACAAGCTGGCCGGCTTGCGCGACGCGGGGGCCATCGGCCTGAAGGCCTTCATGTGCAACAGCGGCATCGCGAGCTTTCACAACGTCGATGCGAAGACCCTGCGCGAAGGCATGAAGCGCGCCGCCAAGCTCGGCCTCCTCGTCGCAGTGCACGCCGAGGATGACGCGATGGCGGCGGCGCTCACCGCCCAGATCAAAGCCGCGGGCCGCACCGATGCGCGCGCGTGGCTCGACTCGCGGCCCATCGAGGTGGAGCTGACGGCGATCCGCATGGCGCTGGAGCTGGCGGGCGAGACCGGCTGCGCGCTGCATGTGGTACACGTGAGCAGTCCCGAAGGCATCGCGCTGATCAGCGAGGCGCGGCTGCAGCGCGTCGATGTGACGGCGGAGACGTGCCCGCACTACCTTTTGCTCAACGACAAGGACGTCGAGCGCATCGGGCCGCTCGCGAAGTGCGCGCCGCCGCTGCGCGACGAAAAACGCCGCAAGGCGATGTGGGCGGAGCTCCGCGCCGGACGCATCCAGACGGTGGGCTCGGATCACTCACCGTCGCGGCCGGAGATGAAGGACTCGGCCAATATGTTTGCCGTGTGGGGCGGGATCGCGGGCATCCAGCACGGCGCGGAGCTGCTGCTGTCGGAATGCACCAAGACCCTCGACAAGGACCTGCCGGTTCTAGCGGCGGTGCTGGCGCGCAATGTCGCCCGGCGCTTCCAGATCGCTGCCCGCAAGGGCCAGACCAAGCTCTGGCACGACGCGGATTTCTCGCTGGTCGAATTCGGCAAGGCCCGGACGATCGATGCCGACGACCTCTGGACGCGGCACCGCATCAGCGCCTACGTCGGCCAGAAGAGCCGGGCGCGCGTGACGCACACCTACGTGCGCGGCTCGGCCGTGTATGCCGACGGCCGTTTGACCAACCTGCCGAAACCGGGTCAATTTCTGGCGCCGCACCGCGCCCACTAAACCACCATGAGCATCCCCTACGGAAACACCCGCACGCGCGTCGCCGCGCGCCACGCCCTGATCGCACCCGACGGCCATGTGAAGAGCAACGTGCCCGGCATCACCGGCGCGGCCAGTGTCATCGTGATCAACAAGGCGATGGGCGCGAACTTCGCGCAGCTGCTCCTGACGTTTGAGCAAGGCGGCGCGGCCAACCTGCCGGGCAGCAATGTCGAGACCGCCGGCTATTTCGAGACGGGCGGGGCGACGCTGACCATTGGTGGCCTGAAAAAGAAGGTGAAGGCGGGCGCGTTTTTCTTCGCGCCGGCGGGCGAGCCGTGGTCGGTCGCTGCGACGAAGGCGGGCACGCGCGTGACGCTGTTTCAAAAACGGTTTGTCGCCCTCGCGGACACCGCGATGCCGCAGGCCATCATCGGCGACGCGGCGGACGTGCCCGGCCAGCCCTTCCTCGGCGACCCGGATGCGCGGCTGCAGGTGTTGCTGCCGGATGTGCCGGCCTTCGACCTCGCGATGAACATCTTCACGTATCAGCCGGGCGCGACGCTGCCTTTCGTCGAGACGCATGTGATGGAGCACGGGCTCCTGATGCTGGCGGGGCAGGGCGTGTACCGGCTCGAGGACTCGTGGTATCCGGTCGCGGCGGGCGATGCGATCTGGATGGCACCGTACTGCCCACAGTGGTTTGTCGCGATGGGCAAGACCCCCGCGAGCTATCTCTACTACAAGGACGTCAACCGGACTGCTCTGTAATTTCTCCCGGGCATGGAAACCGCCACCGCATCCTTTGACTTTCTCCTGAACGGCGAGCGCGTGCGCGTCGCGGGCGTCGCGGCGACGACGACCTTGCTCGACTGGCTGCGCAGCAGCGGCCGCACCGGGAGCAAGCAAGGCTGTGCGGAGGGCGACTGCGGCGCGTGCAGCGTGGCGCTCGTGGAGCGCGATGCGGAAGGGAAGGCGACTTACCGCGCGATCAACAGCTGCATCGCGCTGCTCCCGATGTTTGCGGGCCGCGAGGTGCTGACGGTCGAAGGCCTCGCGACCCAGGGAAAACTGCACCCGGTGCAGGGCGCGATGGTGGAGCACTACGGCTCGCAATGCGGCTACTGCACGCCGGGCTTCGTGATGTCGATGTTCGAGGGCTATCACCGTGACGCGGTGAAGTCGCAGTGCCAGATCAACGACCAGCTCTGCGGCAATCTCTGCCGCTGCACGGGCTACCGCGCGATCCGTGACGCGATGACCGCGGCGCTTGCCGAGAAGCCAAAGGCGCCTGAAAGCGCGGCCGCGGCGACGCAGCGATTGCAGGAGCCGGTGGCGGCGTTGGAAAAAATTGAGTACACAGGCGCCGGGGAGAAATTTTTCCGACCGACCGCGCTCAAGGAACTGTTTGCGCTGAAGGCGGCACAGCCGGGCGCGCGGCTTGTGGCGGGCGCGACGGAGATCGGCGTGGAGCTGAACAAGAAGTTTAAGGCCTTCCCGGTGCTCATCTCGACCGAGGGCGTGGGAGAGCTGACACAGATCACGGCGACGCCGGGCGCGTGGCGCATCGGCGCGGCGGCGACGCTGACGGCCATCGAGGAAAAGGTGGCCCCGGAATACCCGTCGCTCGCGAAGATGCTGCGGGTGTTTGCGGCGCGGCAGATTCGCAACCGCGCGACGCTTGGCGGCAATCTCGCCACGGCCTCGCCGATCGGCGACAGCGCGCCGGTGCTGATGTCGCTGGATGCCTCGCTCGTACTGGCCTCCGCGACGAGTGAGCGCACGGTGGCGCTGGCGGATTTTTTCACGGGGTATCGCCAGACGGTGCTGAAAGCCGACGAGATTATCCGCGAGATCGTGCTGCCGCGGAGTGCTCCGGCAGCGGGGCTGACGCGGCGGGTGGATTTTGTGAAGGTGTCGCACCGCGTGGAACTCGACATCAGCATCGTGGCCGGCGCGTTTCGCGTGGACGTCGATGCGGCGGGGATCGTGCGCGAGGCGCGGCTGGCTTATGGCGGTGTGGCTGAACGGACGAAACGGGTACTTAAGGCCGAGGCTGCATTGATCGGGAAAGAACTGAGCGACGCGAGTGTCAGTGAGATTTTACGTGGCGAGTTTGCGCCGATTGACGACGTGCGGAGCGGCGCGGCCTACCGGCGCGGGCTCGTGGTGACGCTCTGGGAAAAGTTTGCCGCGGGTGAGCGCAGCGCGGTGCACGACGAAGCGGTGACTTTCAAGGCGAGCATGCCCTGGCCCGTGGAAGACGGCACGCGGTCGCTGCGGCACGACAGCGCTGTGGGGCACGTCACGGGAGGGGCGCGCTACGTGGACGACACGGCGCAGCGGCGGCCCATGCTCGACGTGTGGCCGGTGATGGCGCCGCATGCGCGGGCGAAGATTTTGCGGCGCGATGCGGCCAAGGCGCGGCAGGCGCCGGGCGTGTCGGCGGTGCTGCTGGCGGAAGATATTCCGGGTGAAAACAACACGGGGCCGGTGCGGCATGACGAACCGCTGCTGGCGACGGACGAGGTGTTTTTCCAGGGCCAGGTGATCGCGCTGGTGGTGGGCGATTCGCTCAAGGCGTGTCGCGCGGCGGCGGCGCTGGTGGAGGTGGAGTATGAAGTGCTGCCGGCTGTCGTTGGAATCTCGGCGGCGGTGGCGGTTGGGAGTTTTCATACGGACCCGCATACCCTGACCCGCGGAGATGCAGTGGCGGCACTGGCGGCGGCGCCGCAGCGGCTGACGGGGGAGTTTTCCTTCGGCGGGCAGGAGCATTTTTACCTCGAGACGCATGCGGCGTGGGCCGAGGCGGGCGAGGACGGCGCGGTGACGGTGAACTCCTCGACGCAGCATCCCTCGGAGATCCAGGCGATCGTGGCGGAGGTGCTGCATGTGCCGCGCCACAAGGTCGTGGTGCAGGCCCCGCGCATGGGCGGCGGCTTTGGCGGCAAGGAGACGCAGGGCAACGCCTGGGCGGCCTACGTGGCGCTCGCGGCGCTGAAGACCGGCCGGCCGGTGCGCGTGCAACTCGACCGCGATGTGGACATGGCGCTGACGGGGAAACGGCATCCGTTTCACGCGAAGTTTTCGGTGGGCCACACGGCGGACGGGCAGTTGCTCGCGGCGCACGTGGAACTGGTTTCCGATGGCGGTTGGTCGCTCGATCTTTCGCAGGCGATCTGTGATCGCGCGCTCTTTCACATCGATAACGCTTACTACATCCCGGCGATGCACGTTACGGGGCGCGTGGCGAAGACGAACACGACGTCGCACACGGCGTTCCGCGGGTTCGGCGGGCCGCAGGGCATGCTCGTGATCGAGGAGATTGTGGACCGCGTGGCGCGGGCCTGCGGGTTGGCTCCGGAAGTGGTGCGCGCGAAGAACCTTTATCACGGCCCGGGCGAGACGAACCGCACGCACTACCACGAGGACATCGGCCACAACCATGTGCAGGAGGCGTGGCAGCGGTTGGAGCGGCAGGCGGACTTTGCGCAGCGGCGCGCGGAGATCGCGGCGTGGAACGCGCAGCACCCGCGGGTGAAGCGCGGGCTGGCGATGACGCCGGTGAAGTTCGGCATTTCGTTTACGCTGACGCACTACAACCAGGCCGGCGCGTACGTGGTGATCTATTCGGACGGCAGCGTGCAGGTGAACCACGGCGGCACGGAGATGGGGCAGGGCCTATACGTAAAAATGCTGGGCGTCGCGATGCGCGAACTAGGCCTGCCGGCGGAGTCGATCCGCGTGATGGCGACGGCGACCGACAAGGTGCCCAACACGTCGGCGACG
Source organism: Verrucomicrobiota bacterium (assembly GCA_018239845.1). Lineage (GTDB taxonomy): Bacteria > Verrucomicrobiota > Verrucomicrobiia > Opitutales > Opitutaceae > CAIRCN01. The sequence goes on from JAFEGO010000103.1 coordinate 43,906, forward strand.
GCGGCGTCGAGCGGCGCGGACCTCAACGGCATGGCGGTCGCGGCGGCGTGCACGACGCTGCGCGAGCGGCTGGCCGAGGTGGCGGCGATGATCCTCAGCGAAAAGAGCGGGCACGCCGTGGCCGCGAAGGATGTGGAGTTTGCGCACGGGTGTGCGATTGAACGCGGCACGCAGAACAAGGAGCCTTTCGACAAGGTGTGCTCACGGGCCTACCGCGAGCGCGTGAGCTTGGCGGCCACGGGTTTTTACAAGACGCCGGGCATACACTGGGACTGGAGCAAGTCGGCGGGACGGCCGTTTCACTATTTTGCCTGTGGCGCGGCCGCAGCGGAGGTCGAGGTGGACGGCTACACGGGGATGAGCCGCGTGCGGCGCGTGGACATCGTGCACGACGTGGGCGACTCGCTGAATCCGGGCGTGGACCGCGGGCAGATTGAAGGCGGCTTTGTGCAGGGCATGGGCTGGCTGACCAGCGAGGAGCTGAAATGGGACGCGAAGGGCCGGCTGCTCACGCACAGCGCGAGCACGTACCAGATCCCCGCGATCAGCGACGCGCCGATGGAGTTCAACGTGTCGCTGCTGGAACACTCGGCGCAGCCCAACACGATCCACGGCAGCAAGGCCGTGGGCGAACCGCCGCTCATGCTGGCGTTTTCGGTGCGCGAAGCGCTGCGCGATGCGGTGGCGAACTTTGGCGCGCCGGGCGGTCAGGTGCCGCTGGCATCGCCCGCGACGGGCGAAGCGGTGTGGACCGCGATCCAAGCGCGGCTCGGCGCGCGTTAACCCTGCAGGGTCTTCGGTGGCTTCTCGGCCGCCGGCGTGGCCTCGATGTCGATGGCGTCAACGCGCCGGAGCGGGCGGGTGCGGGGCGCGGTGGCGGCGGACGGCGGCGGCCCGCGGCGGACCTGAAATTTGACGTTAAAGAACGGTTTGCCGGTGATGAGGCGCTGCACGGCGAGAATCAGCAGGGCCACGGCGCCGACGGTGACCACGACGACGAAGCCCGTGGCCAGGCCCGCGATGATCAGGAGCCCGACGAGGGAGGCGAGGAGGGCTTTGAGGGGGCGCATGACGGGACAAATGAGGCGCAGGAGCGGGCGGGGCGCAAGCGGACACGGGCGAAACGGAAACGCCGTCGGTTTTTATAACTTCGCGAGACGGTCGCGCTCGGTGAGGAGCTGGGCGGCGATGCTGAGGGCGATCTCGTGCGGGTGGTTGGTGCCGAAATCGAGGCCGACAGGACAGTGGAATTGCTGCGCGCGGACCTCGCTGAGACCGCCGGCGATGAGTTCGCGGCGGAGGACGATGGCCTTGGCGGCGCTGCCGATGACGCCGACGAAGGGGAAATTCCGCTCGCCCAGGGCACGCTGCAGGACGGGGCGGTCGCTGGCGTGGCCCTTGGTCAGGCAGAGCAGAAACGCGTGGTCAGGCATCGTGGGGACGAGCGCGGCGGGCTCATCGGCCTGGAGGTAGGTGACGTGCGGGGCGCGCGGGAGACGGTCGAGCCAGTCGCGGCGCGGGTCGCAAATCGTGAGTTCGCAATCGAGGGGGGCGAGGACGGGGACGAGGGCCTGAACGACATGGCCGGCGCCGAAGATCCAGATGGGCCACGCGGCGCGCGCACCGGCGCCGGCGTGGGGCTCGAAGTAGAGTTTGACCGAGCCGCCGCAGGTCATGCCGACGTCGGTGCGGAGGGTCCAGCTGACGAATTGGGGTGCGACGGCGCGATTGTTGAGCATCTCCTGCGCGAGGGCGATGGCCTTGGCCTCGATCTTGCCGCCGCCGACGGTGCCGGAGTGGAGGCCGGTGGCGATCACGAGCATCTTGGCGCCGGCATCCTGCGGCGTGCTGCCGAGGGTCTCGACGAGGGTCACGAGCACGAAAGAGGTCCGGCTCCGTGCGAGTTGGACGAGCTGCTCGTAGGGACTCGTCGCGTCGCTGCTCACAGCGCGGTGAGGGTCAGGTGGCGGAGCTCGTAGGGGACGCCCTCGAATTGGAAGCCGATGTGGCCGGCGGCGACGGAGCAACTCGTGATGCGGTTTTGCACGACGCCGTTGACGGTGACCTCGACGGTATCGCCGCGGCAGACGACGTCGCAGGTGTTCCACTCGCCGGCGGGCTTCTCGCTGTCGGGCGCGATGTGCGGACGGGCAGGGACCTTGAGGCCGGGGGCGAGGGGCTCGCCAAAGCTGATGCCGGCCATGGGCAGCAGGTCGCCGACGTACTTGTGCTTGGTCTGCACCTGGAGGCTCAAAGGCCAGACCCGGTCCTTGGGACCGGAGGCGATGTGGAGCAAAATGCCGCCATTGCCCGGCGAACCGGGCCAGCGCCACTCGACGTGGAGACGGTAGTTGGCGTGCGTCGCGGTGGTCTGGAGGTAGCCGGAGGGCTTGCCATCGAGAAGCAGCACGCCGTTGGGACGCACGTGGCAGGCGCTGGCGGCGGTGGCCGCGGGCGTGGTGATCAGTTCCCAGCCGGCGAGGTCGCGGCCGTTGAAGAGATCCTCGGCGCGCAGGCCGGAGACCAGGACAAGGGCGGCGAGGAGCAACTTGCGCATGGCTCAGAGGGCCTCGAGCTTGGCGCAAACCTCGCTGATGAGGAACTCGGGCGTGGAGGCGCCGGCGGTGACGCCGACCACGGAGAATTTTTTCATCTCCTCGGGCACGAGCTCGGCGGCGGTCTCGACGTGGAACGTGGGGAGGTTCTGCAGGCGGGCGAGAGAGGCGAGCTTGACTGTATTGGCCGAGTGGTGACCACCGATGACGACCATGGCCTGCGCGCCCTGCTGGGCGAGGGAGACGACGTCGGTCTGGCGGTCCTTGGTGGCCTGGCAGATGGTGTCGAAGACGAGGACCTCGGCGAACTTCGTGCGCGCGTAGGCGGAAAGCTCGGCGAACTCGTGCATGAACATCGTGGACTGCGAGACCATGCACACGCGGTTGAGTGCGGGCAGGGCGTCGATGTCGGCCTTGGTGGTGATGCAGTAGCCGCGGCCCTCGGTGTAGCCCATCAGGCCGATGGTCTCGGGGTGGTTTTTGTCGCCGAAAATGATCGTGGCGTAGCCCTTCTTGGCGTGGAGGCGGATCTTGCCGGCGATGATGCCGACGTCGGGGCAGGTGGCGTCCTTGAACTCCATGCCGAGCTGCTTCAGGTAGGTGCGGCGCTCGGGGGAAATGCCATGGGCGCGGACGACCATCACGGGATTTTCGCCGGCGGCGACAGGGGCGACGGCGATGTCGGCCTTGCTCTGGTAGTCGCCGACCTCGCGGATGCCCTCCTTGGAGAGGACGTCCATCATCTGGCGGTTATGGATGAGCGGCCCGTCGGTGTAGACGGGATGGCGGCCCTGATGGGCATAGTCGCGGGCGATGTCGATGGCCCGCTCGACCCCCCAGCAAAATCCGGCGCTCTTGGCGCGAAGCACTTTCATGCCGCAAACAATGCGGCGGGAAAGGGAGGCGTCAAATGCGGAGGCGGGGAGGGTCCGTCAAAACTTTCGACATTTGGCGCGGGGTCGGTTTTAGTGACCAACCATTGTCATGAAGTCATTCTACATCACCACCGCGATCGATTACGTGAACGGTTCGCCGCACCTGGGCCATGCCTATGAAAAGGTGCTGACGGACGTCATTGCCCGGTACCGGCGGATGATGGGGGACAAGGTGCATTTCCTCACCGGCGTGGACGAGCACGGGCAGAAGGTGCAGGCCAGCGCGCGCAAGGAAGGTATCGCGCCGCAGGCGTACACCGACCGGGTGAGCCAGCTCTTCCGCGACCTGCTGCCTAAGCTCAACATCTCCAACGACGACTTCATCCGCACCACCGAGGAGCGGCACAAGAAGGTCGTTCGGCAGGTGCTGCAGCAGCTCTTCGACAAGGGCGAGATCTACAAGGCCGAGTACCAGGGCTTTTACTCCACGCGCCAGGAGCAGTTTTTGCAGGAGAAGGACCGCCTGCCCGACGGCTCGTGGCCGGAGATCTTTGGCGAAGTCACCGAGATCACGGAGTCGAACTACTTCTTCAAGCTCCGCGGCTACCAGGAGTGGCTCGTGGAGTTCCTCACGCAGAACCCGAACTTCATCTTCCCGGCGTACCGGCAGAAGCAGGTGCTGGAGTTTTTGAAGGAGCCGTTGAACGACCTCTGCATCTCGCGCCCGCGCGAGCGGCTGGAGTGGGGCATCCCGCTGCCGTTTGACGAGCAGTACGTGACGTACGTGTGGTTCGACGCGCTGATCAACTACTACTCGGCCGTGGCCGACCTGCCGGGCGTCTGGCCGGCGACCTGGCACGTCATCGGCAAGGACATCCTCGTGCCGCCGCACGCGGTGTACTGGCCGATCATGCTGAAGGCCGCGGGTCTCGCGCTGCCGCAGGGCATCATCGCGCACGGCTGGTGGCTGACCGCCGGCGCCAAGATGTCGAAGAGCACGGGGAACGCCCTCAACCCGCTCGACCTCGTGAGCGAGTTCGGCACGGACGCGTTCCGGTACTTCCTGATCCGCGAAATGAACGTGGGGCAGGACAGCGACTTCACGCGCGAGCAGTTCCTCGTGCGCTACAACAGCGAACTCGCCAACAACCTCGGCAATCTCGTGAACCGCACGCTGAACATGACGACGCGCTTTGCCGCGGGCGTGGTGCCGGCGGCGGAGGTCACGGAGGAGCCCGAGGCGCAGCTGCACGCGCTGTGGACGAAGACCCGCGACGAATTTATCCCGCTGTGCGAGGGCTTCCAGTTCCACACGGCGCTGGAGCGCGCGATGCAGTTCATCACCGCGACCAACGCCTACATCGAGACCCGCGCGCCGTGGAAGCTCGGCAAGTCGGCGGAGCCGAAGGACCAGGCCCTGCTGCGCACCGTGCTCGCCACGATCGCGGAGGCGCTGCGCCTCGGCGTGGCGCTGATCCAGCACGTGGTGCCGACGACCACGGAGAAGATCAACGGCGTGCTTGGCTACACGCCGGGCCCGGTCTGGCGCGACGAGCTCAACTGGGGCGGCCGGCTCACCGGCGCAAAGGTGGCGGGGGCGCTCGTGCTCTTCCCGCGGCCGGCGCCGCCGGAGAAGACGCCCGCCAAGGCGTAAGACCCGCGCGGTGGGTTTCATCGCATGACGATCCTCCCGCTGCATCCGGCCCAAAACGCGTCGCCGGACGCGTTGCAGGCCTTCCTCGCGCAATGCCGCGCGGCGGCGGAGCGCGCGGGGCGGCCCAAGCTCGTGAGCATCTCCCTCGCGGTGGATGCGCTCGATCCGCTGGCGGTGCTGGAGTCGATCTTCGAGCCGACGGAACCGCATTTTTACGCGGAGCGCCCCGACATCGCGACGGCGATCGCGGGCGCGGAGACGGCCGTGGGCTTTGAGGCGCACGGCAAGGAGCGCTTCGCGGCGGTGCAACGCTGGGTCGATGAGACGCTGGAGCACACCATCGCGGTCGGCGATGTGAACGCGCCGCTAGGCGGGCCGCACTTTTTTACGGGCTTCACCTTTCTCGACGAAGCGGAGGCGGGCGAACCGTTCCCGGCGGCGCGCGTGTGGGTGCCGCGGTGGCAGATCGCGCGCGCGGGAGCCGTCACGACGGCCGTGGCCAACCTGCTCGTGGAGCCCGGCGCGGACCTCGCGCCGCTGACGGAGCGGGTCTGGCGCGCGCACGGGAAATTCCGCGGCTTCGGCTATCAGACGGGTGGCACCGAGGAGGTGGAGATACGTCCGCCGGAATTCACGAAACGCGAGGCCGGCGACTACCGGGCGGCGGTGGCGCGGGCCCTGGAGCGGATCAAGGCGGGCGAGTTCAGCAAGATCGTGCTGGCGCGCGCGCAGGATTTTTCCGCGGACCGGCCGCTGCACCCGCTGCGGGTGCTGAACGGCCTGCGGCAAAAGTTTCCCGACTGCTATGCCTTCTCGATGGCGAACGGGCGGGGGCAGAGCTTCATCGGGGCGAGCCCCGAGCAGCTGGTGCGCGTGAGCAAAGGCGTGCTGGAGACAGCGGCGCTCGCGGGGACGACCCGGCGCGGCGCGGGCGCGAGCGAGGATGCGGCGCTCGCGGCGGCGCTGCTGGCGTCGGACAAGGACCGGCGGGAACACCAGTTCGTGCTCGAATCGATCACGGGGCGGCTGGCGCAGCTGGGGCTCGCGCCGAAGTTTCCGGCGCGGCCGGAGATCCGGCGGCTGGCCAATGTGCAGCACCTGCAGACGGCGGTGAGCGCGGAACTGCCGGCGAACGTGCGGCTGCTGGACGCGCTCGCGCAGCTGTATCCGACCCCCGCGGTGGGCGGGACGCCGCAGGCCGCGGCGGTGGCGCGCATCCGTGAGCTGGAGGGCTTTCCGCGCGGGCTGTACGCCGGGGCGCTCGGCTGGATGAATGCGCGCGGCGGCGGGGAGTTTTTCGTGGGCTTGCGCTCGGCGCTGGTCGATGGCGCGACGGCCCGGGTATACGCGGGGGCGGGCATCGTCGAAGGCTCGACGCCGGAGAAGGAGTTTGCGGAAACCGAGCTGAAGTTTAAGGCCATGCTCGACGCCCTGAGATCATGACGACGCCCGCCACCACGCTGGATTTCCGCAATACGAACGCCCTCTGGGGCAGCGTGCTGGTGGAAACGCTCGTGCGCCTCGGCGTGCGGCAGGCGGTGATCTCACCCGGCTCGCGCTCGACCCCGCTGACCATCGCGCTGGCGCGGCACGGCGGGATCGATGCGATCCCGGTGCTGGACGAGCGCTCGGCGGCATTTTTTGCGCTGGGGCTGGCGCGGGCGCAGGGCAAACCAGTGGTGTTGCTGTGCACGAGCGGCACAGCGGGGGCGAACTACTTTCCGGCCGTCATCGAGGCACAGGAGAGCGGGGTGCCGCTGCTCGTCATCACGGCGGATCGTCCGCCCGAGATGCGCGACTGCGCGTCGGGTCAGACCATCGACCAGCAGAAGCTCTTCGGGGCGCACGTTAATTTTTACCATGAACTCGCAGTGCCGGACTCGTCGGTGGCAATGTTGGGCTACCTGCGGCAGACCGTGGCGCACGCCTGCGAGCGCACGCTGCGGCCGGTGGCGGGGCCGGTGCACCTGAACGCGCCGTTTCGCGACCCGCTGCCGCCGGTGGCGGACGAGAGCGCGCGGAAACTGGAGCCACTGGTGACGGCGGAGTTTTTTGCCCACCTTAATGCGGTGGCGCCGGGGGTGACGCAGTCGGTGATCTGGCAGCGGCCGACGACGGCGCGCGGCCTCATCGTGGCGGGACCGGCGATCACGGACGCCCCAGCGGGCTACGTGGCCAAGGTGCGCGAGCTTTCCGCGGCGCTGGGCTGGCCGGTGCTGGCGGATGTGCTGTCGCCGGTGCGGCATCACGCGCAGCCGGGCGACGGCATCGTGGCGGGCTACGATACGATTTTACGCAACGCGACGCTGGCCAAGGAACTCACGCCGCGGACGGTGCTGTGCCTCGGCGGCTGGCCGACGAGCAAGGTGCTGCGCGCCTGGCTGGAGGCGTCGGGCGCGGAGATTCTGCTGGTGGCACCGGGCGCGGCGAACCGCGACGCCCTGCATGGCCGGACGCGTCAGATCACGGCGCCGGTGGAAGCCCTCGCCGTGGCCGGTGACCGTGCGCCGGATACGACGTACCTGCGCCGCTGGATTGAAGTCGAGACGGCGACGCGCCGGGCGCTGGATGCGGCGGTGGAGGTTGGCGCGGCGAGGTTTGAAGGCCGCGTGACGGGCGTACTGGCGCGCAGCCTGCCGGCCGGCACGCCGGTGTTTGTCGCGAGCAGCATGCCGGTGCGCGACGCGGAATATTTCTGGCCGGCGACGGACCGGGGGCACCGCTTCTTTTTCAACCGCGGGGCCAACGGCATCGACGGGACGCTCTCGACGGCGGTGGGCGTGGCGCACGCGGCGGGGCGGCCGGCCGTGCTGCTCACGGGCGATCTCGCGCTGCTGCACGACGCGAACGGGTTTTTGCTGCGGCCGAAGCTGCGCGGCAGCCTGACCGTGGTGCTGATCAACAACAACGGTGGCGGGATCTTCGAGCACCTGCCGGTGGCGGAGTTTGAGCCGCCGTTCGAGGAGTTCTTTGCGACCCCGCAGGACGTGGATTTTGCGAAGCTCTGCGCGGCGCACGGCGTGTTGCACACGGTGGTGCGCGACATGGCGCAGCTGGCGGAGCTAGTGGCGACGTTGCCGGCGACGGGCTTGCGCGTGCTGGAAGTACGAACGGATCGCAAAGCCGACGCGGCGGCGCGGAAGCGGCTGTTTCGCGACGTGGCGGCGCAGATCGGGTAATTTTACAGGAGATAACAGAGGAAACGGAGAGAAGAAGCCCCTGGCCTGCGCTAATCCGCGGCTTCCTCAGAGGCCTGGCGCAATAAAGTGATTTCCTTGGAGATGATATTTACGGAGAAAAAATAAGTGAAGGCATGCCCTTGTGCTTCATCGGTATGGCCGAACACTCGAATCTGAAGACGATCTGCCGCGTCCCATTGCATAGCTTCCCAGTAAATGTGCCCGTCCAATTCCTCTTTTGACAGGGGGTGCGATAGGCCTGGGATTTCGAGGAGCTGCACGGTGTGAGTCGGGACATCGACGATATAAATTTCCGAAAGATTACTGCCCGACCAATCGGTGAGGGCGATCCGCCGGCTGTCTTTGCTCCAGAGTACATCGCAATTGCGGCCGCTCGCATAGATGAAGACCGGTTCGGTTGCGCCGAGCGGACCAAGGAACAGACGGTGTAGCCAGCCGCCATCGCCTTGTTGGGTGCTGCGACAACGGACCTCCCATTTACAGTTAGGCGAAACGCAGGCTTTCTCACTGGGGAAGTTCATGCCTGCCGCCCATGCCGGGGGGACGACCAGAAGCCCCGCGATCACCAACAGCAGCCATGGCCGATGTGAGAAGCTTTTTGCAAGCATGGCGAAGTCGGCCAATAAACGGGCGTAAGCGCCGCCTCAGCAGCCGCAGTTGCCGCGTTGAAGGACGACGAGGTCCTCGCGGGCGGCCCAGCCCTCGCGGAGCCAGAAGGCGCGGCCGGCGGCGTTGTCGGCGTAGAGGAAGATGTTGCACTTCAGGATATCCTGCGCGCGGAGACGGGCAAGGCACTCCGTGACGAGGCGGCGGCCGATGCCCTGGCCGCGGTACGGGCGGCTGACGGCGAGGTGGTGTAGGTAGCCGCGGCGTCCGTCGTGGCCGCAGAGGACGGCGCCGACGATCTCAGCGTCGGGATTGGTGGCGACGAGGCTCAGGCCGGGGTTGCGCTGCAGGAAGCCGGCGATCGCCTCCAAGGTGTCGGATTCATTGAGGCCGACGCCTTCGGATTGTTCCCAGAGGGCTCGGACAGCAGGGTAGTCGGCAAGGCCCAGATCGTGGAGCGTGATCGGGACGGGCGCCATGGCTAGAGCTGGATGGGCAGGCCGATCTCGATGATCTGCGACGGGGTGATCTGGTAGTAATCCTTCACTGGACGGGCGTTGCGGCTGAGGAGGGCGTAGAGGCTCTTCTGCCACTTCCACATCGGGGCGCTGCCGTCGGTGATGATCATCTCGCGGTTGAAGAAGTAGATCGCGCCCTGGGGATTGATGGGCACGCCGAGGTCGTGGACGCGGTCGAGCAGCACGCCGACATCCGGCGACTCCATGTACCCGTAGCGGCCGATGGCGCGCCAGATGCCTTCGCCGATCTCGGTGAGAGTGAGCTGTTTTTCCGCCGGCACAGTGGGCACCTCCTCGGTGACGATACTTAGTAGCACGACCGTCTGGTGCAGGCAGCGGTTGGCCTTCACGTGGTGGAGCAGGGCAATGGGCGTGCCGCTGGGCGAACCGACCATGAAGACGGCGGCGCCGCCGACGCGGGTGACGTGCTTGCTGCGGGCGATGCTGACCAGCTCGGACTCGGTGACGTTGTTGCCGTACACGCGGATGTAGATCTCCTGCCGGCCGATTTTCCACGTGTGCATGACGGCGAGGATCGCGGCGCCGATGGCCAGGGGAAACCAGCCGCCGTTGAAAATCTTGTCGGCGTTGGAGCTGAGGAAGGCGAGGTCAACGAACAGGAAAACGAGGCAGATCGGCGCCGCGGCCCAGCGGCCATGCTCCCAAGTCTTCTGCGTGACGAGGTAGTAGGCGATCGTGGTGATGGCCATCGTGCCGGTGACGGCGATGCCGTAGGCGGCGGCGAGATGGTCGGTCGAGCCGAAGAGGACGACCGTGAGGATGCAGCCGATGGCGAGCAGGGTGTTGACGAAGGGGACGTAGATCTGGCCGGAGTGCTCGGCGTTGGTGTAGTTGATCTTCAGGCGCGGGAAGTAGCCGAGCTGGATGGCCTGCCGCGTCAGCGAGTAGGCGCCGGAGATCAGGGCCTGGCTGGCGATGATCGCGGCGAGAATGGAGAGGCCGGTGAGGAAGGCGCGCGGGAGGCCCTGCGGCGCGAGGGCGAAGAACGGATTTTCCGTCATGCCCGGGTGGGTGAGCGCGTAGGCGCCCTGGCCGAAATAGTTGAGGAAAAGGGCGGGGAACACGACGCCGTACCACGCGATGGCGATGTAGCGACGGCCGAAGTGGCCCATGTCAGCGTACAAGGCCTCGGCGCCGGTGATGGCGAGGACGACCGCACCGAGCAGCGCGGAGATCTCCATGGGACTGTGCTTCAGGAGCGCGAGGCCGTAGCGGGGATCGAGGGCGCGGAGGACGGACGGGCAGCTCGTGATATGCCAGAGGCCGAGGACCCCGAGCGTGGCAAACCACACCAGCATGACCGGGCCAAAGATGCCGCCGATCTGCTTCGTGCCCTTTTTCTGAATCCAGAAAAGGATGAAGAGAATGACGCAGGCGATGAACGCCACGCGCGGCGGCGTGAAACTCGGGCTGATTGCCGTCAGGCCCTCGGCCGCGCCGAGCACGGAGATGGCGGGCGTGATGATGCCGTCGCCGAAGAGCAGGGCCGCGCCGACCAGAATCATGATCACGATGGGACCGAGGCGGTGCTTCGGGGAGCGCTCCTTGCCGGCGGAGAGGAGGGCGAGCAGGGCGAAGATGCCGCCCTCGCCGTGATTGTCGGCCCGCATGACGTACCAGATGTACTTCACGCTCACGACCAGGATGAGCACCCAGAAGATCAGGGAAAGCACCCCGAGGATGCCGTCCGCGCGGGCGACGCCGGCGGGAAGGTTGCCCAGGCACTCCTTCATGGTGTACAGCGGGCTCGTCCCGATATCGCCAAAGACGACGCCCAGCGCGCCCAGGCATAACACGCTCTGGGCACCGGCTTTTAATGGCGTGGTGGAAGAATGGCTCATCGAAAGGGCAGTTTCAGGTACTGCAGGACGCGGGCCAAGCAGTTTCAGGTCCGGGGGCCGAAAGTGCTTGCCATGACGGTTTTGGCCGGTGGACAAGCCCGGCAAAATCCTCACGCTGGCCCCACTATGACACCGGATTGGAAAATTGCCAAGACCTACACCGACATCCTCTACCACAAGGCGGGCGGCATCGCCAAGGTGACCATCAACCGGCCCGAGAAGCGCAACGCGTTCCGCCCGGAGACGGTGACGCAGATGTACGACGCCTTCAGCGATGCGCGCGAGGACCCGGCGATCGGCGTGGTGCTCCTGACCGGCGCGGGACCGCACACGGACGGCAAGTACGCCTTCTGCGCCGGCGGCGACCAGAGCGTGCGCGGCCACGCGGGCTACATCGGCGACGACGGGGTCCCGCGCCTCAATGTGCTCGATCTGCAAAAGCTCATCCGCTCGATGCCCAAGGTCGTGATCGCGCTGGTGGCGGGCTACGCCATCGGCGGCGGCCACGTGCTGCACGTGGTGTGCGACCTGACGATCGCGGCGGACAACGGCATTTTCGGGCAGGTCGGGCCGAAGATGGGGAGTTTCGACGGCGGCTTTGGCTCAAGCTACCTCGCCCGCGTGGTCGGCCAGAAAAAGGCCCGCGAAATATGGTATCTCTGCCGGCAGTACAACGCCGCCGAGGCGTATGAGATGGGCCTCGTGAACAAGGTCGTACCCGTGGCCGAACTGGAGGCCGAGGGCGTGAAGTGGGCGACCGAGATCATGGACAAGAGCCCCCTCGCGATCCGGCTGCTCAAGAGCGGCTTCAACGCCGAGCTCGACGGGCAGGCAGGCATCCAGGAACTCGCGGGCAATGCGACGCTGCTCTACTACATGAGCGAAGAGGCGAAGGAATTTCACGCCGCCCAGCGCGAGAAGCGGAAGCCGAACGCGCGGAAGTATCCTTGGCTGCCGTGAGGCAGGGCTACCGGTTTCGCTGGTGCGGCGGGCGGCCTTTTGTTATAATCACGGCCTAGCGGCTGAGGTTCTTTGACAAAGAAGCTAGCGTGGCGGTTTGGCGGGTGGATATCGGACACTATCGGACAAATGTTGGGTTTTGGTCGATATTGTCCGATTGGCGTGTGCATACACTAGGGGTACCCTTCGGCGGGTTTGAAGTAGCGCAGGCGTCCCGCCTGCCATCGACCGGGTGCAGGCGGGACGCCTGCGCTACGTTAGGAGCGGGACGATGGCGGCGGCGGCCTCGGCGGGACTGAGCGACGCGGTGTCGAGGCGGAGGCGCGGGGTGGGGAGGACCGGTGAGGTAAAAACGCCCTGCGCGCGGAGCTGGCGGTAGAGGTCGAGGCGAGTGAGCTTGCCGTTTTGGACGCGGGAGTCGTCGGCCAGGCGGCGCTCGATCTCGGCTTCGCTGGCGGTCAGCTCGACCAAAATCACCTCGCTTCCGGCGGCGGCGAACTCGGCCAGGAGTTCGTCGATGAAACGCTGGGGGACGCTGTTCTCGGGATTGAAGGTGAAGATCAGTCCGGGCGGGCCGTCGCGCAGGGCACGGCGGAAAACGTCGAACCAGATCTGCTCGCGCAGCGCGATGAAGCCGGGCGTGCCGAAATCATAGACGGACAGGGCGAGGTTGACCGTGAGATGATTGTGGAAGAGCCGCCAGCCGGTCGCGGCGGCGACCTCGCGCGCGATGGTGAGCTTGCCGACGGCGGGCGGGCCGTAGAGGAAGAGGAGCTTCATGGTGGACGAGGGACCCGAAAGCTGGCGGAGGCGAAGGGCGGGTCAGAGACCCGCCCTACCTGGGATAGCAAAAGACCCGGCGGTAAGGCCGGGTCTTGGGTAGGATCGAAAAGGAAAGGCCGGCGTTTACTTGCCGAGGCTCTTGCGGAGGTCGGCGAGCTGGTTGGCGCTGCCGAGGAGGACGTTGCGGCTCGCGATGAACTTGGCGTACTCCTCGATGAAGATCTTGCCGGCGGGGCGGAAGTCGAAGTCGCCGGGGTTGTCGCGGAAGTACTCGCGGTGGACGCGGGTCCAGACGAGACGGCCGTCGGTGTCGATGTTGACCTTGGTCACACCGCGTTTGGCGGCGGGGAGGTACTCGTTGACATCGACGCCCATGGAGCCGGCGATCTTGCCGCCGGCGGCGTTGATGCGGGCGACCTCGTCCTGCGGGACGGAGGAGGAACCGTGCATGACGAGCGGGAAACCGGGGAGGAGGGCCTTGATCTTCTCAAGGACGTCGAAGTGGAGGGACTGTTTGCCCTTGAACTTGAAGGCGCCGTGGCTCGTGCCGATGGCGCAGGCGAGGGAGTCGCAGCCGGTCTTGGCGACGAAATCCTTGGCCTCCTCGGGATTGGTGAGCATCGCGTGGCCTTCCTCGACCTTGATGTCCTCCTCGACGCCGCCGAGCATGCCGAGCTCGGCCTCGACGGAGATGCCCTTGGCGTGGGCGCGATCAACGACGCGCTTGGAGATGGCGACGTTCTGGTCGAAGGACTCGTGGGAGGCGTCGATCATCACGGAGCTGAAGAAGCCGGAGTCGATGCACTCGTAGCAGGTCTGCTCGTCACCGTGGTCGAGGTGGACGGCAAAAATGGCCTCGGGGAAGATCTCACCGGCCGAGCGGATGATGGCCTCGAGCATGCGCTTGTCGGTGTACTTGCGCGCGCCCTTGGAGATCTGGATGATGAAGGGGGCCTGCGACTGGATGCAGCCCTTGAAGAGGCCCATGGCCTGCTCGGCGTTGTTGATGTTGTAGGCGCCGACAGCGTACTTGCCGTAGGCGTGTTTGAAGAGCTGAGCAGTCGTGACGATCATGGGCGTGCGGGTTGAAGGGGATAGAGGAAGAGGAGCGTAGTTACCGCGGGGAAAGGGTCACAAGGGTTATTTTTGGCCCGACGTGTCTTAGCCCGGCGTCTCCAATCAAGCCGGAATCGTGCCGACTGCAAACGGCGGTGCCGGACGCCAGCGGAGAAACTCAGCCGCCGCCGGTCTTGGTTGTCGGGGCCGGGGCGGCGGTGCCGCCCGTGCTGCCGCCCTGGTTGCGAGTGGCGTTGAACTGCTCGCGCATGGTCTTGGCCAAGGCGGCCTGGGCCTGCTGCTCCTGCTGGAGCTGCTGGAGGGCGGTGACCTGCGGGGCGGTGAGCACGCCCTGGGCGGCGGCGATGGTGGCGTCGGTGATCTTGGTGGAGCCGCCGGGACCGCCGGCGCCGCCGAACATCATGCGCGCGGGATTGTCGTTGGCGGAGTTCGCGGAATTGGCGGCGAGGATGGAGACCAGCTGGCTGGACTGCGCATCGGTGAGCGGGGTGGAGGAGTAGCTGAGGCGCTGCTCCAGCTGGTTGACGGTGTTGCGCTGCGGCTGGGTCTGCTCGTAGCTCTGGTATTGGGAGAAAGCGGCGTCGCCGAGGGTGGCCTTGATGGAGGCGTCGATTTCGTTCTGGGCGTCGCTGACCATCTGCTTGAAGGCGGCGGGGTCGGTGCGGGGATTGATACCCTGCTCGCGGGCGGCGGCGGCGACATCCATCATGGACGTCTGTTTCTCGACAAGGAGGTTCTTGAACTTGTCGAGCTGCTCGGGCGTGAGGTTGAGGTTCTTGAAGAGCGGGGCGAAGCGGGCGTCGAGGGCGCCCTTGCGCTCGAGGGTGACGAGCCGCTGCATCTCGGGCTTTTCCATCAGGGCCATGAACTCGCTGGCGCGGTCGCCCGGACCGCGGTTGGTGCGGCGGTTGGCGGGACGCGCGACGGCGGCAGCGTCGTCGGTGGCGGGGGCGGGTTTCTGCTCGAGCTCGGTGACGCGGGCCTCGAGGGCCTTGCGGTTCTTTTCGGCGTCCCAAAGGCGTTTCTGCCAGTCGGCGCGCTCGTTGCTGTTCATCGCCGCGGCGCGGAGATCGATGAGCTCGTTGTACTGGCGCCACGCGAGCACCCCGCCGGCGACCGTGGTGAGAAAGAGGACGAGCAGCAGGTAATCCTTGGGGAATTTCACGCAGGAGATGACGTAACCTGCGGAGCGAGGTTACTCAAGCTTGCGTGCGGGCGGAGGCCGATGCGACCGCCGCCATCCTGCGTTACCGCGGGGGGAACTCGAACTCGGTCTTCGTACGGTTCTTTGACAACACGAGGTAGGCGCTGAAGGGCTGCAGGCGCTTCGAGATGAAGCCCTCGATGAGATTGGTGCGGCCGTTCTCGAGGAGGTTGGTGAGTTCGCCGGGCGGAATCTCCTTCTGGCAGATGTGGCGCTTCATCGTGAAGACGATGCGGTTGTCCTGGTCGGGACGGCGCACGTAGTACGAGTCGCCGGCCTCGAGCACCTCGCCCTTGAACGCCTTGCTCTCGCCGAGGACCTTGGCCTTGGAGAGATCGGGCGGGGCTTTGGTTTTGCGCGCGATGGGCTTGCCGTCCTTGTCGAGCTTGGGGGCGCGCGGCGGAAATTCCCACGTGAACTTCGGGCCCTCGCGCTTGAGGAAGGCGTCGAAGGGGCGGCCCTTCTTTGAAATGAAGCCCTTGATGAGCTCGGTCTTGCCCTCGCCGCTGACGAGCTGGATGGCCATCTCGCGCGTGATGGGCTTCTGGCACATCAGGCGGCCGATGCGGAAGGACTGTTTCCAACCCTCGCCGTCGCGCTCGCGCAGGACGAAGCTGGAGCCGACTTCGCAGAGGCCGGCGCCGGTGGTCGGATCGGTCCAGAACGGCTCAACCGTGCCGAGATCGACCTTGTCGCCAAAGTCGTACTGCGCCTGCCACTTGCCCTTCTCCTCGTCCTTGACGAGGCGGAGCAGGGCGGAGAAACGGGCGCGGGTCTTCGCGGAGATGAACCCGTCGAGCGGGCCGACCTTGCCGGTCGTGACGAGCTCGCGGACCTCGGCCTCCTCCATCTTGCGGCCGCCGATGACCTTGTAGACCATGAACTCGCCGTCCTGCGACTTGTAGCCGCGGAGGGTTTCACGGAGCGGGAGGCCGTCGGTGGGCGAAGGGATGTCGGTGACGCGGGCGACGGAGTCGTCCTCCTCGAAGCCCTTCACGCGGTCGACGATGCCCTTGGTCTGCTCGATGACCTCGTCCATGAACTGGGCGCGCTGGAACTTGTTGTGCTCCATCTGGCGGAGCTTGAACTCCCACTCGCCGGTCATCGCAGGCTGGGTGAGGGCGTCGGCCTTCACGGCGCCGAGGAACTGGATGAGCTGCTCGGCCTTGGCCGTGGGGACCAGGTCGCGCTGGGCGCGATCGAGGTACTTCTGGTTGATGAGGCCGTCGATCGTGTCGGCACGCGTGGCGGGGGTGCCCAGGCCGCGCTCCTTCATGGCCTCGGCGAGCTCTTCGTCATCGACGAGCTTGCCGGCGCCTTCCATCGCGGAGAGGAGCGTGGCCTCGGTGTAGCGCGGCGGCGGCTTGGTGGTCTCGCTGTGGAGGACGGGGTCGAGGGTCTGCGCCTTGGCGGGCTGACCGTCGGCGGAAGTGAGGGCGGGGAGGGCCTTGGAGTTGGCGTCATCCTCGTCGACCGTGGTCTTGCCATAGACGGCGAGCCAGCCGGGCGCGGTGAGGACCTTGCCCTCGGTCTTGAAATCGTGGCCGGGCGCGACCGTGCTGATGCGCGTGGTGACGTCGAACTCCGCCGCAGGATAGAAGGCCGCGACGAAGCGGCGCGCGATCATGTCAAAAACCTTGGCCTCCATCTCGTCGAGGTTCTTGGCCTCGTGCGCGGTGGGGATGATGGCGAAGTGGTCGGAGATCTGCGCATTATTAAAGATGCGCTTGTTGGGCCGCAGCCAGCCGTTCTCCAAAAGATGGTGGGCGTGCTTGGCGAGGTCGCCGCCGAGATTGTTGAGCGTCTCGCGACAGGTCGGGATGTAGTCCTCCGGCAGCGCGCGCGAGTCGGTGCGGGGGTAGGTGATCATCTTGTGGCGCTCGTAGAGGGCCTGGGCGATCTGGAGCGTGCGGCGGGCGGGGAGGCCGAAGCGGTTGTTGGCCTCGCGCTGGAGCGTGGTGAGATCGTAGAGGCGCGGGGCGGCCTGGGTGCTGGCCTTCTTCTCATCGACGACCGTGGCGGGCGGGTTGCCGCCGCAGGCGTTGAAGACGGCCTCGGCGACGGCCTTTTCCCAGATGCGGTCGGCGCGGTCGTGCTGGTCGTTCTCGGCCTTCTTGAAATTGGGCCGCTGATAGACGCCCTCGTACTGGCCCTTGGCGACGGAGAACGTGGCGGTGACGCGCCAGTAGCCGCGGGGCTGGAAATTGCGGATCTCCTGCTCGCGGGCATAGACGATGGCGAGGGTGGGCGTCTGCACGCGGCCGACGGAGGCGACGTTGCCGGCGCGGGAGCCGAACATGCGCTTGGTGATGGCGCGGGTGCCATTAATGCCGATGAGCCAGTCGCTCTCGCTGCGGCAGCGGGCGGCGTCGGCGAGGCCGGCGAGCTGCTCGCCGTCGCGCAGGTGCTTGAAGGCATCCTGGATGCCGCCCGTGGTCATGGTCTGCATCCACGCACGTTTCACAGGCAGCTTGCACTTGGTGAGCTGGTAAAGGTAGGCGAAGATGAGCTCGCCCTCGCGCCCGGCGTCGCAGGCGTTGATGACGGTGCCGATGTCCTTGCGGGCGAGGAGCTTTTTCAGGGCGTTGAAACGCTCCTTGGAATCCTCGATGGGCTTGAGGCCGAATTTCGAGGGGATGATGGGCAGGGTCTCCAGGCGCCAGAAGCCGTATTTCTTCTTGTCGATGTCCTCGGGCATCTCGAGTTCCACCAAGTGGCCGAGCGCGTACGAGATGACGTATTCGTCGTTTTCGTAGTGGTCGCCGTGCTTGGGAATCTTGCCGAGTGCTTTGGCCAGATCCGCGGCCACCGACGGCTTCTCGGCAATGATGAGGGACTTCATGGGAACGGGAGCGGTTACGCAGCGTCACCATGAAGTGCAAGAAATAGTTTTGGGGCGGACCTCGGGTCAGGGGCCGTACGCGATGAACTTCTCGGGGTTAAAACGGTAGGAAGCGGTACACGCTGTGGAGCACGAAGAGATTGCCGGCGATCAGGGAGCGCGTGAAACGCGGCTCGGCGAGCAGGGCGCGGTTGAAGGCGAAGGTGAGCGGGAGCATCGTGCGGGCGACGGCCCAGTAACCGTGCCAGACATGGTCGCCGAGAATCCAGAAGAGCACGGCGAAGGGCAGGCCGAGGCGGAGC
>JAFEGO010000104.1 GCA_018239845.1 Verrucomicrobiota bacterium
ACACATCTCCGACCGCGTGGCCGTGATGTATCTCGGAAAAATCGTCGAGCTCGGCCCCGCGTCGGACGTCATTGAGCGTCCCCGTCATCCTTATACGCGCGCGCTCGTGAGCGCGATCCCGGTGGCCGATCCCGAGGTCGCCCGCAGCCGGCACCGACTCGTGCTGGCCGGCGATCCGCCCTCACCGCTGAATCCACCTGCCGGCTGCGCGTTTCACCCGCGCTGTCCCTACGCTCAGGAAAAGTGCCGCCTCACGGTTCCTCCGCTCGTCCCCGATACCACCCCCCGCGAGGTCGCCTGTATCCGCCTCGCGGATATCTGAAGTAGCGTCGGCTGGAAGCCTGCGCTACTTCATCCCCGCGGCAGCCCCACTTGCCGCAGTGCCTCGTAAGTCGCGATGCCCGCAGCGGTGCTTAAATTCAGCGACCGCAATGTGGTATTCGCGTGTGGGATCGTCACGCGCCGCTCCTCGCCCAATTCGTCGTGCAGCCACTGCGGTGCGCCCGCGCTTTCGCTGCCAAAAACCAGCCCGTCGCCATCTGCATACGTCGCGGCCCAGAAACTACGCTCGGTCTTCGTCGTGAAGAGCCACAGCCGTTTCGGCCCCAGCGGGCTCGCCTTGAAGGCGGCCCAATCCGCGTGCTCATGCACATCGAGCGACTTCCAGTAATCCATGCCCGCGCGGCGCAAGTTCTTATCGTTGATCACGTAGCCCAGCGGATGGATCAGGTGCAGCCGAGACCGCGTGAGCGCACACATCCGACCGATATTGCCAGTATTTGGCGCAATCTCTGGCTGGAACAACACCACGTGGATCATGCTCTTATCCTTCGCCACCGCCTCACCGAATCAAGCGCACTCATCCTGCCATTGCTTTTCCCCGGCAAATCCATGAATGTACAAAAACCCCGCGCGTGAGCTCCGATTTTTCCAAGACTATCGTACTCGTGGACGACGAAAAATCCTACGTCGATCTCCTCGCCGCGATGTTGCTGGAGCATCTCGAAACGCCGGTCCACACCTTCACGCGTCCGCTCGCTGCGCTCGCCGAGCTGCCCAAGCTCAACCCCGGCATCATCGTCACCGACTACTACATGCCGCAGTTGAATGGCTTTGAGTTTATCACGCAGGCCGCGCCGCTGGTGCCCGATGTGCCTTTCCTCCTGATCACCGGCCATGCGATGACTTTGCCCCCCGAGGAGATCGCGCGCATCCGGCCGCTCAAGGGCGTCATCGCGAAGCCTTTTGGCTGGCGCGTGCTCGCCGATGAAATTCTGCGTCACTGGCCCGGCGCCGACGCCAGCCGGCACCATAAGGTGGAAGCAACCATGCCGACCGCGATGGATTGAGGTAGGGACGCCTCTCCGAGGCGTCCGTTGCGTCACTCTATCCGCAGGCCGGTGTTATCCGCCGCCAGCACCCGCGCCTCGCAGGCGATGCCTTCACGCGCAAACGCCGCCTTCATCGCCGCAGCCACCGTATCGCCTTGGGCCCGACGGCTGACGCAGAGCACGCTTGAACCGCTGCCGCTCAGCCATCCCGTGAGTGCGCCGGCGGCATTGCCCGCTGCGATCGCGGCCGCCGCGCCAGGGATCTTCGGCAACCGGTACGGCTCGTGCATGAAGTCGCCGACCGCGTGCCGCAGTTTTTCAAAGTCGCCCGTCGCGAAGGCCGCCGTCAGATAGGTCGCGCTGTTGATGCTCCGCACCGCGTCGAAATACGGCAGGGCCGCCGGCAGCGCCCCGCGGGACTCCTTGGTGAGCAGCTCCACGCTCGGCGAGGCCACGACAAAAACCAGCTCCGCCGGCACCACGATGCGCACCGTGCCGAGATAGGCCCCGGTCGCCGGATCGCAGCGCGACACGCAGAAGCCGCCCAGAATACCCGCGCTCGCGTTGTCCGGGTGGCCTTCCAGCTCGGTGGCGATCGCCACGAGGTCGTGCGCGCTCAGCTCGGCACCAGCCAGCGCCGCGATGCCCGCGATCACGCCCGCCAGCACTGTCACGCTCGAACCGAGGCCGCGGGCCGGCGGCACATCGCCCTCGATGCGATAGGTGAAGCCGAAGGCCGGGCCGCCGATTTTCTCCAGCGTCGCGCGCCGCGCCTCCTCGACCATCTCCTGGGCGCGCCCATCGCCCGTGCGCTCGGGCTTCGCTTCGCTTCCGGGGAGGCGCGTCAGCGTAACCGTGTTGTGGATATCCAGCGCGAGGCCGAGGGTGTCGAAGCCCGCGCCGCAGTTGGACGTGCTGCCGGGCACCTTGACGGTCACTTGCGATCGCTGCGCTCCCTTGGTCATAGTCATCAACGGCGGGTCTTCATCGCCTTCTCCACCTCTCGCACCTGCACCTTGCGCTTCAGGTCCTCACGCTTGTCGTGGAGCTTCTTGCCCGTGGCGATCGCGACCTCGACCTTCACCAGGGCATCCTTGAAGTACATCCGCAGCGGGATGAGCGCGTGGCCGCCGGTGGAAAGGGCCTGCGCGATCTTGCGCACCTGATGCTTATGCAGGAGCAGCTTCCGGATGCGCTTCGCGTCGTGGTTGTGGATGTTGCCGAAGGCGTACTGCTCGATGTGGGCGTTGTGCAGCCAGAGCTCGCCCTTTTCGTAGCGCCCGAAGGCGTCGCTGATCTGGGCGCGGCCGCCGCGGATCGATTTCACCTCCGTGCCGCGCAGCTGGATGCCCGCCTCGAAGCGCTCGTCCACGGTGTAGTCGCGCCCCGCCTTGGCGTTGCGGATCTCCGTGTACCGGGTGGCATCTTTTTTCTGCGCCGACATGTTTAGCTGCGATTGTTACATGAAAAAGGCGGCCCTGCAATCGCGGGCCGCCTTCAGCATTAAAAATTTCGGTACTGCTCAGTTGTCGCCGAGCTCGTAGCTGATCTTCCCCTCGCTGACCTCGCGCAGGGCGGTGTCTTCGGCGGACAGCTTCTCGAGCGACTCGACGAGCGGGCGGTTGCCGCGGCGGAGCTGCTTCACGCGGCGCGAAACCACGTTGATGAGCATGTTCGGATCGGGAATGACCTTGAGCGCG
>JAFEGO010000105.1 GCA_018239845.1 Verrucomicrobiota bacterium
CGCGCGATTTGCACTGGCAAATCGCGCGTTTTGTTTAAGTTCTCCTCAACCCGCCGCCCCTGCGGAGGGAACTTGGGCGCCGCGCCCGAATCACACACGCCAAACACCTTTATCCACCTGCCATGATTACCTCATCCATCTTCTTCGCCGCCGCTGAGTCCGCGTCCCTGCTGAAGGGCGGATTCCTTTCGCCCCTGGTGCTGATCATTTTGGTGATCATCATGATCCCGGTGTCGCTCTACGCGCAGTTCCGCGTGTCCAGCACCTACAACCGCAACGCGCAGATCCCCTCGCGCGGCGGTATCACAGGCCGCGAGGCCGCCCGGGCCGTGATGGATCGCGCCGGCATCACCGACGTCTCCATCGAGGTCACCGAGGGCCATCTCACGGATCACTACAATCCGATCACCCGGCAGCTCGTGCTTTCCGAGGAAAACTACAACGGCACGAGCCTCGCCGCGCTCGGTGTCGCCGCGCACGAGGCGGGTCACGCCATCCAGCACAAGGTCGGCTACTCGATGCTGCACTTCCGCATGGCGCTTGTCCCGGCCACCAACTTCGTGTCGCGCGTGGTCCCGATCGTGATGCTGATCGGCTTCTTCTTCGCGGCCGGCCTGAGCGGCATGCTGCTCGACATCGCGATCATCTGCTATGCGGTGATCACGCTGTTCCAGCTCATCACGCTGCCGGTCGAGTTCGACGCTACCCGCCGCGCCAAGGCGCAGCTCGTGGATCTCGGCATCCTCGACAAGGACGAGATGCCCGGCGTCAACGAGACGCTCAACGCCGCCGCGCTCACCTACGTCGCCGCCTTCGTCAGTTCGCTGCTGTATCTCCTCTACCTCATCTCCTCCCGCCGCGACTAAGCGGCCGGGAGCAGAGGGCGCCGCGACCATGGCGGAGATGCACAAGATTTTCACGACGCCCGTCGCCAAGGTCTATCCCTATTATCTAGCGAAGGCGGAGAAAAAGGGCCGGACCAAGGCCGAGGTGGACGCGATCATCTGCTGGCTGACCGGTTACACGCCAAAGCAGCTGGAGGCGCAGCTGAAGCAGGAGACCGATTTCGAGACTTTCTTCGCGAAGGCGCCCAAACCCAATCCGGCGCGGACTGCGATCACCGGTGTGATCTGCGGCGTGCGCATCGAGGAGATCACGGAGCCGACCATGCGCGAGATCCGCTATCTCGACAAACTGATCGACGAATTGGCCAAGGGCCGGCCGATGGAGAAGATTCTCCGGGCCTAGGCGCAAAAAGCGCGGCCGGTGAAGGCCGCGCGAGGATACGGGAAACCACGGACCGGATGCTCAGGTGATATCGACGTAAATGTCGTCCCCGTCCGGGATCGTGCCGACGTAGTACTGACCTTTGGCGGCAGTTGTATCGACCGTCATGTACAGGCTTGAGATGTAGCCATTGCCGAAAGGCAGGCTGGAGCTCGTGCACGGGTAGGTGAAGCCGAGGTCGCTGATGCCGAAGACATCCGTGTACTGGAGGGATCCGCTCACATAGCCGGTGCCGCCGCCGGAATTCTGCGCGAAGGGATAGTAGCTGGCACCGGCGAACACGGCGGACGCGAACAGCAGGCCGAGGATGGCCATGCGCATACCTGTCATTGCTTTTTTCATAACGGTATCTGGTTGGCTGACGTTGGGGGTGGACGGGGCAGGGACTGCGCCCGCCGCCGGCGGGACACGCCGACAGGTAAAAATAATATGGATACAGGATACGGGGTAAATGAAAATGGGCCGACGCGCTGATGAATTTTCGGTAAATGTATCGGATAAACAGATGCGGATTGACTGGGGCGGAAAGCCGGCCTTTGATCGGGCAACCCCCTGCACCCCATGAAGAAAACCCTCTGGATGCTGTTCCTGCTTTCGCTCATAGCGCGCTCCTATGCGGCTGACGCCCCGATTATCGCCGCCCCCGGTCCCGACCCCCAGCCCGACACGGCGCCATCCTATTTCGCCAAGCTGGCGATGGTGAAGATGTGGCCGCAGGGCCGGGAGCCGCTGCCGGAGGACCAGGTGGCCGCGATCAAGCGCGGCGCGCGCACCCAGGCGTACACCGTCACGCACAACAATGCCGCGGGAAAATTGTGGACCGTGGAGGAGATCGAGGCGGGGAAGCGGAAGATCAAGTTCGCCTATGCCTTCGACCAGACCGGGGAAGTGATCCGGATCGACATGTACTTCCCCGACGGCAAGGCGAAGACTTACTACGACCGCTACGGCAAGCCGCCGCCGGCGAAGCGGCCGCGGCCGGCGGTGGCACCGACCGCCGCTAAGCCCGCCAACTGACCGGACTCCCTGCAAGTCGCCGGAGGGGAAACGGTAACATTCGGGCGGGCGGCTTTGCAGATCGTTGCATCATGGCTACTGCTTCTCGCCATGAAGAAAATTGGTTTCCTGTCGTTCGGTCATTGGACACCATCGGCGCAGTCGCAGACGCGCTCGGCGGCTGATGTGCTCCTGCAGTCTATCGACCTCGCGGTCGAGGCGGAGCGCATCGGGGTCGATGGGGCGTACTACCGGGTCCATCATTTCGCCCGGCAGCTGTCCTCCCCGTTTCCACTGCTGGCGGCGGTGGGCGCGAAGACCAAGAAGATCGAGATCGGCACGGCCGTCATCGATATGCGGTACGAAAATCCGCACTACATGGCTGAGGACGCTGGCTCGGCCGACCTCATCGCCGGCTCGCGTCTGCAGCTGGGCATCAGCCGCGGCTCCCCCGAGCAGGTGATCGACGGCTGGCGGCACTTCGGCTACCAGCTCAAGGAAAGTGAGGACGACGCGGCCCTCGGCCGGCGCCACGCCGAGACCTTTCTCGGGCTCCTCGCCGGGAAAGGTTTCGCGCAGCCCAACCCGCGCCCGATGTTTCCCAATCCGCCGGGGCTCCTGCGGCTCGAGCCCTTTTCCGCCAGTTTGCGCGAGCGCATCTGGTGGGGCTCGGCGACCAATGCGACCGCGGTGTGGGCGGCGAAACTCGGGATGAACCTCCAGAGCTCGACCCTCAAGTTCGACGAGTCGGGTGAGCCGCTGCACATCCAGCAGGCCAGGCAGATCCGCGCCTACCGCGCGGCCTGGGCCGAAGCCGGCCACGCCCGTCCGCCGCGCGTCTCGGTCAGCCGCAGCATCTTTCCTCTGATGAACGACCGGGACCGCGCCTACTTCGGGACCGACGAGGAGCAGCAGGATCAGATCGGTTTTCTCGACGAGTCCACGCGAGCCGTCTTCGGCCGGGGCTATGCCGCCGAGCCGGACGTCCTCATTGAGCAGCTCAAAAAGGATGAAGCCCTGGCCGAGGCCGACACGATTTTGCTGACGATCCCCAACCAGCTCGGGGTGGCTTACAACGTGCACGTCCTGGAATCGATCCTCACGCACGTCGCTCCCGGCCTCGGTTGGCGCTAGCTCAAGACCGCGGCCAATCTTGGCTCGACATAGCCGGCATTTAGCCGAGCGTTTCCGCCTGTCCGGAGAGGTGGCAGAGTGGTCTATCGCGGCGGTCTTGAAAACCGCTGAACCGAAAGGTTCCGGGGGTTCGAATCCCTCCCTCTCCGCCATTTGCCGCAGGCAAATGGCGCGGCGGCGCAGCCGATGGGACGCGAAGCGTCGCAGGGAGGGATAGGGGCAAATCGCCCTCAGGCGATTTGGGGCGCAGCCCCGAGCGGAGGCGAGTCAATCCCTCCCTCTCCGCCATTTGCCGCAGGCAATTGGCGCGGCGAATTATTGCGGGTGTGCGGGAAAGGCTTGGACTGGGGCCGGAATTTTTCTGTGCTGAAAGAGTGAACCCCCAACGTCGCGCTACAGTTAATACGGACCCGGTCGGCGCGGTGGCGGAGATCCAGGGGCTGTACGGGCCGTTCACGTTTTCCGAAAAACTGTTTCAGCGCATCTGGCTGCAAGGAGACTTCGATCGCACGTTGGCGACGACGACAGACGGGCGGCGCGTCCGCGTGTTGTATCCCGGGAAATGGAATCTGCTCGGCGGGCCGGACTTCAAGGGCGCCCGGATCGCGTTTGAAAACGGCGAGACCCGCGTGGGCGACGTGGAACTGCATTTGCACGCGGCCGATTGGGTGGCGCACCGGCATGCGCAGGACCCGGCGTACGATGGCGTGATTTTGCATGTCGTGCTGTTTCCGCCGCCGGCGGGGACACGCACACTCGGTGCGGATGGATGCGAGATCCCGGTGCTGCCACTGCTGCCGTGGCTGCATCACGATCTGGAGGAATACGCGGCAGAGGCGGCGGTGGAGCAGCTGGCGGACCGGCCGGCCTCGCGCGTGCTGGACGAACTCGGCGCGCTGCCGGCCGAGGCGCTGGCGGATTTGCTGCGCACGCATGCGCGCCAGCGTTGGGAGCAGAAGGTGCATTTCGCGCGGCTGCGTGTGCAACGCCTCGGCTGGGAGGCGGCCTGCCATCACACCGCGCTGGAGATTCTGGGCTACCGGTTCAACCGCGCGCCGATGCTCCGCCTCGCGGGCCAGTGGCCGCTGGCCGCGTGGACGGCGCGGGATTTTGCCGCGGGCATCGAGGCGCTGTATGCCGCGGAGGCCGATACGTGGACGGTGCAGGGCGTGCGGCCGGCGAATCACCCGCGCACCCGGCTGCGCCAATACGCCGCTTGGGTCGCAGCCCGGCCCGACTGGCCGGCGCGGCTGGAGCGCGCGGGCGAGGCGCTGGGCGCGATTGCGGAAGGTTTGAGCACCGGGGACGCGCGGCGGACCTTTGGCTTCACGCACCGGCGGGCAGAACTGGCCGGGGCGATTTGCGCGGAGGCGGTTTCAGGGACCCGGTTCGACAACCTCGTCTGCGATGGTTTCCTGCCGCTGCTGGAGGCTAGGGGAGGGCGGCACGGTTTTGGGTACTGGCAGCACTGGTTTGCCGGCGACATGCCGCCGGCGGTGGTGGCAAATTTGCGCACCTTGGGTATGTTTTCCGGCCGGCACCACCCGGCCCGGCATGGGGTAGCGCAAGGCTTGCTGGGCTGGTTGATCGAGACCGAGCGCCAAAGTTCCGCCGCCGAGGGGCGCGGGGCTTGACAAAATTTACACTCGTTCGGTAAGTTTACCGACTCAGCAACACTCACTTTCCTGAAAGTGGGCCTTAGGGCCTGCTTTTTTTTTCCACTTTTCCCACCAACCAACCCTATGAGCAGCGAAATTCTGTCCGTCCTCGAATACATGGAGAAAGAGAAGGGGATCCCGCGTGGCGACATGATCGCCACGATTGCGAACGCGTTGAAAACCGCGGCGCAGAAGGGGGTTAACTCGGGGCAGGAGCTCAAGATCGACATCAATCCGAAGAACGGTCAGCTCCATGCGTGGTCGGTGCTCAAGGTGGTCGATTCCGTCAGCAATCCCAAGACCGAGATCCACATCGAAAAGGCTCAGGTCATGAAGCCTGGTGCCGTCATCGGCGAACTCCTGGAAAAGGAGATCGACCCCTCTTCGCTCGGCCGCATTGCCGCGCAGACGGCCCGTCAGGCCGTTATGCAGCGCCTGCGCCAGTTTGAGAAGGACCGCATTTTCGACGACTTTAAGGACCAGATCGGCAACATCGTCACCGGTACCGTCCGCCGCCGCGAGCGCAACGACCTCTACATCGACCTCGGCAAGGCCGAGGCCGTGATGCCCGGCAAGGAGCAGGTCCCCGGCGAAGAGTATCAGCCCGGCGAGCGCATCCGCTGCCTCCTCCTCAACATCGAGACGACCCCGCGCGGCCCCGAGATCATCCTCACCCGAGGCAGCCCGAAGTTCGTGCGCCGCCTCTTCGAGCTTGAGGTCACCGAGATCGCCGATGGCACCGTCAAGATCGAGGCCTTCGCCCGCGAGCCCGGCTACCGCACCAAGATCGCCGTCACGAGCACCGACCCCAAGGTCGATCCCGTAGGCGCGTGCGTCGGTGCCCGTGGCGCCCGCGTGAAGACTATCGTGCGCGAGCTCAACGGCGAGAAGATCGACATCGTCCGCTACTTCGCCGAGCCGCGCGAGATGATCATCGAGGCCCTCAAGCCCGCCGTCCCGCGCGAGATCATCGTGGACGAGAAATCGCACCGCATCCTCCTCCGCGTCGCCGCCGACGATCTCGCGATCGCCATCGGCCGCAAGGGCCAGAACGCCCGCCTCACTTCCCGCCTCATCGGCTGGCGCCTCGACATCGAGGAGTTCCACGCCGCGGGCGACGATCCGCGCGGCAACGCCATCGCCTCGCTGGTCAAGAACCTCGGGCTCGACGCCGGGATCGCCGGCCGCCTCGTGGACATGGGCATCAACTCCCCCGCCGCCTTCGAGGGCGTCGAGGCGCCCGACCTCGTGGACGCCGGATTCACCGCCGAGGAAGCCGCGGCCGTCATCGACCGCGTGAACCAGTCCTGAGCACCCTGTAACTTAATAATAGATACGAACAACTGATGAGCCTCCGCATTCACGAACTCGCCAAGCGCTACAACATGGAAGGCAAGGACATGCTGTCCCTGCTGAAGGAGCGCGGCTACGTCTCTGCGGACACCAAGTCAGTTTCCAGCACGGTCAGCAAAATCTACATCGAGCAGCTCGAGAAGGATTTCGCCGACAAGGCCGCCGCCGAGGCGAAAGCCGCTCCCGCCGCCGCACCGGCCGCCCCCGAGGCTCCGGCCGTCGACGCCGGGGCTGCGCCCGTTGTGCGCCTGCCCGTTGGCGCGCTGGTGAAGTCCAAGGAGGACGTCGTGCGCGAGCGCGAGGCCGCCGCTGCCGCCAAGGCGGCGCCGAAGCCGGTGCCTGCGCCGGCCGCCCCGTCGCCCGTCTCCGCTCCCCCGCCGCCGCCTCCGGTCAAGCCGGCCGCGCCGGTCTCCGCCCCCCGTTTTGTCGCGCCGCCGCCGGCTCCGCCGCGCGCCGCGCCCGCCCCGGTTTCGGCCCCCGCGCCGGTGTTGCCGCCGAAGGCTCCCGCTCCGCTGGCTCCGCCGCCGGTCGTCGTCCCGCCCGTGGCGAAGAGCCCCGTGGCACCGCCTCCGCCGCCGGTCGCGCCGCGTTTTGCGCCGCCGCCTCCGCCGCCGCTGCCGGGCTCGTCCCCGGCGCCCGTGGTGACGCCGGCGGCAAGCGCCGCCCCGGCCCCGGTCGTTTCGGGCGACGGCAAGATCATCCATCTCAAGCCGCCGATCGTGGTCCGCGACTTCGCGACCGCGCTCGGGATGAAGCCCTTCAAGCTCATCTCCGAGCTCAACCAGGCGGGCGGCTTCGCGTCGATGAACTCGACGATCGACGAGGCCATGGCCGTCAAGGTCGCCGAGAAGCACGGCTTCGTCCTTGAGATCAAGCATCGCGGCGACGCGGCGCAGCAGCAGCAGAACGCCCAGAAGGGCAAGCAGGAGAAGAAGCCCGAGGAGGACGAGTCCAAGTTCCTCGTGCCGCGTCCCCCGGTCGTCTGCATCCTCGGCCACGTGGACCACGGCAAGACCTCCCTCCTCGACGCCATTCGCAAGGCCAACGTCGCTGCGGGCGAGGCCGGCGGCATCACCCAGCACATCGGCGCCTACCAGATCGAGCAGCAGGGCCGCAAGATCACCTTTTTGGATACGCCCGGTCACGCCGCCTTCTCGAAGATGCGCGCGCGCGGCGCCGAGGTCACCGACATCGCGGTGCTCGTGGTCGCGGCCGACGACGGCTTCATGCCGCAGACGGACGAGGCGCTGAAGCACGCCCAGGCCGCCAAGGTCGCCCTCATCGTCGCCATCAACAAGATGGACGTGAAGGGTGCCAACATCGACCAGGTCAAGACCCAGATGCAGCAGCGCAACATCGCCCCCGAGGACTGGGGTGGTGAGACGATCACGGTGCCGGTGTCCGCCATCAAGGGCACGGGCATCGACAACCTGCTCGAGATGATTCTCCTGCAGGCCGACGTGCTCGAGCTGAAGGCCAACCCGAAGGCGCCCGCCAGCGGCATCATCGTGGAGTCCGAGATTGATTTTGGCCGCGGCCCGCTCGCGACCGTCATCGTCCAGCGCGGCACGCTCCGCGTGGGCGACGCCATTGTCTGCGGGTCGAATTTCGCCCGCGTCCGCGCCATGTTCGACGACAAGGGCGCGAATGTGAAGGAAGCCACCCCCGGCACGCCCGTGCGCGTGATCGGCTGGAGCGGCACGCCCGACAGCGGCGCCACCTTCAAGGCCGTGAAGAACGTCCGCGAGGCCGAAAAGATGGCCGAAGAGGAACAGCTCCGCCAGAAGCAGGTGGTCACGACCGCGGCCGCCGTGCCGAAGGAAGTCTCCGTCGAGCAGCTCTTCGCCAACATCGCCGCCACCACGGCGAAGGTCCTCAAGCTCATCATCAAGACCGACGTCTTCGGCTCCGCCGAGGCGGTGCGCTCGGTGCTCGAGGGCATCAAGAGCACGAAGGTCTCGCTCGAGATCGTGTCCGTGGACGTGGGCCTCGTAACCAAGAACGATGTGCTCATGGCCGGCGCCGCCGGCTCGGTGATCATTGGTTTCCACACGAAGCTGGAGCCGGGCGTCACTTCGCTGGCGAAGCACCACGGCGTGCGCATCGAGACGTACGAGATCATTTACGAGATGGGCGACAAGGTCCGCGAGATGATGGCCGACCTGCTCGACCCCGATCTCAAGGAGATCAAGCTCGGCGGGGCGGAAGTCCGCCAGGTCTTCCCGCTCGCGAAGGGCTTTGTGGCGGGCTGCCTCGTCACCGACGGCAAGATCACCCGCAACGCTGCCGCGCGCCTGCGCCGTGGCCGCGAGATCGTTTACGAGGGCAAGATCCAGACGCTCAAGCGCTTCAAGGACGACGCCAACGAGGTCCGCGCGGGCCTCGAGTGCGGCGTGAAGCTCGACGACTTCAACGGCTACCAAGCCGGCGATGCGATCGAGGTGTACGAGATCCAGAAAGTCCGGGCCTCCCTCTGATTTTCGGTTTTCGATTCCTGATTTTTGGCTGAAGGTGCCGGCGACCGGGAAATCGGAAATCGGAAACCCAAGATCAAAAATCCCATGAGCAACCGCACGCTTCGCGTCAACGAGCTGATCCAGCGCGAACTCAGCGCGATCCTGCGCCAGCACTACCAGAGCGAGGCCGTCGCGATCACGCTCACCGAGGTCCGCGTGTCGCCCGACCTGCGCGAGGCCCGCGTGTTCGTCTCCGTCGTCGGCGACGAGCCGGAGAAGGAGAAGAAGCTCCGCTGGCTCCGCGCCAACGCCCGCGACATCCGCCAGGAACTCGGCCGGCGCATCGTGCTGAAATTCCTCCCGCGCTTCGAATACGTGCTCGATCACTCGACCGAGCGCGCCACGCACCTGCTCCAGCTGCTCGACGAAGTGGCCCCGCCGGCCTCGGCCGAGGAGTCCGCCGCGCCGCACGAGCCGGAGGAGAAGGAAGAAAGCTGAGCGTCGTGGAGCAATTTTACCCCGAGTTCTCGGCGCGCTTTGCGCAGCTCCTGGCCCGCCTGGCCGGCCGCAAGGTCGCCGTGGTCGGCCATGCGCGGCCTGACGGCGATTGCATCGGCTCGCAGGTGGCGCTCGCCCGCGTGCTGCAGCAGCTCGGCTTCGACACGGTCTGCGTGAACGCCGACGTCGTGCCGCGCCGCCTCCAGTTTCTGGCGGAAGGGATGAAGTTTCTCCGCACCGACGAGGTGCTGGCCGATTCCACGGACTACGCCGCGCTGTTCGTCGATTGCGCGGACCACGCCCGGCCCGGCGAGCGGCTCAAGGCGCGCTTTCCCAAGCCCGTCGCCAACATCGACCACCACCTGTCGAACATCGGCTACGCCGAGTTCAACCTCGTGGACAGCGGCTCGGCGGCGACCTGCGAGATCCTCTCGGGCCTGTTTTTCGACCAAGGCTGCACGGTGGACGCCCACTCGGCGCAGGGGCTTTACACGGGCATCCTCACGGACACGGGCCAATTCCGCTTCACCTCGACCTCCCGCCGCACCTTTTTGCTCGCGGCCGAGCTCATGCGCTGCGGCGCGCAGCCGGCCGAGGTGGGCTTCGAGCTCTACGAACGCGAGACCAAGGGCAAGCTGGAGCTGCTCCAACGCTTCCTCTCCTCGCTGAAGCTGGAGTGCAGCGGCCGGGTCTGCATCGGCACGCTGCCCGCCACCATCTTTACCGAGACCGGTACGAACGTCGAGGACACCGAAGGCCTCGTGGACTACGCGCGCTGCATCGACGGCGTGGATGTGGGCGTGCTGATCGAGGAGCGCAGCGACGGCTCGGTGAAGGCCAGCCTGCGCGCAAAAAATCCCATCTACCGCCTCGACCGGATCGCGGCGCAGTTCAACGGCGGCGGCCACGCCTGTGCGGCCGGCCTCAACCTGAAGCAGGGCGCGGAGAATTTCCGCGCCCGCCTGATCGCGGCGCTCGCCGCGCAGTTTGCCGGCCTGGCGGCCAACGGAGTTTCCCAGTCATGAGTCTGATGCAGCGCAAGGAACTCGAGGGCGTGCTCCTCGTCGACAAACCCTCCGACCACACGTCGCACGACGTCGTGGCCCGCTTGCGCCGCAAGCTGAACATGAAGCGCATCGGCCACGCCGGTACGCTTGACCCAATGGCGACCGGCCTGATGATCCTCCTCATCGGCAAGGCCACGCGCATCTCGCAGTACCTCGTGAGCCTCGACAAGGAGTACGAAGGCACCATCGAACTCGGCAAGGTAACGGACTCGCAGGATGCGCAAGGCGAGGTGATGGAGACGCGCCCCGTGCCGCCTTTGACCGAGGACGAGGTGAAGAAGGCCTTCGCCGGCTTCCTCGGCGACCAGTACCAGCTGCCGCCGATGTACTCGGCCATCAAGATCGACGGCGTGCCGCTCTACAAGCAGGCGCGCAAGGGCGTCGAGGTGGAGCGCGAGCCGCGCTTCATCCGCGTGATGAGCTTCGACCTCACGCGCTTCGCGCTGCCGCACCTCGACTTCCGTCTCCGCTGCACCAAGGGCACCTACGTGCGCACCATCGCGCACGACCTCGGCCAGCGCATCGGCTGCGGCGCGCACCTCTCGGCCCTGCGCCGCACGGCGACGGACAAGTTCAACATTTCCCAGGCGCTCACGCTCGACGCGATCGAGGCGCTCCCGATCCCGGAGATCGAGAAGCGGCTGATCCCGGTGATCGATGCGGCGCCGAGCGTCGCGCTGTGAACCGGCCCGCGCAGTTCGCCTCGCTTGAATCGGCGGTTTTTCCGCCGGGGCCGCTGCACCTCGCCATCGGGATTTTCGACGGCCTCCACCTCGGGCACCAGGCGGTGATCGAGGCCGCCGTGCAATCCGCGCGCCGCAGCGGCGGCACCGCCGCTGTGCTGACTTTTTCGCCGCACCCGAGCGTGCTCTTCCGCCCGGAGCAGCCCACGCGGTTGATCATGGGGCCGGCGGCGGAGGCCCGGGTGCTCGGCCGGCTGGGCGTCGATGCAGTGGTGACGCAGCCCTTCACGCGCGAGTTTGCCCGCATCGCCGCGGAGGATTTTGTGCCGTGGCTCAAGCAACGGGTGCCGCAGCTCGCGACAGTTTACGTCGGAGAAAACTGGCGCTTCGGCCGCGGCCGGGTGGGGGATATCGCGCTCCTCGTGGCCGAGGGGAAGAAACACGGCCTGCGGGTCTTCAGCAGCCCGCGGGTAAACTTCGACGGCGTGCCGATCAGCAGCACCCGCATCCGCCAGCTCCTCGAGGCGGGTGAGATCGAGGCCGCGAACGGCCTGTTCGGCTACACGTATTTTGCGGAAGGCACGGTGACGCCCGGCAAGCAGCTGGGCCGTACCCTCGGGTTTCCCACGCTCAACCTCGGCTGGGCGCCTGACCTGCGGCCGCGGTACGGTGTGTACGAGGTCCGCGTGACGGGCGCCAAGTCGGCGATCCCGCTGCCCGGCGTGGCCAACTACGGCCTGCGGCCCACGGTGGAGCAGGCGACCGCGCCGCGCCTGGAGACCCACGTGCTCGGCCCGTGCCCCTATGACGCGGGGGACGCGATCACGGTGGAGTGGCTGCGCTTCCTGCGGCCGGAGCGGAAGTTTTCCGGGGTGGAAGAGCTGCGGGCGCAGGT
Organism: Verrucomicrobiota bacterium; assembly: GCA_018239845.1. GTDB lineage: Bacteria > Verrucomicrobiota > Verrucomicrobiia > Opitutales > Opitutaceae > CAIRCN01. The sequence goes on from JAFEGO010000105.1 coordinate 12,028, forward strand.
CGCGCAGGATAAGTTGGTGGCGGAGAAAGATTTTTTCTTGCGCTGAGGAGGATGGGACGCGTTACTTTCCAACCTCAGATTTGCGGACCTTTAGCTCAGTTGGTTAGAGCGTTTCGTTGACATCGAAAAGGTCACTGGTTCGAGTCCAGTAAGGTCCACCATCTGAGAAAGCCGCTGATCCTCAAGGGATAGCGGTTTTTTTGTGCGCTCGAATAGAGGTAAATGGCAACGTAGGTGACAACGTGTCCAAGAGTGTTCAACGGTGTTTAAGGGTGTCTAATAACCAATGAATGAAGGCCGGACTGAGTATCTGGCGGCTGTGGGAGGAAACTTTTTTTCTTCCACGATACCAAATTGAGGCCAACGACCAGCTTGCCTCAGGTGAGGAAACAACGACCAACAGTGCGCTGACTGCATCGGCGAATTCGCAGATTGGTTCGTTTATGGAAAACCTAACTAAGTCGCAGGCCGAAAGCCTGCTCATCGAAATCGCCGGAGTTCGTGGTGATCTAGCCGCGCTTACAGATCGGTTAAACGCGGTGCTCGCGTTGGTGCCTGGAGTCGCGCCTGACGCTACTGCCGCACAGGTCGCGCGTGAATCAGGAAGGTTGCGCGGGTTCTACAAGGTCCGGGAGTTCGCTGCTGTCATAGGCAGGAGTCCGCAATACGTTTCCAGTCGCCGTCCTTCTGGACGTAAGCGTTTGCTCGCGGGAAGACCGGTGCAGATGGGTTATCGGATGTCGGCAGTTCAGTAAGATATGCAGAGAGCGGCTTTGCGACGGGGATAATTTGACGGCGGCGCGTCTTCGATGTCGTCAGCGCGATTTCGCCGCGGCCGAGATCGATATTTGACCAACGCAAGGTCGCGATGTCCTTCAACCGTTGTCCGGTGTAGATGCCGACGAGAACCATGCCGCGCCACTCACCGGTAGCGACACTGAGTAATTGCCGAAGTTCTGGCAACGTGAAGGGGCGGCGGGTTGATGCTTCTGTTTTGAGGGCCTGAACTTTTGCGGCAACATTCTCGACAATGAAACCGTCGCGCCACGCGGTTTGCAGCATCGTGCGGATAACCTTTAGACGGTTGTTCGCCGTGCGAGCCGAGGCTTTTGCGGCGTATTTGTCGCGATATGCCGCTACATCTGCCGGGGTGAGGTACTGGAGGCCGAGATTGGTCTTTGCCGGCAATGCTTCGACAAAAGCATTCACCGCGCTTTGGTAAGACAGGAAGCTGACAGGCTCCAGGTCGCTTTGTTTTTTGACGAGCCACTTGGAGGCAAATTCCTTCAGGGTGATCGTCGCGAGCGATACGCCAGTGAGTCGTTCCTGTAGGCCGGAAAGGACTGCACGCATTTGCGCCTCTGTCATCCGGCGCGCGTGCGCCATCTCCAAAGCATCAGCAATTCGCAGGGCCTCTTTCCTGTCTTTTGCCTTGGTGCTTGTCTGAGTTCGCGTGCCGTCTTCGCGGTAGTAGCATGCGAACCAAAATGGTGAATTGGATTTTCTTCTGACGGAGGCCACGAATAGAAAGTGGCAACGCAGGTGGCAACGTCCAAGGGTATTCGGCCGCGTTTAACCGTGTTCAACACGAGTGAAATCTCGATTTTACTCGGCGCTCTGGCTTCTCACTGGTTCGAGTCCAGTAAGGTCCACCATCTGAAAGCCGCCCACCGCAAGGTAAGGCGGCTTTTTTTGTCACCAGAATTTCCACCAACGTGTGACAATATGTTCGGATCGCTGGTGTTCCGGAATCGTCTCTATCCGGAATGAGTCCGTCCCGTCTTCCGGTTTCTGCACCAAGGGACTTTCCGTGAAGAGCGTAATAATGTGTGAGAGCGACATACGTCTCCATCGGGAAGGGCCGCGACTGACACCTTGAATGAAAAAGGTCCCGCCAAGACGGCGGACAAAGATCCATGCTTCTTCTCCTTTGGCTCGTGGATCAAAAAAGGACAGCTGATGGCTCTCAGGCAGATTCGTCAGCAGACGCATCGTCGACTCAAAGGAAAAATCGGATGTAGTTTGGTACCAGTAGCCGGGCTCTCCGGGCGTTAGGCGAAATCCCTTGATCGTTGAAGCGTAGTCACCGCTCGGCATACGTTTAAGTGGTGGGAATGGGTATGGCCGTTAGAATCTTTTATTTTGATGGAAATAGGTAAATCACGAAATGGGCCGGGAGATTGGTATTGGCCCCATTAAAGGAGGCGGAGACCATGCCCTGTATATGGCACGCATCGCAATCGTGGGGCCGGGGGCAATTGGCGGGGTGATGGCCGCGTGGCTGGCGCAGACCGGGCGGCATGAGGTGGCGCTTTGCGCGCGGCGTCCGCTGGCGGGGCCGCTGACGGTGACTAATGGTTCGCAGGTGATCACGGCGGACGTGGACGTTCTCGTCGATCCGGCGCGGGCGAGGGCGGTGGACTGGGTGCTCGTGGCCACCAAGGCCTACGATGCGGCCGGCGCGGCGGCGTGGTTTCCCGGCCTATGTGCGAACGGAGCGCCGGTGGCAGTGCTGCAAAACGGCGTCGAGCACCGCGAGCGTTTTGCCGGGTTCATGGCACCGGAGAAAGTCGTGCCGGTGATGGTGGATTGTCCGGCGGAGCGGACCGGGCCGCTGCAGGTGCGGCAGCGCGGGTTGGCGAAACTGGCCGTGGCGGACGACGCGCCGGGGCGGGCGTTCGCGGCCTTGTTTGTCGGAACGGATGTAGCCGTGGAGACCTCCGAGGATTTCAAGAGCGTGTTGTGGCGAAAGCTCTGCGTGAATGCAGCCGGGGTGCTGCCGGCGCTTTTGCTCAAGCCGGCCGCTGTGTTTCAGGATGAACGGATCGGCGAGATCGCCCGCGGCATCGTGCGCGAATGTATCGCCGTGGGCCGGGCCGAGGGCGCGTCGCTCGATGATGACCTGGCGGAGAGCGTGCTGGCCCGGTATCGCGCGGCCCCGCCGGACTCGGTGAATTCCCTGCATGCCGACCGCGCGGCGGGGCGGCCGACGGAGATCGATGCGCGCAATGGCGTGGTCGTGCGCCTCGGCCGCAAGCACGGGATCGCCACGCCGCTTAACCAGATGGCGGTCGCCTTGATCGAAGCGGGGAAGTGAGCCTGGCGGACGTGTCGATAGGGCGGCCGGTTTCGCAAAATATTCCGCCCGATTCGCCCATCGGAAATTGAGCCGGAGGGGATTCATCGCAGCTGAATACTGGCATGATCCGCCTGCCCTTCGGTTTATTGTTCAAGTATGTTCTGCGCCGCGGCCTGGTGCTTGGCGCATTCGCGACGCTCGGCTCCGCCCTCTCGGCGCAGGTGGCGCTTTCCCTGTCGGGTGAACTCGACACGGTGACCAGCCAGTATGCCTACAACAGTCCCTACAGCGGCTCGACGTCGTATTTGTCGGCCAGCATCAAGCCCACGCTGACCTACAATTTCACGACCGCCGGCGATACCCAGCTCACGGTGACCTGGTCGGCTCCGGCCGGACAGAAAATCGTGATCGCGCCGCCGCCGGGTTGGAGCGCGAGCATCGGGATTTTGCTCGATAGTGGCAGCCGCACCGGGAGCGATTTCGATGGGCACGGCATCATGGGTGCCACGACCTTCACCGATCTGACCGGGTCGTTTACGGGTCCGGCGACCGCCAATGTCGTCTTCGCGCCCGCGACCCCGCCGGTCAATTATTACCAAGTCAGCACCTATCTCAGCATGGCGCCTGACACGGAGGTCACTTTTACGGGCGTGAGCATCACGTATTTGTTGACCGCCGGCAGCGTCCACGAGGACTACGCCGCGATCACCGCGGCCACGTTCGCCATCATCGGCAACGCCTCGTTTAACGGCGCGGAGGTCGGCGACCCCGGTGCGTGGATCACGCTCGAGTCCACCGGCGCGCCCATCCCGGAGCCGGCGACGTACGCGGCCCTCCTCGGGCTCGGCGTGCTGGGCTTCATTGCTTGGCGGCGCCGGTCCGCCCGGACGGTTTGAAAACTATAGGTCGGGCGTAAAGCCCGACTCACAGTCGATCGGCCGGCAATGAACGCACCGAGGGCGTAAATCGCTGTCCGTGTAGGAGCATGAGCATACCCCTTCGCTTGTGGTCCATCACTGCACTGCTTGGCTTGATCGTCGTCGGCCCGCTGGTGGGCCAGGAACTGTCGGTGCAGGGCGGCGGCATGAATACGCATGGGACCCGGGCGGAGAGCTACACGTGGCAGGTGGACTACCGGCAGAATTTTTACCGCGGGCTGGCTGGCTCGGTGGCCTATATCAACGAGGGTCATCTTGAAGATCATCACCGCGACGGTACGGCGTTTCAGCTGTGGGGCCGGGTGCCGTTGTGGCAGGACCGCGTGGCATTGGCGCTGGGGGCGGGCGCGTACTATTTTTACGACACGCAGCCGCTGCCGGGCGGCGGTCCGGGAGCGACGGCCAACATCCATGGCGTGGCGCCGATCTTCAGCCTCTCGGCGACGACCTACCTAGGCAACCGGTGGTTTGTCCGCGCGAGCCTCAACCGGATCATGCCGTCGAGCGACATCAAGACGACGACCGCGGCGGTGGGACTTGGCTACTGGTTTGGCCGCGGCGTAAAGCCCACGAAGGGCAAGCTCGGCGACGCACCGGAGCAATACGACTACGTCACGGAGAATCAGTTCACGGTGTTTGGCGGCCAGAGCGTGGTGAACACGTTTCTGAGCCAGTCGGCGCTGGCGTACGCGGCGGAATACCGGCGCGGCCTCATCCCGCACATCGACTGGACGGCCTCCGCGATCTATGAGGGCGACCCCGAGATCATCCGCCGCAGCGGCCTCGCGACGCAGGTGTGGGCGGTGAACACTTTTTTTCACGACAGCCTCAGCGTCGGGGCGGGCATCGGGCCCTACATCTATATCGACCGAAAGAATCCGAGACCCGGATACATGAACATCCCCGGGGCGGTGGCGCCGCTGGTTTCGCTGACGTTTTCAGCCCGGCTTTCCGAGAGCTGGCTGGTGCGCCTGATGTTCGACCGCGTGACGAGCAACAACAACCGCGACTCGGATATCTTCCTGCTCGGCTTGGGCTACCGTTGGGGCAGGCGGTGAGCGTGAACTAATCCGAAGGGGAGGCCAAATCAGCCTCGTCACGGGTAGGCCCAGCGGGATGCTAGTACTGTTGGTTCTATTCCAGAGGTGCGCGCGTCTGCAATTTGTCACTATCGAGGCATGTATCGGAGTTGACTAGGGGTATTATCTCATGTGCCTTGCGGTTGATGACAAAAAGTAAGTTATATTGGCTGCCCCGCTTTGCGGATCAGGCAACGACGCAAGGACAAGCTTAGGCCATAGGCACCCCAAGCCCGGCCCCGTCCTTTATGGTAACTCCCCCATTACCATCGATAACCGAGAATAGCACCGCTGCCTATCCAGCAGCCGGCGCGGCGCGATCCGGCCTGAGGCTGGGCATGATGCAGCCCTACTTTTTCCCTTATCTGGGGTATTTCGATCTGATCAACCGGAGCGACCTCTGGGTGGTGTTTGATACGGCGCAATACATCCGGCACGGCTGGATGAATCGAAACCGCATTCTCCATCCCGACGCAGGCTGGCAGTATGTCATCGCCCCCCTGCGCAAGCATGCCCGCACGGCGCCGGTAAATGCGGTGGAAACACAGCCCTACGACCAATGGGCGCCCCACCTGCTCGGCCAGCTGCAGCATTACCGTCGCCGGGCACCGGGCTTTGCCTGCGCGTACGGTTTGGTCGAAGAGTGCCTGGCGGCCAGGGAAACCAATCTGGCGCGGCTCAACCTGCTCACCCTGCGCAAGACCTGCGAAGTGCTGGGCCTGCCGTTCCATCCCCGGGTTCAATCCGAGATGAAGCTCGACCTCGCCCCGGTCGATGGTCCGGGGGACTGGGCGCTCCGGGTCGCCGAAGCGCTGGGAGCCGGGGAATACCTCAATCCGCCTGGCGGCGCGGCTTTGTTTGATCCGGCGGCTTTCGCCCGCAGTCGTATCCGATTAGAGATACAAGAGCCTTTCGTATTCGAGTACGGCTGCCGCGGGTATGCCTTTGAGCCCGGCCTCTCGGTCATCGATGCACTCATGTGGAACCCTCCGGAGGTGATTCGCGGGCACCTGGGCAAAATAAAGGCAGCGGCGGGGCTGACGCCGGCGGTGTTGTCGGCGTCGTGACCTAGTCCAAGCCTCGGTCAGGTGCGTGGTAAAGATCCGCCAACCTGCGCCTGCATGTTGGCGTAGGCCGCTTCGATCAATTTCGCGAGCGCCTTGGCGTTGGGTTCAAGGCCCGGGACGAGCTTCACGTGGCGCATGAGTTTGCCGGTGCCTTCGAGCAGGCGGGCGGGGTCGGGGAGAGCGGCGCCGTGGAAGAAGCCGACATTCACATGGGCCTTGAAGCGGTTGACGTAGGCGAAGGCGGCGTCGCCGACGCAGGCGGTGGGGTGCCCATCATGCAGGATCTCACGCACGTCGGAGCCGCACTCGCGCAGGACGGCATACCAGCGCCGGGCGAGGAGGCCGAGTTCATCCGGGTGCGCCTCGAGCCAGCGATCGACGGCGGGATCGCGCCGGGTGGCATCGGGGAAACAGAAAAGCTGGCTCATGACGGACGCGGATTTTCGTAGGATTTTCACGACTCCACGGTCAAACGGCAAGCCGCGAGGGCAGGGGTCGGATGGCGAGTCATGGGACTTTCCTCCAGATCGAAAATGTAGTAGCTTACGGGATATGGAATCGGAGGAACGCATTGCCGAGGTCATCACGCTCCGGCGGATCCTGCGGGCGCAGGCCCGGGTCGTCACGGCGGTGCAGGAGCTTTCGCTCGTGCGCTCGCTACCTGCGATTCAGGAAGTTGTGCGGCGCGCCGCGCGCGATATCGCGGGGGCGGATGGCGCGACCTTCATCCTGCGCGACGGCAATAAATGCCACTACGCCGACGAGGACGCGATCAGCCCGCTGTGGAAAGGCCAGCGGTTTCCCATGGAGACGTGCATCAGCGGCTGGGTGATGCTCAATGCCAAGCCCGCGACGATCCCGGATATCTATGCGGACCCGCGCATCCCGGCGGACGCGTACCGGCCGACCTTTGTGAAGAGCCTGACGATGGTGCCGATCCGCCTGCATCAGCCGATCGGGGCGATCGGCTGCTACTGGGCGCGCCCGTACACGGCGACGCCCGAGGAAGTCGTGCTCCTGCAGGCGCTCGCGCACACCACTTCCGTGGCGATGGAAAATGTACAGGTCTTCACCGAGCTGGAGCAGCGCGTGGCGCAACGCACGACGCAGCTTGAGGCGCTGAACCGCGAGATGGAGGCCTTCTCCTACTCTGTTTCGCACGACCTGCGCGCGCCCTTGCGCGCGATCAGCGGCTTTGCCGAGCTGCTGGAGGGTGAGATTGGTCCGGCGGTATCGGCGAAGGGCCGGCGCTACCTGGAGGCCATGCAGCAGGGAGCCACGCAGATGGGGTCGCTGATCGCGGATCTCCTCAAGATGGCCCAGGCCGCGCGGCAGGAACTGCGCCGCACCGAGGTGGACCTGGCCGAGATCGCGCGCGAGGTCGCTGCGCGGCTGCGCGAAGACCAGCCGGAGCGCGCGGTGGAGCTGATCATCCCGGAGCGGCTGCCGGTCAGCGGCGATCGCACCCTGCTCCTGGTGGTTTTGGACAACCTGCTGTCCAACGCCTGGAAATACACTGGCAAGACGGCGCAGCCGAGGATCGAGCTCGGCTGGGAGAACGGGCCGCCGGGCGAGTCGAATTTCTTCGTGCGCGACAACGGCGTGGGTTTCGAGCTGGCGAAGGCGGACAAGCTTTTCACGCCCTTCACCCGGCTGCACACCGCCTACGAGTTTCCCGGCACGGGGGTGGGTCTATCGACGGTGCAGCGCATCATCCACCGCCACGGGGGTCGCATCTGGGCGACTGCCGAGGTGGGGCGCGGCGCGACGTTTCACTTCACCTGCGACGGCGCGGAGCCGGCAGGTTAGGCGAGAGCCGAAGCGGTCCCCTCAGCGGATCCGCACGTTGACGATGGCGGAGAGGCCGAGGCGGAGGCGGTCGCCGAGGTCGCGGCGGCTGGCGTCGTCGAGGACGATCTTCACCGGGACGCGCTGGACGACCTTGTTGAAATTGCCGGTGGCGTTGTCGGGCGGCAGAAGCGCGAACTGCGCGCCGCTAGCCGGGGCGATGCTCTCAATCGTGCCGTGCAGCGGGTGGCCGGGCACGGCGTCGATCGTGAGCTCGACGGGCTGGCCGGCGTGCATGCGGGCCAGCTGGGTTTCCTTGAAATTGGCGACCACCCACGCTTCGGGCGCGGCGAGGGAGAAGAGCGTCTGGCCGGCGACGACGCGGTTGCCGAGCTCGACGGCCTTGTTGCCGATGCGGCCGTCGGCGGGCGCGGTGATCGTGGTGTAGCCGAGCTGACGGTCGGCATTGCGCACGGCGGATTCCGCGACCGCGGCGTTGGCGAGTGCAGCGGTGACCTGGGCCTGCGCGGAATTGCGCGCGGCCTGGGCGGATCCGATGGCGGAGCGGGCGGCGGTGACGTTGGCCTGGCTGGCGGACTGCGCGGCATCGGCGGCGCGATAGGCACTGCGGACATTGTCGAGATCAGCCTGCGTGATGACGCCGCCCTTGCTGAAGAGCTCCTCGTTGCGGGCGAGTGTGAGGCGGGCGAGGTCGAGTTGCGCGGTGGTCTGGGCGGTCTGGGCCTCGGCTTGCTTCACCCGGGCCTCGGCCTCGGCGATTGCGGCGTCGGCCTGCGCGGCGGCGGCGCGGGTGGCGGTGACCTGGGCCTTGGCCTGGTCGAGGGCGGCACGGGCCTTGTCGGCAGCGAGCTGAAATTCAAGCGGATCGAGACGCACGAGGACATCGCCGGCGTGCACGGTCTGGTTGTCCGCGACCAGAATTTCCTTCACCTGGCCGTCGAGCTGCGGGCTGATCTGGTGGAGGTGGCCGGTGATGTAGGCATCCTCGGTCTCTTCGTAGTGGTAGGCGTGGACGGCCATGTGGCCGAACCACGCGAGCAGGGCGAGCGCAACGACGCCGCCAAAAATGGCCTTCCACGGGGTGGAGCGGGCAGGGGCGTCGGTCGTGGCGACGGGCGCGGGAGAGTCGATGGTCGTATCCATGGTAGTGATAGATTGAGGGTTCTTTGAAAGGGATCAGTGCGCGGCGGCGGAGGCCTCGCGGTTGCCGCCCTTGCCGAGGAGGAGCAGCAGCGGCAGCGTGACGACGAAGGCGAGGGCCACGTAGAAGAAGACGTCGGCGAAGGAGAGCAGGAGGGCCTGACCGTTGATGGTCTGGTCGATCACGGACATCGCCTGCTGGTGGGCGTGCACGGGGTCGGCGGTGTGGAGCGAGAAATTTCCCTGGAGCAGCTGCACGCGGGTCTGGGCGGCGGCGTTGGTGGAGGTGATGCGCTCGACGAGATTGGCGCGGTGGACCGTCTCGCGGTGCGCGAGGTAGGTCGTGATGGCGGCGATGCCGATGCTGCTGCCCATCTGGCGCGTGAGGCTGTAAAAACCGGAGCCGGCCGCGATGGCGGACTTGGGCAGCGAGCCGAGGGTCGCGAGGCTGAGCGGCAGGAACATCATGACGCTGCCGAGGCCGCGGAGCACGAGCGGCAGGAAGAGCGAGCCGGTGCCGGTGTCGGGATTGATGCGGGAGAGGAGGAGCGCAGTGGCGACGGTGGTGAGGGCGCCGCAGGCGATGAGGAAGCGGGCGTCAAGTTTGCCGGAGATCTTGCCCATCACGATCATCATGCAGGCCGAGGCTAGGGCGCCGGGCATGAGGAGCAGGCCGCTCTGCGTGGCGGTGAAGTGCAGGTAGTCCTGCACGAAGATCGGCACGGCGAACATGACACCGTAGAGGCCCATGCCGAGGACGAGCGAGTAGAGGCTGCCGGCGGCGAGGGAGCGGTGCTTGAGCACGCGGAGATCGACCGCGGGGGACTCGACGGTGAGCTCGCGCCAGATGAAGAACGCCGTACCGACGACCGCACCGACGGCCATCGTGATGATGAACTTGGAACTGAACCAGTCCTCCTGCTGGCCCTCCTCCAACATGGTTTGAAACGAGGCGAGGCTCAGGGTGAGCAGGCCGATCCCCAGCCAGTCCACGCGTTTGTCCCCGGTCGTGCTCGCCACATCGCGCGGGAGAAACGCGATGGTCATGAGCACGGCGAGGATGCCGAAGGGGAGGTTGATGAAAAAGATCCAGCGCCAGCCGAGCATGTCGGTGAGATAGCCGCCGAGCACGGGACCAAAGGCCGGGCCGGCGATGACGCCGATGCCGAAGAGCGCCTGTGCGGCGGGCTGTTCCTTTTTGGAAAACGTCTCGAAGAGGATCGACTGGGCCTTGGCCAGGAGGCCGCCGCCGCAGAGGCCTTGGAGCACGCGGGAAAAGATCAGCATGCCAAGGCTGGTGGAAAGACCGCAGAGCACGGAGGCGGCGGTGAAGCCGGCGAGTGAAAAGAGCAGGTACTGTTTGCGGCCGAAGCGATCGCTCAGCCATGCGGTGAGCGGGATCATCACGACGTTGGCGCAGGCGTAGCCGGTGGAGATCCAGCCGACCTCGGCAAGGGTGGCGCCGAGGTTGCCCTGGATGTCGGGCATGGCGACGTTGACGATGCTGGTGTCGATGACCTCGAGGATGGCGCCGAGCGCGGCGGTGAGGGCGATGACCCACTTCAGGATCCCGCGGTCGGCCATGCGCGCGGCAAGCGGCGAGAGGAGACTGCGGTCGGAGCCGTACAGGCCTGTCAGGGGAGCGCTCATGCGCGGCGGCGCGGGGTGACGGCGGCGCCATCAAGGAAGGTGGCGACGGCGGCCTCGACGTAGGTGTCCGAGGTGTACTCGATCTGGAGCTGCGGGATGGAACGGCGGAGGGTGCCGGAGAAAATAGAGCCGAGGAGAAGGTCGGAGAGCAGGTCGGGCCGCGTATCGCGGCGGAGTTCACCGGCGGCCTGCGCGGCCTCGACCCGGCGGATGACGCTCTCCTTGAGCGGCAGGAAAATGCTGCGGAAAACCTGCCGCTCGTGCGGCTCGGTCAGGTGGTGATGCATCTCGCCCAGCATGGTGCGGACGAGCGGCCAGTTGGCCGTGAGCAACGCGTCGTAGGTGCGGGCGAGAGCGGTGAGATCGGCGCGCAGGTCGGCGGTCGGGGCGGGGATGGGCGTCTGGCTCGCGGCGGACTTGGTGCCGAAGTTTTCTCCGACGACGGCGGCGAGCAGCTTGTCCTTGGTCTGGAAGAGCCGGAACAGCGTGACCTCGTTGACCCCGGCCTCCTGCGCGATGGCGCGGGTGGTCGCACCGGCGAGCCCGTCCCGCGCATACACCCGGGCGGCGGCGGCGAGCAGACGCTGACGGGCGGGCGGAACTGAGGTGGTGGCTTTCATGTAAGTAACTACTTGCATGCATAGACCGGAACGCAAGCGATTCGTGCCGGTCCTGGGGAAGGGGTTTTGGAAAAGCTGTCAGGAGCGATGGTTGCGAAAGACAAATTTTCACGACGCGGCGCGCTTGAAACGGGGCCGGTTTTCGTGCCCATATCGCGCATGCTGCAATCGCTCCGCATCCGCAATCTGGCCCTGCTCGAGGAAGTGGCGCTCGACTTTGAGGCGGGCTTCACCGCGGTCACCGGCGAGACCGGCGCGGGCAAGAGCATTTTGCTCGGGGCGCTGAGCCTGCTCGCAGGCGAGAGGGCGGACAAGACGGTCATCCGGCAGGGCGCGCCGAGCTGCGAGGTCGAGGCGTCGCTGTTTTTCACGGATGCCAAGGCCATCGACGCGGTTCTCGCGGAGCTGGACCTGCCGCCGTGCGAGGACGGGCTGTTGATCCTCAAACGCAGTCTCCCGCGCGACAAGGCGCCGAAGATCACGGTTAACGGCGGGCTGAGCACCCTCGCGGCGCTGCAGCGGTTGGGCGAGCACTGGGTGGACTTCCACGGTCCAAGCGAGCCGCGCCGCCTGCTCAAGGAAAGCTGCCAGCTGGAGCTGCTCGATCTCTTTGGCCGCACCAGTGAAACGCTCGCCACCTATCAGGCGCGCTACGGCGTGTGGCGGGAACTGCTGGCGCAGCGCGAGCAGCTGGCGCGGGAGACGAAGCTCTCGCCGGACCAGATCGAGTTTTTGCAAAACCAGCTCGGCCGCATGGACGGGCTCGCACTTACTGACGAGGCCATCGAGACGCTTGAGCGGGATTTCGCGCGCATGAGCCGCTCGCAGGAGCTGACGGGCCTCGCCGAGACCTTGACCGCGGGCCTGACCGGCGACGACGGCGTGCAGGGCCGCATCGCGGCGCTGTTGCGCGAGGCGCGGCAGATCGAGTCGATCGACGCCGCGAGCCGACCGCTCGCCGAGCGGCTGAACTCGGTCGCCGTGGAGCTGAACGACCTCAGTGCGGAATTTTCCTCTCTGAGCCAGCAACTGCAGTTCGATGCGGAGGCGGCCGAGTTGCTGACCACGCGGATGAACACCTGGCTTGAGCTGAAACGAAAGCACGGCGGCGACCTCGCAGCCGTGCTGGAGGCGCGTGAGGAGCTGCGCCGCCGGCTCGAGGCGCAAGGCGACATGGAGGGCACCCTGGCCCGCTTGGAAAAGCAGATCGGCACCGCGGAACGTGCGATGCTGAAGGACGCTTCGGCGCTGCGCACGGCACGCGAGAAGGCGGCGAAGGACCTGGCGAAGATCGCGGTGAAGAGCATCGTGCAGCTCGGGTTCAAGAAGGCGGATTTCCAGGTGGCGGTCGTGCCGCTGACGGAGCCGGGCCCGATGGGCGACAGCAAGTGTGAGTTCCTGTTTTCCCCGAACGTCGGCGAGGCGGTGCTGCCGCTGAACCGCGTGGCATCGAGCGGCGAGCTCGCGCGCGTGATGCTGGCGCTGAAGACCGTGCTGGCCGACCTCGACGGCGTGCCGCTGCTGGTGTTCGACGAAGTCGATGCCAACGTGGGTGGCGAGATCGGCCGCATCGTCGGCGAGAAGATGGCCGAGATCGCGAAGAATCACCAGGTGCTTTGCGTGACCCATCTGCCGCAGGTGGCGGCGCAGGCGACGTGTCATCTGGTGGTCACGAAGGACCAGTCCAAGGACCGCGCGGTGGTGAGCATCGAGCCGATCCAGATGAGCCGGAAGACGCGCGTGACCGAGCTGGCCCGCATGCTCGGCGACAGCAAGGCGAAGAGCGCCCTGGCGCACGCGGAAGAGCTACTGGGGAAGTAAGGGAGAAGACCCGGCCGGAGGGGACTTGCCATCGTTTCCCGGCGGGAGATAACGGAGGGATGACCTTTGCGCCCCTCGGAGACCATGCGGTGGTTGTCACGCTGGGGGCGGGCGTCGATGACGTGGTGCTGAACCGGGTGCGCTCGCTGGTGGCGGTTTTGGAAAATGGGCGCGCAAATGGGATCGTGGATGTCGTGGCGGCCTATGCGACGGTGACGGTGTTTTACGATCCCGGGGTATTTAATCGCGGCGGGGGCAAGACGCCGTACGAGCACGTCTGCCAGGTGATCGGCGAGCGCGCGGCGAAAGGCGACAAGGGCTGGCCGGGGCTGGGACAGCCGGAGCGCGCAGGTGGCGACAAGGGCGGCCTCGTTGAAATCCCCGTGTGCTACGGCGGGGAATTTGGCCCGGACGTGGCCGTGGTGGCGCGACAGGGCGGGTTGAAGGAAAGCGACGTGGTTTCGCTGCACGCGGGCGCGAGTTACGTGGTGCACGCGGTGGGTTTTTCGCCGGGCTTTCCCTATCTCGGCGGTCTGCCGGAAAAGCTGCACACGCCGCGCCGGGCGACGCCACGGACGAGTGTGCCGGCGGGTTCGGTGGGCATTGGCGGGATGCAGACGGGCGTGTATCCGCTCGCCTCGCCCGGTGGTTGGCAGCTGATCGGGCGCACGCCGCTGGCGTTGTTTGACGCGGCGCGGAGTCCGGCGGCGCTGCTGCGGGTGGGGGACCGGGTGAAATTCAAGGCGATCACGCCGGAGGAATTTTTGTCATGGAAATAAAGATTCACCGCGGCGGCCTGCAAACGACGGTGCAGGACCTGGGGCGTCCGGGGCACCGGGGCGCGGGCGTGCCGCTGAGCGGCGCGATGGACCCCGTGGCGCTGCGGGTGGCAAATTTTTTGGTCGGCAACGCAGAGAACGCGGCGGCACTGGAGTTCGTCCTGGTGGGGCCGGAGCTGGAGTTTTCGCAGGACACGGTGGTCGCACTCGGCGGCGTCGAATGGGAGGGCCTGCCAAGCTGGCAACCCGTGGCGGTGCGCGCGGGCGAGCGCGTGAAAATCGGCGCGGCGAAACGCGGCTGTCGCGGCTACCTCGCGGTGGCGGGCGGCATCGCGGTCGATCCCGTGATGGGGAGCCGCAGCACGTACCTGCGCGGAGGCTTTGGCGGCTTCCAAGGGCGTGCGTTGCACGACGGCGATGTGCTGCCGCTGCCGGCGGTGACGCGGCAGCTGGGGGACCACTGGCGGATTGATGCGCGGGTGCTGCCGGCGTATTCGGCCCATCCGGTGGTGCGGGTGTTGCGGGGGGCGCAGACGGACGAGTTTGGCGCGGCGCTGTTCGGGGCGGAGTTCAAGGTGTCGCCCCAGTCGGACCGGATGGGGCTGCGCCTTTCGGGCGCCGCGCTCGTTCGGTCGAGCAAGGTGGATTTGATTTCCTCGGCGGTGGCGCCGGGCACCGTGCAAGTGCCGCCGGATGGCCAGCCCATCGTGCTGATGGCGGACGCGCAGACCATCGGCGGCTACCCGCAGGCGGCGCATGTGATCAGCGTGGACCTGCCGCTGATGGCGCAGCTCCGGCCGGGAGATACGGTGAAGTTCGCCGAGGTGTCGCTGGCCGAGGCGCAAAAACTGGCGCTCGCGCATGAGCACGGACTGGCGCTGCTGCGGGAAGGGCTCGCGCAAAAACTCCGCTGACGTGCGCACGATCGACCTCAACTGCGACCTCGGCGAGGGGAGCGGCCACGATGCCGAGCTCATGCCGCTGATCACGTCGGCCAACATCGCCTGCGGGGCGCACGCGGGCGACGCGGCGACGATGCGGGCTACGGTGAAATTGGCGAAGAAGCACGGCGTTGCCGTAGGCTCGCATCCGAGCTTTGCGGACCGGGAGAATTTTGGCCGACGGGAGCTGAGCCTGACCGCGGAGGAGCTGCACAAGCTCGTGCGCGGCCAGATCGCCGCGTTGCAGGAGATCGCCGACGGCGCGGTGCGACACGTGAAGCCACATGGCGCGCTCTACAATCTTGCGGCCCGGGATGCCGCGGTGGCCCGGGTGGTTGCGCAGGCGGTCAAAGACGCCG
This sequence comes from Verrucomicrobiota bacterium, assembly GCA_018239845.1. Taxonomy (GTDB): domain Bacteria; phylum Verrucomicrobiota; class Verrucomicrobiia; order Opitutales; family Opitutaceae; genus CAIRCN01. The sequence goes on from JAFEGO010000105.1 coordinate 27,310, forward strand.
AACCGGGGTTGCTGTTGTTTGCGCTGGCCGGGAGCGAACTGGTGCGGGCCGGGCGGGCGGCGGGGCTGCGCGTCGCCGAGGAGGTGTTTGCGGACCGCACGTATCAGCCGGACGGCTCGCTGACGCCGCGCACGCGGGCGGATGCGCTCATCACGGACGAGGCGGCGGCGGTGGCGCAAGTACTGCGGATGGTCCGGGAAGGGCTGGTCCGCGCGACCGATGGCACGGATGTGGCGATCAAGGCCGACACGGTCTGCCTGCACGGCGACGGGGCGCATGCGGTGGCCTTTGCGCAGCGGCTGAACCGGGAGCTGCGCGCGGCCGGCATCGGGCTGAGGAGGTTTTCCGCATGATCAAACTCATCGGCATCGTCGTGATCGCGCTGGGGTTCGCACTGCGATTCAACACCCTGCTCGTGGTGCTGGCGGCCGGCATCGCGACGGGGCTCGTGGCGGGGATGTCGTTCAACGAGATCATGGCGCTGTTTGGAAAATACTTCGTGGAGAACCGCTACATGACGCTGACGGTCCTGCTCATGCTGCCGGTCGTGGGGCTGCTGGAGCGCTACGGGTTGCGCGAGCGCGCGGAGACGCTGATCAAGCGCGCGCAGGCCGCGACCACGGGACGCGTGCTGCTGCTCTACACGGCGGTGCGGCAGGTCTCGGTCGCGCTAGGGGTGAATATCGGCGGACATGCCGCGATGGTGCGGCCGCTGGTGACGCCGATGGCGGAGGGCGCGGCGCGCGCGAAGCACGGCGAACTCACCCCGCAGGCCACGCAGCTGATCCGGGCCAACGCCTCGGCGGCGGAGAACGTCGGCAATTTCTTCGGCGAGGATACGGTTTTCGCGGTGGGCGCGGTGTACCTGATCAAAGGCGTGCTGGAGGCGCAGGGCGTGAACGTCGGCGTGTGGTCATTGTCGCTTTGGGGCATCCCGACGGCGCTGGTCGCTTTTTGCACGATGTGGTGGCGGGCGCGCGTGCTCGACCGGCGGCTTGGCCGCGGATTGCCGGGCGCGACAGGGGAGGGCGGGCAATGAAGCTGCTGAGCCTCGATGTGTTTTACGTGGTGGCGGGCGTCTTCCTGCTGCTCATGGCGGGGCGTACGGCGCTGATGCGCGGGCACCCGACGCGCTGGGGCTCGGCGATTTTCTGGGGCTTGCTGGCCGTGGTATTTCTGGGCGGTAAGACCCTGCCGCCCGTGGTGGTCGGCTACATCCTGCTGGCGCTCGTCGGGCTCGCGGCGACGAAACAGGTCGGCCCGGCGAAGGCGGACGCGGCGTCGCCCGGGGAGCGCGCGGCGTCCGCGGAGCGGTTGAAAAACAAGCTCTTCGTGCCGGCGCTTCTGATCCCGGCCACGGCAATAGTGGGCACGCTGGGGTTGGCGAAACTCCATGTCGGCGACGTGTGGCTGCTCGACTCGGCGAACACCACGGTGACCTCCGTGTGCCTCGGCGCGTTGGTGGCGGTAATCGTGGGCATCCGGCTCACCCGCGCGCAGCCGATGACGCCCGTGGACGAGGGAAGCCGGCTGGTGCAGACCGTCGGGTGGGCGATCATCCTGCCGCAGCTGCTGGCGGCGCTGGGCGGGATCTTTGCGAAGGCGGGCGTCGGCGCGGTGGTGGCGGACCTCGTGGCGCAGGCGCTGCCGACGCAGTATCCCTTTGTGGCGGTGCTGGCGTATTGCCTAGGCATGGCGCTCTTCACCGTGTGCATGGGGAATGCTTTCGCGGCGTTTCCAGTCATCACGTTGGGCATCGGATTGCCGTTCATTGTGCACCAGCACGGTGGCAATCCCGCGATCATGGCGGCCATCGGCATGCTCTGCGGCTACTGCGGCACGCTGCTCACGCCGATGGCGGCGAACTTCAACCTCGTGCCGGCGATGCTGCTGGAGCTGCCGGACAAGCACGCCGTGATCAAGGCGCAGGTGCCGATCGCGCTGGTGATTCTCGTGGCGAACGTGCTGATCATGTGGTTCTGTGTTTATCGCTTCTGACGATGAAAACGATTTTGATCACGGGCTTTGAGCCGTTTGGGGGCGAGCTGCGGAATCCATCGCAGGAAATCGCGCAGGCGCTCGATGGACGGATGATCGGCAAGGCGCAGGTGGTCGGAGCGGTGCTGCCGTGCGTATTCGGGGAATCAATGCGAGAGCTGAAGCGTTTGCTGCGGGTGCATCAGCCGGCGCTGGTGCTCTGCCTCGGGCAGGCGGGCGGGCGGGCGGACATCACGCCGGAGCGCGTGGCGATCAACGTCGATGATGCGCGCATCCCGGACAACGCGGGGGCGCAGCCGGTGGACCGCCCGATCGTGCGCGGCGGGCCCGCGGCCTACTGGAGCACGCTGCCGGTCAAGGCGCTGGTGGCAGCGCTGCGGAAGAACGGCGTGCCGGCCGCGGTGTCGCAGACGGCGGGCACCTTCGTGTGCAACCACGTTTTCTACGGGCTCATGCACGAGCTGAGCCGCGGCAAAGGGCAGGGGAAGGGTGGGGCCGCTGCAGTGCGCGGCGGCTTCATCCACGTGCCGTTTTTGCCGGAGCAGGCGCATGACGGGCAGCCGTGTATCGAATTGGAGGATATGGTCGCGGCGATCGAGATCGCGGCGACGGTGGCCCTGAAGACCCGGCGCGATGTGCGCGCCCGGGGCGGGGTGGAGAGCTGACTGATGTAGCTACGAGCGTGAGCGAGTGGTGGAAGGCCCACTCGCTCACGCTCGTAGCTACGGGATGCGGCACAGCGCCGGAGGATGACGGAACTGCGGTGAACCTGGATCGGCCAAGGAGTGTCCGATAATCGGACATTTTTCCAAGTTATGTCCGATTTGCATTTTTTGCGTTAAATTTATAATCTATTCAATTATAAATAGATACGAATTAACCGGCAGGCTTTTCGCTCGCCAGGACTCTTTGCCGAGCGCCGGGCCGACTCAGTTATTGAATCGGAAGAGCGCCACGTCGCCGTCGTGGAAGACGTACTCCTTGCCTTCGAGGCGGTACTTGCCGGCATCGCGGGCGGCGGCGACGCTGCCGAGCTTCGTGAGATCGTCGTAGGAAACGATTTCCGCCTTGATGAAACCCTTTTCGAAATCGGTGTGGATCACGCCCGCGGCCTGCGGGGCCTTCCAGCCCTTGCGGATCGTCCAGGCGCGGACCTCTTTTTCACCGGCGGTGAAGTAGGTCATCAGGCCGAGCAGGCCGTAGGTGCCCTTGATGAGGGAGGAGACGCCGGAGTCATCGACGCCGAGATCCTTGAGGAAGGCCTTGGCTTCCTCGGGCGGGAGGTCGATGAGCTCGGACTCGATGCGCGCGCTGATCGGCACGTAGGCGGCGTCGTGGTGCGTGCGGACGTACTCGGCGACTTTCAGAACGAAGGGATTTTCGTTCGCGGTGGCGAGGTCGCTTTCGGCGACGTTGCAGGCGAAGAGCACGGGCTTCGCGGTGAGGAGCTGCAGGAGTTTCATCTGCGCGACCTCCTCGGGCGTGGCGGCGAGGGTGTTGGCGGTCTTGCCGGCGTTGAGGTGGGGCTCGAGTTTCTGGAGGAGGGCGAGCTCGATGATGGCTTCCTTATCACCGGCCTTGGCGCTCTTCTGGGTCTTGGCGATGCGCTTGGCGACGGCGTCGAGGTCGGCGAGCACGAGTTCGGTCGTGATCACCTCGATGTCGCGCACGGGATCGACGCCGCCCATGGTGTGCACGATATCGTCGTCCACGAAGCAGCGGACGACCTGCACGATCGCATCGACCTCGCGGATGTTGGCGAGGAACTGGTTGCCAAGGCCTTCGCCCTTGCTGGCGCCGGCAACGAGACCGGCGATATCGACGAACTCGATGGCGGCGGGCACGACGACGTTGGTCTTCGCGATCTTTTGAAGGATGGCGAGACGCTCATCGGGCACGATCACGACGCCGACATTCGGGTCGATCGTGCAGAACGGATAATTCGCGGCCTCGGCCTTGCGGGAGCGCGTGAGGGCGTTAAAGAGAGTGGACTTGCCCACATTGGGGAGACCGACGATGCCAGCTTTGAGCATAAGGTGGCCAAGACAGCGGGGGACTCAGGGCTTGACAAGCCATTTGCGGCCCGGTGTTGTTCACATTTTTCCAAGAAAGAATAGCTCCGTAAAACATAGTCATGGCACTCAAAATCCGTCTCACCAAGGTTGGCTCCGTGCATCAGCCCCTCTATCGTGTGGTTGTCGCCGAAGCGCGTTCGCGTCGCGATGGCGATGCCGTTGAAAACCTCGGCACCTACACGCCCAAGACCAAGGGCAACCCCATCAATATCAAGCTCGACCGCGTCGACTACTGGCTCAGCAAGGGCGCCACGCCGACCGATACCATGCACGCCATGATCAAGAAGGCGCGCCGGACCGCTGCGGCCACCGCCGCGACGGCTTGAGCTGACCGCTTCCTTTTTACAAAATCGCCCCTGCCGTTCCCGGCTCGGGCGATTTTTTATTTTCTCCCACCAACATGCTGCGCATCGACGTCCTCACGCTTTTCCCGCGGATGCTCGATAGCGTCCTCGCCGAGAGCATCCTCGGCAAAGGCATCGCGGCGGGGCACTTGGGCGTCAGCGTCCACGACCTGCGCGCCTGGACGACCGACAAGCACCGTACGGCAGACGACCGACCGTTTGGGGGTGGGGCGGGGATGGTGATGAAGCCCGAGCCGGTCTTCGCCGCCATCGAGCAGCTGCAAACCCCGGGTTGCCGCCGCATTTATCTCACGCCCGACGGCACGCCGCTGTCGCCGGCACTGGCCGAGGATCTGTCCAAGCAGCAGCATCTGGTGATGCTGAGCGGTCATTACGAAGGCATCGACCAGCGCATCCGCGACCACGTGATCGACCAGGAGATCAGCATCGGTGACTACGTGCTGACCAACGGCACGTTGGCCGCCGGAGTCGTGATCGATGCGCTTGCCCGATTCATCCCCGGCGTGCTCGGTGAGGAAAAGTCATTGACGCACGAAAGTTTCACCAGCAAGTTGCTCGACTTTCCTCAATACACGCGTCCCGCCGAATTCCGGGGCATGTCCATTCCGGAGGTTCTCCTCTCTGGAAATCATGCCGAAATCGAAAAGTGGCGGCATGCGAAACAGGTGGAAAAAACCCGTCAGGTCCGACCCGATTTACTCAAATAACTCAGCCATGAACCCGATCATCAACGAAATCACCTCCGCGCAGGTGAAGAAAGACATCACGCCGTTCAAAGTCGGCGACGGCGTGCGCGTGCACACCAAGGTCCGCGAAGGCGACAAGGAGCGCGTGCAGGTTTACTCCGGCATCGTCATCGCCCGCAAAGGCCATGGCATCCACGAGTCGTTCACCGTCCGCCGTATCAGCTACGGCGAGGGCGTGGAGCGCGTGTTCCCGGTCAACTCCCCGAACATCGAGAAGATCGAGGTCGAGCGCGAGTCCGAGATCATGAAGTCCCGCCTCTACTACCTCCGCAACCGCACCGGCAAGGCAGCCGTCGCGATTCGCGAGAAGGACCGCTCCGCCGAGATCCACGCCGCCAAGGTCGCTGCCGCCGCTGCGGCTGCTCCCGCGGCTGCGAACTAAGCGGTTCGCTTTCGGTAAATCTCCGAGCCTTTTATCAGGCGGTCCCGCGAGGGGCCGCCTTTTTTGTGCCAGCTGAGTGACTTGCGCGACAATGTGCGCAGGAAGGGCTGAGATTCTGCTTCCCCGTCCCGCGGCGGTGGCCTACGGTGGTCCTGATTTTCCAATGACCCTGCAAACCCTTCTCCTTGCCAAAGCTGCCAACCAAGCCCGCGGACTCGCGATCGACGCCGTCCACGCCTGTTCCTCCGGCCATCTGGGCCTCCCGCTCGGTTGCGCTGAGATCGGCGCCGTCCTCTACGGTCACGCGCTGTCGCACAACCCCGAGCGTCCCCGCTGGATCAACCGCGACCGTTTCGTCCTCTCCGCCGGCCATGGCAGCATGTTTCTCTACAGCTGGCTCCACCTGAGCGGCTATGAGGTCTCGCTTGAAGAGGTGAAGAAATTCCGCGTGTTGCACAGCATCACGCCGGGTCACCCGGAGTTTCACGAGACGCCCGGCGTCGAGGCCACCACGGGCCCGCTCGGCCAGGGCATCGGCAACGCCGTCGGCATGGCCGTCGCCGGCCAGATGGCCGCCGCGCGCTTCAACACCGCGGAGCATCCGATTTTTGACTACCACGTCGTCTGCCTCGCGGGTGACGGTTGCATGCAGGAAGGCGTCGCGATGGAGGCCGTCGAGTTCGCCGGCCACCAGAAGCTCGACAACCTGATCCTCATTTACGACTCCAACGACGTCACACTCGACGCGATGGCGGACAAGACGCAGAGCGAGAACACCGCCGCGCGTTTCAAGGCTATGCACTGGGATGTGCAGACGGTCGACGGCCACGACATGGCGCTCTTCCTCAAGGCCTTCAACAAGGCGAAGAACACCAAGAGCGGCCGCCCGCAGCTGATCATCGCCAAGACGATCATCGGCAAGGGCATCCCCGAAGTCGCCGGCACCGCCAAAGGCCACGGCGAGGGTGGGGCGAAGTTCTCCGACGGCGCCCGCGCCGGTCTCGGCCTCCCGGCTGACCAGCACTTCTTCGTCAGCGACGACGTGCGCGCGTATTTCGCCGGCAACAAGGAGCGCCTCATCAAGGCCTGCAACCGCTGGTCGAAACGCTACAAGGCCTGGCGCACCGCCAATCCCGAGAAGGCCGCGCTGCTCGACTCCGCCGCGCATGCGCCCAGCGCTGCTCACCTGATGGAGAAGATCCCGCTCTTCCCGGCCGACGCCAAGCTCGCCACCCGCGCCGCGGGACGCGATGCGCTCCAGCCGGTCGCCGCCGAGCTGCCGCTGCTCATCGGTGGCAGCGCCGACCTCTACGGCTCGACGCTCAACTACATCGCCGCCGACAAGGACTTCGACGCCACCAACCGCACGGGCCGCAACATCCGCTTCGGCATCCGCGAGCACGCGATGGCGGCGATCGCCAACGGCATCGCCTACGACGGGCTCTTCCGTCCCAGCGTGGCGACGTTCCTCGTCTTTGCCGATTACTCGCGTCCCTCAATGCGCATCGCCGCGCTCGCCAAGCTGCCGGTCGTCTATGTTTACACACATGACTCCATCGGCGTCGGCGAAGACGGCCCGACCCACCAGCCGGTGGAGACGGTGTCCGCCCTGCGCCTGATCCCGAACTTCGACGTGATCCGCCCCGCTGATCCCGAGGAGACCGCCGGAGCTTTCGGTGCTGCGCTCGAGCGCACCGACGGACCGACGCTCCTCGCGCTGACGCGTCAGGCGCTGCCGATGCTCAACGACATCCCGCCGCACATCCGCCGCGCCGGCGTGCTCAAGGGCGGCTACGTCGCCGTGCAGGAAACGGCCCCGCTCACGCACATCCTCCTCGCCGCGGGCAGCGAGCTGCAGCTCGCCATCGCCGCCGCCAAGACCATGGGGCCCGGCACGCGCGTCGTCTCGATGCCTTCGTTCTTCCGCTTCGACCGCCAGCCGGCCGAGTATCGCGAGAGCATCCTCCCGTCCTCGTGCCGCAAGCGCGTCGCCGTGGAAGCCGGCGTCACCGGCCTCTGGTCCAAGTACGTCGGCCTCGATGGCAAGATCATCGGCATCGACCGCTTCGGCCTCAGCGCGCCCGGCCCGATCGTCTACAAGGAACTCGGCATCACCACCGAGGCCGTGGTCGCCGCCGCCCAGGCGCTGTAAGAAAGCTAGCGGCCATATCTTTTATTTTTAAAAAGGTATGGCCGGTGCGGCCTCAGGCTTTTTTTCGGAAATCGAATATTATCGAACAAAACATCGTTTTGTTCGATAGCGCCTGATCACAGTACTTTTTCATTAAAAGAAACTTAGCCTAGAATCACGGCGTTCTGCCCGAGGCGTTTCCCTTCCCGCCGGCCAGCCCGTGCTCCTAACGGCCCATTATGCAAATGCCGCAAGGGCATAGCAGATTGTCATAAGGCACAGCGGCCTGTCTATTAGCTCGCCGATTGTTCGACCAATACGCAAGCGCCCGCTTGCCTTCATCGTTAGCCTCCTAATTATCCGCGCCCTTATCGCTTTTCCGATGCCGCTCTTGATGCTCAAAAATCTCCCTCGCTACGAGTGCCTGCTCGAGGCCTCGAAGGAGTTTCCCGACCTTGATCCGTCGGCTACGGAGGTTTTTCTGCATCTGCTGCGCACGGGCGACGAGGCGTTCCGCGTCGTCGAAACCCATCTGGCCTCCCACGATATCACCCAGGGTGGCTTTGGCGTCCTGATGGCGCTGTGGGGTCGCTGCCGGGGCAATCAGCCGGGCCGCGACGCCCTGAGCCCCGCGGCGCTCGCCGAGCACACCGGGGTCACCCGCGCGACGATGACCGGCTTGGTCGATACGTTGGAGCGCGATGGCCTGGTCCGCCGCCACCCTGATCCGGCGGACCGCCGCATGGTGACGGTTGAGCTCACCCGGGAGGGCGAGAGCCTGCTGGAGCGGATTTTGCCCGAGCACTTCCGCCAGATGGCCTGGCTGATGGCCCCGCTGACCGAGACCGAGCGCAAGACCTTCGTCGGCCTCCTCGCCAAGCTCCTCCAGCGCGCCGCCGACCCCGCCGAAGCTCCGCTCGCCACGGCCTCCACTCCCTGATTTTCCTTAATTCATACCAACCTGTCATTCCCCCCATCCTCCCGTCATGCCTAAGAAATTTGCCTTCGCCCTTCTCGGCTTCGTCATCGTGCTGCTCGCCCTCGGGCTCGTTAAGCGCGCCCAGATCGTCAAGATTTCCTCCGTGCCGCACGTCATGCCGGCGAGCGCGGTGACCTCCTACGAGGCCAAGACCGTCGCCTGGCAGCCCGTGATCAGCGCGATCGGCACGCTCGCGCCGGTGGAGGGCGTGATGCTCTCGGCCGACGCCGACGGCATCGTGGTCAACATCGCCGCCGACAGCGGCACCTCCGTCAAGGCCGGCGACCTCATCCTCTCCCTCGACACCAGCGTCGAGGATGCCCAGCTCAAGGCCGCCGAGGCCGCCGCCGAGCTCTCCAAGCTCCAGCACGACCGCGCCGCCGAGCTCATCGGCAAGAACACCATCAGCCAGGCCGAGCTCGACAACGCCACCGCCCAGCTCAACCAGGCCAACGCCAACGTCGCCGCGCTCAAGGCCACCATCGCGCGCAAGCACGTCCGCGCGCCCTTCGACGGCCGCGTCGGCATCCGCCTCATCAATGTCGGCCAGTTCGTCTCCCGCGGCCGCGACCTCGTGCCGATCCAGCGCCTCGACCCGATCTATGTGAACTTCAACGTGCCGCAGCACGAGATCTCCTCCCTGACGCTCGGCCAGAAGATCAGCGTGACGGTGGACGGCTTTCACCAGCCCTTTGCGGGCAAGATCTCCGCGATCAATTCCCAGGTCGATCCCGCCACGCGCAACATCGGCGTGCAGGCGCTGATGGCCAATCCCGCCGAGCAGCTCCGCGCCGGCATGTTCGTGCAGGTCGAGGTCGAGCTGCCGCTCGGGGCGCCGCAGGTCGTGCTGCCCGCGACGGCCATCGCCTACGCGCCCTACGGCAACTCCGTCTATATCATCGAGAACATGAAGGGCCACGACGGGAAGGAATACCTCGGCGTCCGCCAGCAGATCGTGAAGCTCGGCACCACCCGCGGCGACCTCATCGCCGTCGAGGAGGGCGTCAAGCCGGGCGAGCAGGTCGTCACCGCCGGCGTCTTCAAGCTCCGCAACGGCTCGCCCGTGCAGGTGAACAACACCGTGCAGCCCGCCGCCAGCTCCAAGCCCAAGCCGGATAACACCTGAGGTCAGTCCAGCCCTCAACCTCACCTAGGCTACCGCCATGCTATCCAAAAGCTTTACCGACCTGTTCATCCGCAAGCCCGTCATCGCGCTGGTGGTGAACATCATCATTTTGGTCATCGGCTTGGTGTCCTACACCAAGCTCAACACGCGCCAGTACCCCCGCAGCGACAGCGCGGTGGTCAAGGTCACCACCATCTACTTCGGCGCCAGCGCCGACACGGTCCGCGGCTACATCACGACCCAGCTTGAGCGCGTCATCGCGAGCGCCGACGGCATCGACTACATCGAGTCCTCCAGCGCCGCCGGCCTCAGCACGATCGACGTGTACCTGCGGCTCAACTACGACACCAACGCCGCGCTCGCTCAGATCAGCAGCAAGATCGAGCAGGTGAAGAGCCAGCTGCCGCCCGAGGCCGAGACGCCGAGCATCAGCGTCGAGACCGCCGACAGCCAGTTCGCCTCCGCCTACCTGAGCTTCTACTCCGACAAGCTCGATCAGAACCAGATCACCGACTACCTCACCCGCATGGTACAGCCGCGCCTCTCCTCGGTGAAGGGCGTGCAGCGCGCCGATGTGCTTGGCGGCCGCGTCTTCGCGATGCGCGTCTGGCTCAAGCCCGAGGAGCTCGCCGCCCGCGGCCTCAGCCCCTCCGAGGTCCGCGCCGCGCTCCAGGCCAACAACGCCCTCGCCGCCGTCGGCTCCACCAAGGGCACCATGCTCAGCGTGAGCCTCGTGGCCAACACCGACCTCAAGAACGTCGATGAATTCCGCAAGCTCGTCGTCGCCCAGCGCAATGGCACCATCATCCGCCTCTCCGACGTCGCCGACGTCGTCCTCGGCGCCGAGGACTACGATACCGAGGTCAAGTTCGGCGGCCAGACCGCCACCTTCATGGGCATCTGGGTGCTCCCCACCGAGAGCACCGTCGAGGTCATCAAGCGCGTCCGCGAGGTCCTCCCCGAGATCGAGCGCGCCCTCCCGGCCGGCCTCCACGTCAAGCTCGCGTACGACGGCACCAAGTACATCGACGACGCGCTGCGCGAGATCCTGGGCACCCTCATCGAGACCCTCGTGATCGTCATGATCGTGATCTTCCTGTTCATGGGCTCGCTGCGCTCCGTGCTGATCCCGATCATCGCGATGCCGCTCTCGCTCGTCGGCGCACTCTTCCTGATGTACGCCTTCGGGTTCACCATCAACCTCCTCACGCTGCTCGCGATCGTGCTCGCGGTCGGTATCGTGGTGGACGACGCCATCGTCGTCGTCGAAAACATCGAGCGCCACATCCGCGAGGGCAAGCCGCCCGTCGAGGCCGCCATCCTCGGCGCCCGCGAGCTGGTCGGCCCCGTCATCTCCATGACGATCACCCTTGCCGCGGTGTACGCGCCCATCGCCTTCCAGGGCGGCCTGACGGGCGCGCTCTTCCGCGAGTTTGCGATGACGCTCGCCGGCGCCGTCGCGGTTTCCGGCTTCGTGGCCCTCACGCTCTCGCCGATGATGAGCGCCTACCTCCTCAAGGATCACGATCATGAGGAAGAGGGCCTCAGCGGCCGCATCAACCGTTTCTTCGACGGGGTCCGCGACCGTTATGCCCGGATCGTGACTGCCGTCACCGCCACGCGCGAGGATCGCCGCACGCCGTGGAACCTGCTGCTCTGGGCGCTCGTGCTCTGGATTCCCCTCTGGCTCGTCGTGCTGCTGGCCTTCGCGGTGTTCGCCGGCTTTGCCACGGTGAAGGCGATGCTCCTGCCCATGGCGGGTGCAGCCCTCGGGCTCACCGTGATCGGCGCCGTGCTGGCCATTGGCTTTGATTTTCTGCTGGGTCGCCGGTACCGCGGCCTCCACCTCGTGCTCATGACGGCGAGCCTGCTCGTCCTGCTGATCGCGCCGTTCGTGATGTTTGCCCAGAGCGAACTCGCGCCGAAGGAGGACCAGGGTGTGGTGTTCAGCATCCTGCAGTCCGCGCCGACCGCGACCATCGACCAGAACATCATCTTCGCGAAGGAAGTGCAGAAGATGTTCGAGACGATTCCCGAGTACGAAAACTCCTTCCAGCTCACCAGCACCAGCTTCGGCTTCTCCGGCGTCATCCTGAAGCCGTGGTCCGAGCGCAAGCGTTCCTCGATCCAGATTCAGGACGCGCTGCAGGGCCCGGCGGCCACGGTGGCCGGTCTCAATGTCATCGTCACCACGCCCGAGCCGCTGCCTTCGGGCGGCCAGTTCCCCATCGAGTTTGTGATCCGCTCCACGGCCGACCACAGCGAGATGATGGAGTACGCGCAGCAGCTGGTCCTTTACGCCAACACCGAGGCCAACGCCGGCGGTGGTGCGCCGACCTTCTACTTTGCCGACTCCGACCTGAAGTTCGACCTCCCGCAGGTCGAGATCCAGATCGACAAGGACAAGGTCGCCTCGATGGGCCTGAATCTCAGCGATGTCGCCCGCGACCTGGGCTCGATGCTCGGCGGCGGTTACGTCAACCGCTTCGTCAACGACGGCCAGAGCTACCGCGTCATCCCGCAGGTGGAGCGCGGCCAGCGCCTCAATGCCAACCAGCTGCTCGACTACCATGTCCGCGGCCCTGATGGCACGCTCATCCCGCTCTCCACCATCGCCACGCTCAAGCACACGGTGCAGCCGCGGTCGCTCAACCGCTTCCAGCAGCTCAACTCGGTCAAGATCACCGGCGTCGGTCCCAGCATCGACCTCGCGCTGAAGAAGCTCGAGGCCAAGGCCGCGGAGATCCTGCCGCCCGGCTACTCGATCGACTACGGCGGCCAGTCGCGCCAGCTGCGCACCGAGGGCAACGCCCTCTGGATGGCCCTCGGCATGGCGGGCCTGCTCATCTTCCTCGTGCTCGCGGCGCAGTTCAACAGCTTCCGCGATCCCTGCATCATCCTGTTCGGCTCCGTGCCGCTGGCCATCGTCGGCGCCTTGCTGCCGATCTTCCTTTGGAAGACCTCGCTCAATATCTACTCCCAGATCGGTCTCATCACGCTGGTCGGCCTGATCGCGAAGAACGGCATCCTCATCGTCGAGTTTGCCAACTCGCTCCAGGACGAGGGTGTCGCCAAGGTTGAGGCCATCCGCCGCGCCGCCGCGACCCGTCTCCGCCCCGTGCTGATGACGTCCGCCGCCACGGTCTTCGGTCACTTGATGCTGATCTTCGTCACCGGCCCCGGTGCCGCCGCGCGTAACAGCATCGGCTGGGTCCTCGTCGTGGGTATGGCCGTGGGTACTTTCTTCACCCTGTTTGTCATTCCCGCGTTCTACATTCTTATTGCTCGCGATCACTCGAAGGACCGTCACGCCGCGCCCGCCGCCGGACACGCCGCCGTTCCTTCGCCCGCCAAATAATCTCTCCCTCATGAAATCAGCCCGCCTCTCCCTCGCCACGGCCTCCCTGGCCCTGTTCGCCTTGGCTGCCCCGTTGCGCGCCGCCCCGGCGCCGCAGCAGGCCGTGCCCGACCAGCTCGACCTCAAGACCGCGATCAGCTACGCCCTTGAGAATAACTTCGACATCCGCCAGGCGCGTGAGCGCATCCGCCAGCAGGAAGGCGTGGTGGTCGAGGTCCGTTCCCGCGAGATCCCCAATGTGGGCGCCTCCGGCAGCTACCAGTACAACGACAAGGACATCACCACCACCGCGCCGGCCAGCGACCGGGTGCTCGACATCAGCGTCACCGCGACGCAGGTGCTGTACGCCGGCGGCGGTGTCCGCTCCTCCGTCAAGAGCGCCGAGCTGGCCCGCCAGGCCGCCGAGCTCGAGATGAAGGCCGCCATCAACAACGCCATCCTCCAGGTGCGCACGAAGTTCTACGACATCCTCCTCGCCCGCGAGAAGATCAAGGTGCAGGAGCAGAACGTCGAGCTGCTCAAGTCCCAGCTGCAAAACGCCACCGACCGCTTCAACGCGGGCACCACGTCCAGCTTTGAGAAGCTCCGCGCCGAGGTCGCCCTGGCCAACGGCCAGGTGCCGCTGATCACCGCGCGCAACGAGTTCCGCATCGCCATCGAGGATATGCGCCGGCTGCTGGGCTACACCAACACCGCCACTGAGAACCTGCGCAAGGTCCCGGAGTTCGTCGGCACGCTCGATTACAATGTTGTGAACTATGACCTCCAGTCCGCGCTCAACTCCGCGCACAACACGCGTCCGGAAATCCAGCGGCTCGAGAAGCTCGTCCAATCCGGCGAGCAGGGCGTCATCGCGGCGAAGTCCAACTATCAGCCGAATCTCCAGGCCTTTGGCGGCTGGCAGTACCGCCGCGGCTGGGGCAGCCCCGGCCTCGACGGGCACGACGGCTTCCTCGTCGGCCTCCAGTCCCAGTGGAATATCTTCGACGGCAACGCCACCCGCGGCCGCGTCATCCAGGCCCGCTCGCAGGTCGAGCAGTCCAAGCTCGCCAGCAGCGAGCAGATGCTCGCGATCGACGTCGAGGTGCGCCGCGCGTTCTCCTCCCTCCAGGAGGCCGCCGAGCTGGCCGACGCCTCCCAGAAGGTCGTTGCCCAGGCCGATGAGGCCCTCCGTCTCGCCAACGCCCGCTACACCGCCGGCACGGCCACCCAGCTCGATGTGCTCACCTCGCAGGTTGACCTGACGACGGCGCGCACCAACCAGCTGCAGGCCTACTACGGATACAATGTCGCCGTCGCCAACCTGCGGCAGGCGATGGGGCTGAACGACGAGTTCGTCTCCCTGCAGTAAGCCGGGCCGGGGATTGGACGCAGGGCGGGGCGTTCAATCATTTTTTCAATTCTCCGGCTCGCAACCCGCTGCGGCTCATGATGTCTCATCCCCGCTCATGAAACCTGTCCGGGTCCTTCTCATCGCTGGTGGCGTCCTCCTCGTGGTCGCGCTGGTGGCCGTCGCGGCCGCCTTAAACTCCGGCGTGCAGACATGGGGTGCGCGCAAGGCCCTGGCGGGCCAGCCAGGCCTCAAGGCCACGCTGGGCGCCGTCTCCGCGGGCCTGCAGCGCGTGAAGGTAACCGATCTCCGCGTCGAGTCCGGCGGGGCCATCCTGACGCTCCCCTCGCTGGAGGCCGAGCTGCCGGTGGTCACCGCCGCCGTGAGCAAACGCGCCGAGGTGCGCTCGCTGCGCGCCCGGGGCTGGACGCTGGATCTTACCCACGCGGCCGGGGCGGGGGTTACGCCGGCCAATCCGGAGGTCGCGGCCGCTGCCGCCGCTCCGCTTTTTCAGGGCGCCATTGCCCGGATCGAGTTGCCCGTCGGCGTCACGATAGCCGACGTCGATCTCGCGGGCGAGGTGCTCATGCCCGGCCTGCCCGGTCATCCTCCGGCGCGCATCAAGGTCACGCTGCGGGGCGGCGGTCTCGGCGTGGGGCGCGATGGGAAATTTGGCTTCGATCTCACCGGGGCGACCGAGGATGGCGGCGCGCTGACGCTGCACGGCGACATCGTGGCCGCCATGGATACGCCGCAGACCTTCGGCCGGTTCAGCGTTGCGACGACCGCGGCGGTCAGCGGCCCCCGTTTCCCGCAGGGCGTGAAATTGGATGCCCAGCTGGCGGCCGCCCGCACCGCCGGCGGGGAGACCTACCAGCTCACGCTGGCGGGCAACGGCAAGAATCTCGCCGATATCCAGGCCAATTTCACCACCGCGGGTGCGAAGCTCGCCGGCCGGTGGAAGCTCGATCTGCGCGACACCGATCTCGCGCCGTTTGCCCTGGGCCGCGAGCTGCCGGCGTTCACCGCGGCGGGCGAGGGGAGCTTTGAGACCGATGCGTCCTTTGCCGAGGTGCATGCCGCCGGCCGCCTCCAGGTATCGGCCGACCGCTTGCAGGTGATCCGCCCCGAGCTCGGTGCGATGGGCGCGGTGACGGTCGCCGCGGATTTCGACCTGCTGCAGCACGGCGACTCCGTCCGCGTCGAGCGGCTCAATGCCTCGCTCGCCGGGGCGAAGCCCGTGCTCAATGCCCACGCCCTGCAGGCCTTCGAGTTCAACGTCCGCACCGGCGCCCTCAGCCTCGCCGATCCCGCGCAGGACCTGCTGTGGCTGTCCCTGCAGGGCGTGCCGCTTGCCTGGGTCCGCCCGTTCACCGGCGACCTCGCGGTCACCGGTGGCGACCTGCGGGGCGAAGTCGCGGCCAGCGCGCAGGGCGGCGGCCTCGCGCTCCACTCCAAGTCGCCGCTCGCCGTCAGCCAGCTCGGTATCGCCCGGGCGGGTACGCCTTTGCTGCGCGGGGTGGATCTCACCGCGGGTTTCGCGGCCGACTACGCTCCGCAGGGCTGGCAGGTGAGCGTGACGGATTTTGCCACGCAGGCCGGCGGCGCACCGCTGCTCTCGCTCGAGCTCAAGGCCGGGCGGCTCGCTGGCAAGGATCAGCCGGTGAAGGCCACCGGCAAGTGGAGTCTCAATCTCCCCACCGCGCTCGCCCAGCCCGTCTGCGCCGCGCCGCTCCAGCTCGCCAGCGGCACCGCCGCGGGGGATTTCACCGCGAGCATCACGCCCGAGGCGCAGCAGATCCAGGCCAAGGTGACGCTGACCAACCTCGTTGCCGCCACGAAGGAGGCGCTGCCCGCCGTCTCGGCCGAGCTGCGCGCGGATGTGGATCGCGCGGGCAAGGTGACTTTCAATCTTCCCCTGCTGTTTGAGCGTGCGGGCCGCAAGTCCGACCTCCTGGTGGCGGGCACGGTGGCCGCGAGCCCCGCGGGGCTCGCGCTCGACGCGCGGGTGGCGAGCGACCTCCTCGTCCTCGACGACGTCAAGCTCCTCGGCGCCCCGGCGGCGGCCGGCACGCCCGCGGCGCCGGTGGGACCGGTGGCGGGTCCCGATCCGCTGCCCTTCTGGCAGGGCCTGAGCGGTCAGGTTTCGCTCACGCTGAAGCAGGTCGTTTACACCGATCAGTTCAAGATCAGCAACGTCACCGGTACGCTGCGGGTGGGCGAGGGGGCCGTGAAGCTCGAAGGGCTGCAGGCGGCCTTCGGCACGGACAGCGACCTCAAGCTCGACGCCGGCGTGACGTTTACGCCCAAGACGCCCGCGCCCTATGCGCTGGCTGCCGATCTCTCCGTGCTGAATTTCGACGCCGCGCCCGCCTTTCGCGCCGTGGCCCCGGCCAAGCTCCCGACGATCGAGGGCCGCATCAACGTCACCAGCCACATCGCCGGCGGCGGCCGCAATCTCGGTGACCTCGCCGACCGCGCGCACGGCGATTTCGAGCTGACGAGCAAGGCCGGCCTCTTCCGCGTCTTGAATTCGGACATCTCCGACAAGGTGCAGAAGACGCAGTCCACCGTCGCCGCCATCGGCAGTTTCCTCGGCTCGATGACCGGCAAGAAGGAGTCCGACAATCCGGTCAACAAGGGCCAGAAACTCGTCGAGATCACCAAGGCCCTCTCCGAGATCCCCTTCGACCAGCTCAGCGTGACCGCCACGCGCGATCCGTCGCTCAACCTCGTGCTGAAGGATTTCACCCTGATCTCGCCGGAAGTGCGCATCGGCGGCACCGGGCAGGTCAGCTACGTCGCGGGCACGCCGCTGCTCGAGCAGCCGCTCAAGCTCGAGCTCACCCTCGCGACCCGCGGCAAGCTCGGCGACAAGATGAAGGGCGCCGGCCTGCTCGATACGAAAACCGACAACCTGGGCTACAGCCCGTTCATCATCCCGTTCCGGATCGGCGGCACGCTCGCCGCGACCGACACCTCCGACCTGAGCAAAGCCTTCCTCAATTCTCTCCTGGAGAAACCCGGCCTGCTCGACTCCCTCTTCGGCAAGTAGCGCCCCGGCGCAGATGCAGCCTTGCACTGGCTGCGCGCAGAGCACAAATCCTGCTCTGTCCACCCCATGCCGTCGTCCGACGCTTCATCGACCCTCCGCCTGCCTTCAGGGCTGCGCACGCGCGATTTCCTCATCGGCGGCTGGACGGCCCTCGTCTTTGTTTTTCTCTACGTCCCGATCATCGTGCTCGTGGCGTACTCGTTCAACGCCTCGCGCCTCAACGTCCTCTGGTCGGGCTTCACCCTCGATTGGTATGTGCGCGTCTGGGACAACGGGCCGCTGCTCCGTGCCGCGCAGAACAGCCTCGTCATCGCCTGCATCTCAACCGTCCTCTCCGTCGTGCTCGGTACTTCCGGCGCCTGGCTCCTGCACCGCTACCGCTTCCGCGGCGCGGGCGGCATCCAGACGCTGACCGCCATCCCGATGGTCATGCCCGAGATCCTGATGGGCATCAGCCTGCTCATCTTCTTCGCCTCCGCGGGCCTGTCGCTCGGCTTTGCCACGGTGGTGATCGGCCACGTGACCTTCAGCTTTCCCTTTGTGCTCGTCGCCGTGCAGGCGCGCCTGCGCGGGCTCGACCCGGCGCTGGAGGAGGCGGCCCTCGATCTCGGGGCGACGCCGTTCAAGGCCTTTTGGCTGGTGATCGTGCCGTGCCTGCGCCCGGCCATCGTCGCGGGCGGCCTCATGGCCTTCTCCCTTTCGTGGGATGAGCTGATCGTCACTTTCTTCACGACCAATGCCTCCGCCGCCACGCTGCCGATCCGCGTCTTCGGCATGGCGAAGGTCGGCCTCAATCCCATGCTCAACGCACTTTCGGCGATCTTCGTCCTCGCGACGGCCGCCGTCGTGCTTTTCTCCGCCTACGTGCGGCGGCTCGCCCGCTGATTTTCCCCCACATACCATGAAATCCTACCTGCGTCTCCTGGCCGCCCTCGCGGCCCTTGCGTTCGCTGTCAGTGCCCGCGCCGCCGAAGAGTTGAATCTCTTCGGCTGGTCCGAATACATCCCGCAACCCGTGATCGACGGCTTCACTAAGGAGACGGGCATCAAGGTCAACTTCGAGACCTACTCCTCCAACGAGGAGCTGCTCTCCAAGCTCGTCGCGGGCGGCGGCAGCTACGACATCGTGCAGCCTTCCGACTACACCGCCGAGGTGATGATCCGCCAGAAACTCCTCGCGCCGCTCGACCTTTCGAAGCTGCCCCACCTGAAGAACCTCGATCCCGAGTTCACCCACTGCGGCCACGACCCCGAGGGCAAGTACACCGTGCCGTACATGAGCGGCACGGTCGGCATCGTCGTGAACACCGAGCGCGTGAAGACTCCGATCAAGGGCTACCGCGATGTCTTCGATCCGAAGTTCAAGGGCCGCATCGTCGTCCTCAACGACAACCGCGAGATCGTCTCGTGGGCCCTCGATACCCTCAACCTGCCGGTCAACACCATCACCGCCGCCAACCTCGCCAAGGCCCGCCCGCTCGTCGCCGACTGGGTAAAGCTCGTGAAGGTCTTCGACTCTGACAGCCCCAAGACCGCCCTCCTCAACGGCGACTGCGACCTCGGCATCGTCTGGAGCGGCGAGGCCGCCATCCTCTGGAACCAGTCCAAGAAGTTTCAATATGTGATCCCCGCCGAGGGTGCGCACCGTTTCATCGACGTGCTCGCGATCCCGGCCGAGGCGAAGAACAAGGACGCCGCGCACAAGTTCATCGATTACATCCTGCGCCCCGAGGTCTCCGTCCTTATCTCCGACGCGTTTCCCTACACCAACCCCAACGCCGAGGCGCGCAAGCATCTCAGCGCCGAGGCCCTGGCCAATCCCGCCAGCTATCCGAAGGGCGGCGGCAAGATCGAGACCTTCCGCGACATCGGCAAGGCCGCGGCCGACATCGACCGCCTCGTGACCGACCTCAAGAGCGCGCGCTGATCCGTGGACCCGCTCGCTTCGCCCGCGGCGCCCGACGCCAAATCCCTGCCCAGCGACCATCGCCGCGCCCGCTGGCGCGCTTGGCTCCTGCTCACCCCGATGGTGCTGTGGCTGGTGGCGTTTGTCGTCGTGCCGACGGCGATCTTGCTGGTCTATAGTTTCTGCGAGCGCGATGAGCTGGGCCGCGTGGTATTTTCCTTCACGTGGGAAAACTACCAGCGCGTGCTCGACCCGGTGTACCTGCGGATCTTCGGCCGCTCCATCGGCTACGCCGCGCTCACGACCGTGATCTGCGTCGTGGTCGGTTTCCCGGTGGCGTACTGCATCGGGCGCGCGAGCGAGGCGTGGCGCCAACGGCTGCTGCTCCTCGTGATGGTGCCGTTCTGGACGAGCTTCCTCATCCGCACCTACGCGTGGATCACCATCCTCAAGGAGGAAGGGCTGCTCAATGGCGCGCTCAGCGCACTGTCCATCGTGCACGCGCCGCTGGACTTGCTCTACACGCCATCCGCCGTCGTCATCGGCCTCGTGTACGCCTACCTGCCGTTCATGATTCTGCCGATCTACGGCAGCGTGGAGAAAATCGACGGCGCGCTGATCGAGGCGGCGCACGATCTCGGTGCCGGCCCGCTGCGCGTCTTCACCTCGGTTATCATCCCGCTGACCCTGCCCGGCATCGCGGCGGGCACGCTGCTGGTATTCGTTCCGGCCATCGGGATGTTTGCCGTGACGGACCTCCTCGGCGGCGCGCAGGTGCCGCTCATCGGCAATGTCATCCAAAACCAGTTCATGCAGGCGCGCGACTGGCCGTTTGGCGCGGCGCTGGGCATGGTCTTTATGCTGCTGTTTGCCGTGAGCTACGGGCTGATTCTTCGCTTCCGCCGGGAGGAGACCGCATGAGCGCCGGAGTCGAGCTGTGCAACGTGACCAAGCGCTTCGGCGCGATGACCGCGGTGGACAATGTGAGCCTGCGGATCGAACCGGGCGAGTTTCTCACGCTGCTCGGGCCCTCTGGCTGCGGGAAGACCACGATGCTGCGCATGATCGCGGGCTTCGACGTACCCACGAGCGGCGCGATCCGGGTGGGCGGCGAGGACGTGACGGCGTTGCCGCCGTACCGCCGACCGGTGAATCAGGTTTTCCAGAGCTACGCGCTGTTCCCCCACCTGTCGGTGGCGGAGAATGTCGGCTTCGGCCTGCGCATGCAGGGCGTAGCGAAAGGTGAGGCGGCCGAGCGCATCGCGCAGGCGATCGAACTCGTCTCGCTCGCGGGTCTCGGCGAACGCCGCCCGCACCAGCTCTCCGGCGGACAAAAGCAGCGCGTGGCGCTGGCCCGCGCGCTCGTGTGCCGCCCCAAGGTCCTGCTGCTTGACGAACCGCTCTCCGCGCTCGACGCCAAGCTGCGCCATGCGATGCAGCTCGAGCTCAAGCAGCTCCAGCGCCGCCTGGGCATGACGTTTGTCTTCGTCACGCACGACCAGGAGGAGGCCCTGACGATGAGCGACCGCATCGCCATCGTGAACCGCGGCCGCATCGAACAATTCGGCAGCGCGCACGAAATCTACCACCGCCCGGCCACAGCCTTCGCGGCGGATTTCGTCGGCCAGGCCAATTTGCTCGAGGCGGAATTCGTCCGCCGGGAAAACGGCACGGTGCGCGTGAAGCTGAGCGGCGGGCTGGAGCTGGTGCTGTCTGCGGCGACCTGGCCGGACGACACGGCCAAGGCCCTGATCTCCATTCGCCCGGAAAAGATCCACGTGTCCAAGCAACCGGTGCAGGCGGAAAACGTCTTCGCCGCGCGGGTGGAGGAGGAGGTTTTCAAGGGCGCGCTCGATCACCTCATCCTCGTGACGCCCGGTGGCGCGCGGCTCAACGCCGTCGCGGCCAACGAGAGCGCGCTGCTCGAAGCCATCCATGCCGGCGATCAGGTGTTTTGCGGCCTGCACGCCAGCGACCTCGTGGTGGTGCGGGCCTGATAAGAAAACGGGGCGGACCGTGAAGTCCGCCCCGTCGTGTGACCTTTCCCTAACAACAAAATCGTGCCAGATCAGGGCAGCTCGTAAACTTCGAGCAGGCTGATGCCGCTGCTGCCACCGGCGCTGAAGACGTGCGCCGAGTACGCGCCCGGATCGAGGGTGATCAGCAGGGCGGCGTCCTTGCTGTCATTGGCGAGGCTGAAGGCGCCGGTCTGCGCGGCGGCGGCGGCGATATCGGCAGCCGTGGTGGCGTTGCCCCAGTTGTCGTTGCTGGCGACGAGCGCACCGGCAGCGTTGTAAAGGCGGAGGGAAGGATCAGCGAGCGGGCTCGTGACCCCCATGCCGGCCAGCGCCGGACCGACGCCGCGGATGAGGAGGGTCTTGGGCTTGGGGCCGTTGACGACAAAGCCGCCGATGTGGACGTTCTCGCCCGTGCCGGTCTGCGCGCGGCTCGAGAGGTTGAGCAGGCGGCCAGGCAGGGTGAGGCGGTACACGAGGATCATGCTGTCGTTGTCGCCGCCGGCATTGTAGGAGCCGCCGTCCTGATAGCCCGCGGTGGTGAGGAAGTCGTTGTCGTTGCCGACAAACAGGAAGTAGTCGTTGGGCGCGGCGGCATCATAGGCCGGGACGAGGGCGAGGGCCTCCCACTTTTCTGAGAGGTTGTTGGCGTCATCGAGAGGACCGTTGTGCAGGCCGAACTTGGCGAGCTGCGTGGCGTCGTTGACGTCAACCAGCACCGTGCGCTGGGCGGGGGTGAGGCCGGCCGCCAGCACGCCGCCGGGCGAGATGGGCGTCGCGGCGGTGTCGTAGGCCGTGCCCGCGATGTTGGTGGCGCCGCTGATGTCGTAGAGGCACACGGTGCGGTAGAGCGACGTCGGCGTGGCATAGGTGTGGCCGTTGCCACTGTCGCGCGTGATCACGAGGAACTGCGTGTTGTTGATCGCGAGGAGGTCGCTCTGGGCGGCGACGCGGGTGCCGGCACCCTGGGTGAAGGTCGGGAGCTGGAAGACGTACTCGGCTTTCAGCACGGGCGTGGCGCCGGTGATGTCGTAGGCGAATAGCCGCGTGTTGAAGCGGGTGGCGCTGCTGCCGCCGGTGCCGCCGTCCTGGCGCGTCGCGGACTGGAGGAGGGTGAAGAGCGTGCGGCCGTCGGGCGAGAGCGAGAGGCCCTCGAGGCCCTGGTTGTTCTGGCGACCGGTGGTCGGGTCGGCGGGCGTGTTGTTCGGCTGGCCGACGCCGGGGGTGTTGGAGCCGAAGGAATCGGCGCCGCCGCGCTTCGGGATCAGCGCGTCGGGCGGGCGGATGGCGGCGAGGAGCTTGCCGTCGGCCGAGAACTTATAGACGTAGGGACCGTATTCATCACTGACCCACAGGGTGCCGTCCTTGTTGACGATGATGCCCTCGGCATCGAGGGAGATGCGGTTGTTGTAGGCCGTGGGCAGTGTGGGGAAACCGGCGCGGGGGGTGCTGGTGGTGGCGTCGTTGACCGGATCGAGCGAGGTGAGCGGCGTGCCGTCGGCCTCGGTGTATTTCACCGAGTCGGAGAGCGTCAGGCCGACCTGGGTCTGGGTGGCGGCGCCGTCGGCGGCGGGCGTGAAGGTGACGGCGATCTTGTTGAAGCGCGGCGTGTAGTTGGTCGTGTTGGCGGCGTTATAGCCGCGGTCGGGCTGGGCGAAGAGCGTGCCGGAGTAGGAACCGTCGGCGTTGCGTTTCCAAGAGCCGGGCTGGAAGGCGAAGGCTGAGAAGGAGCCGAAGGTCTCGCCGAACTTGTCCTTGGTCGAGGCCGGGAGGCGGCCGACGCCGACGAGGCCGTGGTTGACGAAGGTGTTGCCACCGAGCGACACGGTGACGGGCGCGGCGTGGAGCGCGGGTAGGACGGCGGCGGCCATGACGGCGAGCACGCGGGCGATGAGCGGGCGGGGGGAGCGGTAGGATCGGTGTTGCATAGGAACGGTTCATCATCGCCGAGTCCCATGCCGTTCGTGTGGCGGCTGGGTGACGGTTGGGAAAATCATCGCTGCGCACCGGATGGCCTTGTCGTCGCACCCCGGCTGTGACACCGTGCGGCGTGATCGCCTCCGTCGCGTTTCAAAAATTCAAGGCGCTGCGCAACACGAGTCTGCGGCTCGTGCCGTTCAACCTCGTCATCGGCCCCAACGGCAGCGGCAAGACGAGCCTGATCCAGGCGATCCTTCGGCTGCGCACGTTGGCGAAACTCCCGCTGGCGGACCCCGCGGTGCCGCATCCCACCCGCGCGGAGGGGCCCGGCATCGTCTTTACTTTTGCGCCGCCGCACGAGGGTGTGAAGGCGAGCATGCTGTGCGTCTCGGACGTCCAGTGCGACACCCTGCTGGTCGAGCCGGCCAACACGTCGGACTGGCCCCTGCTTAAAACGGAGATCGGCCGCATCCGTTCCTTCCTGCTCGACCATTATCAGATGGCCGAGCCGGCGCTGCGGACGGACGGCGCCGAACTCGTAGGCAACGGCCGTAATCTCGCGGCCGTGCTGGCGGCGATGCGCGAACGTGCGCCCGCGGCGTTTGCGGGCCTCGCCGCCGAGGTGCTGCGCCTGATGCCGGAGTACTCCGGCATCGACCTCGCGGGCGGGCCCGGCGACACGGTGGCGCTGGGGCTCGTGCTCGGCGACGGCGGCGCGGTGGTCCCGGCGGAAAACCTGTCGCAGGGCACGCTTTACCTGCTGGCGATGCTGGCCCTC
>JAFEGO010000106.1 GCA_018239845.1 Verrucomicrobiota bacterium
CGCGGCCCGGCGGGCGGACGGCTCGTCGGAGTTGCACGACAAGCTGCGCGGCTGCCTCCTTGCGGGCGCGGTGGGCAACGCGATGGGTTCGCCGGTGGAAAATTTCCACTACGAGCAGATCGAGGCGAAGCACCCGGGCGGGCTCCGGACGATCCTTGAGCCGGCGCGGCTGGAGAGCGAGGACGACAACCAGATGGCGGCGCTGCTGACGGAGACCATCATCGCGCGCGACGGGCTGCCGGTGGCGGCGCGGCATTTCGGGCGCACGTGGGCCGACCGGCTCAACCGTGACGAATACTACGTGCAGTGCATGGGCCACGCCTGCGACCTGATCCGCGGCGGCTGGGACCCGCGCATCACGGGCCACTGGACGCAGGTCACGGGCTCGACCGTGATGTGCATGGAGCCCGTCGGACTCTACCACGCGCTCGACCCGGAGTACGCCGCGATCGACGCGACGGCGGTCAGCTACATGTATCAGCGTGGGTTGGACATCATCGCGGCGGCGATGCTGGCGGCGGTGGTGGCGGAGTCGTTCCGGCCCGGGGCGACGGTGGACTCGATGTGCGCGCAGGCATTGAAAATCTGTCCGGCGACGCCGTTGCGGACGTTTGACCGGCGGGCCTTCTCTTCGCCGCGCCACTACCTTGAGACCTGCCTCGACATCGCTTCGCGGCACCACGACGTCCTCTCCGTGCGCAAGGAACTCTACGACCGCTGCCTGTTTCACCATCCCATCGAGCCGCTGGAGGTTTGGGGCCTCTCGCTCGCGATCTTCCGGACCGCGCAGGGCGACGTGCGGCAGGCGGCCATCGGCGGCACCAACCTCGGGCGCGACTCGGACACCATCGCGGGCCGGGCGGCGATGCTGGCGGGCCTCCTGCGCGGCGCGGGCAACGTCCCGCCGGAGTGGGTCGCGCTCTTCAGCCGGAGCTCGCTGGACCGCATCGACCGCAACGCCGCGCGCCTCGCAGAGATCGTGGCCGACAAGAAAATCGCGCGACTGAAACGCCGGAAATCATTGCAGGGAAATGACTAATAATTGAAAGCGAACCGATGCTGCCTGCGTTGTGTTCGATAATGTCCGTTTAGGCGACGACCGGTGCACCGGTAGAGGCGGGCTTCGCCCGGTGCAGGCTGACGTTGTTGCCGTCGGCCTCGCGCAGGGACCAGAAGGTCGCCGATGAGACGATCGTGATGGCGCCGAGCACGAGGAAGGCGTGGTGCAGCGCCGGCACGGCGCGCGCGGGGTCGGTCTGGCTGAGCGGGCCGATGAACCACGCGGCGAGCAGCGAGGCGACGGCCACGCCGAAGCTCAGCGACATCTGCTGACTGGTGCTGGCGAGGCTGCTTGCCTTGCTGGCGTCCCGGTCGACGATGTCGGCGTACACGAGCGAGTTCATGCTGGTGAACTGCAGCGACGAGAAAAAGCCCTGCGTGAAACTCAGGGCGAGGATCGCCCAGAGCGGCGCGCCGGGCGAGATGAAGGTGAACAGGCTGATCGTGATGCCGATAAGGATGGTATTGACGGTGAGGATGCGCTTGTGGCCGAAGCGGGCGAGGAGGGGCTTGCTGCTGAGCTTCATCGTGATCGCGGCCAGCGCCACGGGCATCGTCAGCAGGCCGGCCTGCCAAGCGGGATAGCCGAGGCCGATCTGGTAGAGCAGCGGCAGCAGAAACGGCATCCCGCCCATGCCGAGGCGTGTGACGAAGCCGCCGATCACCGAGATGCGAAAGGTGCGCACGCCGAAGAGCTTCAGGTCGAGGAGAGGGGCGGACACGCGGCGCGCGTGCCAGCCGTAGAGCCCGAGCAAAATGAGCGAGACCGCGAGCAGGAGCGCGATGGGTCCGAGCGCGAGGCTGTGTTCGCCAAAGACCTCGAGCACGTAGGAGAGGAGGGCGATGCCGGCGCCGAAGAGCAGGAACCCGCGCCGGTCCAGCGGCGAGACGCCGTCGTCGCGGAAGTCCGGCATGAAGCGACGCGCGAGCAGGAAGCCGACGAGGCTGATCGGGAGGTTGATGAAGAAGATGACCCGCCACGGCAGCCAATGGACGATGAGACCGCCGACGAAAGGCCCGATGAGCGGGCCGATGAGAGCGGGGATAATCACGTAGTTCATTGTCCGCAGCATCTCGGAGCGGGGAAACGCGCGGACCAGCGCTAGGCGGCCGACGGGCATCATGATCGCGCCGCCCATGCCCTGAAGGATGCGCGCGCCGACCAGCATGTGGATGTTGACCGCGAGTCCGCAGAGCAGCGAACCGACGGCGAAGAGCGAGATGGCGGTGGCGAAGAGCCGCTTGGTCCCGAAGCGGTCGGCGAGCCAGCCGCTGATCGGGATGAAGACCGCGAGGCTCAGTGTGTAGCTGGTCAGCACGGCCTTCAGGCTCAGGGGCGCGACCTGGAGATTCTCCGACATCGCCGGCACGGCCGTGTTAATGATCGTCGCGTCGAGGTTCTCCATGAACAGGGCGACGGCGACCAGCCACGGCAGAAGGCGTTTCGTGGAGGCGTCGATTTCAGGTGCGACCGTGGACATGCAGCCTTCCCCTTTACGGCGGATTCGCCGCGCCGCAACTGCGACCGCAACAAACTTGCGCGACAGACACCGGCGCGATTTTGACCTGACTCGCGGAAAATTATCCTCATGACGGTGCGCGCATGACCCCACCCCCGGCCGGTACCCCCGCCGCCGCCTGCCCTGCTACGGATCCAACCCGCCGCGCGCCCGCCCCGGCGCGGCTCGCCGCGGCCTGTTGGACCGGCCTCAAGAATTTCGCCGCGCTGAGCGGCGACACGTCGTACCTGTGGATACGGTGGCTGATTCTGCGCGGGGTGGGACTGGTTTTCCTGATCGTCTTCACCGGCCTGCTCAAGGAAGGCCAGGCGTTGATCGGACCGGCGGGACTGGCCCCGCTGGGCGATTTTTTCACGCGGCTCACGCAGGAAGTGCCGCAGCCGCTCGCGGCGTTCTGGCGGGCACCGGGACTATTTTGGATCAACTCCGGGGCCGGCATGATCACGGCGGTGGCCTGGCTCGGCTGGTTGGCGGCGGCGGCGCTCCTGCTAAACCTCTGGCCGCGGCTGATGCTGTTTGTCTGCTGGCTCACCTTTCTCTCCTTCGTGACCACGCTGCGGGTTTTTTCGCAGACGCAGGTGGACCAGCTGATGCTGGAGACGGCGCTGCTCTGCCTGCCCTTTGCGCCGGCGGGGTGGCGGCCGGGCCTCGGCGCGGACCGTCCGCCGCGGCCGATCACGGTGCTCATGCTGCGCCTGTTTTTGCTGCGGATCATGCTCGAGGCGGGGTGCATGAAGCTGTTCCTCGGCGATGCGCACTGGCGGGATTTCACGGCGATGGACGCGCTGTACGAGACGACGCCGTTTCCCACGATACTCGGGTACTTTGACTTCCAGCTGCCGCACTGGTGGCACGTGGGCGAGTGGGCTTTGACGTTTGTCGCGGAGATCGTTGCGCCGCTGGTCGCGGTCTTTGGCGGACGGCGTGCGCGCTGGGTGGCGTTTGTCGCGTGGGTGATGCTGCAGACGGGCATCCAGCTCACCAACAGCTTTGGCTGGCTCAACACCACGTCGGTCGCGCTGGGCCTGATCCTGCTCGACGACACGCTGCTGGCCGGCGTCGCGCGGATGCTGCGCCTACGCAGGCTCGCCGGCTGGCTGGAGACCCGCGCGATCCGTCGGTCGGCGCCGGCAGTGCCGGCATGGAAATTATACGGCCTGCGCGTGCTGCTGTGGGGCCAGCTGATTTTGGCGCTGCATGTCTTCGGCGTGAATTTCTGCGGCTTTCCCACGGACGACTTTTTCTCCCGGCGGGTGAGCCCGCTTTATGTGCGGTTCCAGAGCGCCAACTCCTACTCGCTTTATGCCGCGCTCGTGCCGAAGCGCATGCTCGTGGAATTCGAGGGTTCCAACGACGGCGGGAAAACGTGGCGCCCGTACGAGTTCCGCTACCAGGCGCAGCGGGAGGACCAGATCCCGGGCTTCATCGCGCCGTACTATGCGCGCTTCGAGGCGACACTGCAGGGCGAGACGCTCAACGAGACGGCTTCGACGCTCTATGAGGTGGTCGCGGCGAAACTCATCGAACGCGAACCCGGCGTGATGAAACTCTTCCGCGCCGATCCGTTTCCGGACCATCGCCCCGGCCTGATCCGGCTGCCAGTTTCCCAGCTGAAATTCACGGACCTCGTCGCGTATCGCGCCACCGGCCGCTACTGGCGGAAGGAGACGCTCGGCACCTACCAGCCGGCGATTTATCTGACCGCCGAAGGCAAGGCCGCGCGCGCCGAGACGCCGCTCGATGAGCTGCGCGTGATGGCGGCGCAAGGCAACGCCGAGGCCCAGGCCGGGCTCGGCGAACTGTATTTCTCGGGCGGCGAGGACGTGAAGTCTGATCCCGTGCAGGCGGTCGGCTGGCTGCGCCAAGCCGCGCAGCAAGGGCAGCCGCGCGCGCAGTTTTTGCTCGGGCTCTGTTACGCCAACGGCCGCGGCCTCGCGAAAAACGTCGGCGAAGCGGCGCGGTGGTACCGGCTCGCCGCGCTGCAGGGCGACGGGTTTGCGCAGATCAACCTGGGCTTCCTCTACGGAGCGGGCGAAGGCGTCGCGCGGGATGAGATCGAGGCCCTCGGCTGGCTCAATGTGGCGGCAACCTCCGACGCTCCCGACGCCGCGAAGATTCGCGATGGGGCCGAGCGTGGGGCGACGCCGACCGCCGTGCTGGCCGGGCGGCAGCGTGCGCAGGCGCTGCAGGCCGAGATCGCGGCGAACAAGCGCGGCGCGCACTAAAAGATCCAATTTACCATGCCTGCCATCGCCAACATCCGAGCTCTCCGGTGGCCGGCGTTGCTCACCGCGCTGTTGTTTTCCACGATGTCCGCCGCGCCGCTGCCGTATCCCCGGGCCGACTTCATCGTGCCGCCGGCAATCGTCATCCCGCACGAGCCGGAGCATGTCTTCATCGGGCCCGGCACGATCGAGTTGCCCGGCGGCGACCTGCTGATGGCGGCGCCGTGGGGGAGCGCGCCGGCGGAATTTTTGGAGCTGCGCGGGACGTACGAGATGCCACCGCTCTACCGGAGCAAGGACCGTGGGCGTACGTGGCACGAGGAGGGGCGGTTGAAGATGGAGTGGAAGTTCACGGGCACGATGAACAACGGCGGCTTCACGCTGCTACACCTGAAGGACGGACGCATCGCACTGCTCGCGCACCGGTACGTGCCGGACCACAAGGGCGGCGGGTTGCCTGCGATCTCATTTTCTTCCGACGAGGGCGCGACCTGGTCGCCGGCCAAGCTCGTAGGGCAGGGCGTGGCGCCGGATGACACTTGGTATGTGATGAACGACCGGCTCATCCAAACGCGCAACGGGCGGCTGCTGGTGCCGGTGGCGCATGCGGTGGTAGGCAGCGGGCCGGAGGGCGACCTCGCGGAGTCAGGGTGCTTCTACAGTGACGACGCAGGGGCGACGTGGAAAGTCTCCCAACTCGTGCGGCCAAAAGGGGCGTTGCGCGGCATGGCCGAGCCCTGCGTGGCGGAGCTGGCGGACGGGCGGGCTTACCTGCTCGCGCGGTCGGGCACCGGTTTTTTGGTGGAGAGCTATTCGGGCGACGGCGGGCAGACGTGGTCGGAGCCGCGCAACACGACGCTGCTGTCCCCGTGTACCTCGCTCACCCTAAAGACCCTGCCCGATAGTCGGATGATCGTGTTCTACAACCATGTGCAGGAAGTGGCGCCGGGCTCGCTGTTTCCACGTTGCCCGCTGGTGTATGCGATCTCGGGCGATGGCGGCAAATCCTGGAGCGGGCCGACGATCATCGACGACACGGGCTGGGCGGGGGCAAAATCCACCCGCGAGCTGATTTACCCGTCGGTCACCTTCCTGAAAGAGGGCATGTTGGTGCTGTACTCCGAGCATTTTTCCAACGGCGGCGCGGCCCGGCGCACTCTGAAGGAGAACCTCATCGGCGGCGGCAAACGCGCGATTCTGCGCTACCCGGCGCAATAACGCGCAACGACGCGACCCGCGCGGCGGCTGACGGCGGCGGAGGAGGGTGTTTTTTCCATTTGCGCGCGTTCTAGGCGTTCCCCCACACTGGTCCCTTTCATGTATCTTAAGGCGCTCAAGCTTCACGGTTTTAAGTCCTTTGCCGACCCCTCCACGCTGCGTTTCGAGCCCGGTGTTACCGCGGTGGTCGGGCCCAACGGCTGCGGCAAATCCAATATCGCCGACGCCATCCGCTGGGTGCTCGGCGAGCAGAGCGCGAAGGCCCTGCGCGGCGGCAAGATGCAGGACGTCATTTTCGAGGGCGCGGACACGCGCAAGCCGGCGCAGATGTGCGAGGTGTCGCTGCTTCTGACCGAGTGCGAGCAGCAGCTCGGCAGCGAGTTTCACGAGATCGAGATCACCCGCCGCGTGCACCGCGACGGCGCGAGCGAGTATTCGTTCAACGGCCAGTCGTGCCGCCTGAAGGACATCCAGAAGCTTTTCATGGACACCGGTGTGGGCCGGACCAGCTACTCGATCATGGCACAGGGCCAGATCGACCAGATCCTCTCGTCGAAGCCCGAGGAGCGCCGCGCGGTGTTCGAGGAGGCCGCAGGCATCACCAAGTACAAGAGCCAGCGCCGCGAGGCCCTCGGCAAGCTCGCGCTCACCGACCAGAATCTCGCGCGCGTCGCCGACGTCATCGGGGAGGTGTCGCGCCAGATCGGCAGCCTCCGCCGTCAGGCGGCCAAGGCCATGCGCTATAAGCGCCTCAGCTTCCGTCTCCGCCACCTGAGCCTCGCCTACAGCGGCTACCACCATGCGCAGCTGCTCGCCACGCTGGCGGATCTCGAGGGCAAGGTTGGCGGTCTCCGCTCCGAGGCCAATACGCGTCGCGAAAATCTGGAGACGCAGCAGGCCGCGCTTGAGGAGCGCAAGGCCAGCCGCAGCAAGCTCAACCAGCGCGTGCAGGACGCGCAGCAGGCCGTCTTCGACCAGCGCTCGCAGCGCGAGGCCGCGGAGAACACCGCGAACCTCGCCCAGATCCGCCGCAGCGGTCTCGTGGATCGCCTCACTTCGTCGAAGGAGAACGTCGGCGAGATCGAGATGCAGCTCCGCGAAGTCTCGGCGCAGGTGGACACCGGCGCGCAGGACAAGCAGATGCAGCTGAGCCTGCTTGGCAGCTCGGACTCCGTTTTCCAGCAGCGCAACCGCGAGCTCGCGGTCGTCGAAGGCGAACTCA
Organism: Verrucomicrobiota bacterium; assembly: GCA_018239845.1. Taxonomy (GTDB): domain Bacteria; phylum Verrucomicrobiota; class Verrucomicrobiia; order Opitutales; family Opitutaceae; genus CAIRCN01. The sequence goes on from JAFEGO010000106.1 coordinate 7,245, forward strand.
GCAAGCTCGAGCAGCAGCTGAACCAGGCGAAGTTTCAGAATCTCCAGCTCGAAAGCACGGTGGCGCGTCTGCGCACCGATTGCTCCGGCTACGAGGTGGACCAGAAGACCAGCGCGCACCGCCACGATGCGCTCGCGCAGGATCTGAGCGGCGTGCGCGAGCAGCAGCTCGCCACGGTGGCCACCGCCGCCGAGATGGACAAGAAGGCGGCCGATGCCCTCGCGGAGAAGACACGCGCGCAGGCCGAGTCGGTTGCGGCGCAAACGGCGATCACGGATTTGACGCGGGAGTTCCGCGAGGCGCAGCGCAAGCTGCAAGAGATCGACCGGGCGCTCGCGCAGCGCTCGGCGCGCCTGAAGCTCCTCCAGCAGCTGCAGGAGCGCTGGGAAGGCTTCGGCGAGGGCGCGAAGGCGCTGCTGCAAGGCCGTTTCTCCGCTTCGCTCGACGGCACGAAGTTCACGCCTATCACGCACGGCCTCGAGGTGCAGCCGGAGTTTGGCAAGGCCGTGGAGGCGCTGCTCGGCGCCTCGGCGGAGGCCATCGCGGTCGCGGATTTTGCCACGGCGCAGAAGATCCTCGCCCAGCTTGAGGCCGAGCAGGCCGGCAGCGTGTGCCTGAAGGTTGCCGAGGGCGCGCAGCTGGCGGGCGCGACCGGCGAATTGCCGGCGTTTCTGCGGCCTGCGGGCGCGGCGCTGGCGCAGGTCGATGCGGCGCACCCGGCGGCGGGCGTGCTGGCGGCCTGCTACATCGCGGATGACCTCGCTGCGTTCCTGGAGTTTTGGAAGGCCAACCCGGAGTTCAGCTTCCTCGCGGTCTCCACGCGCAAGGGCGAGGTGGTGGACCGGCGTGGCCTCGTCTTCGGCGGACACACCGGCGGCAAGAAGTCCGCCAACAGCATCGTGCAGCGCGAAATCGACCTGCGCGAAACCTCCCGCGCGCTCGCCGAGGAGCAAAAGACGCACGACACTCAAAAGGCCGCGATCGACGCCCTCAGCCAGCGCCTCGCCGAGGCCGAGCAGGTGCTGGAGCAGAAGCGCGCCGAGATGCTCACGATCACGCAGACCGTCGCCGCGGCGCAGGCCGAGCAGCGCAATGCGCAGCGCGCCGTCGAGGAAGCGAGCAACCGCCTCCGCCGCATGGAAGGCGAACTCGTGTCCCTCGAGGCAGCGCGCAACGAGGCGCACGTGCGCTGGGAAAAGGCGCAGGCCGGCCTGGCCGAAGCCGATGCCGCCGCCGCTAAGCAGCGTGAACTCATTCAACAGTTGGAAATCCGCATCACCGAGGTCCGCACGGACCGTGACGTGAAGCGCGACACCCTGAGCCAGGCCCGCCTCGAGCTGGCCGACCGCCGCCAGAAGGTCGAGGTCCTCGACCGCGGTCTCGGCGAGATGGAGCGCCGCCGCCACCAGCTCGACGAGCTGCTGCGCCAGCGCCGCTCGGAGATCGAGACCTGGACGAAGCAGATCGACGACCTTGAGCGCGAGACGACGGAGCAGCGCGCCCGCGCCGCCCAGTTTGCCGAGGCGCTCGCCGGGGCGCAGGAGCAGGTGGAAAAAGTGCGCATCGAGCTGACCGAGCTGGAGCAGGCGATCACCGCGCTTGAGACTGCGCAGCGTTCGACGCACGCGCAGTCCGAGTCGGCGCACCACGAGCTCAGCTCCCACGAGATCAAGCTGGCCGAGACGCGCCAGCGCGCGCAGTTCCTCTCCGATGACGTGACCCGCGAGTTCCAATCCGAGATCACGACGCTGGACTGGAAGAATCTCCTCTGGCGCTCCGACGACGAGCCCGAGGGCGTGAAGCCCCTCGACCTAGACGAGGATGACGACGCCGAGGAAGACGCGCCGAAGACGGAAGACGGTGCCACGACGGAAGGCGCCCCCAAGCGCCGCCGACGGAAGAAGGACGAGCCCAAGGGCGAGCCGACCGCCGAGGACCTGGCCGCGCTGGATGCGACCAACTGGGACGCGATCAAGACCGAGGTGGACGCCCTGCGCCAGCGCCTCAACAGCATGGGTGCGGTTAACCTCGTGGCCATCGAGGAGTACGCGGAGCTCAAGCAGCGCCACGATTTCCTCCGCACGCAGTGCGACGACCTCACGAATGCCAAGGCCGACCTGGTCAAGGCCATCGACGAGATCAACCAGACCTCGCAGAAACAATTCGAGGTCACCTTCGAGCAGATCCGGAAAAACTTCGCCTACACCTTTGAGACGCTCTTCGGCGGCGGTCGTGCCGCGCTGGAGCTGATCCTGACCGACGACATCCTGGAGAGCGGCATCGAGATCGTGGCGCAGCCACCGGGCACCAAGCTCAAGAGCATCACGCTCCTCTCTGGCGGCCAGAAGACGCTCACCGCCGTGGCGCTCCTCTTCGCGCTCTACATGGTGAAGCCGTCGCCGTTCTGCTTGCTCGACGAGCTCGACGCGCCGCTCGACGAGTCGAACATCGGCCGCTTCACCGACCTGCTGAAGAAATTCGTGGGCGAGTCGCAGTTCATCATCATCACGCACAACAAGCGCACAGTCTCGGCCGCCAGCGCGATCTACGGCGTGACGATGGAGGAGCGCGGCGTGTCGAAGACCGTCTCCATGCGCTTCAACGCCGAGCGCGGCGAGGCCGAGGCGCACCCGCAAAATATCGCGCAGGCGGTGGTCGGCGCGAAGGCCTCGATCGGGGCGAACTGACGCCATGGCCAACCGTCGCATCAACATCATCTGGGGCGGCGCGGAGCGGCAGGCGGGCGAGTGGCACCTCGGGCTCTGGGGCACGCACGAGCGCAGCCCCGGCTCGCGCATCCGCGATCTCACGATCAGCGGGCGCGGCGTGCTGCGCTGGGCGGCGGCGCTGACGGTGGCCGGCTACCTTGCGGCGATGACGGCGCTGTTCTACTGGTTCGACAGCCGGCCCAACAACCTCGTGACCTACCCGGACACGCTGTTGCTCCCCCTGCGCTGGAAGCATATTCAGGAACTGCGCGGGCAGGCCTACATTGCCGAGGGCCTGGATGATGTGAAGAAAGGGCGCTGGGGCGACGGCCAGCGCAAGCTGCAGGCAGGTCTGGCGCGTTATCCTCGCGATCTGCGCGCGCGGCTGGTGATGAGCCAGTTTTATGCATTGATCGACCGCCGGCCCCAGGCCCTGACCATGTTGCGCGAAGGCCTCGAGTACGGTTATCCCGGCCGGGCCTATCTCGAAACGCTCTTCCGGATCGCCGCCGAAGGAGAGGATTTTTCGATCACGATCGCCACCTGCGACCGCTTTCTCCCGGAGCAGAAAGCCGATCATGACTGGCTGCTCGCCCAAAAGATCACGGCCCTGATCGGTGACAAACAGCCGGCCGAGGCCCTGCGTCTTGCAGAGGACCGCGGCACCGGCGATGCGTTCATCAACGAGGCGCACGTCATGGCCCTGTTGGATCTGAAACGCGCCCCGGAGGCGGAGGCATTCCTCGCGGATTGGCTCAAGGCCTACCCGGCGCAGGAAGGGCAGATCGTGCGGCTGCAGGTGCGCACGTACCGGGAGCTGAATCAGACCGACCGGATGCAACAGGCCCTTGAGCGCATGCGCGCCCTCGATCCGGTCAATTCCCGGCCCTACGTCTATGCGGTCGTCCAATTGGCGATGGTCGGCGACACCGCCGGTGCGCGCGCGGCGCTGGAGCGGTATTTCCTGCGCTTTGGCGGTTCAGCCGACGACCTCGTTCTCCTGGCCGAGCCGTTGTCGGAGATCGGCGCCGGCGCATTGCTGCAACGGCTGACCGAGGAGGCCGCGGCCCATGGCTTCGTGCTCAAGCCCTACAAGAGCGCCCAGGCGCTGATGCTGCTGCAACAGGGCGACATCGCGGGCGCCAAGGCGATGCTGGAGCAGATGAAGTCGATGGTCGCAAAGGACAAGCCGACGGAAGTTTTCTGGTTTGACTGGATGTCGCAGCTCACCGCGGCCGCGAGCGCGACGGAGGATTCGCCCGCGGTCAGCCTGACCGCGCTGCTGCAATCGCGGCCGCTGCCTTTGAAAACCTACCGGCTCAGCACGCAGGTGTTGATGCGGGCCGACCGCCTGCAGGCCGCCCGGGCCGTGCTGGCCATCGGCGAACGCAGCGCACCGACGAGCCGGACCCTCGCCCTCCTGCGCAAGGACCTCGAGCAGGCCGTCGCGGACGCGCAGCGCAAGGCAGCGCCGACGATGGTCGCGGTGGCGACGACGGCGCAGACGGACAAGGCCTTTTTCCAAAAACTCGACGAGGATCAGAAAGCCGGGCGTTGGGCCGAGGCTGCGCAGTCGATCCGTGAGGTGCGCGTGGCCAAGCCGGCGTGGCTGGCGCAGCGCAATGCGGAGGTGCTGCAACGGCAGATGCGCGTGGCGGTCGAGCTCGGCGACGTGTTGGAGGTGCTCAGCGCGGAAAGACTTTATTTGGATGGCAGCACCGAACATTCGCAACAGGCGGTCGCCATCGCGCGGCTGCTCGGCGAGCGTGGCGCGCGCAGCGATGCGCAGCTGGTGCTGGCCGAGGTGATGAAGCGCTCGCCCGATTTCCCGCCCGTGCGGCGCCTGAAGGAAGAGTGGGCGGCAGCCGACGCGAAGGCGAAGGCGGCGACGAAGAAGTAAGGCGGGCCAAAGCCCCGCCCTGCTTTTTATAGAATCAAATCCGGCGGCACGTTGGACAGCGCCTCCTCGATCGTGGTGAGGCCCATCTTGACCTTTAGCATGGAGTCCTGGTGGAGCGTCTTCATGCCGTTCTTCATCGCGATGCGTTTCAACTCGGCGACCTCGAGTTCCTTGTTGATGCCCTCGGTCAGTTCCTCGCTGTTCACCATCAGTTCGTGGATGCCGACGCGGCCTTTGTAGCCGGTGCCGTTGCAGGTGGGGCAGCCCTGCGGGTTGGCCTTGAAGATCTTTTCGACCGGGCCGCCCAGGGCTTTCTCGATGATCTCCTTTTCGCGGCCGGCCGGCGTGTACTCGGTCTTGCAGCCTTTGCAGACGCGACGGAGGAGACGCTGGGCACACACACAGACGAGCGAGGCGGAAATGTTGAAGGCCTCGACGCCCATCTCGCCAATGCGCGCCACGGTCGAGGGCGCGTCGTTGGTGTGGAGGGTGGAGACGAGCAAGTGGCCGGTGAGCGCGGCCTCGACGGCGATGCCGGCGGTCTCCTCGTCGCGGATTTCGCCGACGAGGATGATGTCAGGGTCCATGCGGAGGTAGCAGCGCAGCGCGCGGGCGAAGGTGAGGCCGATCGTCCGGTTCATCTGCATCTGGTTCAGGCCGGGGAGGGTGTACTCGATGGGGTCCTCGGCGGTCTGGATGTTGACGTCCGGCGTGTTCACCTCGGCGAGCGCGGCGTAGAGCGTCATGGACTTGCCGGAGCCGGTGGGGCCGCAGTGCAAAATCATGCCGTAAGGCTGGCGGATGCACTCGCGGTACTTGGCGAGGTTTTCCTCGGAGAAGCCGAGCGCGGGGAGCGGCAGTGTGGACTTCTGCTTGTCGAGGATACGCATGACGACCTTCTCGCCGTCCTTCATCGGGCCGGTGGCCACGCGAAGGTCGAGGTCCATGTTTTTCTTCGTGAAATTCTTGAAGACGATGCGTCCGTCCTGCGGCAACCGGCGCTCCGAGATGTCGAGGTTGCACATGATCTTCAGGCGGGCGATGAGGCCGCCGGTGACCTGCTTCGGGAGGCGCAGCTTTTCCTGACAGAGACCGTCTATGCGATAGCGGACGCAGAGGTCCTTTTCCTGCGGCTCGATGTGGATGTCGGAGGCCCCGCAGATGTAGGCATCCTCGATGATGCGGTTGGCGAGCTGCACGATCGGCGCGGAGTCCTCGCTCTCGAGGTCCTTCGCGCTGAGCTCCTTGCCCTCGGCGTCGGCGGCGTAGGCATTATGGATGACCTCGCTGACCGCGCCGATGTCGATGTCGCCGGGGGCTGCAGGGCCGGACTTGGAGTCCTTGAAATATTTTTTCAGCAGGGTCTCGAACAGACCCGCGGGGGCGACGCTGACCTCCTCGAGCGCGAGGTCGGTGGCCTGGGTAAAGGCCTCGCGCTTCGCGTAGTCGAGGGGATTGGTCATCAGCGCGGCGACCGAGCCGGGGCCGAGGCGCTTGTAGGGGAAGACGCCCTCGCGACGGATGATCGCGTCACCGGTGGCCTCGACGAGCTTCTCGTCGATTTCAATCTCCTCGGGTTTGCTGACGAGGGGGAGGTCGGTGAGCTTGGAGACGAATTTCGCGGTGTCGTCGCCGCTGAGCTGGAACTTGGGGTCCAGCATGCGGTGCATCAGCGTCGCGGAGTACTCGGCGACCTCCTTGAGGATGACGAGGTCCTTCTCGGTGAACTCGCCGCCGGTACCGGCGGCGGCCTCCTTGTTGAGGACCTGGATGGCGCCGATGACGATGTTGTTCGTCTTGAGCGGGACCGTGAGCATCGAGCGCACCTCGAAGCCGGTGGTCTTGGCCATCGACGACATGGTGAACGGCGCCTGGCTGTCGGAGTTGCGGAAGAAGGCGTGCTCGCCGGTCGAGATGACCTTGCCGACGACACCCGTGCCGAGGGGCAGGCGGAGGGCGAGGAGCTTGACGGCGGTCTCCTGCAGCTTCGCCTCCAAGGCCGGCTCATGCGTCCAGAGGGTGGGGGAGTAATAGACCTGCTTGAAGGTGATGTCGTTGCCCTCGACGAGATAGAGGGTCATGGACTGGGCTTGGAGCGCCTCGACGACCTTCGACGCGGTCAGCTCGATGACGGAACTCACATCCTCGCGACTCGGCGTCGCCTTGGAGATAATCTTGATCAGCAGGGAACGGCGCAGCGTGTTGGAAATATTGGAGGACGGGGGCATGGGCCGGGAGGCGGGGAGGGAGGTTCTGGGATTGTCACCTAGCGGCGGGTGCCGCAATGAGAAACCTGCGGCACAACCCGCCGCGTTGCAAACATGCCCGACTGGCTCAGCCGATTATTCGCCCTCTTCCGTCCCGCCGATGCCGGGCAGCGGGGCGAGCATGCGGCGGCGGATTTCCTGCGCACGCAGCGGAGTTTCACCATCGTGGCGCGCAACTGGCGTAATCCTCGCGACCGGCGCGATGAGCTCGACCTCGTGTGCCGCGACGGCGAGGTGCTGGTGTTTGTCGAGGTGAAGGCGCGCAAAGCCGGCGCACTCGTGCCGGGCTACTACGCGGTTGATAAACGCAAGAAGCGCGTGCTGCACCGCGCGGCGAAAGCGTACCTCAGCCGGCTCGCGAGCCCGCCGCCGACTTTCCGCCTCGATGTGGTGGAGGTGTCCCTGCCGGTGGACGGCGGAGCGCCGGAGATCCTGCACTTTGAGAACGTCCCGCTGTTTGCGAAACATTTCCGGGGCTGAGCCGGGCTGACGGAATTGCCGCTTGCGTCATCCCCGGAGCGGGCCGAAATTCCGCCTTCGCATATGGCCGAAACCCAGCGTCATCCCTTCCTGCATGGTCTGAGCAAACACCGGGGCGCCCCGCCTACCGTGGTCGTGATCTTCGGCGCCTCCGGCGACCTCACGGCGCGCAAGCTCATCCCCGCGGTGTACAACCTGGGCGTGGACGGACTGCTGCCCGCCGATTTCTTCCTCGTGGGCTACGGCCGCAAGGCGATCCCCGACGAGGAGTTTCGCACCCTCGCGGCGGATGCGATCAAGGAATTTTCCCGGCGTGAGCTTTCCCACGACGTCTGGGACCGCATCGCGGCGCACACGAGTTACGTCGCCGGCGGCTACGATGAGAAGGCGGCCTTCGACCGCCTCGCTGCGCACATCGCCGATCTGGAGAAGAAACTCGGCCGCGAGGTCCAGACGCTGTTCTACATCTCGACGCCGCCATCGGTCTTCGCGCCCATTTTGCAGAACCTCGGTGCCAGCGGCCTCGCCGGCAAGTACCTCGGGCAGGCCCACCACGCGAAGGTGATCATCGAAAAACCCTTCGGCAAGGACCTCGCCTCCGCCGTCGCGCTCAACGCCACGATCCGCTCCGTCTTCGCCGAGCACCAAGTGTATCGCATCGACCACTACCTTGGCAAGGAGACGGTGCAGGGCCTGCTGGTGCAGCGTTTCTCCAATGCGATCTTCGAGCCGCTCTGGAACCGCAACTTCATCGACAGCGTGCAGATCACCGTGGCCGAGGAAGTCGGCGTCGGCACGCGCGGCGGCTACTACGAGCAGAGCGGCTGCCTGCGCGACATGATCCAGAACCACACCATGCAGCTCCTCGCCCTCACCGCGATGGAGCCGCCGGTGTCGCTCGACGCGGAGTCGATCCGCGACGAGAAGGTAAAGCTCCTTCGCGCGATCCAGCCCCTGGCTCTCGGGCCCGACGGCGATGCCGCGCGCGCGCAGTACGCCGCGGGCATGATCGACGGCAAGGCCGTGCCGGGCTACCTGCAGGAAGAGGGCATTGCCAAGGAGTCGGCGACCGAGACCTACGCGGCGCTGCGCCTCTCGATCAACAACTGGCGCTGGCAGGGCGTGCCGTTCTACCTGCGCTCCGGCAAGCGCATGGCCCGGCGCGTCTCCGAGATCGCAATCAATTTCAAGCGGCCCCCGGGCGCGCTCTTCGCCGAGGGCGACCGCTTCAACCTCGCGACCAACACGCTCTCCTTCCAGATCCAGCCCGACGAGGGCCTGAGCATGATCCTCAACACCAAGGTGCCCGGCCTCGAGACGCGCACCCAGCCGGTGAAGATGAACTTCCGCTACGCCACGACCTTCGGCTCCAACACCCCCGAGGCCTACGAGCGGCTCGTGCTCGATGCGATGGTGGGCGACGGCACGCTCTTCATTCGCGGCGACGAGACCGAGGCCTCGTGGAAACTATACACGCCTCTCCTCGAAGCCTGGGCCAAGGCCGGCCGCGACGGCATGGACACTTATCCCGCCGGTTCCTGGGGTCCGCCGAGCAGCGACGCGCTGCTCGCGAAAAACAACCACGTTTGGCGCCAGCCCTGAGCGATTTTAGCATGGCTGAGATTTTTGACGCACTGCCCGGCCAAGAGGTGCCGGTAAAATCCATCTCGCGCAGCCTCGCCGCGATGTGGGCGAGCACGGCGGCCAGCGGCGGCGCCGCGCCCTCGGCCGACGATGCCAAGGCGACGCAGGTCAACTTTGTCCTTCACCTCGGCTTCAACACCACGGCGGAGGATGCGGCCGAGCAGTTCCAGACCGTGGTGCGCTTCTCCAAGCGCTACCCGAGCCGCATCGTCGTGCTGTGCCCGCTGAAAAACGACGAGGGCGTCACCGATCTGCGGGCGAAAATCTACGGCGAGTGCCACCTCGGTAAATCGAAGGCCGACAAGCGCTGCGTCGAGTTCGTGATGCTCAGCTACCCGAAGTCGGCCCGGCAGTTTTTGGAGAACCAGGTCTCCATCAGCCTCTCGACCGACCTGCCACTCTACTACTGGGCGCACCGTTTCTCCGAGAGCGGCAAGCTCGCGGACTATCGGTTTCTCCTCGGCCGCGCGCGCCGCGTGCTGATCGACAGCGCCATCGCACCGGTCGATGCGACGACGTTCCCTTGGCCGAATCCTTCATCGCTGCGCGACCTCGTTTACAGCCGCCTGCTGCCCGTGCGGCAGACGATCGGGCAGTTCATCGCCGGCTATGCGCCGGCGGCGATCGTGACCGGGCTGAGCGTCGTGAAGATCGGCCACACCGACGCGCTGAAGGCCGAGGGCTGTGTCACGCGCGAGTGGCTGCGCCGCCGGCTCGCGGCCTGCGGCGCGGACCTGAATGCCGTGAAGTTCACGACCGGTCCGGCGACGGCGGGCGACCTGAGCGTGCAGTTCGAGTACACGGACGCGGCGAAATATTTCCGTTGGAGCGGTGACCTCAAGACGAAGCATGCGCAGTTCGAGGCGGACTTCGGCGGCGGGCCTTCCGTGCTGACGGCGGCCGTGAGCCTGCTGAGCCCCGAGGCGGCGCTGAGCGAAGCGATGTTTTTCTAGGCCAAAGCCATTATCCGCATGAAGACAAAATCGACGAAACGGGTGACAGGTATCGGCGGTGTGTTCTTCAAGGCAAAGAATCCGAAAAAACTCGGGGCGTGGTACGCCAAGCACCTCGGGCTGCCGATCGATCCCAACTGGGGAGGCTGCAGCTTCGACTGGCGCGAGGCGAAGAATCCGCAGAAGAAAGGCGCCACGGCGTGGAGTCTGTTTGCCGCGGATACCAAGTACCTCGGCGGTAGCAAGCAGGCCCACATGATCAACTATCGCGTGGCCAATCTGAAAAAAGTGCTCGCCGAGCTGAAGAAGGAAAAAGTCTGGATCGACCCGAAAGGTATCGAGGCCTCGGACTTCGGTCAATTCGCGTGGATCAAGGACGGCGAGGGCAACCGCATCGAGCTCTGGCAGCCGCCGAAAGGGATGTGAGAGTAGCGGCAGGCCTCCGTGCCTGCCGTAGAAGGGACTTTGCTACGGCAGGCAGGGACGCCTGCCGCTACTTCACTTCACGTTCAGCACCGCGTACGTGCGCTTGCCCTTGCGGAGGAGGACATACTTGCCGAAGAGCAGGTCAGCGTACGTAACGGCGCGACCGACTTCAGTGGCGCGGACGTTGTTCACGTAGATGCCGCCGCCTTCGATATCCTTGCGGGCCTGCCCCTTCGACGGGCAGAGGCCGGCATGAACGAGCACGTCGGTGAGTGCGGTGCCGGGGGCGGCGAGCTTGGCGGCTTCGAAGTCCTTGGTCGGCACTTCGCCGACGACGTCGTTGAACAACTCCTCGGTCACACCGTCGAGGGAGCCGCCGAAGAGGATCTCGCTGGCCTTGATGGCGGCGGCGAGGGCGTCGGCGCCGTGGACCAGCGTGGTGATCTCGCGGGCGAGGGCCTTCTGTGCGGCGCGGGCGCCGGGGTCGGTCTGCAAGGTGGTTTCGAGCGCGCTGATTTCCTCGCGCGACAGGAAGGTGAGCACCTTCAGCAGCTTGATGACATCGGCGTCGTCGGCGTTGACGAAGAATTGGTAGAAGCGGTACGGCGAGGTGCGCTTGGGATCGAGCCAGACGGCGCCGGCGGCGGTCTTGCCGTATTTGGTGCCGTCGGACTTGGTGAGCAGCGGGAAGACGAGGCCCCACGCGGGTACGCCGAGCTTCTTGCGGATGAGGTCGGTGCCGGCGGTGATGTTGCCCCACTGGTCGGTCGCGCCGACCTGGAGCTCGCAGCCGCAGGCCTCGCGCAGGTGGTAGAAATCGTGCGCCTGCAGCAGCATGTAGCTGAACTCGGTGTAGCTGATGCCCGTGTCGCCTTCGAGGCGGCTGCGCACGCTGTCCTTGGCCAGCATGGTGTTGACGGAAAAATATTTTCCGATGTCGCGCAGGAATTCGAGGAAGGTGATCGGCGCGGTCCAGGTGGAGTTGTCCACGAGGCGCGCGGGATTGGTCGGGCTGGTGAAATCGAGAAACTTGCTCAGCTGGGCCTTCACGCAGGCGATGTTGTGCGCGACCTGCTCGGGCGTCTGGAGATTGCGCTCGGAGGATTTGCCCGAGGGGTCGCCGACCATGCCGGTGGCGCCACCCGCGAGGGCGAGGGGATGGTGGCCCGCGAGCTGGAAGCGGCGGAGCGCGAAGAGCGGCACGAGGTTGCCCACGTGGAGGGAGTCGGCCGTCGGGTCGAAGCCGCAATACAGCGTCACCGGGCCTTGGGCGAGGCGCTGGGTGAGCGCATCGAGGTCGGTGCAATCGGCGTAGAGGCCGCGCCATTGGAGGTCTTCGAGGATGTTCATGACAAAGGGCTAGGTTGTTCGGGCGGCGCGGGGAGGGTCAAGGGGAAGCTTGGGGCTGCAACGGCCGCTAATGGCCCGCGTTTGAAAAAAATAAACCCGCCTTCTTTCCGGAAAAACGGTTTGCCGCCGGGGCGGGGCGGGCTCAATTCTCCCCCACTTCCCTCCGTGGCCGCCCCGGTGCGCGGAATCCAACGAACATTCATCCTTTAACCACCTCCTACCATGCCCCTCGCTGTTGGCTCCAAAGCCCCCGATTTCACCCTCAAGTCCAAAGCCGCTGACGGTCTCAAGGACGTCACGCTGAGCGCCAACTTTGGCAAGAAGCAGACCGTGCTGCTCTTCTTCCCCCTGGCGTTCACCGGCGTCTGCACGCAGGAGCTGTGCGACACGACCTCCGGCCTCGGCGAGTACGAGAGGCTCGGCGCCGATGTGATCGCGATCAGCGTGGACAGCCCCTTCGCGCAGGAAGCGTGGGCCAATGCCAACAAGATCAAGCTCACCATCGTCAGCGACCTCAACAAGACGGCCACGAAGGCCTATGACGTCGTGTTCCCCGGCCTCGCTGGCATCGGCGACACGTCGGCCCGGGCGGCGTTCGTCATCGGCAAGGATGGCGTGATCAAATATTCCGAGCAGACCGCCACGCCGAAGGACCTCCCGAACTTCGCCGCCGTCAAAGCCGCCCTCGCCAAGTAATCGCCCTCGTTAGGCATCCAGCCTTTCAGCCCTTCAGCCTTTCAGTCCTTCAATATCCATGAGTCTCCCGAATCCCTTCAACACGTTGCAGACGTTTTCCGCCAATGGCGCGGAACACCAATTCTACTCGCTCCCGGCCCTCGAGGCCGCGGGCTTCAACGTGCGGAAGCTGCCCGTCTCGATCCGCCTCGTGCTCGAGTCGCTCCTGCGCAATGCCGACGGCAAGCGCGTCAGCGAGCAGGCGATCCGCGACCTCGCCTCATGGGGCGCGAAGGCGCCGCGCACGGAGGAGATTCCCTTCGTCGTTGCGCGCATCGTGTTGCAGGACTTCACCGGCGTGCCGCTCCTCGTGGACCTCGCGGCCATGCGCTCCGCGGTCACGAAGCTGGGCAAAAATCCCAAGATCATCGAGCCGCTCGTGCCGGTTGACCTCGTGGTAGACCACTCGGTGCAGGTGGATTTTGCGGGCAGCCCGGATTCGCTGAAGCAGAACCTCGACCTCGAGTTCTCGCGCAACCGCGAGCGCTACCAGTTCCTCAAGTGGGGTATGCAGGCTTTCGACACGTTCAAGGTCGTGCCTCCGGGCATCGGCATCGTCCACCAAGTCAACCTTGAGTACCTCGCCAAGGGTGTGCTCAACGCGGGCAACGTTTACTATCCCGACACGCTCGTCGGCACCGACTCGCACACGACGATGATCAATGGCATCGGCATCGTGGGCTGGGGCGTCGGCGGCATCGAGGCCGAGGCCGGCATGCTCGGCCAGCCCGTGTATTTCCTCACGCCCGACGTCGTCGGCGTGCACCTGACGGGTGCGCTCCGCGAAGGCGTCACCGCCACCGACCTCGCGCTGACCCTCACGCAGATGCTCCGCAAGGCGAAGGTCGTCGGCAAGTTCGTCGAGTTCTACGGTCCGGGCGCCGCCGCGCTGCCGGTCGTCGACCGCGCCACGATCGCCAACATGGCGCCCGAGTACGGCGCGACGATGGGCTTCTTCCCGATCGACGCCGAGTGCTCCAACTACCTCCGCGCCACCGGCCGCGACGACAAGCAGGTCGCGCTTTACGAGGCCTACTATCAGGCGCAGGGCCTGTGGGGCATCCCGCAGCAGGGCGAGATCGAGTACTCGACCGACCTCGCGCTCGACCTCGCGACCGTCGTCCCGAGCGTCGCCGGCCCGAAGCGTCCGCAGGACCGCATCGAGCTGCCGAACCTCCGTCGCGACTTCTTCAAGTCCTTCCAGCGCGCCGTGACCGACAACGGCTTTGGCAAGACCCGCGCCGACTTCACGAAGTCGGTGAAGGTCGAGACCACCGCCGGCAAGAAAGCCAAGGTCGGCAACGCCAGCGTGCTCATCGCCGCCATCACGAGCTGCACCAACACCTCCAACCCGAGCGTGATGCTCGCCGCCGGTCTCCTTGCGAAGAAGGCCGTGGAGAAGGGCCTCAAGGTTAATCCGGCCGTGAAGGCCTCCCTTGCGCCCGGCTCCCGCGTGGTGACGGATTACCTCAAGAAGACCGGCCTCCAGCCGTACCTGAACAAGCTCCGTTTCAACCTCGTCGGCTACGGCTGCACGACCTGCATCGGCAACTCCGGCCCGCTCGACGCCAACATCGAGGACGCCGTGGTGAAGAACGACCTGATCACCGCCTCGGTGCTCTCGGGCAACCGCAACTTCGAGGCCCGCGTGCACCAGAGCATCAAGGCCAACTTCCTCATGTCGCCCCCGCTTGTCGTGGCCTTCGCGCTCGCGGGCCGCGTCGACATCGACCTGAGCTGCGAACCCATCGGCAACGACAAGGACGGCGCGCCCGTCTACCTCGCCGACATCTGGCCCACGCTCCAGGAAGTCCGCGACCAGATGCAGGCCGCGCTTAAGCCCGAGGTCTTCCGCAAGCTCTACAAGGACTTTGCCGCGCAGAACCCGAAGTGGAACGAGATCCCCTCGTCGGTCGGCAACGTGTACGAGTTCGAGGCCGCCTCGACCTACATCCAGGAGCCGCCGTTCTTCGCGAACTTCTCGCTCACGCCCGGCTCGATCAAACCGATCACCGGCGCGCGCGCCCTCGGCATTTTCGGCGACTCGGTCACGACCGACCACATTTCGCCTGCCGGCGCTATCAAGAAGTCGTCGCCCGCCGGTCGCTTCCTGCTGGAAAACGGCGTGTCGTTTGAGGACTTCAACAGCTACGGCTCTCGCCGCGGCAACGACCGCATCATGACCCGCGGCACCTTCGCCAACGTCCGCATCAAGAACCTGATGCTCGGCGGCGAGGAAGGCGGCAACACCATCTACCAGCCCACGGGCGAGAAGCTCGCGATCTTCGACGCCGCGGCCAAGCATATCGCCGCCGGCACGCCGTTGATCGTCATCGCCGGTCAGGAATACGGCACCGGCTCCTCCCGCGACTGGGCCGCCAAAGGCACCAACCAGCTGGGCGTGAAGGTTGTTGTGGCGCAGAGCTTCGAGCGCATCCACCGCTCCAACCTCGTCGGCATGGGCGTCCTCCCGCTGCAGTTCAAGGAAGGCGTCACCGCGCAGACGCTGAAGCTCGACGGTTCCGAGACCTACGACGTCGTGGGCCTCAGCCCCGATATCAAGCCCCAGCAGGACCTCATCCTCCGCATCACGCGCAAGGACGGCCAGGTTGAGGATGTCGCGGTGCGCTGCCGCATCGATACGCCCATCGAGATCGATTACTACCAGCACGGCGGCATTTTGCCCTACGTGCTGCGCCAGATCGTCGCCAAAAGCTGAGTAAAATCCGCGTTACAGTCCCGGGAACGCAGCGCTCACGCGTTGCGTTTTTCCGGGAATGGGTGACATTAGATCCACGCACATGGCAGACACAGGCAAACCGGTCTATCTCGTCGATGCTTACTCCGACCCCGTCGTGGTCCGGATCGACGGGCGCGCGTGTTTCCAAAACAGCCCCTGTCTCCGCGACTTCATCACCGAGATGCTGCGCCAGGGGAAGAAGCGCTTCGTGCTGGATTTTCAGACCTGCACGAGCATGGACAGCACTTTCCTTGGCGTCCTCGCGGGCGCCGCGTTGGAGCTCAAGAAAACGGCGCCCGACGGCAGCCTCGTGCTGGCGCGCGTCGGCCAGCGCAACCTGGAGCTGATTCGCAACCTCGGCCTGCACCGCCTGCTGACGGTCGATGCCGAGGGTTTCCCGATGGGTTTCGACAAGTGCGACAAGGCGCTGGTCTGCGAGGACCACAGCGAGCTGGAGCATGCCCGCATGGTGCTGGAGGCGCACGAAAACCTCGTGACCGCCGACGAGGCCAACCGCACGAAGTTTCAGGATGTGATGGCGTTTTTGAAGAACCGCGTTGGCCAGCGGGTTTGAGCGGGATTGCAAGCGGGGCGGACCTTTGACCGTCTTGCGCTCTGTTAAATCTTCACCGGGGGTGCCAATCGGCGATTGCCCGGCCCCGGGGTAGTCCTCAAGCTGACCCGTTCATGGTTCTGCTTCTGATCATCGGCCTGCTGGTGGGTGTCCTCGTGATGCTCGTCCCCTTGGCGCGCGCCCACCACGAACGGGAGCGCTTGTCGGCGGACAACCAGCGACTGATGCAGGACCGTCAGCTCGTGGTGGATTTCATGCACCACATGGTCGAGGCCCTCGGCGAAGGCCTGACGCGGCAGGAGCTGCACCAGCGCATTGTGCATGCGGCGATCCTCTGCTCGGGCGCGCTCAGTGCGTGTCTCTTTGAGCGCGGCGAGGACGGCCAGATGCGCAGCGCGGCGGTGGAGGGGCTTTTCCCCCCGCACCGGCCGCTGCCGCCTGCGCTCCGCGGCAAGGCCTCGACCCGCGCGCGCTTCATCGAGCAGGTGCTGAAGTCGGAGACCTTTCCCGACAATGAGGGCATCGTCGGCGCGGTCGTGCAGACCGGGCAGCCGCAGCTGCTGGCCGACGCCGCGGCGGATAAGCGCGTGGTGGTGCATGAGGATCCGGCGCTCAAGGTGCGCTCGGTGATCGCGGTGCCGCTGAAGTTTCGCGACAAGTTTTTCGGCGTGCTGGCTGTGGCCAACTCAGCCGGCGGCGAGCCCTTCACGCAGGCGGATTTCGCGCTCATGCAATCGCTCGCCGAACAGGCGGCGCTGGCGCTGAACAACGCCGAGTTCCTGCACTTCCAGATCGAGAAGAAGCAGCTCGACCTCGACCTCTCGCTCGCGAGCGGCATCCAGCAGATGCTGTTGCCGGATGAGGCGCCGCACCTGGCGGGGCTCGACATCGACGCGCGCTACACGCCGGCGCAGAAGGTCAGCGGCGATTTTTACGACCTGTTCGCCCTGAGCCCGACGCGGCTCGGCATCGCGGTCGCCGACGTATCCGGCAAGGGGATTCCGGCGTCGCTGCTCATGGCCATCTGTCGGACGAACCTGCGGCAGATCGCCCCGCGCTTCGCCTCGCCGGCGGAGGCGCTGAAGGAGCTGAACCGCGTGATGGGCGGCGACATGCACCGCGGTATGTTCATCACGATGCTTTATGCCGTGATCGATACGGCGCGCGGCGAAGTGACCCTCGCGCGGGCGGGCCACGAGCTGCCGCTGATCTCGCGGCCGAACGCGGCCAACGGCGGAGCGCTGGGCGAGTTCGTCGGTTCCGAGGGCATGCCGCTGGGCATGGTGCCCGATGAGATTTTCTCGGCGGTGATCGAGGACCGCACCGAGCCCTTCCGAGCCGGCGACGTGCTGGTGCTCTACACAGACGGCCTCACCGAGGCGCCCAACGAAGAGGACAAGGAGTTCTCCGGCGCACGCCTGCAGGATGCCGTGCGCTCGCTGCATGGCCAGACCGCCACGCAGATCAACGATGGTCTCCTTGAGAGCCTGCACCGCTTCGCTGGCACCACGATGCTGCGGGACGACCTGACGCTCGTCACGGTCCGGCACGGATAACGTGTGGGCGGGCTTGCGTCGGTGCGCGCTGCGGCCCACGTTTCTCCTCCCATGTCCTCCGCCACTGCGCCTCTCGACCGGTTCTCGCAGCCCGACAAAGCCGGGCATTTCGGCCGCTACGGCGGCGTGTATGTGCCCGAGACCCTGATGACGGCCCTGGAGGAACTCACCGCGGCCTATGAGCAGGCGCGCAGCGAGCCCGCCTTCCAAAAGGAACTGGCGCATCATCTCAAGGAGTTCGCCGGTCGCCCGACCGAATTGTATTTTGCCTCGCGGCTCACGGAGCACTGCGGCGGCGCGAAAATTTATCTGAAGCGCGAAGACTTGCTGCACACCGGCGCGCACAAGATCAACAACGCCATCGGCCAGGCCCTGCTCGCGCTCCGCATGGGCAAGAAGCGCATCATCGCCGAGACGGGCGCGGGCCAGCATGGCGTCGCGACCGCGGCGGTCTGCGCGAAGTTCGGTCTCCAGTGCATCGTGTACATGGGGCAGGTGGACATGGAGCGCCAGGCGCTGAACGTCTTCCGCATGCGCCTCATGGGCGCGGAGGTCCGCGCCGTGACCTCCGGCCAGAAGACGCTCAAGGATGCGGTCAACGAAGCCATGCGCGACTGGGTGACCAACGTCCGCGACACGCACTACATCCTCGGCTCGGCGCTGGGCTCGCACCCGTATCCGATGATGGTCCGCGATTTTCACCGCTTCATCGGCCGCGAAGCGAAGGAGCAGATCCTCGCCCGCGAAGGGCGGCTGCCCGACGAGATCGTCGCCTGCGTCGGCGGCGGCTCCAATGCGATCGGCTGTTTTTTTGAATTTCTCGAGGATACGAAGGTGCGCCTCATCGGCGTCGAGGCGGGTGGCCACGGCATCAAGCGTGGTGAACACGCGGCGCGCTTCGAAGGGGGCAAGCTCGGCGTGCTGCAAGGCGCGATGACCTACATCCTGCAGGACCCCGACGGCCAGATCGAGCTGACGCACTCCGTGAGTGCGGGTCTCGACTACGCCGCCATCGGGCCGGAGCACGCGTTTTACCGCGACCGCAAGCGGATCGACTACGCCTACGCGTGCGACGACGAAGTGCTTGAGGCTTTTAAGACCTGCTCGCGGCTCGAGGGTATCATCCCCGCGCTCGAGTCGAGCCACGCGCTCGTCGAAGGCCTGAAGCGCGCCAAGGCGCTGCCGAAGGACAAGATCGTCCTTATCAATCTCTCCGGCCGAGGCGACAAGGATGTCCAGCAGGTCGCAAAAATCCTCGGCGTTACGCTCTGATCGCTATGAAAAGCATGACCGGTTACGGGCGGGCGGTGGCGGCGGTGGGGAACTACACGCTCACCGTGCAGGTGAGCTCGGTGAACCGGAAGACCCTTGATCTGGCGATCCGGCTGCCGGACAAATGGGACAGCCTGGAGGCGGCCGTCGGCGAGCAGGTGCGGCGCGTGGCGTTGCGCGGCCGCATCAGCGTGACGGCTGAGCTGACCGGCGCACCCGGGGCAAATGTCGCCACGTGGGACGATGCCGAGATCAGCGCCACGCTTGACCGGCTGGCGGCGCTGGCGTCGTTGCGCGGCGTGACCTTTGAGCCGACGGCGGAGCTGCTTTGGTCGGTCGCGAGCGGACAGCGCAAAGCCGCGGTCATTCCCACGGCGGAAGCGGGCGCTGCGGCGTTGAGCGAGGCGGTGGGCGAGGCGCTGAAGGCTTTTGTCGCGATGCGTACGCAGGAAGGCTCGGCGCTTTTAAAAGATTTTCTGGCGCGCTTGCAGATCCTGCAGGAGCACGTCGCGGCGGTAGCGGCGCGGGCACCGGGCGTGACCGCGGGCTATCGCGAGCAGCTGCTGCAGAAACTGCGGCAGGCGGGCCTCGAGCTGAATGTCGAAGACGAGCGCGTGCTCAAGGAAGTCGCGCTGTTTGCCGACCGCTGCGATGTGACGGAGGAGCTGACGCGCCTGCGCAGCCACCTGGACCAGTTTGAAAAACTGTTGAAGTCCGACGGCGAAATCGGGCGCAAGTCAGAGTTTATTTTGCAAGAGATCGGCCGCGAGGTGAACACGATCGGCAGCAAGGCCAAC
Organism: Verrucomicrobiota bacterium; assembly: GCA_018239845.1. Lineage (GTDB taxonomy): Bacteria > Verrucomicrobiota > Verrucomicrobiia > Opitutales > Opitutaceae > CAIRCN01. The sequence goes on from JAFEGO010000106.1 coordinate 26,647, forward strand.
GACCTGACGATCTCGCGCGCCGTGATCGAGCTGAAGAACGAACTCGAGCGCATCCGCGAGCAGATCGCGAATGTGGAGTAGGAACAGACGGTATTAATCTGGAACTCAGGAACTCGGGGAGGGACGCGTTCGGATTCCAGCGTTCCTGAATTCCAGATGACTTCTCCGCATTATTGTGGGGCGCGGAGGGAGTGCCAGAGGTAGAGGACCACACCGACGCAGATGCCGGAGTCGGCGATATTGAAAGTCGGATACGTGTAGCTGCCGAAGTGCAGATCAATGAAGTCGATCACATGGCCGTGCAGCAGGCGGTCGAGCAGGTTGCCCGCGATGCCGCCGCAGAGGAGGCCGAAGCTCACCTGGGTGATGCGGTTGCGCAGGCCGAGCGAGTGCCGCCAGACGAAGATCGCCACGAGCGTCGCGGCCGCGAGCCCGGCGAGCAGGACGCTGGCCCCGGAAAACATGCTCCACGCCGCGCCGGTATTGCCGACGTGGACGATGCGGAAGAAGCCGTCGATGACGGTGATCGTGTTGGGCCCGCCGTAGGTGGGGAACGGCAGGTGCGCCGCGATCCACGCCTTGCTCAGCTGGTCGAGCAGGAAGATTGTGGCCGCGAGAATCCAAAGCGTGCGATACGCCAAAGTGCGGCCGATTTTCGATTTTGGATTCTCGATTTTCGATGGGTCAGGTGTGGCCTGACCCAAGGGACGAACAGGGACGTGATCGGCCATAGCAGAAATCGAAAATCAAAAATCGAGAATCGAAAATCCGATCATTCGTCGCTGCCGCCGTCGTCGGAGCCGCCCATGGAGCCGCTGCCGGTCTCGCCGTCCTCGCCGAAGAGGCCGCCGGCGGTGCGGGAGCGGTAGCGGTTCTTCTCGAGGTCCTTCTGGGCCTCGGCGGAGTAGCGGGTGAAGGGGACGGCGAGCAGGCGGTCCTTGGCGATGGGCTTCTGGGTGATCTCGCAGATGCCGTAGGTGCCGTTGTGGATGCGCTTGATGGCGGCGTCGATCTCGGTGAGGGCCTCCTGTTCGCTGGAGACGAGGCTCAGGGCGAAGTCGCGGTCAAAGGTGTCGGTGCCGGCGTCGGCCATGTGCTGGCCGTAGCTGGAGAGATCGCCGGAGTCGTCCTTGCTGGAGCGCTTGAGCGTCTCCTCGGAGTGGAGCTCGATGCCGGCGGTGAGGCTGGCGCGGAGGTCGATCAGGAGCTTGTAGTAGCGCTTGAACTTCTCGGGGACATCCTTGCCCTCGGTGGGATCGGGGAGGCGGCTCTGCTTCGGGTTGAAGCCGAGGATATCGCTGAGCGAGGCAGCCTTGATGTGGTTGGGCTTGGCGGGCTTCTCGGCGGCGAGGGCGACCTTGGCCTTGGCGGCGGCGCTGGCCTTGGTGGCGGGCGTCTCGGCGGCGGGCTTGGCGGTGACGGTCTTCGCGATGGCTCGGACCTCGTCGAGGCTGAAGGCGATGGGCTTGGTGGAGGCCTTCCGCTTCAGGATGCTGTCGCGGAGGGCGTTTTTCTTGGAGGGTTTTTCCATGGGAGGAGAATCTTTGGCGGGTTTGGCGGCCGGTTTGGCCGGCGCCGGTTTCGCCGCCGGAGCCGCCTTGGCCTTCACCGGGACAGGCTTGGCCTTGGTCGGTGCGGGCTTGGCGGGTTTCTTGGCGACGGTTTTTTGTTTCTTCTTAGCCATGGGGGGAGGTTTGGGGGAGGGGTGGGTTAGGCTTTCAGGGCTTCAGCGCAGCGAGGGCATATATCCGGATGAGGCGGGCTGGAGACGAGCGCGGGCACCCAGCGCCAGCAACGCGGACAGCGGACATGGCCGAGCGTTTCACACGGCTGGATGCCCGGGGTCAGCGCCGAGCCGGCGACAGGGGCCACGGTGACTTGGGAGACGATGAAAAGTTCCGGCAGGAAGCCGCGGTGGCGCTCCAGCACGGGGAAAACCGCATCGGCGGGATCGGCGCTGAGCGCGACCGCGGCGTCGAGGGACTTGCCGAGCTTGCCCGCGGCGCGGAGCGGCTCGATGGCCTCGGTGACCTGGGCGCGAACCTTGAGCAGCGCGGCGACATCGGCTTCGACGGCGGGATCGGTCCACGCGGCGGGTGCGACCGGCCAGTCCTGCAGGTGCACGGAGTCGGGGCCGTACTCGGTGTTGGCCACAAAGTACGTCCAGGCCTCGTCGGCCGTGAAGGTGAGCACCGGCGCGAGGATGCGCACGAGCGTGTCGAAGATGGCGCGGAGAGCGGTCTGCGAGGAGCGGCGGAGGGGATTATTGGTCCCGAGCGTGTAGAGTCGGTCCTTCAGGATGTCGTGATACGTCGCGGAGAGCGTGACGGAGCAGAACTGGTTGCAGAGCTGGTACACGCGGTGGAACTCGCACGCATCGTAGGCCTTGGTGCACTCGGCGAGGAGCGTGGCGGTCTGGTGCAAGGCCCAGCGGTCGAGGACGTCGAGCTGCGCGTGCGGCACGGTGTGCTGCTTCGCGTCGAAGTCGAAGAGGTTCGAGAGCTGGAAGCGGAAGGTGTTGCGGAAAAGCCGGTAGGCGTCGCCGACGTGCTTGAGGATCTCGTCGTCCACCGGGATGTCGTCGCGAAAATCCTGCGACGCGATCCAGAGGCGGATCACATCGGCGCCGTGCGCGGCGATGTAGGCGTCGGCCGTCTGGGGCTTCTGGTAGGACGAGCTCTTGGAGATCTTCTGGCGGTTCTTGTCGACGATGAAGCCGTGGGTGAGCACGGCCTTGTACGGCGCGGCATCCCAGGCGATCACGCTGCACCAGAGCGAGGATTGGAACCAGCCGCGGTGCTGGTCGCTGCCCTCAAGGTAGAGGTCGGCGGGCCACGACGTGCCGCCCTGGCCGCGCTTGAGCACGGCGGACTGGGTGGAGCCGGAATCGATCCAGACATCGAGGGTGTCGCGGCCGCAGGTGAGATCGGCGGCTGCCGGCCAGCCGGCGGGGAGCGTCACGCCCGCGAGGATTTCGGCGGTCGTGGCGTCGTACCAGAAATTGGTGCCCTTGGTCGCGATCTTGTCCGCGACGGCGCGGATGACGCCGCCATCGATGTAGGCTTTCTTGTCGGGGCCGTAGAAGGCGATGATCGGCACGCCCCACGAACGCTGGCGGCTGATGCACCAATCGGGCCGCGACTCCACGGCACCGCGGATGCGGGCCTCGCCCCAAGCGGGGATCCAGCCCTGATGCTGCGCGATCTTGGTGATCTCGGCGAGGGCCATCTGGCGCTGGCCGCCGCGGTCGAGACTGACGAACCACTGGTCAACGGCGCGGAAGATGATCGGAGTCTTGGAGCGCCAGCAGTGCGGGTAGCTGTGCTGGTACTTGGCCTTGGCAAGCAGCGCGCCGGACTCGGCGAGTTTTTTCAGGACGGCGAGGTTGGCGGGCGAAGGCTTCTTCGCGGCGAGATCCTCGACGGTCTCCAGGGTGGTGAGGCCGACGAGGTCGGCGGGCACGCGGCCATCGTCGAGGTATTTGCCGTCGTCACCGACGGGGCAGTAGATCTCCAGGCCGTTCTTGAGGCCGGTCTGGTAATCCTCCGCGCCGTGACCGGGCGCGGTGTGGACGGCGCCGGTGCCGCTGTCGGTCGTGACGTAGTCGGCGAGGACGACGGGTGAGGCGCGGTCGATGAACGGATGGCGGGCGGCGAGCTTTTCGAGCTTCGCGCCGGGGACGGTGAGGACGACGGACGGGACCGGCTCGAGCTTCGCGGCGGCCGCCACGGCGCCGAGCAGCGGCTGGGCGACGATGATGCGCTCCGCGCCGAGGTCGGCGACGACGTACTCAACTTCCGGATGCAGGGCGATCGCGAGGTTGGCGGGGATCGTCCAGGGCGTGGTCGTCCAGATGACGATCGAGAGGGGCTTGTCCGTGGGCAGGCCGTACTTCTGGGCCTCGGTGACGGGCACGGTGAACTTCACCCAGATGGCGATGGAGGTGTGGTCCTTGTACTCGATCTCGGCCTCGGCAAGGGCGGTCTCAAAGGGGATGCTCCAGTAAACCGGCTTCTTGCTGCGGTAAACGAGGCCCTTTTCGACGAAGGCGGCGAAGGTGCGCAGGATGTCGCCCTCAAAGGCCGGGGCCTTGGTCTTGTACTCATTCGCCCAGTCGGCGAGGACGCCGAGGCGCTTGAACTGGGTGGTCTGCTTGGCGATCCAGGACTCGGAAAAGGCGTCGCAGCGGGCGCGGAGCTGGGCGGTGGTCAGCGTGAGGTTTTCCGCGCGGACCTCCTGGGAGACCTTTTGCTCGATGGGCAGGCCATGGCAGTCCCAGCCGGGCACGTAGGGCGTGCGGAAGCCGCGCATGGACTTATAGCGCAGGATGAGGTCCTTGAGGGTCTTGTTGAGCGCGGTGCCGATGTGGACGTCGCCGTTGGTGAACGGCGGGCCGTCGTGGAGCACGTAGGCGGGGGCGCTGGCGCGACGCTCCTGGATGAGCCGGTAGAGGCCGATTTTCTCCCAGTGGGCCACGCGGCCGGGCTCGCGCTGGGCGAGGCCTGCGCGCATGGGAAATTCCGTTTTCGGGAGCTGCAGTGTGTCTTTCAGGTCTTGCGCCATGCCAAAGAAAAGTGCGCGAAGGTAAGCGCACAAATGGGTGAGTCAAGGGCGGTATCCTCGGGGCGGCGTCCGAGTTTGAAAATCTGGCCGGCCGCAGGCCGGAAAGGCCGGTCAGGCCGTGGCCCGGAGGGCGAGTTTTTCGCCGGCGGCGAGGCAGGAAGGGAGGGAAATGCCGTCGCGGGCCTGGCCGCCGATGAAGAGGCGCGGGTAGGCGCGTTCGCAGGCGGTCATCGCCTCCAGATAACGCTCGTGGCCGAGGTTGTACTGGGGAATCGCGCGGGGCCAGTGATTGGCCCTTTGGAAGACAGGAGCGCCGGTGACGCCGAGCAGTTCGCGCAGGTCGCGCTCGACGGCGGGATAGAGCTTGTCGGCGGGCAGGCGGGCGAACTCGGGCTCGCGCGTGCCGCCGACCATAACGGTGAGGGCGACATGGCCCGCGGGGGCCCGGCCGGGGAAAAGCGTGGAGGAAAAAATCACGCCGAGGGTCGTGCGCAGCTCGGCGGCGGGGATCAGCATGCCGAAACCATCGAGGGTGTGCGCGACCTGCTCGCGGCGGTAGCCGAGGAAAAGCGAGGCAACGGGCGGGTGCTCCATCGTGGCGAGGGCTGCGAGGGGCCGCTCGCCGAGGGTGTTGAAGCGCAGCTGGGCGAGAGCTCCGGCGGGGAGGGCCGTGATCACGGCATCGAAAGTCTCGGTGCGCGGCTCGCCGGCGGCATCGCGCCAGACGACGCTCCATTTTTCGCCTGGCACGAGGGCCTCGGTCTGGGCCTCGAGGGCGATGGTGCCGGTCGGCAGCGCGGCGGCGAGGGCCTCGGGCAGCGTCTGGAGACCGCCGGGAAAAGAGACGATGCGGGACGGAGCCTTCTGCTTGCGGCTGGCGGCCATGCCGCGGAGGAGCGAGCCGTGCTTGCGCTCCAGCTCCCACAGCGAGGGAAACGCATAGCGGGCGGAGAGCTTCTGGGCGTTGCCCGCGTAGACGCCGCTGACGAACGGATTCAGCAGGTAGTCAACGGCCTCGCGGCCGAAGTGCGTGTGGATGAACTCGGCGAGGCTGAGATCGGTGGTGCGGATCTTGGGGCGGGTCAGCAGCTCGGAAAGAATGCGACATTTGGCGCCGAGCGACAGCAACGGCGAGCCAAGCAAGGCCGGAGGCGAAAGCGGCAGCGGGACCGGCCGGCCGCGGCGGACGATGTAGCGATGCTTGGCGGCGGGCGCGGCCTGGACGACGGAAGCGGCGAGACCGAGTTCGGCGAAAAGGGCATCGAGGGCCGGATCGCCGGCGAGAAGGGAATTGGGGCCGGCCTCGATCAGCCAGCCTTCGGGCGTGCGCTCGGTGCGGATGGCGCCACCGATGCGGGCCGAAGATTCAAAGACACGGACGCGGTGGCCGAGCCGGGTGAGACGGTGCGCAGCGCTGAGGCCGGTGATGCCGGCGCCGAGGATGGCGATGGATTTAGTGGCAGGGCCCACGCTCACAATGAAACCGGGCAACGCGACAGTGCAAACGGGGCGGGCGTGGACATGGGAGGATTATTTCCAGCCGGTGACGGTCGCGACCAGCGTCTCCATGCACGCAAGCTTCGCCTGCGGGGTGATGCCGTGGCCGAGGTTGAAGATGTGGCCGGCGGTGCCGCGCATGGACTCGAGGAGTCGCGTGGCCTCGTGGCGGACGATGGCGGGCGTGGTGTTGAGGAGGACGGGATCGAGGTTGCCCTGCACGGCGACGTTGGCCGGAAGATTGCGGCGGACGATCGAGAGATCGTTGGTCCAGTCCACGCTCAGGACGCGGGCGCCGGAGAACGCTTGGTCGGTGAGATGCGGCGCGGTGCCCTTCGCGTAGAGGATGACGGGAAAATCGGCGGGCAGGGCGGCGATGATGGCGCGGATCCACTTGAGGGAGGAGGCTTCGTAATCCGGGCCGGCGATGATGCCGCCCCAAGAGTCGAAGATCTGGATCGCGTCGGCCCCGGCGCGGATCTGCATCTTGAAATACGCGATGAGCGAGGCCGTGAGTTTTTCGAGCAAGGCGTCGAACGTGGCGCGCTCGGTGTAGAAGAGCTGCTTGATGCGCTCGAACTCATCCGAGCTGCCGCCCTCGACCATGTAGGTGGCGAGGGTCCACGGGGAGCCGCCGAAACCGAGCAAGGCACGCTGGCCGGCCAACTGGGTTTTCAACAACGCAAGGGTGTCGGCGACGTAGCTCAGGCGATCGGGCACGGCGTCCACGGGGACGAGGCTGTCGATCTGCGCGCGCGTTTCGAGGCGCCACGCCATCGCGATGCCGCCGGTGTCGCGGAAATTGTAGCCCTGGCCGAGGGCCTCGGGGATGACGAGGATGTCGGAGAAGAGGATCGCGGCATCGAGACCGGGGAAACGCTGGAGCGGCTGGAGCGTGACCTCGGTGGCGAGCGCGGGGGTGCGGACCATCTCGAGGAAGGAGGACTTGGCCTTGAGCGCGCGGTATTCGGGCAGGTAGCGGCCGGCCTGGCGCATCACCCACAAGGGCGGGCGGTCAAGCGGAGTGCAGGCGCAGGCGGCAAGGAAGCGTTCGCGGGAAGTCATGCAGAAATGAGCATGAATCAACCGGCGGCCCAGTCGCGAGGTTTTAGAAACACCTCGGTGAGCTGCGCCTCGGGCGTGCCGGGCTCGGGTTGGAAACCGTAGTCCCAGCGCACGAGCGGCGGGAGGGACATGAGGATGCTCTCGGTGCGGCCGCCGCTCTGGAGGCCGAAGAGTGTGCCACGGTCCCAGACGAGGTTGAACTCGGCGTACCGGCCGCGGCGCAGGAGCTGGAACTGGCGCTCGCGGTCGGTGTAGGCCTCGGCCTTGCGGCGGGCGACGATGGGCCGGTAGGCCGGGATGTAGGCATCGCCGACGGCACGCAGCAGCGCGAAGGACTGCTCGAAACCGAGCTCATTGAAATCGTCGAAGAAGAGGCCGCCGATGCCGCGGGGCTCGCCGCGGTGTTTCAGGAAAAAGTACTCGTCGCAGTACTTCTTAAAACGCGGATAGAGATCGGCGCCGAAAGGCGCGACGGCATCGCGGGCCACGCGGTGCCAGTGCACGCAGTCCTCGACCTGACCGTAGTAGGGCGTGAGGTCGAAGCCGCCGCCGAACCACCAGACCGGCGTGGCGGTGTCGGGGCCGGCGCAGAAAAAGCGGACGTTGGCGTGGCTGGTGGGGACGCGGGGATTGCGCGGGTGGATGACGAGGGAGACGCCGAGGGCCTCCCACGACCGGCCGGCGAGCTCGGGGCGGTGCGCGGTGGCGGAGGGCGGGAGCTTGTCGCCCGTGACGTGGGAGAAAGCGACGCCGGCCTTTTCGAAGACGGCACCCTCGGCGAGGAGCCGGGTACGACCCCCGCCGCCCTGCGGGCGCGTCCACTCATCGGTGCGGAAAGTGGCGGCGCCATCCTCGGCGGCGAGGGCGGCGCAGATCGAGTCCTGCAGGCCGAGCAGGTAGGATTTTACAGAGGGGATGGAGGGTGTGGCGGACATGGCGGGCGGTGGGACCAAGACTGCACGAGCGCAGGGGGAGAACGAGGACGATTTTGCCGCGGGAGGACGGATGAACGGCGGCGAATACGCCTGTTAAGTTGGAGCCCTTGACGACTTTGATAGGGTTCAGGTTCGACAGCGCCGCCCCTGCGGTGCTGGCTAACCCTCCGCTTCGATGAATTCACCTGTCCTCACCACGGTCGCCCTTACGGGGTTCACCGTGGCTTTCTTCCACGCCGCGATCCCGACGCACTGGCTGCCCTTCGTGCTGGTGGCGCGGGCGCGCGGCTGGACGCGGACGAAGACCCTCGGCGTGGCGGCCTTCGCGGGCCTGGGGCACATCGCGCTCACGACGCTGCTGGGGCTGGCGATCGCGTGGTTTGGCTTTCAGCTCGATGAAAAACTCGGGCAGGCCTTTCCGCTGATCGCGGGCGGCTTCCTGATTTTGATCGGACTTTACTACGGCTGGCAGCAATGGCGCGGCGGCGGTATCCGCCACCACCACCTGCCCGGCGGGCACCATCACGCCAGCGAGGAGTGCGGGCATGAGCACGACCAGAGCCACTGGGAGCATGAGCTGAAGGACAGCGAACTCGGCTCGCGCGGCCGCGGCGACTGGGCGGCGATCAGCGGGCTGTTTGCGATGCTCACGCTGTCACCCTGCGAAGGCTTCCTGCCGGTCTATCTCTCTGGCGTGCAGTTCGGCTGGACGGGGTTTTTCACCCTCAGCGTGATCCTCGCGGTGGCGACGCTGACGGGGATGCTGATCTTCACCTGGCTGACGCTCGTGGGCCTCGAGAAATTCGAGCTGAAGAATTTTGAGAAATGGGAAGCGGGCCTGCTGGGCGCGGTCTTTTGTGCGCTCGGTGTGTTGCTGATCGTGCTGGAGCACTGAGGCATTTTTTAACGCCGGCAAAGCTGGTACTGCGTGCGGCCTTTTGCTATAATCACGGTGTAACGGCCGAGGTTCTTTGACAAAGAGGCCAGCAGCGGTGACGCGGGGCTTTTTTAGCCCCTTCGGCTAGGCTCAGGGCCTGACGGTATCGGACACTATCGGACAAATGCTGGATTTTGGCCGATATTGTCCGATTGCAAAAACAATTAATAAAGAATGAGTTAATCCAGAATTTGCGGGGTTTTGTCCGATTGGCATTAA
>JAFEGO010000107.1 GCA_018239845.1 Verrucomicrobiota bacterium
GCGGGAAAGACGGAGCCGGGGCAGACAATGTAACAAGAAAAAAGGTCCGGCTTTTAGGAAAAATTTTTCCTAAAAAACCGGACCAGACGGGCTCAAGCGGAAATTTCCGCCCGAAGGTTACAAATCAACGATGCGCCCGCTTCGGGTGTGTATCCGGCAAAAAGGCCGTGAGCAGGCCGATCAGCGGGAGCCAGGCACAGACATGGAAGACGTAAGTGATGCTGGTCTGGTCCGCGAGATAGCCAAGGACGGCGGAGCCGATGCCACCCATGCCGAACGCGAAGCCGAAGAAAAGGCCCGAGATCAGGCCGACGCGCGACGGCACGAGCTCCTGCGCGTACACGAGGATTGCGGAGAAAGCCGAGGAAAGGATGACGCCGATGACCACGCTCAGCACGGCGCACCAGAGGAGATTGGCGTGCGGCAGCAGCAGGGCGAAGGGTGCGACGCCGAGGATGGAGACCCAGATGACGGTCTTGCGGCCGATGCGGTCGCCGACCGGACCGCCGATGAAAGTGCCGACCGCGCACGCAGCGAGGAAGAGGAAGAGATAGAGCTGAGCGTGATCGACCGAGACGTGGAAGGTGTCGATCAGGTAGAACGTGTAATAGCTGCCGAGGCACGCCATGTAGAAAAACTTCGAGAAGATCAGAATGCCGAGGATCGCGATGGCGAAGATCGTGCGGCCGCGGGTGAGCGGAGCCGCGGCCGTGCGATGCGCGGCGGGGTTGCGCTTCATGTGGGCGAGCTTCTCGCTGTACCAGGCGCTGGCGCGCATGAGGACGAAGAAGCCGATGAGCGGCACGAGGGCGAACCACGCGGCGTGCGACTGGGAGCGGTGCGCGATGATCACGCTGGCGAGCAACGGCCCGAGGGCGCTGCCGGTGTTGCCGCCGACTTGGAAGATCGACTGGGCGAGACCGTACTTTCCGCCGGAGGCGAGCCGTGCGACGCGCGAGGCCTCGGGGTGGAAGATCGAGGAGCCGAAGCCGATGAACGCGGCGGCGACGAGGACCAGCGGGAAGGTGTTGGCGAAGGCGAGGAGGACGACACCGCAGAGAGTGAAGACCATGGCCGTCGGCAGCGAATACGGCTGTGGATGCCGGTCGGTGAAAATGCCGACGAGCGGCTGGAGGATCGAGGCTGTAAGCTGGAAGGCGAGGGTGATGAGGCCGACCTGCGCGAAGTTGATCGAAAGCTCGTCCTTGAGGATCGGGTACAGGGCGGGGAGGAGGGACTGGATCGTGTCGTTAAGCAGATGGCCGGCGCTGACCGCGAAGATGATCGGAAGGACGGTCGCGGAGGACGAGGCCGCGGAGGCGGGCGGCGTTAACGGTGCGGCAGGACTGGGTGCGGAGGCGGAGTTCACAAAAATCGAGGAGACGGGAAAAGGCGTCGTTTGGCGACGCGGATGCGGAAACAGTGGCGCGGATTATTAGTCGGGTGATGTGATGGAGCGGGTGGCGGGTGTACCAGTGGCTGCGGCGTTCTCGCCGCAGGGTTTTGGAATCTGCGGCGGGGACGCCGCAGCCACGGGAGGTCACTAGGCGACGGCGGCGCGCTCCTTCTCGGTCTTGAGGCGGAGCTGGCCGCAGGCGGCGTCGATGTCGTGGCCCTTCTCGCGGCGGAGCGTCACGGGGACGCGGGCGGCGCGGAGGATGTCGGCGAACTTTTCCTGACGCGTCACGCTCGGGCGCTTCCACGGGAGCCCTTCCACGGTGTTATAAGGGATCAGGTTCACGTGGGCATGGAGGTCGCGCGCGATATCGCGGAGCTCGCCGGCTTGGTCGAAGGAGTCGTTGACGCCCTCGATCAAGATGAACTCGAGCGTGACCATGCGGCCGTGTTTTTCCGTGAACTGCTGGACGGCCGGGATGAGCTTCGCGAGCGGGAAGGCCTTGTTGACCGGCATGATCTTCTCGCGGACCTCGTCGGTCGCGCCGTGGAGGGAGATCGCGAGGCGGAAACCAAGTTTCTCCTCGGCGAGCTTGAGGATCTTCGGGACGAGGCCGCTCGTGGAGAGGGTGATGCGGCGCGCGCCGAAACCGAGGCCCCACTCGGCGTTGAGGATGGTGAGGGCGAGGATCGTGTTGTCGTAATTGGCGAGGGGCTCGCCCATGCCCATGACCACGATGTTGTCGAAGGACGCGAGCTCAATGTGGGCGCGTGGCGTGCGGGCGTCCTCGCGATAGCAGACCTGCAGGAGCTGGGCGACGATCTCGCCCGCGCTGAGGTCGCGCTTGAAGCCGGCGAGGCCGCTTGCGCAGAACGCGCAGGCCATCGCGCAGCCGACCTGCGTGGAGATACAGATGGTCTTGCGCGAGTGCTCGGGACCGACGCCCTCCTGCGGGACTCGGATGATGACGGTCTCGATCAGGGACTTGTCGCCGAGCTCGAGGAGGAGCTTGTCGGTGACGTCCTCGGACTGCTTGTTGAACACAAGCGTGGCCGGCATCAGCTCGAACGTGTCGGCGAGCCAGGTGCGGAGGGGCTTGGAGAGGTTGGACATCTCGTCCCAGCTGCGGACGCGCTTTTTGTAGAGCCAGTCGAGGATCTGCTTGGCGCGGAAACCCGGCTCGCCGATCTCGCGCAGCCGCGCCGTGAGACTATCGAGAGTCTCACCGGTGAGCGCGGGCTTGGCGGGCGTGTACTTCATGGAGTGGATAGATTAGGGCGCCGGTGCTCGGGCGCAAGTGAGGGAATCTGCGGCGAGGACGCCGCAGCCACGACGGATAAAGGCCGACGGGACGCCCTGCGCTCAGCGCAGCGAGCGGTTGAGGGCGCTGACGATGGCCTTGATCGAGGCGAGCTCGATGTTGGTGTCGATGCCGGCGCCGTAGTAGGTGAGACCGCGGTCGGTCTTGATCTGGATGTAGCTCACGGCGCGGGCCTCGGCGCCCTTGCCGAGGGAGTGCTCGGCGTAGGAGAGGACCTCGAACTTCGGGAGCGCGGTCGTGCCGAGCGCGCGGACAAAGGCGTCGATCGGGCCGTTGCCCGTGGCGGTGAGCGCGTGGGCCTTCTTATCAATCGCGATCTCGGCATCGCAGGTCACCGTGCTGTCGCGCTCGGTGGTCTTGAAATGCTGGAGCGCGACGGGCGCGGCGCGGTCGAGGTACTCGCGGTGAAAGACATCGTAGATCTCCTGCGTGGCGAGTTCGCCGCCCTTGGCGTCGGCGTAGTCGTTGATGATCTTGCCGATCTCCTTGTGCATGAGCTTGGGCAGCGAAAACCCGAACTCGTTCTCCAGCACGTAGGCGACGCCGCCCTTGCCGGACTGGCTGTTGATGCGGATGATCGCCTTGTAGCTGCGGCCGATGTCGGCGGGATCGATGGGAATGTAAAGCACGTCCCACGGGCGGCCGGGCTTCTGGTGCGGCCAGGATTTCTTAATGGCGTCCTGGTGCGAGCCGCTGAAGGCCGTGAACGTCAGCTCGCCGGCGTAGGGCGCGCGCGCGGGCACCTCGAGGCGCGTGCAACGCTCGTACACCTCGCGGATCTCGTTGATGTTGGAGAAATCTAGGCCGGGGTGGACGCCCTGCGTGTAGAGGTTGAGCGCGACGGTAACAATATCCAGATTCCCAGTACGCTCGCCGTTGCCGAAGAGCGTGCCCTCGACGCGGTCGGCGCCGGCGAGCAAGGCCAGCTCCGTGGCGGCGATGCCGGTGCCGCGGTCGTTGTGCGTGTGCAGCGAGATGATGGTGAGCGCGCGGCGCGTGAGGCGGTTGCCCATCCACTCGATCTGGTCGGCGTGGATGTTGGGCGTGCCGTACTCGACGGTGGCGGGGAGGTTGAGGATGATCTTGTTGTCGGGCGTGGGCGCCCAGACATCCGTGACGGCCTCGCAGATTTGCAGCGCGAAGGGCAGCTCGGTGCTCGTGAAACTCTCCGGCGAGTACTCGAAGCGCAGGTGCGTGCCGGCCTTCACGAGCGCGGCGCCGTGCTGCTTGACCCACTTGGCGCCCTGCACGGCGATGCCGATGATGTCGGCCTGCGTGGCGTTGAACACGTACTCGCGCTGCTTCGGCGACGTCGAGTTGTAGAGGTGGAAGATCGCGTGCTTCGCTCCGCGCAGGGCCTCGATGCTGCGCACGATCAGCTCCTCGCGGCACTGGCAGAGGATCTGGATCGCGACGTCATCGGGGATGCGGTTTTCCTCGATGAGGCGGCGGCAGAAATCGAATTCGATCTGCGACGCCGACGGGAAACCCACCTCGATCTCCTTGAAACCGATCTTCACCAACAGGTCGAAGTACTCGAGCTTCTCCTCGACGCTCATCGGCTGGGCGAGGGCCTGGTTGCCGTCGCGGAGATCGACGGAGCACCAGATGGGGGCCTGCGTGAGCGTGCGGCTCGGCCACTGGCGGTTGGGCAGATCGACGGGAGGGAAGGGCCGGTATTTCGTGACGGGCGCGGATTGCATGACGAGAGGGAGAAAAACTTAAGGGCGGTTAAGCCGGTGAACTGATGAGGTTGAGCGAGACAGGGCTGGGAGACAACGCCGGGGAATGACTTAACCGGCGGGTGCCGCAGGAGCGGCGGAGGATCTTCTGACTGACGCACGACCAGCCGCTATGCGGCCTCGTCTTAGAGGTCGTGCGCGTTGGTAAGTCGAAGAGCCTGCGGGCGGATTTGCATCAGGTGACGCGGACTTAGGCGCGCACCGCCGGCGAAGTCAAGCGGAGGGATTGGCATAGACCGCGCAGCCGGTGGGAAACGCACCTGCGGGCCACGCTCCAGCACCCGGCCACGACGTCGGTTTGAGAGGGGAAAAAGCCCGTTTCTGAATATACCGCGGGGCGTAACCCGGCTGCATCGACAGCGTCTTGCATGATGTGAGCAAAGTTGCCTCCATCTCTCTATGTCCGATGACGAGCCGCTTGATTTGGCCGACGTCCTCGATCGTGTCCGCCGACGCGATCAGGCCGCGGCGCGCGAACTCGTGGAGCACCTGCACCCGCTCGTCATCCGCATCGTCCGGGCCCGGCTCCCCCGGCGCGTCGCGGAGGAAGACCTGACCCAGGAGATTTTCCTCAAGATGTTTACGCGTCTCGATCAATATCAGGGCAACGTGCCGTTTTCCCACTGGGTCTCCCGGATCGCCGTGACCACGTGCATCGACCACCTGCGCACGCAGCAGCGCCGGCCGGAGTTCCGCTGGGCCGATCTCTCGGAAAACGAGGCCGACCTCCTCGACGCCGTCCTGACCGATCAAAACGACACCCAGCCCGACGACGCCCTCGCCGCCACCGAGCTGGTCCACAAACTCCTCGACCAGCTCAAGCCCGACGACCGCCTCGTCATCCAGCTGCTCGACCTCGAACAGAAAACCATCGCCGAAATCAGCGCGCTCACCGGCTGGAACCAGTCGCTCGTGAAAGTGCGCGCCTTCCGCGCAAGACGGAAGTTGCAGAAGCTCTTCAAGGAACTAGAACGAAAGGAACGCACATGAATCCCCACGACCAAGCCTGGCAACGTCTGGTGACCGCGGCCCGCCGCGCCCCCGCCGACCCCCGGGACACCGCAGCCCCGTACGGCTTTGCCGCCCGGGTGGCCGCGCGCGCCTTCACCTCGGACGCCCCCCTGTCGTTTTTCTTCGAGCGCTTCTCGTGGCGCGCCCTCGGCGTGGCCTGCCTGCTGATGGCCGTCACCGTCGCCGCCGACTACTCGCTCATCAACCACAACAACCCCGCGGAGGACGAGCTGCCCACCGAGGACGGCGCGGTCGCCGCGGTCCTCGACCTCGCCTCGTAAACTAGCATGCGTACCTCGTCCTGGAAAGTCTTCTTCGCGTTTGCAGGCGTGTTCGTCGCCGGCGGGGTCTGCGGCGTGTTTGTCGGCCCCTGGCTGATGAAGCCTCCCGCGCGTCCGCCCCGGCCGACCGCGCAGCAGTTTGCCACGCAGATGATGGACCGCCTCGCCAAGCAGCTGAAGCTGAGCGACGAGCAGAAGGCCCAGATCAGCCCCATCGTGCAGCGCGCGCAGGACGACATGGTCACGCAACGGCGCGAGCATTTCAGCAGCGTCACCCGCGTGACCCAGCAGATGAACATCGATATCTCCGCCTATCTCACCCCCGAGCAAAAAGCGAAGCTCGAGGAGATGAGCCGCAAGCTGCGCGAACGCGTCGAGCGCGAGCGCAGCGAGCTCCGCGGTGGCGGCCGCGGCGGTCCAAGCGGTCCCAGCAGCCCCGACGCCTGAGCGCGTGGGGATTGGCGCAGCCTTAGGGTATGAGGGTAGGGACGCCTCTCCGAGGCGTCCGCCGCATCACGAATCACGGAGAGGCAACGCGGACGGCTCGGAGAGCCGTCCCTACCACCGATCACAGATTACCGATCATCGACCACCGATCACCCGCGGCGGAATCTGAGATTAAGAGTTGCGCAGCGGCCGGGACCCCGCATGGTCCGCCTCGGCCAGGTGCCATGCATGGGCAGGCGCGTGAACTCCGCCAGGACCGGAAGGTAGCAACGGCAACGACGTTCTCCCAGTGCCGTGGAGTGCCTGGCCACTTTCATTTTCCCGCCGCACAGATTGTGCAAACGAGGGCTGGATTTTTCCGCCCGGCAGTCTTTCAGTCCTTCGCCTTCATTCTCCTTTTCGTGTCTTTCGTGTTTTTCGTGGTTTCCTCCTCCCGCCTCCTTTCCGTGCCTTCCGTGTTTTCCGTGGGCCAAAAATAATTCGCCTTGTCCACCCACTACCAAGTTATCGCGCGCAAGTGGCGGCCGCAGACGTTTGACGACGTCGTGGGCCAGGACCACGTCGTGCGGACGCTGAAAAACGCCATCCTGCGCAACCGCATCGCGCACGCGTACCTCTTCGTGGGCCCCCGCGGCACGGGCAAGACCTCCACCGCCCGCATCTTCGCCAAGGCCCTCAACTGCACCGACGGCCCCAAGGCCGACTTCGACGTCAACGACCCGGCCTGCATCTCCATCGCCGAAGGCTCGCACCTCGACGTGATCGAGATCGACGGCGCCTCCAACAACGGCGTGGACCAGGTGCGCGACCTCCGCGACACGGTCCAGTACGCCCCGGCGCAGGGTAAGTTTAAGATCTATATCATCGACGAGGTGCACATGCTCTCGGCCGCCGCGTTCAACGCGCTGCTCAAGACCCTCGAGGAGCCCCCGGCGCACGTGAAGTTCGTCTTCGCCACGACCGACCCGCAAAAGGTGCTGCCCACGATCATCTCCCGCTGCCAGCGCTTCGACCTCAAGCCGATCCCGCCCGAGCTGATCGTCGAGCGCCTGCAAAAGATCGCCGACTCCGAGAAGATCAAGATCACGCCCCAGGCCCTCGCCAGCATCGCCCGCATGGCCGACGGCGGCATGCGCGACGCGCAGTCGATCCTCGACCAGATGATCTCCTTCTGCGGCGGCGAAATCGCCGAGCCCGACGTGCTCGACGTGTACGGCCTCGTGGCCGGCGAAAAGATCGCCGAGCTCGCCTCCGCCCTCGCCGCGGGCGACGACCGCAAGATCGTGGCCATCGTGGACGAGTGCGACGCCAACGGCCGTGACCTCGTGCGCCTCCTCTCCGACCTGCAGGCCTACGTGCGCACCGCGCTCCTCGACGCCATCGCCAAGGGCGGCCGCAGCGAGGCCCTCGGCGAGCCGATGACCACCGAGCAGCTCACCCGCCTGCTCGACGGCCTGCGCGAAGGCGAGGGCGCCGTGAAGCTCGGCCTCGCGGAGAAGATCAACTTTGAAGTCACCCTCCTGAAAGCCGTCGACGCCAGCCGCGCGCGCGCGATCGACAGCCTCATCAAGGAACTCGCCGCCCTCGCGGACGAAGCCCCGGCCACCCCGGCCGCGACGGACGACAGCGAAAAAAAAAAGGCCTGACGGAGCGCCTTGAGGCGCGCCTGACCGTCGCCCTGAGCGCCCTGCGCCCCGCCAGCATCTCCGGCCGGCCGATCGGCACCGCCGCCGATGCGGCGAAAGGCAACAGCGACGCGCAGAGCGACATCCCCCCCGACGAGGGCGAACCGGCCAATCCCGCCGCCGCTCTGGAAAACGGCGCCAACGTCTGGCCCGACGACGTCGCCGAAGCCGCCTTCCTCGCCGAGCAGGGCGCCAACGGGTCCGCTCCCGCGCCGAAGAAGCCCAAGCCCACCGACGCCGACGACGAAGCCCTCGCCAAGCTCCCGCTCCCCGCGCTGGAAGACCTCATGCAGAAGCTCCCCGCCGACACCCGCGAACTCGTGGACGAACTCTTCCGCGCCAAGTTCGTGAAGGTGGTCCGCGTCTCGAAGACGGCGCTGAAGAGCTGAGGTTGGTCTCGCGACGCCCGCGACGAACGCGACGTTTCCGAACCCGCTTCTGTCTTTCGTCGCGCTCTTCGCGAGCGTCGCGAGACCCTCCAAATTTCGACAGAATCTACAAAATCGACCGAATCATACCT
Organism: Verrucomicrobiota bacterium; assembly: GCA_018239845.1. GTDB lineage: Bacteria > Verrucomicrobiota > Verrucomicrobiia > Opitutales > Opitutaceae > CAIRCN01. The sequence goes on from JAFEGO010000107.1 coordinate 8,404, forward strand.
GCCACCGATTCCGTTGATTCTGTTCATTCTGTCTAAATCGGATCAGCAGGCGGTCTCGCGAGCCCCGCTCATGTATCCGTGTGTCCCGGCGTCATGCCTTTCCGGCTACACGGAGCTAGGTGTTTTGTCCTATTGTGCGCCGATCGGATTTAAAGTAGGGTAAGGGCTTCCGGCTCATGAAGTCCCTCCTCCGCTGCACCGCTCTGCTCGCACTTTTGCTCGGCCTGACCGCCGCCGCCCGCGCGCAAGTCACCTTCACGTTTACCACCACGGCCCCGGGCAATGCCAGTGCCTACGGCTACACCGATGGCGCCAGCTACACCTTTGCCTTCACGATGGTGGGAGATTATCCGGAGAATCCTGACGCCTTCTATAGCTCGGGTGGGCATTATTGGGTCGATGAGTCACTCTCGCGCGACGACAATATTTTTACCGCTATCAATGGTTCCGGGCTGGCCGGGGCTTATGTCCGCCCGACGTATTCCGACGAGGCCCCCTTGGCTTATGTCTACATCTTGGACGTCGGCAGTCCGCTCTGGTTTATCTCGGCCACTTCGAATGACAGTGGCATGCCGCTGGGCCTGTTGACCCCGCTCGGCACGTCGATCACCAACATTATCGCCTCCGCGTCCTCCGGCTTGCCGGTTACCCCGCATCCGGAGATTTACATCACTCCCGAGGATTACTTCGCCCCGTTCGCCGGTACCTACAATTCCATCGGTGGTAATCTTCAGCTGGATTTCGATGACGCGGGCAACTTGGAATTCCTGATCTCCAGCCTCACCATCAGCGTCGGTACGCCGACGCCCGTGCCCGAGCCCGCGACGACCGCGGCGCTCCTCGGCGCCGCCGGCCTCGCCGTGGCCCTAGGGCTGCGCCGCCGGAATCGCGCGTAAGGCTGAGCGATCAGCGGTAAGCTGTAAGCTGTAAGCGGTAAGCCGTAAGCGATTCAGCGCTCAGCATTCGGAGTTTCGACAGAATTTACAAAATCGACCGA
>JAFEGO010000108.1 GCA_018239845.1 Verrucomicrobiota bacterium
AACATCGGCCTCCTGATCTTCCCGCGGATGACCCTGCTGGATATGGTGGGGGCGAGTGAAGTGTTTCTCCGGGTGCCGGGAGCGAAGATCCATCTCGTGTGGAAGAACCGCGAGCTCGTCTCCTGCGGTGGGCAGATGCTGCAACCCTCGGTGACGTTTGCGGAGTGTCCGCCGCTCGACGTACTCTGCGTGCCGGGCGGCGGCGGGCAGGTCGATCTGATGGAGGACGAGGAGGCGCTGGAATTTTTGCGCAGGCAGGGCGCGCAGGCGAAGTGGGTGACCTCGGTCTGCACCGGCTCGCTGATTCTCGCGGCCGCAGGATTGTTAAATGGCTATCGTGCGGCGTGTCACTGGGCGTCGCGGGACCAGCTCGCGCTCTTCGAGGGCGTGACGCCGGTGGACGAGCGCGTGGTGATCGACCGCAACCGTGTCACCGGTGGCGGCGTGACGGCGGGGATCGACTTTGCGCTCACGCTCGTGGCCAAGATGTACGACGAGGAGCTGGCACGGGCGATCCAACTGACGATGGAGTACGACCCGGAGCCGCCCTTTGTCGGAGGCTCGCCGAAGAGCGCGGACCCGGCCTTCGTGGCCAAGGTGCGGGCGCAGATGGAGTCCTTTATTGCGTCGCGGCGTGCCGTGAGCGAGCGGGTAGCGGCGAAGATGAAGCGAAAGTGAGAGGGCGAATTCGGAAGACGGATACGGTTTGAGGTAGCGCAGGCGTCTCGCCTGCATCAACGACGGCAGGCGGGACGCCTGCGCTACCTCAACGCGAGACCACGAAGGCGGCGGTGACGTCCACGGCGACGTTGCCGTTTTCGACGACCGAGGCCTTGAGCTTCAGCTTGGCCTTGCCGTAGCGGCCGAGCGCGGCCTTGAACTCCTCGACGGCGGCCTTGGCGGGCCGCTCGCAAATCGCCCGCAGGTCACCGATCACGGGGCGACGGTAGGCGGCGCGGCTTTCCTTCACGACGATGCGCCACTCGATCTTTTCGCCGGCCTGCTCGTTTTTCATGAGCTCCCACACGACGCCGTAGCCGGCAAGCGTGGCGATCGAGACGAGGCTGCCGCCAAAAGCGGTGTTGAGGGAGTTTTTGTTCTGCTCCTTCGGGGCCGTGAGGGTGAGCGCATGCTCGTCACTGACCTCGACGCCCACGCCCATGGCCTTCGCGAGAGGGATCATCTCGTGCAGGAAATGTTCGAAAGCTGGGACCTTGACCGACTTCATGAGCACGCAAGTTGTAATAAAAACCGGCGCGCGTCAAAGCCCGTGCGGCCAAATCGGCAGAACGGGCTCTGGCGGGAGGGATTTGACGCCGGCGGGGTGATTGGATGACGTGGGAGGCATGATCCGCCCCGGCCAAAAGCTCAAAACTGATTTCTCCCTCAAAGTTGTGCAAAGTGATGCAGTCAAAGAGGTTGTTTTCGCCGATCTGCTGACCAAGCGCACGATTGTCTCCGTTTACATGCGCAACAACACCGGCGGGTGCGACAAGCAGAACGACTCCCTCGCGGCCCATGCGGCGGAGTTTAAAAAAGCGGGCTACAACCTGATCGCGGTCAGCCGCGACACGCCGGCCTCGCACCTGAAGTATGCTGCGAAGAAAGGCATCACCTACGCGCTCGCCAGCGATCCGGACGACCTTTTCGCGAAGGCGACGGACTCGATCATTGAGAAATCGATGTACGGCCGGAAGTTCACGGGCCCGGCGCGCGCGGCGTATGTGATCGACAAGGACGGCACGGTGCTGGCGGTCGCGGAGAAGGTGGATACGGCGGATCATGCGGCGCAGCTGCGCGCGCTGATCGCGCCGCTCAAATAAGCCCATGAACTGCCGCGCCGGTTGCGGTGCCTGTTGCATCGCGCCCTCCATTTCCTCGCCGATCCCGGGCATGCTGCACGGCAAGCGGGCGGGGGAGCGTTGCGCGCAATTGCTGCCGGACTACCGCTGCGCGATCTTTGGCCGGCCGGAGCGACCGGCGGTGTGCGCGAGCCTGCGGCCGACCCAGGAGATGTGCGGTGCAAACCGCGAGGAGGCGCTGGCGTTTCTGACGGCGCTGGAGCGGGCGACGGGCGGGTAAGCGGACAGCGGTAGGAGCGTGCTTGCACGCGATTTCCCTCGGTCAGCGCCGCTCATCGCGTGCAAGCACGCTCCTACCTCGATCTGTCGGATTTTATGCAGGTGGCACGAGGCGCGGCCGGGCGTCGAGTTCGTCGGCGAGGGCGTTGAACCACGCTTCGGCCTCGGCGCGCTTGGCGGGGATCTCCGCCGGGCTCGCGACGAACATCAGCGATTGGAGGCGCGCGGCCTCGGCGGGCGGGAGCGTGCGATGGAGGTAACGGTTGCCCCAGCTGTGGCGGAGCGGGTCGTACTTGATGCGGAGCAACTCGACGAGGGCGGAGAGCATGAGGCCCTGATAAAAATGCAGGGCGTCGATGGCCTGGCCGCGCCAACCTTCCTTTTCGATGAGGATCTGGAACATCGCGACGCGCGCGCGGAACATCGCGATGCGGTCGCGGAGCTTCGTTTCGAGGGCGGCGCGATCGGTGCGGATGGGATTTTCGAAAAGGCCGGAGCGGTCGAAGAGCACGGGACAGGTGCCGTGGACCTCGGGCTCGTTGAACTTATGTGCCGCGCCGCGCTTCATCACGACGAAGTCGAGCATCAGCCACGGCTCGGCGTTGGCGAAGCGGTAGAAGCGCTGGCTGTGGCCGTGCCACGCGGGCTCGGGGACCTTGAAGCAGAGGGAAATTTCCGCGACGCGGGACAGCGCGGCCTCAACGGAGGCGAAAATATCGGCCACGCGTTCATCGTCTACTTCGCACTGGAGATCGACGTCGCTCCACCGGTCGGCGCGGTCGAAGCCCGTGGAGCCGCCCTCCCACAGGCAGTGGACGAAGGGGAGCGGCTCAAGGGTGTCGCGGATGGTGGCGATGAGAACGGCGCGGGTGAGGGGAGGGAACGGCATGCGGGTGCCGCCAGCTTGACCGCGAGGTGCCCCGCGTAAAGTGCGACCTCGATGAGGGCGGCGTTAGGCCGGCGCGGACCGGCAGGCGTACAAGGCGGCTTCCAGCGCGGCGACATCCACCGGCTTGACCAGATGGTGCGAAAAACCCGATTCGACGCTCAGGGCGACATCACTCTCCATGCCATAGCCCGAAAGCGCGATGCCCTTGATCGGCTGGCCGCGGAGCCCCGCCATCAAGTCGCAGCCATTCCCGTCGGGCAGGCCCAGGTCGGAGATCAGCAGGTCGAAGTGATCCCTTTTCAGCAGCTCGCGCGCGGCGGATACGCTGTTGGCGGCCGCCACCTGATAGCCCCTTCGCTCGAGGAGGCGGCGCAGGGAAAGCCGGGTGCCATCGTGGTCTTCGACGAGCAGGATCCGCGGCAACGCTTCCGGCGAAGCCGCTTTTTGCGCGGTAGGTGAGATTGAGGCTGTGGCCACGGGCGAAGCCGCCAGGGGTAGCCTCAAGGTAAACGACGAGCCTTGTCCGGGGCCGGGGCTGGTGGCGGTGATGGTGCCGCCGTGCGAAGTCACGAGCATGCGGCAAATCGCGAGGCCGAGACCGAGGCCGCCGAAACGGTGGCCGCTGTTGGGCCGCGCGTGGTCGCCTTGCCGGAAGGCTTCGAACACGCGCTCGAGTTCGCCGGCGGTCATGCCCACGCCGGAGTCGGTGATGCGGATCGCGATGCCGTCCCCGTCGTCAAACGTCTCGGCCAGCACGTGGCCGCCGGAAGGCGTGAACTTCGCCGCGTTTTTCAGCACGTTCCAGAGGATCTGTTGAAACCGGACCTCGTCGGCGGCGACCGTGGTGCGGGTGGCCGGCAGCTTGACGGTGAGGGTGATGTTCTTTTCCGCGAAATCGGCGCCCGTCGTCACCACCGCCTCGCGCACCGCGCGGTGGACATTGACCGGCCGGAGGTCGAGCTTGAGCTTGCCGCGGGTGATGCGGGTGAGGTCGAGCAGGTCGTCGATCAGGCGCGCCTCGAGCGAGACATTGCGGGCGATCAGGTCAAAATCCTCGCGCAGCTCCGCGGGCAGCGACCCGTCGCGGGCATGGTCGGTGGCGAGCAGCAGGACCGGATTGAGCGGTGTGCGCAGCTCATGGGAAAGGGCCGCGAGGAAATCGTCCTTGGCCCGGCTCGACTGCTCGGCCTGCTCGCGGGCCTGGTCGAGCTCCATCAGCAGCTTGCGCGTATCATACTGGCGGCGACGGGCGCGCAGCGCCGACTGGACCACGCTGATCAGCGTCGAGGGCCGGAAGGGGCGCTCGAGGATGCTGATGTTGCCGCCCGTGCCGTAGGCGGCCAGCCGGCGGATGCGCTCGGCGCCGGCCTGGCCGCCGGTGGTGATCAGGATGACCGGCAGGTCCGACCACGACGGCTGGCCCTTGAGCCCGCCAAAAATCCGCAGCACGGCGTCCGGGGAGAAAACCTCCTCCGCCACGATGACCGCGCCGCAGCCCGCCCGGATGGCCTCGGCCAGGGCATTGACCGTGGCCATCACCAGCGACGTCATGCCCGCGGCCGAGAGGAACTCGGCGGTGAGGCGGCCGTCATTGCCCGTCGGCGCGAGGATCAGCGTGCGGTCCTCGAAGTCCGCGGGGAATGTTTCCGGCCACTTCATGCGCGGGAGGCGCCGCCCGGCGGCGGATTGGGCTGGGTGGATTGACCCTGGCCGAGCAACACGGGCACGCCGGTGAGGACGCCCTGGACATTTTTCAACGGCGGACCCACCAGCAGCCCATCGGAGGAAATGGCGAACTCGCGGATCGTGCGCTCATGGTCGCCGGAGCGTTTTTTCATGACGGAGATGGCCTGCCGCACCGCGCCCTCGGACTCGAAGTAGCGCAACATGACGACGGTGTCCGCCAGATAGGTGAGGTCGATGGGGGTCTGCATCTGGCCGACCATGCCCTGCTGCGTGAGGATCATCAGTGTCGCCACCCCCTGCTGGTTGAGGAACGACAGCATCTCGTGCAGGTGCAGGGCGAGGTGCCGCTGGTCGGCCATCGAGTAGATGTAGCCGTTGAGGCTGTCCATCACGACCATCTTCACCCCTTCCTTCTGCACGTATTCCTTGATGGTGAAGGTGAGTTCGCCGGGCGACGTTTCCGCGGGATCGATCTGCTGCAGGATGAGATGGCCCGACTTCAGGTGGTCGGCGAGGTCCATCCCCATGCCCCCGGCGCGGTGCAGGAAGGTCGCGATCGTCTCATCGAAGCTGAGGTAGAGCGCCTTTTCCCCGCGCTGCGCGGAGCTGCGGGCGAAGCACGTGGCGAGGCTGGATTTGCCGGAGCCCGAGGGGCCCAGAAAAATAGTGCTCGTGCCGCGGTCGATGCCGCCGCCCACCAGTTGATCGAGGCTCGGCACGCCGCTGAGAATCTTGTCCTTGGGAAAGGCCTGATGGTGCTCCGCGGCGACCAGCCGGGGGAAGACCACGAGGCCGCCCGTGCGCATGAGCAGGTCATGGTTGCCCTCGCGGAAACTGACGCCGCGCAGCTTTTCAACCCGGATGGTGCGGCGGGTGACGCCGTAGTCCGGCACCCGTTTCGTCATGGTCAGGACGCCGTGGGCGAGGCTCTCCATCTGGTCGTCCGCCGCGAGGCCCGCGCCATCGTCCAGCGCGAGCACCGTGCAATTGCGCCCGGTGAAGAACTGCTTCAGGTGCAGGATCTGCCGGCGGTAGCGCAGGGGCGTCTCCGACATGAGCCGCAGCTCGGAAAGCGAGTCGAAGACCACCCGCGTGGGTTTGATCCGCTCGACCTCCTTGAGGAGGGCGATGGTCGTGCGGTTCAACTGCACCTCCGACGGACTGAAAAACGTGGTGTCCGACTCCTTCTGGATCTCGGCTTCCAGGTTGGAGAGTTCGTACAGTGGGATCGAGGCCAGGTCCCAGCCATGGGAACGGGCCACCTCGTCGAGCTCGGCCTTCGTTTCCGAGAGAGTGATGTAGAGGCCCTTTTCGCCGCGCTCGGCTCCGGTGAGGAGGAACTGCAGCGCCAGGGTGGTCTTGCCCACGCCGGGCGAGCCGAGGACGAGATAGAGCCGGTCGCGTGGGAGGCCGCCACGCAGGATGTCATCCAAACCTTCGATACCGGTCAGGCAAAGTGCAGCCTCGTTGGGGCGCTTGATTTCCATAAATATGAGGCAGAGAGCTGGAACTCGGACAGATACAAATCTGGCAAGGTACAGAACTGCCGTTACGGCCACGGACCACGAATTGGGAACCACGTTCCCGGACGACCCTTCAAAACAGGCTCTGGCGGTAGCGGACCTCGGAGAGCCGCAAGGCTTGCGGGACGTCAACGGTCCGCTTGACTGGCGCGATGGCCAAACCCGAAGAAGCTCCGAAGATCATTTTCTCGATGCTCGGCGTCTCGAAGAAGATCGAGCGCAAGGAAATCCTCCGCGACATCTCGCTGTCGTTTTACTACGGCGCGAAGATCGGCGTGCTCGGCCTCAACGGCTCCGGCAAATCGTCGCTCATGCGCATCCTCGCCGGCATCGACACGGAGATCGACGGACGCATCCATTTCGAGCCGGGCTACGCGGTGGGGTTTCTGCCGCAGGAGCCGGCGCTCACGCCGGGCTCGACCGTGCGCGCCTGTGTCGAGGAAGGCGTGAAGCACCTCACCGACCTCACGGCCGCGTACGACGCGAGCTGGGACGAGCTCGCCGCGGCGGAGGATGATGCGGCGAAGGACGCCATCGCCGACAAGCAGGCCAAGCTGCAGGAGAAAATCGACGCGCTCGGCGCGTGGGATGTGGCGCCGATGGTCGAGCAGGCGATGGACGCGCTGCGGTGTCCGCCGGGCGACGCGATCGTGGACAATCTTTCCGGTGGCGAACGCCGCCGCGTGGCGCTGGCGCGACTGCTGTTGCAGAAGCCCGCGATCCTCCTGCTCGACGAGCCGACCAACCACCTCGACGCCGACTCCGTACACTGGCTGGAGCAGCACCTCTCGCGCTACGAAGGCACGGTCATCGCGGTGACGCACGACCGGTATTTCCTCGATAACGTCGCGGGCTGGATCCTCGAGCTCGACCACGGGCACGGCCTGCCGTGGAAGGGCAATTACTCCTCGTGGCTGGAGCAGAAGCAGGCGGTGGCCTCGGTCGCCGAGCGCACGGAGAGCAAGCGGCAGAAGGCCATGGCCCGCGAGCTGGAGTGGATCCGGCAGGGCGCGAAGGCGCGGCAGTCGAAGGGCCAGGCGCGCATCAACGCCTACGAGCAGATGCTCAAGGCCGACGTGGCCGAGCAGGAGAAGAAATTCGAGATCATCATCCCGCCCGGTCCGCGGCTGGGCACGGTCGTCGTCGAGGCGCAGGATGTGGCGAAGGGTTTTGGCGACAAGCTGCTGTTCGAGCATCTGGAGTTCAAGCTGCCGCCCGGCGGCATCGTCGGCATCATCGGGCCCAACGGCGCGGGCAAGACCACGCTCTTCAAGCTCATCACGAATCTCGAAAAACCCGACGCGGGCACGTTCAAGGTCGGCGACACGGTGAAGTTCGCCTACGTCGAGCAGTCGCGCGACTCGCTGCAGAACGACAAGACGATCTGGCAGGTGATCAGCGACGAGCAGGAAAACATGACGCTCGGCGGCCGCACGGTGAACAGCCGCGCCTACTGCGCGCAGTTCGGTTTCACGGGCGCGGACCAGCAGAAGAAGGTCGGCGTGCTCTCCGGCGGCGAACGTAACCGCGTGCTGCTCGCGCGCGTGCTGAAGAGCGGGGCCAACCTGATCCTCCTCGACGAGCCGACCAACGACCTCGACGTGAACTCGATCCGTGCGCTGGAGGAGGCGCTGGAGACCTTCGCCGGCTGCGCGGTGATTATCTCCCACGACCGCTGGTTCCTCGACCGCGTGGCGACGCACATCATGGCCTTCGAGGGCGACAGCCACGTGCACTGGTATTCGGGAAATTATACGAGCTACCTCGAGGACTACAAGAAGCGCAAGGGCAAGGACGCCGACCAGCCGCACCGCATCAAGTACCGGAAGCTGACGCGGTAACAGGGTCTCGCGACGCTCGCGAAGAGCGCGACGACCAAGCCATCAATCCATTTTGTTTCCGAACGTCGCGTCCTTCGCGGGCGTCGCGAGACCTACTTGGACGCGCTGAGCGGGAAGGCGATGGTGTACTCGCGCTCGACGCGGACGGTGCCGCCGCCTAGGCGGCGGCTGAGGTGAAGGGTGAGGGGAACGGGCGTGCGCAGCGTGTAGCGAAGCTCGGTGGCGTCTTTTTGCCACGCGACGGAGATATAGTCGCTGCGGTGGGGGAGGGGGAGCGTGCCTTCGGCGGCGGGGTGGGTGCCGGTGTTTAAGGCGAGGGCGTAGTGATGGTCGCCGAGATCGAAGCGCGGGGTCAGGCCGAGGAGGTGGCGCGAGAGCTGCCACGTGGGACAGCCGCCCCATTGGTGGCTGTGGCTCCAGCGGGTGTCGAAGACTTCGAGCAGGGTCGTGCGATTGTTGCCGAGGGCCCAGCCCCAGCAGGTGCGGTACTGGCCGAGGACGAAATCCATGTCGCCGTGCTCGATGAGGGCGGGGAGGGCGAAGTGGCCGAAATAGGGGGTGATGAGCTGCGGGTTGCTGGCGGCGGGATCGCTGAGGCGCGGCGCGGCGGGGTTGTTGGGGAAACAGCGCAGCATGTGCGCGCGCAGGAAGGCGCGGCCGGTGTCGGCTTGGGCGCCGGTGAAGAAGCCGAGACGCAGGCCCAGGGCGGCGCGGTGGTAGCCGATGCGCGTCCACGCGTCGCCGGGCGCGGCGAGTTCGCCCGCGTAGTAGCGCGCGATGAGGGCGTGAAGTTTTTCGGCCTGCGCGCGGTGGGCGGCGGCGCGGTCGGCGTGGCCAAGGGTCTCGGCCCAGCGGATGCCGCTGTGGAGGGCGGTGAGGTAGTGGCAGTTGACGCCCATGTCGCTCGGGCCGGGGTTGCGCACGTAGCCCCAGTCCACGAAACCCCAGCCTGCCTCATCCTTGAGGCCGTCGGCGGTGCAGGCGGCGGCGAAGGCGGCGAGGTTGCGCTCGGCGTAGGGCCAGAGCTGCTCGAGGAGGTCGCGCTCGCCGGTGAGCTCCCAGTAATGCATGCACGCGGTCACCCATTGGGCGGCGTAGGTGCTGAGATAACCGATACCGCCGGGACAGAGCCCGGCGACCATGCCGTCGTCGCGCGCGCACTGGGCGCAGTGCACGAGACTGCGGCGGCAGAGGCGGAGGTCGGCGAAGGCGGTGGCGGCCACGTCCATGCCGACGGTGACGACGTCGCCGGCCCACTGGCCGCGCTCGCGGGTGGGGTTGTCGGTGATGGCATCCTCGGAGCAGGCCCGATGGGACTCGACGCCGGTGGCCCAGAGCCGGTCGAGCAGGGCGTCGCCCGTACGGAGCGAGCCGGCGGCGTCGCCGTAATAACAGCGCTCGACGACGGACTCGCGGAGGAATTTCACCGCGCTGGCCGGTGCGAAGATGTGCACCTCGACGAAGCGCCCGCCGCGCGGGGCGAGCGGGAAAAATTCCTGTGGCCCGCCGCGGGCGACGTAGTGGTCGAGGTTGCAGGAGTCGCCGCAGGAAAGCGTGATGTACGGGGAGACGCGACCGTGCACGAGCGCCTCGCAGTAGGCGAACTCGACGACAGTGCCCGCGGGCAGATCGAGCTCGAAGCGCGGGCGCAGCAGGCGCACGCGGCCCGCATCGTAGCGGCGCCACACGCCCTGCGGCGGCAGCTCGGCGGGGGCGAGATCGCGGAGGAAGAAACGCGCGGGGATGTCGTCGCGTTCGTAGCCGAAGGTCTCGGTGAAGGTACCGCTGGCGAGCGGCGTGAGCGGATGCTCGATCGAGCGGGTGTTGGCGCTGGCCAGCGGACGCAGCGGGCCGAGATCGCGCGTGACGGCGACGGGCACGGTCCAGCCGGAGTCGTCAAAGTCCGCGTGTTGCCAGCCCGCCGGGAGCTGACGCGTGTCGCACCACTCGATGAAGCTGAGCTGGGGATTCACCCGGCGCACGTGCGGCGTGAAGGCGGTCAGCCGCGCGCATTTCCAGGCGAGCGGGATGGCCGTGGTGCCGGCGCGGGCGACGCAGCCGAGGAACGGCTCGGTGGCGTCGATCAGGCGCGTGGGGATGCCGATGTGGTTGACGATGAAGGCGAGCGTGTGCCGCCCGGCGGCGAGGGAGACATTGAAAGTTTGGTACTCGGGAAACGCTTTCGGAAAACGCGCGGGGCCCTCGCCGAAATATGCGCCGTCGAGCCAACCGACGAACGACATGGCGCCGAAGACGCGCAGCTCGACCGGGCCGGCGGCGGGCAGATCGAATTCCGCGCGAAAGGCGACGTAGAGATCGTGGTCCTCGGGCTTTTCCGCCGAGAGCCAGAAAAAGGGCAGGGTAAGATCGGACATGGGGTGGGCAGCGGCAGGAAACAGCAACGGCGGGAGGGTTCGAGCCGATTCGGGCGGGACGGGCGACTTGCGCCGCGGGAATAATCGCGCATCCGTTTGCTCTCATCCGTATGAAACGTTTCGCTTTGCCCCTGTTCCTGTTGGGTCTTTCCTTTCTCACCGTGACGAACCTCTCCTCTGCAAAAACTGAATCGATCGTGGTCGGCGGCGGCTGCTTCTGGTGCACCGACGCCTCCTACAAGCTGCTGGACGGCGTGGTCCATGTGACCTGCGGCTACGCCGGCGGCAAGGAAGCCAACCCGACGTACGAGCAGGTCTGCGCCCATGCGACCGGCCACGCGGAGGTCATCAAGATCGACTACGACCCCGCCGTGGTGTCGCTCGCGAAGATCCTCGAGTATTTCTGGAAGGTCCACAACCCGACGCAGACCGACGGCCAGGGCGCCGACAAGGGCCCGCAGTACCGCTCGATCATCCTTTACACGAGCGACGCGCAGAAGGCCGCGGCCGAGCAGTCGAAGGCCGAGGCGCAGAAAATCTTCCGCGATCCGATCACGACCCAGATCGTGCCGTTGACGAAGTTCTGGCCCGCCGAGGAGTACCATCAGGACTACTTCGCGCGCAATCCGGAGCAGGGCTACTGCGCCGCGGTGATCGCACCGAAGGTCCACAAACTCGCGAAGCAGCTCGGGAAGTAAGGCCAGTCGGGGCCGGAGCCCGGCCGCCGATGCGCCAATCCTTAATGACAATATTTGTCATTTAGGTCCGGCGCGCAGAATAGGTTGTGGCACCGGGCGCTTTTGCCCGTAAATAGCGGGCAGTCTGGCGTGGAGAACTGGATACACGGTGCTTCCGGGGGCACCACGCCGACCACCTGACCCGATGCTTTTACTCCAATCCAAAAAAGCGGCCAAAGGACGGAAATGGCGCCGCCGTCTGCTCTGGGTGATCCTCGCGGCCATGATCGCAGGCGGGTGGCTGGCGTTTGAGCCGTTGCGCGAGCGTTACCATCACTGGAAACAGCAGCGCGCCCTGCAGCAGGCGAAGGCTTTCATCGAAAAACGCGACGCGCCCAACGCCCAGCTCGCGCTGGAAGTGGCCCTGCAGGCCGTGCCGGGCAACGCAGACACCCTGCGCGTGGCGGCCGACATGCTGGAGCAGGTCGGCGCGGCGCAGGCGATGCGGCTCCGCCGCGCGGTGGTGCAGATCCAGCCCGACTCGGCGGACGACGCGGCCAAGCTCGTGCTGAGCTGCCTGCGTTTCCGCGACTTCAACGCGGCGAAGGATGCGTTGAGCGCCACGTCGCCGAAGGTTTCGCGCGAGGTCCCGATGTTGCAAGCGGCCCTGGCTTACGCGCTCTCCACGGACGACCGCCCGATGGCGGACATCCTCTTCAAGGAGCTGAAGGCAAAGTCGCCCAACGACGAAAAACTCCGCCACGCCCACGCCCTCCTGCTCCTGCGCCACCCGCAGGAAGCGCAGCGCAAGGCCGCGCGCGCCGACCTCGAGGCGCTGGCCAAGAGCGACCCGAAGCTGGCGCTGGAGATCAACCGCGAATTCCTCGGCTTCGCCCTGCAGCAGAAGGACTACCCCGAGGCCCGCGCCCGGCTCAAAGCCATCCTGGCCGACCCGGCGACGACCCTCAACGACCGCCTGCAGCAGGCCAACCTCGACCTGCTGATCGACAAGCAGCCGTTCGAAGGCGTGTACGCGCAGCTGGCGCCGCTGGCCGGGCGCAATGCGCAGGACGCCGCCGACTTTGTGCAGTGGCTCATGGTGCAGAATCGGTTCACCGAGGCCGCGGCGTGGCTCGCGGGATTGCCGGAGACAATCCGGGCGACCCCGGCGGTGCTCTCCGTCCGCGCCGAAGTGGCGGCGCAGCAAAAGGAATGGGACCGTCTTCAGAGCCTGCTCGAGGCCGGGGCATGGGGTCCGATCAGCAAGGATACGCTCAAGCTCGCCTACGCGGCCAAGACCGTCGATTCGCCCAACAAGCCGTCCCTGCGGCACGACACGTGGGACATGGCGCTCGCCTCCGCGGGCAGCAGCCTCGGGTCGTACCGCGTGCTGCAGCGCCTCGCCGCGGTGTGGCAGTGGGATGACGAATCGGAGCGCACGCTCTGGACGATCGCGCGGGCCTACCCCGATCAGACCTGGGCGCACCAGGCGTTGTTTAATCTCTACCGCCGGAAAAAGAACACCGCCGCGATGCGCGAGGTGATGGAGACTCTGCGCCAGTCCGACGGCTCGGTGCTGCGTTATCAGCACGACTGGGCGCTGCTCACGCTGATCCTCGACCCGAACTCGAATTGGAACCAGGCGAAGGAAACCATGAAGGGCCTTTACGAAAACAGCCCGACGGATGCGACCTACGCGACCGGGTATGCCTTTGCGCTGGCGCAGGCCGGCCGCGGCTCCGATGCGATGGCCATCGTGGACAAGCTGACGGCGGACGAGCGGAACTACGCCCCGCGGCAGCCGTATCTCGCCTTCATCTATGGTGTGGCCAAGCGCAGCGAGGACCTCGACCACACAGTGAAGGCGGGGCAGGGCGTGACCTACCTGCCCGAGGAGTCGTATCTCTTCGTGCGCGCGAAGGAAGAACTCACGCGCAAGCCGGCCAAGCCGAAGGCATCGGAGGCGAAGGCGAAGTCGTGACGGCCGGTGCGGTGCGTGCATCGCCGGGGGCCTGCGCCATCGCCGCGCTGGGCGCGATGGGGCTGGCCCTGCTCTGGCTCTCGCCGGTGGTGGTCAGCTGGCATGATTCGGCCGACCTCGGGCACGCGTGGGCGGTGCCGCTGCTGATGGGTTATCTCTGGTGGGAGCGCTGGGGGGAGCGACCGGCGACGCTGGCACGGGCTGCGGTACCGGCTGGATGGTGGGTGCTGGTCGTGATCTTGGCGGTGGTGGAGCTGCCGCTGCGCCTGTTGCTGACGCCGTTTCCGCTCTGGCCCGCGGTGCTCGCGCTGTTCACCGCGCTGGCTGCGGCCGTGGCGCTGGGCGCGGCGTGGCTCGCGGCGGGCCGGGCGGGGCTGCGCTGGCTGGCGGGCCCGCTGCTCCTGTTGGTGAGCGCGCTGCCGGCGCCGAGTGTGGTGGAGTCGGCGGTCATCATCCCCCTGCGCGAGGTGATGGCCGGCCTCGCGGCGGAGATCAGCAACCTCGCGGGGCACCCCGCGGTGGCGGTCGGGACGAGCGTGCGGCTGGCGACCGGCTGGGTGGGCATTGATGAGGCGTGCGGCGGCATCCGCTCGCTGCAGGCCTGTTTCATGATCGGGCTCTTCTTCGGGGAGTGGTACCGTTTTTCGCTGGGCCGCCGGGTCGTGCTGGCGGGGCTGGGCGTGCTGGCGGCGCTGCTGGGTAATTTCGGCCGTGTCATTTTTCTTTCACTACGCGCCAATGCCGGGATGGACGCGGTGCACGCCGCGCACGACACGGCGGGCTGGGTGGCGATGGGCCTGAGCCTCCTCCTCACGGGCTGGCTGGCCTGCCACTGGGCGGGTTACCGCTGGCCGCAGCAGCGTATTCTAGCGCGGCCCGCTACAATGCCTTCGCCGGCCCGGTGGTGGCTCGCCGCAGTGGTGCTGCTCTTCGCGGTCAACGAGGCGGGCACGCGGTGGTGGTTTGCACGGGGCGAGGCGGCGCGCGTGGTGATCCCGCAGTGGACGGCCAGCCTGCCGGAGAAGCACTGGAGTTTTCAGCCGTCGCCGCTGACGGAGACTGCGCGCGACATGCTGCGGCCGGATGTCTATCGTGCGGGCAGCTGGCGTACCGGATCGGATACGCGGGCATGGGCCTACTACGTCGAGTGGCACCGCGGGCAAGTCGCGCGCTTCCTGCCCTTCCTGCACAACCCCACGGTCTGCCTCCCGCTGTCGGGCTGCGAGTTGGTGGGGACGCTTGAGCATATCAAGGTGCGCTGGGCGGGCGGGGAGATTGAGTTCTTCGCCTACAAGTTCCGCCGCCTGCAGGAAGACATGCTGGTGGCCTTCACGATCTGGGATCCGAGCCGCGGACAGCCGCTGCAAGCCATGGAAAAAACCGGCTCAGCCAATGCTTGGTGGCGGCAACAGTGGAAGGAAGTGACCGAGGCCCGGCAAAATCAACCCGCGCAACTGCTTACCGTGAGCATTTCCTGGGAAGATCACGCGCCCGAGAAAATGCAAACCCTGCTGGAGCAAGTGATTATCGCTAACGCCAATAAATCGCACTGATCAGTAATTGCAATAAATTGTATAGTATTCGCTTTCAGACTTTTGCAGTTGCAATTCACCCTATCTCCTATGGGGTGTTCTCCCGGTATGAAAAACTACGCTAAAACCCTCCTGCTCGTAGCCGCGACTTGCTTCGCGTTGGTCAGTACCTCGAAAGCCCAGCTCGTCACATATGAGACGATCTCCAGCTGGACCAATTCGGTCCAAACCTTCACCGCCAATCAGTTCTTTGCTCAGACCTTCACGGGTGTGACTGAAGTGCAGAGCATGACTTACCGCTTTGCCTCGAGCTCCAACAGTTTTGGCTCGCTCAATCTCACGGCGACTTTCGTGGAATGGAATGGTGGCTCCAGCGTTGGCACCGCGGTCGGTACGACCGTGCAGAGCGTCGGTACCATCACCATTCCGGGTTCGTCTTCCTGGAGCTATGATAATGCCCGCAGCACGTACTACTACGACTATCAGATCGTGCTGAACCAGGCGACCTCCGGCACGCAGACCTATGCGATGCTGCTCCAGACGTCCACGGGCGGTTCGCCGATCGGTCTCTCATACACCAACACCGATGCTTTTTCGTACGGTACATTGGCGCAACAGTACCCCGGCTCGTTTGTGCTGGCCAATCCCTTCCAGGACTGGGGCTTCGCCCAGCTCGTTGTCGCCCCCGTCGTCCCGACGCCTGAGTCCGGCACGATGGCGGCCATCGCGGGTGCGGTCCTCGTGGCCGGCCTCGTCGGCCTGCGTCTCCGCCAGCGCCGCCAGCTCGCGCTGGTGCCCGTCACGGCGGCCTGATTCGTATCCGGTTTTTCATACTTTCAAAAAACCCGCGGTTTGCGCCGCGGGTTTTTTTGTGCCCGGCGGGCCCGGGCGGGCAAAAAACCGGCGGGCGATTTGCCATCGCGGGGAACCGCAGCATTCTCCGCGCATGCCTGAATCCACTCCGCCCAATCCCGCCGACGCCGGCCTCGAGGTGCGCACGCAGTTCGTGCGCAACCGCAACGTCGTGCTCGCGCGCGCGAATTTCTCCGACCTCTACGTCGATTACTACCTGCACCTCAGCGAGCAGAAGCTGAAGCCGGCGACGGAGGCGGACGCCCTCTTCAAGCGCGCGCTCGCGGCCTTCGTGCTGCACAGCGCGTCGCGCCCGTGGAACGAGCTGACGGCCTGGACCATCAACATCCAGCAGCCGCTGGTGAACCTGTTCCTCACCGGCGACAACGAGACCGGCGCGGTGACGGGCCGGGTCTTCGAGGAGAACGTCAAGGAGCTCCCGGCGAACCTGTTTTACGCCGACGTGGTGCGGGGGAAGGAGCCGAAGCGGCGGAGCGCGGTGGAGTTCACCGGCAGCGATCCGATCGCGGCAGTGGAGAAATTCTACACCCAGAGCGAGCAGCGGCTGACGCGATTCTTCCAACTGGGGGAGGAGGAGTTCGCGATGGTTACGGAGCATCCCGACTGCGACCTCGCATGGCTGCGCGGGCTGACGGCCGACGAGGTGCGCAAGCTGGCCGAGACGGAGACGCTCTCGCTCCTGGAGCGGCGCGTGTACCGCTGGCACTGCGGCTGCAACCAGCAGCGCATGATGGAGGTGCTGGCGCCGGCGATGCGGCAGAGCCCGGACGAACTCTTCGGCGGCGACGAGAAGCTGGAGATCCGCTGCCCGCGCTGCGGGGCGCGCCACGCGATCACGCGCGAGGCGATGGAGGCGTTTGTCGCGGCGAAGTAGGGCGGGGGTGGGAGGGTAAGGATTTAGAGGATTGGGGTTGAGGGTAGAGACGGTTCTCCGAGCCGTCCGCGTTTCACTGAGGATACGAGCGGACGCCTCGGAGAGGCGTCCCTACCTTCGTTGGCTTGCACGCGGGCCCTCGGGGCCGCACGGTCGGGTTGACTGCACACCATCCTGCAAAATCTCTGGGCCGGC
>JAFEGO010000109.1 GCA_018239845.1 Verrucomicrobiota bacterium
GAGCTACGGGTGCCCGAAAGAGGGCGAGAAGAAGCAAGTTTCCTCATCGAAGTGCAAGCGATTATTTTGCTTCGTCGTGACAAATTGTTGCGCACTTAGGTTCCGGCCGCAGGCCGCCAGTCGATCAGCTCGAGCTGAAGCAGCTTGCGGCCGTTAAAGTGATTCCAATTCAGCTCGACGGCGAGGTCCACCGGGACGCCGATCGGCGGCAGGCGGTGCGCGAGCTTCCACGCGACCCCGTGCAGACGGCGGCCGCGGCTGTCCTCCAACTGGAAGCGAAAATGGACATCCTTGAAAACCTCGGGCGCCCAGCGGAAGACCGCGTTGCGGACGCCGAAGACGGGCTCGGGGTTGGCCTGGCCGAAGGGGCGCAACGCATCGAGCTCCTCCATGAGGGCGGGCGTGACCTGGTCGGCGGTGAGCCAGGCCGCGAGCGTGAGGTTGGCCTGCGCGATATCGCTGCCAGAGAGCGTGCGCACGGCCTCGGCGAAGCGGGCGCGGAAGGCCTCAAGGTGCAGCTTGGGCAGCGCGATGCCGACGGCCATGGGATGGCCGCCCCAGCTTGTGAGGTTTTCGCAGCAGGTGCCCAGCGCTTCGACGAGGTTGAGCCCATCGACACTGCGGCCGGAGCCCTTGGCCATGTCACCCTCGTTGCCGAGGACCACGCAGGGGCGGTTGTACTTGCGGCTCACGCGACCTGCGACGATGCCGACGACGCCGGGGTGCCAGGCTTCGTCGAAGAGCACGATACCGGGCGACGTGAGATAGTGGGTCTCGATCAGCCGCTCGGCCTCCTCGGTGATCTTGCGCTCGATGTCCTGCCGCTCGCGGTTGAACACATCGAGCTTCTGCGCCGTCTCGTAGCAAAACACCTCGTCGTCGCTCAACAGCAGCTCGACCGACACCGCGGCATCGGCGAGGCGGCCCGCGGCGTTGATGCGCGGCCCGAGGCGGAACGAAATATCGGAGGGCTGGATGCCCTGTTCGGGCCGCACGCCGGCGATGTCCATCAGCGCCCGCAAGCCGAGGCGGCGCGACTCCTGCAAAATTGTGAGCCCGTGCCGGGCCATGATGCGGTTCTCACCGGTCAGCGGCACGAGGTCGGCCACGGTGCCGAGGGCCACGAGATCAAGGTAGTCGCGGAGCTTCAGGGAAAACGCCACCGGGTGGTTCTCGGCGCGCAGCTGCTTGAGCAGGCCGTGGACGAGCTTGAAGACGAGGCCCACGGTGCAGAGGTTGCGCCACGCGGCGTCCGCGCCGGTCTCGTCGGCGGCGACGTGCGGGTTGATCAGCAGGCCGTCCTCCAGCACGCGCTCCTTGGTGCGGTGGTGGTCGAGCACGAGGACGTCGATCCCGAGGCTCCGCAGATGGGCGACCTCGTCGTGGGAATTCGTGCCGCAGTCGAGCACGATGAAGAGCTGTGGCTGGCCCTCCTCCAACGCGCGGTCAATGGCGCTGCGGGAGAGGCCGTAACCATCCTCCGAGCGGCGCGGTACGACGAAGCGCGGATCGAGGCCGAACTGCCGGAGCACGCTCACCAGCAGCGCGGTGCTGCTCACGCCATCCACATCGTAGTCGCCGAGGACGACAATGCTCTCGCGCTGCGCGATGGCCTGGCGGAGCCGCGTGGCGGCGGCCTCAAGGTTGCGCAGCAGAAACGGGTCGCCCAAGCCCGCGAGCGCGGGACGGAGAAAAACGCCCGCGTCCGCCGGGGCGATGCCGTTGCGGAGCAGCAGCTCGGCCAGCACGGGGCTTACGCCCGCGTCGCGGCTGAGCGCGCCGACATCCGCTTCGGGGACGGCTTGGTAGGTCCAGCGCATGGCTGAGCGTCGCGGAGCCTGGGCCCCGGGCGCGCCGTGTCCGGCGGAGGATCACAGCGCGCGCAGGGCGCACGCTCCGGCGGCGGTTATTCGGACGCCTTGCTGGAGCCGGTCCACTCGTACTTCGGCGCCACGTCGGCGTGCGCCTCGACGTGCTTCCGGTCGCCCTTGTGCCACCAGTAGAAGATCTGGGCGGCGATGAAGATGGCGGAGAAGGTCGAGGTGACGATACCGACGAGGAACGTGAACGAGATGTCCTTGAGCACGCCGCCGCCAAAGATGAAGAGCGAGAGCGCCGCGAGGAACGTGGTCGTCGCCGTCATGATCGTACGGGCGAAGACCTTGTTGATGGCGGAGTTCACCACATCGCGGAGCGAGCCGCTCGGGTTGAGCTTCAGCTCCTCACGGATACGGTCGAAAACGACGACGGTCTCGTTGATCGAGTAGCCGACGACGCACAGGATCGCCGCCACCATGGGCGCCGAGAACTGGTGCCCGAAGAGGACGAAGATGCCGATGTTCATCAGTACGTCGTGCAGCGTCGAGGCCATGGCGCCGACGCCGAAGCCGAATTCGAAGCGCAGCGCGATGTAGAAGAGGATGACGAGCATCGAGAGGCCGACGGACTTGAGGGCGTTGAGCTCGATCTCCTTGCCGATGGAAGCGCCGATGTGGTTCACACCGACACGCTCAAAGCCGGCCGCGGGATAGGTCTTCTGCAACGCGGCAAACACCACGTCGGCCTTGCCCTCGGGGGTCTCGACATTGAGGGTCTCATTGCCGCCGCCGATGGGGCTGACGTAGGTCGGGTTGACCTCACCGACGCCCGCGGCCTTGGCGGCGTCGCGGATCTTGGCGGTATCGAGCTTCTCCTTGAACTTGATGGCGATGACGTCGCCACCGGCAAAATCGATGCCGTAGATGTGGCTGCCCTGGGTGAAGACGTAGCCGATGCTGACCACGACGAGGGCGATGGAGGCGATGGCGGCGGGCTTGCCGTACTTGATGAAGTCCCAGTGGGTGTCCTTCAGCAGGCGGCGCATGGTGATCTTCTTCAGCGTGCCGGACTCGATCAGCATCTCCATGAACATGTGGCCGGTGATCAGCACCGAGAAGAGCGTCGAGACGACACCGATCGCGAGGGTGACGCCGAAGCCCTTGATCGGGCCCGTACCCTGCCAGATCATGATCGCGCAGATGATGAGCTGCACGGCGTGCGCATCGAGGATGGTCCAGAGCGCCTTGACGAAGCCGCTGTTGTTGGAGCTGACGAGGGATTTGCCCTGCGCGAGCTCTTCACGCATGCGCTCGAAGATCAGGATGTTGGCGTCAACGGCCATGCCCATGGTGAGCACGATACCGGCGAGGCCGGGGAGCGTCATCGTGGCGCCGAGGCTGGCCATGATGCCGAGGATGATGCAGACGTTGATCGCGAGGGAGGCGACGGCGACGAGGCCGCCGGTGGCGTAGAATGTGATCATGAACGCCGCGACGGCCGCCGCGCCGATGACCGAGGCGCGCACGCCGCTGTCCACGGCGTCCTGCGCGAGCGAGGGACCGACCTCGTACTGCTCCTTGATCTGCAGGGGCAGGTCGAGGGGGTTGTTGAGGACGTTGGCGAGCTCGAGGGCCTCGCGGTCGCTGAAGTTGCCGGAGATCTGCGCGGCACCGCCAGAGATTTCCTCGCGCACGGTGGGCGCGGAGTAGAGCTTGCCGTCGAGGACGATGGCGAGACGGCCGAGACGGCCGCTGGCGCGACCGCTCTCGGCGATCGTGCGGGTGACCTCGGCAAAGCGATCCTTGCCCTCCTTGGTGAACTGGAGCGCGACCTCGGCCTTGCCGTACATGTCGTGCTGGGCGCGGGAGTCGGACACCATCTCACCGGTCATCTCCGGGATGCGCTTGACGAAGACTTCCTCGCTGGAGGTCTCGCCGCGGGCACCCTCGTGATCGAGGGCGAGGATCTCATAGCCGGGGGGCGTATCGACGCCGGGACCGGGGGTGAGCGTCGGGTGGACAAGGCGGAAATCGAGGCGGGCCGGCTTCTTGACGGCGTTGATGACCTCAGGATTGGTCTTGGTGTCGAGACCGGGGAGCTGGACCTCGATACGGTTGTTGCCAACCGGGCGGATCAGGGGCTCGGCGACGCCGAAGGAGTTCACGCGGGCGCTGATGATCTCGATGGCCTTGGTGAGCTTCTCGGAGCGGTCCTGCACGGAGTCCTTGCTGGCGGAGCGCTCATCGACCTCGAGGGTGACGGCGACGCCGCCCTTGATGTCGAGGCCGAGCTGGAACTTGCTCTTGGAGCGAAGGAGCAGCTCGTTCAGGACGAGGTCGTTTCGCTTTTCGAGGTTCTGGATCTTGTCCTCCACGTGGAGGGACGGGAAGTACTTGGTGATATCCTTGTGCTCCTCCTTGGCGATCTGCTTGAGGGCGACGAAGTCGCTGATCGCGGGGTTGGCCTTGCTGCGGGCCTGGGCTTTGCTGACGAGGGAGGCGAATTCCGCGGGCTTTTCGGTGGCCTGGGCCTTGGCGTAGGTCGCGAAGTCCTGGTCTTGGAGGGGGAGGAAGGTCGCGAGCGCCCAAGCCACGACGACGAGGGAGAGCAGGATTTTCCAGAGGTTGCGTTGGAGCATGGGTGGTTTGGTTTTAAATTGGGAGACGCGGACGGCGCACGGCCGTCCGACGAGCGGGGTAATGCTGACCGGACTTACTTCTTCTCGGCGCCGGCCTTGCTGACCACGGTGTGGATGAAGCCCTTGCCAATCTCGATCTTGGTGGTGTCGGCGATGCGGATGACGAAGCGGTCGTCCTTCACGTTGGTGATGGTGCCGAAGATGCCGCCGGTCGTGACGATCTCGTCGCCCGAGGTGAGTTCGCTCAGCATCTTCTCATGCGCCTTCTGCTTCTTGCGCTGCGGGGCGATCATGAGGAAGTACATCGCGGCCATCAGCAAACCGAGCGGCAGGAACTGCGTCAGCAGGCTGCTCCCACCCGCGGCGGGCGCGGCGGTCTGGGCGAGAAAGGTCTGGGCGTTGCCGATAAGGAGCATTTTCGTCATTGCGTGTTGGTAATTTTGAAAAAAGAAACAATCATCTAACTGATTCCGCTCCGGCAAAAGCAAGCCATAAGTCCCCACCCTCCTCCCGCTTGAAAAGCAAATCCTCATCCGCCTGGTCAGCCGCCAAGTCCGAGGAGCACTATGGTTTCAAACGTTGGGGCTCCGGCCATCTCGCCGTTGATGACGACGGCTTTGTGACCGTCCAGCCCCGCGCCGACGGCCGCGGCATCCGCGTGCTCGACGTGGTCCACGAAGCGGTCGGCATGGGCCTGAAGGCCCCGATGGTCATCCGCTTTCAGGACCTCCTGCGCCACCGGGTCATCCAGCTCAACGAGTGCTTTGCCAAGGCGATCAAGGAGGAAGGCTACAAGGGCGACTACCGCGGCGTCTTCCCCATCAAGGTCAATCAGCTCCGCGAAGTCGTCGATGAGATCGTGGCCGCGGGCAAGGACTTCAACTACGGCCTCGAGGCCGGCTCCAAGCCCGAGCTCATGATCGCCCTCGCCATGCACGAGGGCTCGCAGCGCCTGATCGTCTGCAACGGCTACAAGGACCACGACTACATCCGCCTCGCCCTCCTCGGCCGCAAGCTCGGCAAGAAAATCATTCTCGTCGTAGAGCAGCTGGCCGAACTCGACGATATCATCCGCCTCGCCGCCGAGACCGGCGTGAAACCCATGATCGGCTTCCGCGCCAAGCTCCAGACCCGCGGCGAGGGCAAGTGGGCGCTCTCGACCGGCGACGACGCGAAGTTCGGCCTCAACACCGCGGAAATCCTCTTCGCCTGCGAAAAGCTCAAGGCCAACAAGCTCACCTCCGCCCTGCGGCTCGTGCACTTCCACATCGGCTCGCAGGTGCCGAACATCATCACGATCAAGAACGCCGTGGTCGAGGCCACGCGCTTCTATTGCCAGCTTTCCCGCATGGGTTTCCCGATGGGTTACCTCGATGTCGGCGGCGGCCTCGGCATCGACTACGACGGCTCCCGCACAAACTTCGAGAGCTCGATGAACTACTCGATGGAGGAGTACGCCCGCGACGTCGTTTCCAACATCCGGGATATCTGCGATGCCTCCGACGTCCCCGCCCCCGACATCGTGAGCGAGTCCGGCCGCGCGATCGTCGCCCCCCACTCTCTCCTCGTCGTCGAGGTCTTCGAGCGCATCAACAAGCGCGAATCCCTCGGTCAGCAGCACCAGCCGGAGGAAAAGCACAAGGTCGTCACCGACCTAGAGGTCATGTTGAAAAACAAGACCAAGCTCGGCCGCCTCGAGCGTTTCCACGACGCCGTGCAGAAGAAGGAGGAGGCCCTCTCGCTCTTCAACCTCGGCTACCTCGACCTCGAGAATCGCGCCGCCGCCGAGTCGCTCTTCTGGCAGATCTGCGAGCAGATCGCCAAGGAAGGCAGCGACTCCGGCTACCAGCCCGAGGAGCTCCACGACCTCAACCGCCTCCTCGCCGACCAGTACGTCTGCAACTTCTCCGTCTTCCAGTCGCTCCTCGACCACTGGGCGCTGAAGCAGCTCTTCCCCGTCGCGCCAATCCACCGCCTCAAGGAAAAGCCCACGGTCAACGCCATTCTCGTCGACATCACCTGCGACTCCGACGGCAAGATCTCCTCCTTCATCGACCTCGAGGACGTGAAGGACTACATCACGCTCCACCCGCTCAACTCCAAGCCCTACTACCTCGGGATCTTCCTCACCGGCGCGTATCAGGACATCATGGGCGACCTGCACAACCTCTTCGGCCGCGTGAACGAGGTGCACGTCTTCCTCGAGGACGACGAGCCCAACGGCTTCTACATCGAAGAAGCGCTCACGGGCAGCCGCATGGCCGACGTGATCGAAGGCGTGCAGTACCAGCAGGAAGACCTGTGCCGCAAGATGAAGGCCCAGATCGACGCCGCCACGCGCCGCGACCAGGTAAAGCCGCGCGAAGGCGTCCGCCTGCTCGAACTCTACGAGAGCCAGATGCTCAACAAGACCTACCTGAACATCGAGCCGAAGAAACCGGGCCGAAAGAAAGCGAAGTAACCCCGCCCTTTGTGCTAACGTGGCACGGGCGTCCCGCCCGTGGGTTTGGCTTCTGGTATGTGGTGAGTGCTCTCGTCCAATCAGACAAAACCCCGCAAATTCAGGCTTAATTAGCTGTATATAAACTATTTTTGCAATCGGACAACATCGGCCAAAACCCAGCATTTGTCCGATAATCGGCCGAGGCCAACGGCTAAACTGTAGCCATTAAACCCGCTGTCAAAGAACCTCAGCCGCTAGGCAATAATTATAGCAAAAGGCCACGGCCGGCACCAGAAGAAAGCCAACCTCGCCCGCTCAAACCACGGCTGCCGATACCGTACCCCGGCGGCCGACGCTCGCCGCGATCGCGAAGATCGTCACGCCCGCAACGGCGCACGCGGCTTCGGCCAGGAGCATGTTGCGGTGGCCGAAGCGGGTATCCACGAAGGCCAGCACGAGGCCCATGTACCAGATCGGGGTGTTGGAGATGGAGGCGAAGCCGTTGTACTTCGTCGCCGCGTTGCCCGCGCCGATGGCGTCGAGCACGAAGCCGGTAAAGGCCGCGTAGGTCAGGCCGGTGGTGAATGAGTAGGCCATGCTCCCGGCGATGTACACCGGCAGGGTCGGCGGCAGAAACGCCATCGCCACCGCCACCCCGGCCATGATCAGGCCGTAGCCGATATAGGCCTGACGCGAGCCCCAGCGGTTGCAGCCGTAGCCGCCGATGATGCAGCCCGCCATGCTGACCAAGCCCGCGAGGAAGCCTTGCACCAGCTCCACCGCATTGGCTCCCGCGCCCCAGTGCGCCGCGATCTCGGCCTGGGCCAGCACCGACGAGGCCGCGCCGGTGCCCACCGGGATGATACACAAGACCGCGCACAGGTACCCGTTGCGCGACCACATGACCGACCACAGATCCGCGCCAAGATTGCGGATGACGGTGCCCAGCGAGGCACCGCGCGACTCCGCAGGCACATCGGGCAGAAACCGCAAGGCGAAGCTGCAGGCCAGCATCACTCCGCCCAAGATCACGCCGGTCAGCCACGGGGCCGGCAGCGTCTGCAGGAGCCAGAGCCCCAGCCCGCCGCCGAGGCCGGTGCCGCCGAGATTGCCAGCCTGATACCAGCCGCTGACGCGTCCCCGGTCGCTCTCGGGCGTGAGGTGCGCGATGAACGCCTCCACCGCGAAGCCCACAAACGTGCTCGCGAAACTCGCGAGAAACACGAGGCCATGGATCAGCCCGAGGGTTGATTGCCCCAACGGGATGGTCGCCAGCGCAAACAGGCTGATCGCCACCACGGTGTTGGCGATCAGGTACCAGCGCCTTCGCGTCAGCGTGGTGTCGGCGATGGGCGACCAGAAAAACTTCCACACCTGCGGAAGCAGCGAGATGGCCACAAGTGAGGCCCCCTGCTCCACCGTCAGTCCGCGTTGCGTCGCGAGGAAGGCCAGCGCCACGGTGACGAAGCCCGACGTCGCGCCAAAGGGGACGATCAGGAGCGTGTAAACGATCGGATGGCGCGGGCCTTTCCCCAAGCCACTGGCGGCGTGTGACATGGGCCTTGATGGTGCCAGAGACACCGGGGCGGACAAGATTGAAGTAGCGCAGGCGTCCCGCCTGCCATCGGCCGGATGCAGGCGGGACGCCTGCGCTACTCCCTCACCGCCACTCGTGGCGCGGGTAGCGGCGCGAGAGCTCGGCCTTCACCTTCGGGTACTGCTCGCGCCAGAAATTCGTCAGATCATCCGTCACTTGGATCGGGCGCTGGTTGGGCGCGAGGATTTCGAACTTCACCGGCACCCGGCCGTGCCCGAGCGTGAATTTGCCCTCGATGCCGTAGAGTTCCTGGATGCGCGCGCTGAGGATCGGCGGACCTTCCTTGTTGTAGGTGAGCCGGGACTTGCGGCCGTTGCCCATCACGAGACGTTCCGGCAGGTAGTCGTCGAGCACGGCGATTTGCTCGGCCGTCAGCCAGTCGCGCAGGATGGGCATCACGGGCTTGTCCTTTATGTCGCGGTAGCCGAGTTCGCCGTAGCAGATCTGCTCGATGAGCGTGGCGCGGTCGGCGTCGGTGATGGGATTCACCTCCAGCTCGGGAAACCACTCGGCGAGGCGGTTCACGCGCGTGATCCACTGTTCCACCGTGTCGTCCCACGCCTCCAGCTTGATCCGGCCGGAAAGGACTTCCTTCGTGAGCAAGGCCGCGGCCTCGTTCAATGGCGCTTCGTCGCTGCTCACCTTGGCCTCGAGCACGAGGTCGCGGAAACGCCGCTCGCGCCGCGAGACCACGCGTTTGATCGCCTCGTCGTACGTCACGCCGCGCACCTCGCGGTAGTCGTCGGGGAAAATCTCCTTGAGCCACGGCTCCTCGATGGCGGTGGCGATCGACAGCAGCGTGCTCACCTCGCCGTCGCCGCGGCCGATCTCGCTGATCTCCGCAGCGACGAACAGTTTCGCCTGCTGGATGCCGCTCTCGCGCGCGAGCATGCCGCGGCGGCCATGGACGAGTTCGCAGCGCAGCGTGCCGGCATCGAGCCGCTTCGCGAGCTGGTCGGAGAAACCCGCGAGCACACATTTGCGCACCGCCGCGCTGTCCGCGCGCTGCTCGCTGATGTCGAGGCCTTCCTTCTTCGCGATCTCCAAAAACTGCTCGAAGAGCGGCCCGACCTGCCGCGCACCCTGCGCATGAATGCCGACCCGACGGCAGGCATCCATGTTGTAGTTCGCGCGGTCCGCGAACTGCCACGCGCGCATCAACAGGAAAAAGTCGCTCTCGTGTTCCTCGCCCAGCGCATCCTCCCGGGCCTTCTCGACGTCCTTCGTACTCCCACGCAGTAGAAAACTCCGGCCCTGCGTAAGGGCGGCCATGAGCGCCACTGGCCGCACGCAGCCGCGGTCCTGCGCGGCGAGAAACATGCGCGCATACCGCGGATGCACGGGAAACCGCAGCATCTTACGCCCGATTTCCGTAATTTGTAGGGGCGCGCCTTGTGCGCGCCCTTCCCCACCCCCAATCGCCCCCAGATCCGCCAGCAACATCTCCGCCCGCGCGAGGCCCGCGGCATCCGGCGCTTCCAGCCATGGAAAATTCGCCACGTCGTCGATGCCGCTCGCCTTGAGCGTCAACACAACCTCCGACAGATCGAGGCGCTTCACCTCGGGCAGCTCCTGTAGCGCACGGTGGCCGTGCTCGCGCTCCGTCCACAGGCGCACACCCACGCCCGGTGCGGTGCGGCCGGCGCGGCCCGTGCGCTGGTCGGCGCTGGCGGCGGAGATTTTTTCAATGAGCAGTGTGTTGATGCCGCGATGCGGGTCGAAGCGCGCCATGCGCGCGAGCCCGCTGTCGATCACCGCGGTCACGCCATCGATGGTCAGGGAGGTCTCGGCGACATTCGTCGAGACGATGATCTTGCGCGCATTATAGCGGGCCACCGCGCGATCCTGCGCCTCGGGCGGCAGTTCGCCGTGGAGCGGAAAACAAATGAAGTCGCGCAGCGCGCGGTTGCCCTGGATCGCCTGCACGGTGCGGCCGATCTCGTATGCGCCGGGCATGAAGACGAGCAGGTCGCCCGGCGTCGCGGCGGCGATGCGCTCGCACTCGCGGGCGGCCACATCCCAGACGCCTTCCTGCTCAAAATTTACCGGCTTGGGCAAATACTCGATGCGCACGGGAAAACTCCGGCCCTGCGACACGAGCACTTCGCACGGCGCGAGGTAGTCTTTCAACCGCCCCGCATCGAGCGTCGCGGACATCACGATGAGTTTCAGGTCGGGCCGCGTGGTCCGCTGGATCTGCAAGGCCCGCGCAAGCGAGATGTCGCCGTAGAGGTGCCGCTCGTGAAACTCGTCGAAGACGATGGCGCTCACGCCCTTCAGCTGCGTATCAAACGACATCTGACGGAGCAAAATGCCCTCGGTCACGAAGCGAATGCGCGTCCGCTCGCTCACCTTTGACTCCAGCCGAATCTGGTAACCCACACCTTGGCCGAGATTGGTGCCCGCCTCCTCCGCCACGCGCTTGGCCAGCAGGCGCGCTGCGAGCCGCCGGGGCTGGAGCACGACGACCTCGCCCTTTTCGCCAAGCAGGCCGTTGGCCCAGAGCATCTGCGGGATCTGCGTCGATTTGCCCGAGCCGGTCGGCGCCTGCACGATCAGCCGGCCCGTGTCGCGGAGGGCGGCCACGACGGCGGCTTCGAGTTCATAGATGGGCAGTTCGCGCGGATGCGGCATGGATGAACCGCCAACCATCGGATACCCCGCACCCAACTTCCAATCCCGAATTTGTCCGACGGCGGGTTTACGCCTTCACCACCACGGTCGAGGCGATGCGGTCCTCGACGGCCTGGCGGTTGGGCTCCCACAGGAGCTTGAGGAAACCAATCAGGCCCATCGCCACCCCGGCGACGTAGCCGCCCTGCCGGATGAAGGCGTCGAAGAATTTCAGCGGCGTGCCGTTGATCTTAACAGCTCGGGTGCGGACGATGAGCTTGCCGAGCGTGCGGCCGTTGGTGAGCCCGGCGGCCAGCGTGAAATAGACGCCAGCCCAGCCGAAGGTCACGCCCATCGCCCGGATGGTGGCCTGCGTGCGCGTCACGAGTGAGTGCGGCGTGGCGCGCAGCTTTCGGTTCTCGTCCTTCAAGGTCTCCACTTGGGCGGCCAGCTCGCGGTTGGCCGCGCGGAGTTCGGCGGCGGAGGCCGTGGGCGACACGGTGACATCAGTGAGCCGGGGCGCGCCGACCTCCTCCGTCTCCAAGGCCTCGAGGTGCAGCCGGCCCGCGAGCACCTCGCTGGACTTGGCGAAATTAAGCACGGCGAGCAGAATCATCGCCGCGCCGCCGATCCGGCAGACCCAGCGCAAGACCCGCAGGCTTTTCGGGGCCTGGGCGCTGGTCCCGAACAAGACGATCAGCATGACGCCCGTCGCGAGGCCGAGGAAAGGCTTGGCCAGCAACGACAATGCGCCAACGACCGCCAAGTCGATCAGCATGCCCACCAGGCGTTGCTGCGGCTCGGCCAGCGGCCGGCCCAGCACAGCGGGCGCCACCGTCAGGGTGTCGGCGGTGACGACCCGGACGGGTTTGGGCGACGGGGTGGGCTCGGCGGGCATGCCGCATGCGAACTTGGGTGACTTTTTCGCGCAAGTTTCTTCGCGCACGCCTTCGGCCTTGCCTTCCGCCGGGGGCGCGCGCTAGGCTGGACCTCTTTTTTCAACCAAAAGCCTGCCCAGAGCATGAACCAGAACATCCGTAACATCGCCATTATTGCCCACGTCGACCATGGGAAAACTACCCTCGTTGACCAATTGCTCAAGGAGGGTGGTGTCTATCGCGCCAACCAGCAGGTCCAGGAGCGCGCCATGGATTCCATGGACCTCGAAAAGGAGAAGGGCATCACGATCAAGGCCAAGAACACCTCCGTGCACTGGCAGGGCAAGATCATCAACATCCTTGATACCCCCGGCCACGCCGACTTCGGCGGCGAGGTCGAGCGCGCCCTCCGCATGGTCGACGGCGTGCTCCTCGTGATCGACGCCTACGACGGTCCCCAGGCCCAGACGCGCTTCGTGCTCCGCAAGGCCCTCGCGCACGGCCTCAAGGTCGTCATCGTCATCAACAAGATCGACCGCGACAACGCCGAGCCGGCCAAGATGTACGACAAGGTCCTCGAGCTCCTCATGGAGCTCAATGCCAACGACGAGCAGTTCGACGCCCCTGTGGTGTACGGCTCCGGCCGCGACGGCTACATGATGTACAAGCTCGGCGAGGAGAAGAAGGACATGACGCCGCTCTTCCAGACGATCGTCGACCACATCCCGCCGCCGTTCGCCAAGCCCGACGATCCCTTCCACATGCTCGTCTCCAACATCGATTGGAGCGACTACGTCGGCCGTATCGCGGTCGGCAAGATCCTCGGCGGCACCGCCAAGGTCGGCGACCCGGTCTTCGTTCTTCGCCACTCCGACCACAAGCGCGTCCGCGGCAAGATCACCAAGGTCTTCGAGTTCACCGGCCTCGGCCAGCGTGAGGTTGAGTCCGCCTTCGCCGGCAACATCGTCGGCATCTCCGGCTTCGAGGATGTTGACATCGGTGACACCCTCACCGCCGACGAGGCCGGCCACGCCCTGCCCTTCACCCAGATCGATCCCCCGACCCTCGAGATGCAGTTCGCCGTCAACGACGGCCCGCTCGTCGGCCAGGAAGGCAAGCTCGTCACCTCCCGCCAGCTCCGCGAGCGCCTGATGCGTGAGCTGAAGACCAACGTCTCGATCAACATCGAGGACTCCGACAAGGCCGGCGTGTTCAACGTCCGCGCCCGCGGCGCCATGCAGGTCGCCGTGCTCGTCGAGACGATGCGCCGCGAGGGCTTCGAGCTCCTCGTTTCCCGCCCGACCGTCATCGAGAAGATCGTCGACGGCCAGCGCATGGAGCCCTACGAGACCGTCTGGGTCGAGGTTCCGGATGAGTGCGTCGGCTCCGTCATGCAGAATCTGGCCAACCGCAAGGGCCAGCTGACCAACATGGAGAAGCTCCCGCACTCCACCATGATCGAGGCCACCATCACCACGCGCGGCCTGATCGGCATGGAAATCGACGTCGTCAACGCCACCTCCGGCCGCGGCGTCACCTCCCACCTCTTCAAGGAGTACGGCCCCTACGCCGGCGAAGTGCTCACCCGCATCACGGGCACACTCATCGCCACCGAGGCCGGTGAGACCACCTCCTACGCCCTCATCATGTGCCAGGAGCGCGGCAAGCTCTTCGTCGGCCCGGGCGAGCAGGTGTACGAGGGCATGATCGTCGGCGAGAATCCCCGCAATGAGGACATCGCCATCAACGCCGTCCGCGAAAAGGCGCTCACGAACTTCCGTTCGCAGGGCTCCGGTGTCGCCACCGGCCTGACGCCCGCCGCCAAGCTCTCGCTCGAGCGCGCGATCGAGTACATCGCGGCCGACGAGCTGCTCGAGGTCACGCCGAAGAGCCTGCGCCTGCGCAAGCGCATCCTGAACAACAACGCGCGCCAGAAGGCCGCGAAGTCCGGCAAGTAAACCGGCCGGATTTATCAAGCCCACCCGACGCGAGTCCGGTGGGCTTTTTTGTGGGCAGCGCGTGCTCCCGCCTGCAAGCGCGATGGCCGCCGGGACGCCTGCGCGGCTTTTACTTCCCCGCCTTCAGTTCCGCGATCTGCGCCCGGGCGGCGATCACCGCCGGGTGGGCCTCGCCGTAGCGGGCGAGCAGCACTTCCAGTCGCGCATTGGCCAGCTGGATCGGCGTGGGCGCGGGGCCGTTGAGGGTCATGATCTTCAGCAGCGCGGCCACCTTGGTGCGCTGGCTGACCAGCTTGGGGTTGGCCTCGCCGTAACGGATTTCGAATACCGCCAGGTCGGAGCAGGCCTGCGCCAACTCGGCGGGCGCCTCGGGATAGTCGTGATAGACCGAGGCCAGCGCCTTCACCCGGGCCTGCTGTTCGATCAGGCGGGGGCTTTTTTCAAAATAGCGGCCTTCGCGGACGGCCAGCTCCACCCGCGCCTGGCGCAGCAGCGACGGATCGGGGGTGGCCTGCACGACCTGCTTCTCCAGCGCGCCGATGCGGAGTTTCTGGTCCTTTACCGTCGGATGGTTTTCGTGGTAAATCGCCTCGAGCTTCACCAACCGCTCCCGGGCGTTCGCCAGCTCTTGCGCCGTGTCCTCCTTCTCAGTCTGCGCAAGTGCAGCCGCAGCGAAAAATCCCACGGTGACGAAGAGGAGCGCGATTTTCTTCATTAGGTATTAAACCCTAGATGGATCGCGCCGCCCACCAAAGCAATCCCCAATATCGGAGCCGGCGCTCAACCGTGTTTATGCGCGGTTTCGGCGGCGATGCTGGCTGCTTCGCGTCCGATTTCCCGGGCGAAGCAGACCATGCGAACCTGAGCGCTCGGGTACAGCGGATGCAGAGTGGGTGCATCCACGACTCTAACCACGCCACGGTAATCAGGGAGGCGAATACGAGCGCGAGGCCAAAGAGCCTAGGTCAGCTTACCAGCTTTGCGTAGCCGGCCGCATCGAGCAGCGCGGCCGCATCGGCGGCGTTGGAGAGCTTGAGCTTCATCATCCAGCCGTCGCCGAAGGGCGCGCTGTTGACGGTCTCGGGGGCGGTGTTGAGCGCGGGGTTAACCGCGACCACCGTGCCGGCCACCGGAGCGTACAGGTCGCTCGCGGCCTTCACCGACTCAACGACGCCGAAGGTCTCGCCCGCCTTGAGGACGGCGCCGACCTTGGGGAGCTGGACATAAGTGATGTCGCCGAGCGAATTCTGCGCGTAGTCGGTGATACCGACCGTCGCCGTGCCGTCGCTCTCAAGCTTCAGCCATTCGTGGGATTTTGCGTAGCGCAGTTCGCTGGGGACGTTACTCATGAGGATTTCTTTAGCTCCACAAACGGAGGTTTGACGAGTTGCAAATTCAGCTTCGTGCCGCGGATGTCCACGGCGAGGGTGTCCTTGGCCGCGGCGGCCGACACCAGTGCCGAGCCGATGGCCTCGTTGAGCAGCGGCGAGAGCGTACCGGAGACCACCGCGCCGACCTCGCTGCCATCCGGCCCGAGCACCGGCGTGCCCGCGCGCACGATGCGACGGTCGCCAGTCTTGAAGAAGACGATTTTTTTCGCCGAGCCCCGGGCCTTTTCGGCCTTCAGCGCTTCGGAGCCGATGAAAGGACCTTTGTCGAGTTTCACCACCCAGCCGAGCCCCGCCGTGAGCGGTGAGATGTGCTCGGTGATCTCGTGGCCGTAGAGCGGGAAGCCCGCCTCGAGGCGGAGGCTGTCGCGCGCGCCGAGACCGGTCAGCTCGAGGCCGAAGGGACCGCCCGCGGCGACGATGGCCTCGGTGAGTTTCACGGTGTCGGCAGCGGCGCAGTAGAGCTCCACGCCATCCTCACCGGTGTAGCCGGTGCGGCTGATGAGACACGGCACGCCGGCCACGACGCCGTTGGCGAAATGATAGTATTTGATGTCGCCGAGCTTCGCGCCCGTGAGGGTCTGTATGAGGGCGACAGCTTGCGGACCTTGGATCGCGAGCTGCCCGTAATCCGCGGAGCGGTCCGTGACGGTGCAGTTGAAGCCCTTCACCTGTTCCTGCAGCCAAGCGATGTCCTTGGCGATGTTGCCGGCGTTGATGCAGAGGAGGTAGTCGTTTTCCGCGCGCATGTACACGAGCAGATCATCGACCACGCCGCCGTCCGGGTAACACATCACGGTGTAGAGGACGCGGCCGGGGAAAAGCTTCGCGCAGTCGTTCGTGACGAGATGCTGGAGAAACTTCAGCGCCTCCGGGCCCTTCACGTCGGCCTCGCCCATATGGCTCACATCGAAGAGCCCGGCGGTGCGGCGCACGGCCTTATGCTCCTCGAGGATGCTGCGGTACTGGACCGGCATTTCCCAGCCGGCGAAGTCGACCAGCCGGGCGCCGTGGGCGGCGTGAAAATCCCGCAAGGGAGTGCGTTTGAGTTCGCTCATGCGGCCACACTACGGGCTGCCGCTCCGCCGCCAAGAATAGAGTCGCCACCTGCCGCACTTGCATAAACTGGTCCCATGCTCTGGCTCATCCTCGCGATTGCGGTCACGCTCAGCGTGTCCTTCGTCTGCTCGCTATTTGAGGCGATCGCCCTCAGCACGACGACCGCGGAGATCGAAGCCCTCAAGAAGAGCCACCCGCGCCGCGGCCAGCGGCTGGAGACCATCCGTCACGAGCTGGATGAGACGATCTCCGCCATCCTCACCCTCAACACCATCGCCAACAGCCTTGGTTCGGTCGGCATCGGCGTGCTTGGCGCCCACCTGCTCGACGACCGCCAGCTCGCGGTGCTCACCGTTTCGTTCGGCATCGTCCTGCTCGTCGCCGCCGAGGTCCTCCCCAAAAACCTCGGCGTCGTCCACCGCCGCCGCCTGCAGCCGTGGGTGGTCTATCCGCTCTGGTGGCTGCGCCGCGCGCTTTTTCCCATCACCTGGGTCTGCAACCTCCTCGTGCGCCTAGTCGTCAAGCCGCAGTCCCACAGCCACGCTTCCGAGGAGGAGATCATCCTCCTGGCCGAGCGCGGGGCGAAGCAGGGCACGCTGAGCAAGAGCGAGTCCAGTATCATCGCCAACGCCCTCTCCCTCGACAACGTGCGCGTCGGCGAGATCATGACCCCGCGCACGGTCCTGACCGCCCTGCGCAAGAGCGCCACGATCAGCGATGTCTTCCGCGAGTACCCCAACCTGCCCTTCGGCCGTATGCCCGTATATGGCCGCAACCTCGACGACATCGTGGGCCTCGCCCGCCGCCGCGACCTCCTGAAGGCCAAGGCCAACGATCAGGACGCCGAGCCCGTCGAGAAGTTCATGCAGGAGATTCAGTTCGTCCCCGAGACCGCCACGGTGGCCAACGCCCTGCAGGTCTTTCTCAAGAGCCACCAGCAGATCCTCGTGGTGGTCGATGAGTTCGGCTCCACCTCCGGTGTCGTGACGATGGAGGACGTGATGGAGCAGCTGCTCGGTCGAGAGATCTTCGAGAAGGATGACATCGCCGTCGACATGCGCGAGCTCGCCCGCACCCGCCATAAAAACGCGAAGGTCCGCCGCCCCGGGGAAACGGCCCCGCCTCTCTACACTCTGTCCAAGGACTGACCTTTTCCCATGCCGCCGCTCCTCGCCTACTTCGTCCACACACCGCACCCGTTTCTCATCCAGTTCACGGAAACCTTCGGCATTCGGTATTACGGTATTGGGTACATGCTTGGCTTTCTCACCGGCGGCTGGCTGCTCTGGCGCTACGCCAAGGCCGGCCGCTCGCAGCTGCCCGTGGCGCAGATCAGCGACCTAATGGTCGCCCTCGTGATCGGTGTGATGCTCGGCGGACGCCTCGGCATTTTCCTCCTCTACAAGCCCGCCGAGCTGCTCGCGGATCCGTTGAGCTTCTTCCGCGTGTGGGAAGGCGGCATGGCGAGCCACGGCGGCTTCATGGGCGTGGCCGCGGCGATGGCGTGGTTCGCCTACACGCGCAAAATCCGTTTTCTCCACCTCGCCGACCTCGTGACCTCCGCCGCCCCGCCCGGCCTGCTCGTCGTGCGCATCGCCAACTACCTCAACGGCGAACTCTGGGGCAAGGTCACCGATGTCTCCTGGGGTGTGATCTTCGAACGCACCGGCGGCGGCCCCCACCCGCGCCATCCGTCGCAGCTCTACGAAGCCGCGCTCGAAGGCGGCCTGCTGCTGATTTACCTGCAATGGCGTTTTTGGCGCAGCGACGTGGTACGGCAGCACCCCGGCCGCCTGGCCGGGGAATTCCTCCTCGGCTACGCGATCGTGCGCGCCATCTGCGAAATCTTCCGTGAACCAGACGTCGGCGTCAGCCCGATCCTCGGCCTGAGCCGCGGCACGTTCTACTCGATCTTTGTGGTCATCGCCGGTGTCTGGCTCATCGCCCGCCGGTCGAAGCCACTGGAAACCGCAAAGAAAGTTTGAGGTAACGCCGGCGGGGAGCCGGCGCTACATTAAACCACCGTGCCGGGAGCCAGTGCGGCGCCCTTCGGCACCACGAGCACGCCATCGCGGATGATCACGCCGCCGCCGGCATAGGTGCCGTCGGCTTTGCCTGCGGCATCCAACTGGCAGCCGTCGCCAATGCGGGCGTTCTTGTCGATAATTGCGCCTTTGATGCGACAGCCTTTGCCGACCCCGAGATGCGGCCGGCCTTGGGTGGTGTTGGCTTCGAGCTGCGCGTCGCCTTCGTAGTAGTCCGCACCCATCATGACCGTGTCCTCCAACACGCTGCCTTCACCGACGAAGGAGCGGATGCCGAAGACGCAGTGCTTGAGCGAGGAGTCGGTCAGGATCGAGCCGTCGCCGATGACCACGTGGTCGATGGCGCACTTGTTGAGCTTGGAGGCCGGCAGGTAGCGGTCCTGCGTGTAGATCGGCGCGCTGGGCTCGAAGAAGTTGAACGGCGGCAGCGGCTGCGCCAGCGCGAGGTTGGCGTCGAAGAACGCCCGCACCGTGCCGATGTCCTCCCAGTAGCCCTCGAAGATGTGCGCCACGAGCTTCTTCTTCCCGAGCAGGCCCGGGATGATCTCCTTGCCGAAATCGGTCATCGTGTTGTCGAGCGCTTCGGCGAGGACCGAGCGGTTGAACACGTAGATACCCATCGAGGCGAGGCAGCGCTTTTCCTTCGAGGGGATGGTCAGCTCGGCCTCCAGCGCGGGACTGAGCGTAAGGCTCTGGATCACCGCGGGGTCCTTCGGTTTTTCGACGAAGCGCTCAATCGTGTGGTCGTCCTTCACCTGCATGAGGCCGAGGCCCTCGACCTTCGACACGGGGAACGGGATCGCCGCGATGCTCACGTCGGCCTTCTTGGCGAGGTGCTCCTCGATGATCTTGCGAAAATCCATCCGGTAGAGCTGGTCTCCGGAGAGGATCAGCACGAGATCGTGCGGGAAGGAGCGGAAGTGCACGAGATTACGGCGCACCGCATCGGCCGTGCCCTGGTACCAGTCGGAGCCTTTTTCGGTCTGCTCGGCCGAGAGAATATCGACGAAGCCGCCGCCGAAGGGATCAAAATTATACGTGCTGGTCACATGCCGGTGCAGCGACGCGGTCTGGAACTGCGTGAGCAAAAAGATGCGGTTGATGTCGCTGTTGAGGCAGTTGGAGATCGGGATGTCCACGAGGCGGTACTTGCCCGCGAGGGGAACGGCGGGTTTGCAACGTTCCTGGGTGAGCGGATGGAGCCGGGTGCCCCGGCCGCCGCCCATGATGACGGCGAGCACGCGTTTTTGAGTGGTCATGTAAATTGGTGGGGTAGTTGGGTCTTGGTCCTTGCCTCATGTTTGTGCGCGCCGGTATTTTCGCAGTCAAAATCCAAATTAATCATGTGCGGCATCGTCGGCTACGTCGGTAAACAAAAAGCAGCGTCCATCATTCTCGAAGGCCTCAAACGCCTCGAATACCGTGGCTACGACTCCGCAGGTGTCTGCGTTTTGCAAGACGGCCAGCTCGAGGTCGCCAAGAAGATCGGCCGCGTCGAAAATCTCACCAAGGAGGCCGCCAAGCACCGTTTCACCGGCACGACCGGCATCGGCCACACCCGCTGGGCCACGCATGGCGGCGTCACCGACGCCAACGCCCACCCGCACGTCAGCAGCGACGGCAAGATCGCCCTGATCCACAATGGCGTGATCGAGAATTACGGCCAGATGAAGACCTTCCTCACCGGCAAGGGCTACACCTTCAAGTCCGAGACCGACACCGAGGTGCTGTGCAATCTGATTGCCTACCACTACGCCAAGGAATCCCCCGGTGCCGGTGGCAGCCGCTTCCTCGAGAGCGTCCGCAAGACCCTGACGCACGTCGAGGGCACCTACGGCATCGCCGTCCTCTGCGTGGATTGTCCCGGCGAAATCGTCGCCGCCCGCAAGGCCTCGCCCCTCATCCTCGGCGTCGGCGAGGGCGAGTATATCCTCGCCTCCGATGCCTCCGCGCTCATCAGCCGCACGCAGAACGTCGTTTACCTGAAGGACGGCGAACTCGTCCACGTCACGCCCACGGCGTTTTTCATCAGCACGCTCGACCAGGCCGATGTCTCCCCGGTGGTCGATAAGATCACCTGGTCGATCCAGGATGCCGAGCTCGGCACCTATTCGCACTTCATGGAGAAGGAAATCTTCGAGCAGCCCGTCGCGCTGGAGAACTCCATGCGCGGCCGCTTCTCCGAGGACGGCAGCACCGCTCAGTTCGGCGGCCTCAACCTCACCGCGGCCGAGCTGCGCCAGATCGACCGATTTCTCTTCTGCGCCTGCGGTACCGCGTGGCATGCCTGCCTCGTGGCCGAGCACCTGATCGAGCGTTTCGCGCGCATCCCGGTCGAGGTCGATTACGCCTCCGAATTCCGCTACCGCAATACGCCGCTGCACAGCAACACGCTCTTCTTGGTCATCAGCCAGTCCGGCGAGACGATCGACACCCTCGCCGCCCTCCGCGAGGCCAAGCGCAAGGGCTACAAGGCCCTCGCGATCAACAACGTCGTCGGCTCCACCCTCGCCCGCGAGGCCGATGGCGGCATCTACCAGCACGTCGGCCCCGAGATCGGCGTCGCCTCGACCAAGGCGTTTACCTCCCAGCTGATGGTTGCGGCCATGATCGCCCTCTACGTCGCCCGCATGCGCGACATGAGCTTCAGCGACGGCGTGCAGTATGTGAATGCGCTCAAGGGCGCCCCCGACCTCGTGCGCAAGGCCCTGCTCCAGGCGCCGCACATCCGCGCCATCGCCAAGCGCTACGCGGGCTACAGCGACATGCTGTTCCTCGGTCGCCTCTCGCTCTTCCCTCTGGCCCTCGAGGGTGCGCTCAAGCTTAAGGAAATCTCCTACATCCATGCCGAGGGTTACCCCGCGGCGGAGATGAAGCACGGCCCCATCGCCCTCATCAGCGAGAAGTGCCCGAGTGTGTTCTTCGCCCCCAATGGCGAGATTTTCCCCAAGATCGTCTCCTCCATGCAGGAGATCAAGGCGCGCAAGGGCCCGATCATCGCCATTATCACCGAAGGCGCGGAGCTCCCTCCCGGCCTCGCTGACGAGGTGATCACGATTCCCGAGTGCCACGAGGCCGTGCTGCCCATCGTCTCCTCGATCCCCGTGCAGCTGCTCAGCTACTACATCGCGGTGGAGCGCGGTTGCGATGTGGACAAGCCCCGCAACCTCGCGAAGTCCGTCACGGTGGAATAACTGTAGCGGTACAGGCCGCGCATTTGCACGGTTTCTCGCCTTGCCGGGCGACGCGCACCCACGCATAAGGCACCTCCGACGATGAACATCCATCCGAGCAAGGACACCTTCCTGACCCTCGCCCAGCAGGGCAACGTGATCCCCGTTTACACGGATCTGATGGCTGATTTCGAGACGCCGGTGTCCGCCTACGCCAAGATGAAGGAGGCCGGCCCGTCCTACCTGCTCGAGTCCGTCGAGGGCGGCGAACAGCTCTCGCGCTACAGCTTCATCGGCTGCCGCCCGCGCAAGATTTTCATCTGCGGGCCCAAGACCACCGAGATCCGCGTACCCGGTTTTCCTGCGCAGATCATCGCCACGCCGCAGGACCCGCTCAAGCTGATCGAGGCCGAGATGCGCGACCACAAGCCGGTCACCCTCCCCGACCTGCCGCGCTTCACCGGCGGCGCCGTGGGTTTCGTCGGCTACGAGTACATCAACCGCATCGAGCCTTCCGTGCCTGTGCCCGCGAAGGACGAGCTCGGCGTGCCCCTGCTCTACTTCATGCTGTCGGATTCGTTGCTGATCTTCGACCGCGCCAAGCAGACGCTCCGCCTCTGCGTCAACGCCCATGTCGGAGCCGACGCCTCCGCCGCGTACGAGGCCGCGGTCGCCGAGCTGCGCGAGCTCTACGCCATCCTGCAGCAACCCCGCGAGCTCGCCCCCGCCGCGCTCATTCAGCCCGCCCAGATCGCCGTGCCGCCGGGCAATTTCACCCGCGAGCGTTTCGAAAAAGCCGTCGAGGACTCCAAGGAGTACATCCGCGCGGGTGACATCATCCAGGTCGTCGGGGCACAGCGTTTTTCGCAGCCGTTTAAAAAATCCCCGCTGGACCTCTACCGGGCCCTGCGCACGGTCAACCCGTCGCCGTACATGTTCATCCTCGAGGCGGGCGATTTCTCCATCGTCGGCGCCTCGCCCGAAGTCCACGTGCGTCTCACGGACGGCCTCGTCGAAATCCGCCCCATCGCAGGCACCCGCAAGCGCGGCGCCACCGCCGCCGAGGATGCTGCACTCGAAAAGGAGCTGCTCGCCGACGAGAAGGAAAAAGCCGAGCACCTCATGCTCGTCGATCTCGCCCGCAACGACATCGGTCGCGTCTGCCAGTTTGGCAGCGTCACCGTGCCTGACTACATGACGGTCGAGCGCTATTCGCACGTCATGCACATCGTCTCGCAGGTCGAGGGCAGGATCGCCCCCGACAAAAACGCCTACGACCTGATGCGCGCCACTTTCCCCGCCGGCACCGTGAGCGGCGCGCCGAAGATCCGCGCCATGCAGATCATAGCGAAGATCGAGGAATTGCAGCGCGGTTTCTACGCGGGCGCGCTCGGCTATTTTGGGTATGATGGCAATATGGATACGTGCATCATGCTCCGCACCGCTCTCCTGAAAAACGGCCGGGTGTACATCCAAGCCGGCGGCGGCTGGGTCGCCGATTCCGTGCCCGCCGACGAGTACCAGGAGACGATCAACAAGGCCTCCGCGCTCTTCAAAGCAGTCGCGATGGCCGAGAAGTTCTGAGCCGGCTCGGTCCGTCCGGCTGTGAGGAAAACGCTGCGGTCGGTTGCCTGAGCCGGGCTTTCTGCTACCTTTGTCTCTAGGCTGAGGCCACTCCAGCGGCTCAGCGATACCCCGGATTTGCGCCACCTTGGCGCATTGCGCCCACTGTATTGTGCCAAAAACGCGCCAACCGAACTGCTTTGTTACCGTTCTCCCCTCGTAACGTCATATGGAACAACTTTAGCTACCATTCGGGAACAAACCAGCGACTCACGTCTCCAACCTTTATCAGGAGCCCATATGACCAACAACGATACTTCCCACACCGTCATTCTCTCCGACTCGCCCGATGCGCCTCCGTCCTTCTTGGAGCGCCCCGAACGCGCCGCGCCGACCGAAGCCGCGCCCCTTGAGCGCAGCAACCTCCAGCTCTACCTCCAGGAGATCGGCAAGACGCCGCTACTCACCATCGAGGAGGAGATCACGCTGGCCCGCCGCATCCGTCGCGGCGACAAGGCGGCCCGCGACCACATGATTTCCGCCAACCTCCGTCTCGTCGTGAAGATCGCGATGGACTACAAGGACTTTGGCCTGCCCCTGCTCGACCTCATCAGCGAGGGCAACATCGGCCTCATCAAGGCTGTCGAGCGCTTCGACCCCCGCAAGGGTGGCAAGCTCTCCACGTACGCCGCCTGGTGGATCAAGCAGTCCATCAAGCGAGCCCTCGCCAATCAGTCCAAGACCATCCGCCTTCCCGTCCATCTCGTGGACAAGATATCAAAGATGCGCCGCACCGCCATGCAGCTCAC
Source organism: Verrucomicrobiota bacterium (assembly GCA_018239845.1). GTDB lineage: Bacteria > Verrucomicrobiota > Verrucomicrobiia > Opitutales > Opitutaceae > CAIRCN01. The sequence continues at coordinate 23,983 of JAFEGO010000109.1, forward strand.
CGAGGAGCTCGGCCGCGAGCCCACGGACGAAGAGTTGGCCATGGAGCTCCAGATTCCCACGAGCAAGGTCGCCCATCTGAAGTCCGTCAGCGTCCGTCCCGCGTCCCTCGACGCGCCCATCGGCGAGGACAGCGACTCGGGCACCTTCGGCGAGATCGTCGGCGACGAAAACGCCGTCAGTCCGTATGACGGCCTGCGCGACAAGAACCGGAACTCCGACCTGCACGCGATGGTTGACTCCCTCGACGAGCGCGAGGCCGAGATCATCCGCCTGCGCTTCGGTCTCGACGGCCGCGACGAGCTCACGCTCGAAGAGGTCGGTCAGAAGTTCCACGTCACCCGCGAGCGCATCCGCCAGCTCGAGTACCTCGCGCTCTCCAAGATGCGTCGCGCCATGGCCAAGCACGAGGCCATCCGCACCTCCGAGGAGATCGAGGAGGAGGAGCGCGCCCGCCAGCGCATGAATGTCATCCGCGAGTTCGTCGAGTCCAAGTCCCGCAAGCCCGCCAAGGCCGGCCGGAATTGATTCCCGCCCTCATCGGATAGTCCAAAAGCGTCGAAACGCGCCGCCCTCGGCGCGTTTCTTGTTTTTTGGATCTTAAGCGCCGAGCTTCCGCTGCGCGGCAAACACGTCGCGCACCGCCAGGTTCAGCTTGTCCTGCACCGCCTGCAGCTCGCGGTAGCGTGCCGCGCGCTGCTTGTCCGGCGCGCAGCGCGTCTTTTCATCCAAGGCCACCGTGCCCGCGGTGAAATCCGCCAACACAGCCTTCTTGTTCCCCTCGCGTCGTGCCACGCACCAGGCCGCCTGCAAGGCGCCGCCGAGCGCTGCGCCTTCGTCCTCGACCATCGCGACGACCGGCACGCCAAAGATGTCGGCCATGATCTGGCGCCATACCGGCGATTTGGCGCCGCCGCCAGTCACGCGGATTTCCTTGGCCTTCACGCCGAGCTCGGCGAGGCGGCGCAGGCCGTAGTTCATGCCCATCGTCGCCCCTTCCATCGCAGCCCGCGCGAGATGCGACGCGCTGAAGGTCTTGGCGTTCAAGCCGAGCAGCACGCCCGAGCCGTCCGGCACGTTCGGGGTGCGCTCACCCGCGAGGTACGGCAGCAGCACGAGCCCGCCCGCGCCTGCCGGTGTTTCTGCGACGGCCTTGGCCAGTTGCGCATGGTCGTAGCCAAAGAGCGATCGCACCTGCTCCGTCACGGTCGTGACGTTCATCGTGCAGAGCAGTGGCAGCCAGCCGCCGGTCGAGGAGCAAAACGCCGCGATCTCTCCTTCCGGATCGACGACCGGGGCCTTCGCGTGCGCGTAGATCGTCCCGCTCGTGCCAAAGCTCGCGGTAACCACGCCGGGCACGACGTTGCCCGTGCCGATGGCGCCCATCATGTTGTCGCCGCCGCCCGCGCTCACCACGACCTCCATGGACAGGCCGTACTTTTTCGCCAGCTCCGGTCGCAGTGTCCCGGCTGCGGCATCGGACTCAGATAGCTCTGGCAGCCAGTCCGCGAGATTCCGGTCGATCGCCTTGATGGCCTCCGCCGACCACGCGCGTTTGCGCACATCCATCAGCGCCGAGCCCGAGGCATCGCCGTACTCCATGAAGTAATTTCCCGTCAGGTGGAAATTGAGGAAATCGTGCGGCAACAGCACGTGGCGCAGCTTCTTGTAGTTGGCCGGTTCGTTGCGCTTCAGCCACAGGATCTTCGGCGCGGTGAAGCCCGGCAGGATCAGGTTGCCCGTTTTGCGGATCGCGGCCTTCGGCCCGCCGAGTTTTTTGGTGATGATCGCGCACTCCGCCGTGGTGCTCGTGTCGCACCAGAGCTTCGCCGGGCGGATCACCTGGCCGTGGGCATCGAGCGGCACGAAGCCATGCTGCTGGCCCGACACGCCGATGCCGCGCACCTGCTTCGCTTTCGCGACGCCGATCTGCGCGACGACTTTGCCAATCACCTCATCCATCGCCGCCGCCCACTCCTGCGGGTGCTGCTCCATGTGCCCGACGGGCAGCCCTTCGATGAGCGCATGCGGTGCGCGCGCCTCCGCGATGACTTGGCGGGCCTCAAGGTCGAGGACCACCGCTTTGACGCTTTGCGTGCCGGAATCGATGCCGATGAAAAGACTCATGGGGTAAAGGGAGAGGCACGATAGCGACAGACCCCATCCTCCCTGCAAGCCGGACTTATCTCAAACCGACCGGCGCTGTTTCAGCATCCACGCGTAAACCGCGTCATTTGCGTAGGTCTTCGTCCATGAGTCGTGGTACAGTTTTTTGTAGATCGTCAGCTTGGGGCGACCGCCGGCCTCACGCAGGGCGGCGATCATTTCCCGCGTGCGTGCCACCGGCACCACCGGGTCCAATTCACCGTGAAACGCCCAGACCGGCAACGTCGCCAACCGCTTGGCCCAGCTCCACTCGCCTTCCCCACAAATCGGGAGGATGGCCGCGTAGCGTTCCGGATGCTTGGCCGCCAAGGCCCACACGCCGAAGCCCCCCATGCTGAGCCCCGTCAGATAAATCCGGTCGGCGTCGACGCGATAGCGCCGGGAAATATCCGCGATCAGCCCCTCGATCACATCGGTGCTCCACCACTCATAGCGCGGACAGAGGGGCGTCAGTAGAATAAAGGGAAATTTCTTCCCCTGCTCGACCCGGGCCGCCGGGCCGAATTTCCGCAGGATCTCCGGTGATTCGCCCCGCTCACCCGAGCCGTGGAGAAAGACCAGCAACGGCCAGCGCTTATTTCGCTTGGCAGCATAGCCGGGGGGCAAGGCCAGCAGGTATTTTACCGCGGGCTGGAGTACGAGCCTCATTTCAGCTTCGACCTGGGCGGATTTACGGCGGGGCGACGCGGTGCTCATCGGATCAAGCGTGGCCGGAGCGGCGTTTGACTTCAAGCAGCGCGACCCCGGGGGTACGCAGGGTGAAGTGCGCCCGCACGACGCCCCCCTGCCGCTCGAGCCGCACGGCGTTGATTGCCGCGGGCTGCAGCGCGTCGGCTTCGCGCAGTTCCGCCGTCTGCCGGCGGGAGAGATAGTCCGGTGTCCCCAGCGCCCGCCAGCGGGTCAGCACGTTGTTCTCCACGTGATCGACGCGGAACAAGGTCACATCGCCCGCGTCGGCGGGTAGCATCACCGAGACCTCCTTCGTGCCGCGGGTCGGCGCATCCTCGTGCGAGTATTCGTAACAAAGGATATGATACGACTCCGGTTTCGACGTCGCAATCGCCCCGGTGAAATCATCGAGACCCTCCGCCGCCACCGCCACGCGGCGGTCCCCCAGCCGGCTGAGCAGGGCAAAGGCGTGATAGGCCGGCTTGCGCAACCCTTGCAGGCTGAGCAGGCCGTAGCCGCCGTGGAAGGCCTCGCGGCCGTAGCCCACTTGGTCGTAGATGTCGGAGACGCACCAGTAGGCGAACGCGTCGGCCGTCTGCGAAACCCGGTCAAGCAGCCGCACGGCGAAGGCCGCCTCGTTGGCATCCTCGCGGCGCGGATCGATCCCGTGGAAAGAGCGGCCCCATTCGTTCCAGTGCAGTTCGCCGCGGAAGCCGAGCTGGTCGACCAGCCCGCGGACCCCGCGCATCACACCGATGGCGAAATTCGGCGACTTGCTCCCGCGATCCTCCTGCGGACCGTGAAACGGCGCGAGCGCCTCGCCGGTCTCACTGTCGTTGTTGTAAATGTGCGCGGTGAGATAATCCGGCACGCAGCCCCGGGCTTGCCCGAAGGTCATCAGCTCAGGCAGCCAGTCGGCCCGCGCGGTCGATGGCCCGCCGATGCGGAACGAGCTGTCGACGTTCTTGATCGCATTGTACGTCACTTCCCACAGGCGGAGAAAATCCTGCTGGTTGCCGCCCCAGAACGAGCCGATGAGGTTGGGCTCGTTCCAGACTTCAAAATACCACTGGCGCACCACCGGCAGCGAATAACGCTCGACCGCGTGCCGCACCGAC
>JAFEGO010000010.1 GCA_018239845.1 Verrucomicrobiota bacterium
GGCCACGGCGGGCCTGACAAGAGGGAATTTGCGCCAATCAAGACAGTTTGATTAACCGCGAATGCACGCGAATGGTCGCGAATGGAAAACCCGCTGATTGATGCGAGGCGTCGTGGCAGGGTCAGGCCGATTGCCCGGATTTGGAATTCGCGTGGATTCGTGTCCATTCGCGGTTCCTCCCCCCAACTTTACTGGTCCACGTTGACGATCTTCGCCTGCTTCGACTGGGCGGAGCCCACGCCGAGCGTCTCCGCAAACTGGAGCGTGCGGATGTCCTCCGAGATGGGCTCGAAGCCCGTCTGCTTGCGGTGCAGGTCGATGCGGTCGCGCATCATCGCATCCATCATCACCGGGTCCGTGCTGAGCCAGACGACGGGCTCGGAGACGGTGTACAGCGAGTTGAAGAACGGTCCGCCGATGAACTGGTAATGCTCAAGGCTCGCGATGGTGAAGATCCACGTCTCGCGCAGCTCGGGGATGGCGCTCATCTCGGCGACGGCCGCGGGCGCGTTGGCGGGCGAGCGGAAGAAGCGCGCGGTGTTGGAGGCGTTCCACAGCGTGGCGTTCACGAGCGCGCCGTTGACGCCGAGCGTGTTGTGGTCGGTGTACACCGGCAGGTTGATCCAGAAATCGGTGTCGAGGAAGAGCGGCGTCGCGAGGAAGCTCTTGCGGTCCTCGTCCTTGGTCGAGGTGTTGGAGTCGTTCTTGGTCTGCGCGGCGGCGAAGATCGGGTCGAAGCGCTGGGGCAGCGGCGAATCGTAAAACCACACCGGGTCGTAGAACTTGCCCGACTCGAGCACGTACACGGGCTGGCCCTTGAAGGGCGTCTCGCCCGTCACGAGCGACGGCAGGTAGCCGGTCATGCGGAGGCGGAGCTGGTTGAGGCCGACGAGGAAGATGTTCTTCGACTCGTAGCCGCGGCGCTCGAGCGCGGTGATCACGGCGCGCACGAGCGGCAGCGGCGTGGCCATGCCGGGGCCGGAGTCGGTGTAGATTTTCAGGCCGACCTTTTTCTTCGCGCCCGGGGCGATCTTGCGGCCGGTGTTCTGCTCGAAGCGGGAGATCAGCGCCTCGACCTCGCGGGTGTAGCTGGCGTCGTCGTAGGCGGCCAGCCGCGCCTCGTAAACCGGGGCCGTGGGGGCCACCGGCTCGAGCTCCGGGGCCGGCGCCGCCGCGCGCAGGGCCGCAGCCGCGAGCGCGCCGAAGATGATGGCTGGGAGCCGGAAGAGGGAGTGCCGCATGTTAGAGAGTATGTCGCCCGGAAACCGCCAATGTTTCCTGCATGAGCCGCGAAACTTGACAGCCCCCCGGGCCGGTTGAAAGTGCATTCTTCGCCCAGCGCGCTCCGCCGTTCATGCCTGCCATCAAGCCTACCTGTGTCCGCGACATCAAGTTGCGGGTGAATATTGCCGACGTCATTTCGCGCGTAGTGACGCTCCGCAAGGCCGGAGGTAACCGCCTGAAGGGCCTCTGCCCTTTCCACAACGAGAAGACGCCTTCCTTCAACGTCGATCCCGACAAGGGCTTTTACAAGTGCTTCGGCTGCGGCAAGGCCGGCGACGCCATCACCTTCGTCCGCGAGACCGAGCAGCTGACGTTCACCGAGGCCGTCGAGGCGCTGGGCCAGCGCTTCGGCATCGTCATCGAGTACGAGGAGGGTGCGGGCGGACCGAGCCGCGAGGAACGCTCGCTGCGGCAGGAGATATTCGACCTGCACGAGCAGGCGGCGGAGCATTTTTACCAGGCCTTCAAGGCCAACGAGCCCGCCGGCGAGTACATGCGGAAATACTGGGTCGAGAAACGTCGCTTCACCCCCGAGCTCGCCGACGAGTTCAAGATCGGCGTCGCCGACGCCGCGGGCAGCGGGCTCGGCCACGCACTGATGAAGCGCAAGTACTCCGAGGAGGCGCTGCGGCGTTGCGGGCTGTTTTTCATCTACGACGACGCGCAGCTCACCCTGCACGCGCTGCGTCCGCGTTTCCGCGGCCGCCTGATGATCCCGATCCGCGACCACCAGGGACGCGTCGTGGCGTTCACCGCGCGCCAGACCGACCTCACGCCCGACGACGATCCGGCGAAGGAGGCCAAGTACGTCAACTCCCCCGAGACGCCCATCTTCACGAAGGGCAATTTGCTCTTCAATCTCGACCGCGCGCGCAGCCATGTCGGCGAGGGCAAGCCCTTCGTCATGGTCGAGGGCCAGCTCGACGCCCTGCGCTGCTGGTCCGTCGGCCTCAAGACCGCGATCGCCCCGCAGGGCACGTCGATCACGGAGTCGCAACTGATCTTGCTCCGCCGCTACCACACGCAGGTCGAGTGCTTCTTCGACAGCGACAGCGCGGGGCAGAAGGCCTCGCTGCGTTTCCTGCCGATGGCGCTCAAGGCCGGGCTCGAGGTGCGTTTCCTCACCCTCGCGGGTTCCGAGAAGATCGACCCCGACCTGCTCTTCCTCGAACGCGGCCTCGCCGCCTACGACGAGGTCCGACGCGGCGCACTCAACGCCATGGCGTTCGCCAGCCGCGCCGTCCTCCCCGACCCGGCCACCGCCTCGCCCGAGCAAAAGGCCCGCGCCGCGCAGGGTCTCTTCGACATCGTCTCCGCCGCCGAGAGCGAGATCGCCCGCACGGGCTTCGTCACCGAGGCCGCCACGCACCTGCGTCTCGCACCGGCTGCGTTGCTCAAGGATTTCCAGGCTTACACCGCCCGCCAAGGCCGGCAGGCCGCCGCCCGTCCCGCCAATGCTAACGCCGAGCCAGCCGCGCCCGTCTCCGCCCCGCAGGCCGCGCACACCTCGGAACGCGACCTGCTGTTGATCTGCCTGCACTTCGAGTACCTCGGCCCCCGGCTCAGCTCGGCTTTGCCCCACGATTGGATCGATACCACCCATGTTTCCGGGGTGCTGTTGAACCGGTTTTTGGGCGAATTCGAGCACCAGACCTGGCCCGGCAAGGATCATCTCGAAGGTTTGCTGGAAACACCTGATGAACAGAAGCTTGCCGCCTCCCTGCTTTTCGATACCCCCAGTTTCGACGACCCCGTCAAGGTCGCCTGCGAGGGCTTGCGCCAGCTCCGGGCCCGCGCCCTCGAGCCGCGCCTGCGGCAAATAGAACTTGCTTTGGCCAACTCCCCTACGGACAGTAACTCTGACCCAATTTCACTCTTAAAGGAACGTGTAGATATCCAGCGTCAGCTACGCCAACCGATCCATTTGCCCTCGGCCGAATAGCCTATATATAGGGAGACCTTTCACACCACATGCAGCGCAAAGCCAAGTCCGCCTCGTCCTCGTCATCGTCCGACAGCCATTCCGAAGCCGTTGAGGCCGCCATCGAGAAAACCTCGCATGCAGCCGGCGCCGACCTGCCTGCCGGCGGCATCAATGACAAGATCCGGAACCTGATCCGCCTCTCCAAGGAGCAGGGCTACCTCACCTTCGACGACATCAACGAGGCCCTGCCCGAGTCCGTCGAGAACCAGGAGGAAATCGACAACGTCCTCTCCATTTTGCAGAACCTCGAGATCGAGATCCTCGAGCCCGACCAGGTCGACGACTACAAGCAGCGCATGGAGGAGGCCGAGGAGGAGGAGTCCCGCTCCTCTCAGCACGACATCCTCGACGACCCGGTCCGCATGTACCTCAAGCAGATGGGCCAGGTCCCGCTGCTGACCCGCGAGCAGGAGGTCGAGATCTCCAAGCGCATCGAGAACGCCGAGCTCAAGGCCCAGGAGGCCCTCTTCCAGGCGACTTCGATCGGCGGATACATCATCACCCTCGGCCAGAAGCTCATCGACCGCCAGGAGCGCTTCGACCGCATCGTCATCGACAAGAAGATCGACAGCCGCGAGTCCTACTTCAAGGGCCTCGAGAAGCTCGTCCTCCTCACCCGCAAGGCCGAGGAGTCCGTCGCCGATTCGTGGCAGGAGTACCTCAAGGCCCGCACCGACGCCGACCGCAAGAAGATCCTCGCCAAGCACAAGAAGCGCGAGACCGCGCTCCGCGCCAATTTCGGCAAGTTCTTCTTCAAGCTGAAGGTGTACGAGGAGTACCTCGAGCAGCTCGAGCCCACCCTCTCCGAGATCGAAGCGCTCAACGCCCAGCTCGACCGCGCCAAGCACCCGAAGACCAAGAAGGACGCCGCGATCGACGCCAAGGCCATCCAAGCCCGCTTCAAGCAGATCGAGGCCGCGCAGCGCATCGGCCCCGCCGAGCTCCTCGCCGTCGTCGCCCAGACCCGCGTCCACGTCCGCGAGGCGCATCAGGCCAAGACCGAGATGGTCGAGGCCAACCTCCGCCTCGTGATCTCCATCGCGAAGAAGTACACCAACCGCGGCCTCTCCTTCCTCGACCTCATCCAGGAGGGCAACATGGGCCTCATGAAGGCCGTGGAAAAATTCGAGTACCGCCGCGGCTACAAGTTCTCCACCTACGCCACGTGGTGGATCCGCCAGGCCATCACCCGCTCCATCGCCGACCAGGCCCGCACCATCCGCATCCCGGTCCACATGATCGAGACCTTGAACAAGGTCATGCAGGTGCAGAAGCAGCTCCTCCAGGAATACGGCCACGAGCCGACGCCCGACGAGGTGGCCGACGAGATGAACCTGCCCGTCGAGCGCGTGCAGCAGATCATGAAGATGGCCCAGCAGCCCATCTCGCTCCAGTCACCCGTCGGCGACGGCGACGACACCTCCTTCGGCGATTTCATCGAGGACAAGTCCGCCGAGAACCCGTACGACATGACGGCGTTCTCCCTCCTCCGCGAAAAGATCATCGACGTCCTCGACTCGCTCACCGAGCGCGAGCGCCGCGTGCTCTCCCTCCGCTTCGGTCTCGTCGACGGCTACAGCCGCACCCTCGAGGAGGTCGGCAAGCAGTTCAAGGTCACCCGCGAGCGCATCCGCCAGATCGAGGCCAAGGCGCTCCGCAAGATGCGCCACCCCACGCGCATCCGTCAACTGCACGGCTTCTTCGACGCCGAGCAGATCGACAACGCGCAAAACCTCATGAAGGTCGCCGCCACCAGCGGCCTGCCCGCGCGGCCCACGCCGTTGCCGATGCCCCTCCCGGGCGGCGGCTTCTCCGCCTCGATGTTCGCCCCCCAGCCCCCGCCGGTGAAGTAACCAAGCCCGGCGGGCGGCCCGGCGGCAAAACCGCTTTACCGCTTTACAGTTCAACCCTTCGGCCTACCTTTAATCCATGTACATTTCATCGCCGCTCATTGCCGGTCTCGTTCCCGGCGGTTGGGAACTGGTCGTCATCCTTTTCATCATCCTCCTCCTCTTCGGCGGCGCTAAACTCCCGCAGCTCGCCAAGGGCCTCGGCCAGTCCATCAAGGAATTCAAGAAGGCCGCCAAGGAAGACGACGAGCCGACGAAGCCCGAGGCCAAGGCCGCGACCGAGGCCAAGAAGCCCGAGTCCTCCGCGACCCACGGCTCCAACTGAGGCCATCCTCTCCCACCCAATCTTCAAGCGCGCCTTAATCGGCGCGCTTTTTTTGTGCCCCGCCTTCAGCGTTCGACGTTCGACCTTATTCAGTCCGCCGCCTCGCTCGGATTCTCCGTCAGCCAGGCCTTGAACTCCTCGATTTGGTCCGGCGCACCGAGCACCAGCGCCTCGTCGCCCGGGTAAAGCTTCTCCTCCGCGCTCGGGTTCAGGATGCGCACGCCGTGGCGGTTCACGCCGGCGATCTGGACGTTGTGCACGCGGGCGGGCGCGAGTTCCGCGAGGGTCAGGCCCGTGGCCCGGCTCCACACCGGCACCGCGATCGCCTCCATGCGCACCTCCTCAAACAGCGAGTCGCTCGCCGGCGCGACCGACACCGCGCCGAGGAAGTGCTTCCCGGCCTTCACCTGCTCGCCCGTGCCGAGCAGCAGGACCTTGTCGCGCGGATACAGCACCGCGTCGGGCGGCGGCAGCGGGATCATGAACCCCTGCCGCTCGATGCCCACCACCGAGCAGCCGAAACGCGAGCGCAGCCGCAGCTCGGAGATGCGCTTGCCCTGGCAGTCCGCCAGGTCGGGCAGCGTGCAGTCGATCATGTGCAGGTTCCAGTCGCCGTGCGGCTGGAGCCAGGGCGCCGTCGTCGCGGTCATCTTGGTGTCGCCCGTCTCGATCACGCTGAGCAGCTCGACCTCCATTTCGCTGTGCCAGTAAATCAGCTTCCGCCGCAGCACCAGCAGCGCCACCACCGCGACCAACGCGCTCACGAGCAGCAGCCACTTCGCCGTGCCATCGACCGGCAGGATCGCCGCCAGCCACACGAACAGCCCCGCCCCCGCCACGATCTTCAGCCCGGTCTCGACCACCGGCTTCATCTGTTTGCCGCGCGGACGCCGGCGCGTCACCATGTCCGCGTAGATCATCGCCATCGCGGCGATGTTGCGCCAGATCGCCACCACCGGCGCGAGGATCACGAGCACGAGCGCCAGCCAGAAGATCACCTCCGGTCCGTGCGGGAAAAGCCAGTTGGCCCCGAGCCAGCCTTCCGCCAGCGCCAGTAGCTGGCCTGAGAAGATCACCAGCCCGCTCACGAACAGCATGCCGACGCTCACCTGAATGATGCGCTTGCGGCTGAGCTGCCAGAACAGGTTGCGCGACCGCTGTTTTTGCAGGCCCTCCAGCCAGCTGTGGTAGGTGCGGCTCCAGTCGTCGAGCCAGCGTGGCTGGGTCTTCATCAGGGCCGCCGTGATCTTTTCCGAGCGCCGCGTGATGAACGGCGCCACCAGCGTCGTGAGCAGCGATACGCCGACCGCCATCGGGTAAAATTTCGCCGGCACCACCGCCGCCGTCACGCCCAGTTGCGCGATGATGAACGAGAATTCGCCGATCGGCGTCGCCGTCAGGCCCGTACGCAGCGCATCGCGCATCGGCGTCCCAACCAGCGTCAGCCCGGTGGTCACCGCCGTCGTGCGCGCGATCAGCGTAAACGCCGCCACACCCACGATCAGCCCCGCCGAGCCCCAGAGCTGGTGCACGTCGATCTGCAGGCCGATGGCCACGAAAAATACCGCGCTGAACACATCGCGCATGCCCTCAAAAGTTCGCTCCACCTGGTGCCGGTGCGGCGTCTCCGCCACGATGGTCCCGAGCAAAAACGCCCCCAGCGCGATCGAGTAACCCGCGATCGTCGCCACCACGGCGAGCCCGAAGAGCAGCGCCGCCAGCCCCACCGTCTGCAACTCCTCGTCCGCCGAGATGCTCAGGCGTTTCAGGAGCCACGGAATCAGCAACAGCCCGCCCACGCCCACCAGCACCACGAAGGCGCCCAGCATCAGCAGCGTCTCGCCGAGGCCCGCCGAGCCCGTGCCACCCGGGCCGGTGCCGCCGATCTTCACCATCGAGTTAAGCAGCGTCAGCATCACCACCGCGACCACGTCCTCCAAGACGGAGATGCCCATCGCGAGCTGGCCGGAGCGTTCGTGGTTCGTGCCGGTCTCGTGCAAGATTTTGCTGATGATCGCGGAAGACGACACCATGAGCATGCCCGCGAAGAACAGGCTCTCCGTGCTCCCCCACCCCATCGCCGCGCCAAACAGCCGCGCGAGGTAATACACCACCAGCGCCCCGCCGAAGGTCGCCGCCATCAGCGAAAATCCCAGCCGCCGCATCTTCCGCAGGCTCAGTTGCAGGCCGATGGAAAACATCAAAAACACCAGGCCTACCTGCGCCAAGGTTTCGATGCTCCCGGTGTCCGAGATCAGCGCAAAGGGCGGCGTGTACGGCCCGATCACCATGCCCGCCGCGAGGAACCCCGCCACGACCGACAGGCCGATCCGCTGGCAGATCCAGCCCACGATGCCGCCCACAAGGAGGACGACCGCCAGATCCTGGATGAAGTGTATGCCGTGCATGCGAAAAAACTCCGCGCCCACAACGCGCCCGCGCCCGGGCTGCGTCAAGCCCGCACACCGTCGATTTCCCTCGTTGACAGTACGTCTTCGCGCCGATTCGTTCCCGTCGGCGGAAACGCCATCCGCACCCGTATTTATGGCCAACATCTTCGGCTACTTTTCCAACGACATCGGCATCGACCTCGGCACCGCCAATACGCTCGTTTACGTCAAGGACAAGGGCATCGTCCTCCGTGAGCCGTCCGTCGTCGCGCTCGATACCGTCAGCCGCAAGGTCCGCGCCGTCGGCGACGAGGCCAAGCGCATGCTCGGCCGTACCCCCGGCAACATCACCGCCATCCGCCCCATGAAGGACGGCGTCATCGCCGACTTCGACGTCACCGAGGCGATGCTGCGCTACTTCATCCGCAAGGTCTCCAGCGGCTCCTTCCGCGCCCCGCCCCGCGTCGTCATCGCCATCCCCTCCGGCATCACCGAGGTCGAGAAGCGCGCCGTGAAGGATTCCGCGCTCCATGCCGGCGCCCGCGACGTCATCACCATTCCCGAGCCCATGGCCGCCGCGATCGGCGTCGGCCTGCCTATCGACGAGCCCGCGGCCAACATGATCGTGGACATCGGCGGCGGCACCACCGAGATCGCCGTCATCTCCCTCAACGGCATCGTCTATTCCAAGTCGATCCGCGTGGCCGGCGACGAACTCGACAGCGCCATCATCAACTACATGAAGCGCGCCTACAACCTCCTCATCGGTGAGCGCACCGCGGAAGAGATCAAGATGCGCGTCGGCTCCGCCTATCCCCTCGACGAGGAGCTCACGATGGAGGTCAAGGGCCGCGACTCCGTGGCCGGCCTGCCCAAGACGATTCACATCACCTCGCAGGAAATCCGCGAGGCCCTCGCCGACACCATCGCCGCCATCGTCGATGCCGTGCGCGTGACCCTCGAGCGCTGCCCGCCCGAACTCTCCGCCGACCTCGTGGACCGCGGCTTCGTGATGGCCGGCGGCGGCGCCCTCATCCGCGGCATCGACAAACTCCTCAGTGAAAAGACCGGCCTCCCCGTCACCGTGGCCGATGATCCCCTCTCCGCCGTCGCCAACGGCACCGGCGCCGTCCTCAACGACCTCGCCTGGCTGATGCAGAACGTCTGACCGGGCCTGCGCTCGGTTCCTCGGAGGCCGGGCGGCGGCTTGGCTGCATTGCCTCATCCGCCCGCGCCGGCCTTCACTCGATCATCACATCCGGCGGCACGCCGCGCTCGCCGAGCCAGCGCGCCATCACCTTCGTCAGGTCGGCAAACCGCAGGGGCTTGCTCAGATAGTCGTTCATGCCGACCTGCATGCAGCGCTTGCGGTCTTCGGGCGTCGCATTGGCTGTGATCGCGATGATGGGCGTGTGCGAGTTGCGCCGGCGAATCTCCGTCGTCGCCGTCCAGCCGTCCATCTCCGGCATCAGGCAGTCCATGAAAATGACGTCGTACTCGCTCAGCCGCGACTTGGCGACGGCCTCCGCGCCGTTCTCGGCGAACTCCACCTTGCAGCCGAGTTTTTTCAACATGCCGTTGATCACGGCGCGGTTGACCGAGTTGTCCTCGGCCACGAGCACGTTGAGCCGCGGGGCGGCCTTCGGCTGCTCCCCTTCCGTGCTGGGCCGGACCGGCGCCGGCTTGGCCGCCACGGGGAAAGGCGCGGCTGTGCCGCCGGTGCGCTTCTCCTGCAGCACCTCGCGCAGCAGCTCCAGCAGGGTCTCGCTCTGCAGCACCGGCTTCATCAGTACGCCGCTGAAGGCCTCCATCAGTGCCGGCGGCAGCACCTCGTTGCGATGCGACTGCGCCATGAGCACGAGCTTCAGCCCCTGCAGGGCCGGGTCGGAACGCAGCGCGCCGACCAGCGCCCCGCCCTCCTCCCGCACGATGCTGTAGTCCAGCAGTGCCACGTCGGGCCGCCGGCCCTGCGCCGCCGCCTCGCGCAGCTTCGCGAGCGCCTCGGCCGCCGAACCCGCCTCCCCCGCCTGCACGCCCAGGGTGCCCAGCAGCCCGACCAGCGCCGTGCGCGCCTCCGCCACGTCGTCGGCCACCAGCACGGCCCACGACCGCTCCGACGGCGGCGTCAGCGCCAGCTCCTCGTACTGCATCGGCACGCTGAACCAGAAGGTGGACCCGTGCCCCGGCTCGCTCTCAAGCCCGATCTCGCCGCCCATCAGCTCCACGAGGCGCTTGCAGATCGCGAGGCCCAGCCCGGTGCCGCCGAATTTCCGCGTCGTGGACGCGTCGGCCTGCGAGAATTTTTCAAAGAGTTTCACCCGCACCTCGGCCGGGATGCCCATTCCGGTGTCCGTCACCGCAAAACGCAGCCGCACCTTCCCGGGCTCCGCGGCCTGTGCCCGGTCCCGGTCCACCCGCAGCACCACATGCCCGCGCTCGGTGAATTTCACGGCATTGGACACAAGGTTGAGCAGCACCTGCCGCAGGCGCGCCGAGTCGCCGTGCACGCAGGCCGGCACGTCGGGCGCGATGCGGAGCACGAGTTCCAGTTCCTTTTCCCCGACGCGCGTCGCGATGATCTTCAGCACATCCACCACCGGCTGCCGCAGGTCGAACATCGCGTGCTCGAGCGCGACCTTGCCCGCGTCGATCTTGGAGAAATCGAGGATGTCAGTGATGATCGCGAGCAGCGCCTCCGCCGAGGCGCGCACGGTCGTCATGTACTCGCGCTGCTGGGGGTTGAGCGGCGTCTCCAGCATCAGCTCGGCTGAGCCGATCACGCCGTTGAGCGGCGTGCGGATCTCGTGGCTCATCGTGGCGAGGAATTCCGTCTTGGCCTGGTTGGCCGCGTCGGCCGCCTCCATCGCGCGGCGCGCGAGGTCCGCGCCGATGCGCTCCGCCTCCAGCGCCCGGCGCTGCTCGTTGCGCTCCTGCTCGCGCGACTGCAGGCGCCGCTGCACGCCCCAGCTCGCGAGGCCGGCCAGCGCGAAGAGCGCCCCCGCCGCCAAAACGCGGAACCACGCGGTCTGCCAGTAGTGCGGCAGCACGGTGAACGCCAGCTGCGCCCCCGTCTCGCTGCCCTGCCCCTCGCGGTTGCGCGCGCGCACATGGAAGACGTAGCGCCCCGGCTGCAGGTCTTGGAACTGGGCCGTGCGCGCCGGCCCCGCCTCGATCCAGTCGCGGTCCAGCCCTTCGAGCCAGTATTGGAACTCCACCCGCTCCGGCGCGCCGAGGCTGAGCCCGGTGTAGTTGACCGCCAGCCGCCGGGTGCCCGCCGGCAGGGGGATGGCCTCCTTGAAACCGCTCCCCACTTCGCAGCGCCGGCCGTCGAGCACGACTTCCTCGATCCACGTCGCGGGCGGCTGGGCGTTCACCCGGATCTTGGCGGGATCGACCACCGCGAGGCCCTTGAGCGTCGCAAACCACAGCCGGCCGTCCGACGCGCGCAGTGCCACGGGCTGGTAGCCGTCGCGGCACACCACGCTCCGCAGGCCGTCGCTCTTGTCGAAGGTCAGCAGGTCGAGCCGCTCCGCCCGGCCCGCCGCCACGGCGTCGAGCGCCGCGCGCCGCAGCCGCACGATACCCTGGTCGGAGGCCGCCCAGAGGTCGCCGGCCTTGTCCTCCACGAGGCCCGACCACTCCCACGCCGGCAGGCCGTGCCGTGCGCCGTAGGCAAAAAAACCGTCCCCTTCACGCCGCAGGAGCTGCCCGTGCATCCCGCCCACCCAGAGCACGCCGGCGTGGTCGGTGAGGAGCGAGGCCACCCGGGCGAGCCCGCTTTCGGCGGGGCCGGCGGGCCGGACCGCGGCGAACTTTTCGCCTTCGAGCCGGAAGAGCCCCGCCGAGCGGCTGCCCGCCCACAGGCGTCCGCCGCCGTCTTCCGCAAACGCGTGGAACTCCTCGCGCGGCAGTCCGGCCTTTTCGTCGCAGGAAATGAATACACCGTTTTCCCGGCGCACGACGCCCTGGCTTGTGCCGATCCAGAGCCGCCCGCGCCGGTCGGGGTACAGGGCGACGACCGCCGTGTCCGCGATCGTTTCCGTCGGCAGGGGCCGCAGCACGCCGTCCGGCTGGAGCTGGAGCAGCCCGTCGGCATAGGTGCCGATCAGCACCTGCCCCGCCGCATCGCGCGCGATCGTGTGCACCCAGTTCGCCGGGTGGTCGGGGCCCGCCTGCACCGGCACGCGCGGTGCGAACCGCGTGCCGTCAAACGGCAGCAGGCCCGCCCCGTGCGTCGCCACGAGGAACTTCCCCGGCGCCGTCTCCAGCAGTGAGTTGATGACAGGCTGCGACGTCCCCGCGCGCTCGTCGTAAACGGTGAAGCTGCGCGGCTTCAGCCGCGCGAGGCCGCCGCCGTTGGAGCCGATCCAGATGTTGCGCTCCCGGTCCTCGCAGAGCGCGAGGGTCGAGTCGTTTTGCAGGCCGTCCACCCCCGTGCAGTGCTGCATGCCGCCCTGCGGCGTGAGGCGCAGCACGCCCTGCGTGTAGCCGCCGCACCACAGCGCGCCCTGCGAATCCTCGAGGAGGAAGAGCGCGTCGTTGCGAAAGTTCTCCGGCCGCGCGATCTCGCGGGTCCATTTGCCGTCGCGCCACAGGCGGATGCGCGTACTCGACGCGATCCACACGCCTCGGTCGCGGCTCGGCGCGAGGCCGATGACGCCTTCCGGGCTCTCCGGGCTGTCCTCGGCGATCACCGGCACCCAAGCCTCCCCATCCTTGCGATAGAGGGCGTGCGGCGTCATCGCCCACAAGTGGCCCTGCCGGTCGGTCACACACCAGATGGGTTTGCGGCTGTCCTGCCGCCGCGGCGGCGCGGGCAGCGGCGTGAAGCGTCCGCCTTGCAGCAGGAGCAGTTCGTCGCCCGCGGTCACGAGCAGCCGCCCTTGCGCATCCTCCGTCATCGACCAGATCAACCCGCCCGGGTAGCCCGCCTCCCGGCCGTAGGATTCCCAGCGGTCGTCGCGCAGACACGCCACGCCTTTCGACGTGCCGACCCACAGCGCCCCTGTGCGGTCCACGAGCAGCCGCAGCACCATCGCCTCCGCGAGCACTGGCACGCGCTGCGGATCGATCACCGTGAAGCGCACGCCGTCGAACCGCGTCAAATTCCCGTAAGTGCCGACCCACAGGTAACCGTCCGGCGTCTGCGCGATCGAGGTCGCCGCGATGTGCGGAAATCCGTCCTCCGTCTCCCAGCTCCGGACAATGTAGTCGCGGCCAATGGGTTCGGCCTTCGCGTCCTCCGCCCGCGCTCCAAGCAGGAGCACAAACCAGAGCAACCCCGCCAGCAGAGCGGGCCACTTGGCAGTTCTGGACATAAAACGCACGCTAAGTGCCTACGGGCTGCCGATTAAAACGCAAGGGACCATCCGGCCTATAGGCCGTTTGGATACGTTAAAAAATCATGAAAACCGCACCCATGACCACCGTGGGCAGCAGCGCGCCGAGGAAAAGCCCCAGCGGCGACACCCCCGACGGGAAGTACCGCTGCAAGATCGTCTGCCCTGCCGGGTTAGGCGCGTTGGCGATCACCGTGAGGCCGCCGCCGGTCACCGCACCGGCGACCACCGCGTACTTCAGCCCTTCGGTGAAGCCCGGCACCAGCGTCGCGAGGTAGGTGATAGCGGCGTTGTCGTTGACCGCCGTGAGCGCCGTCGCCCCGAGGAAGAGCGGCAGCTCGCCCAGCCGGGAGAGCACCGGCTCGATCCACCAGCCTTGCAGGCCGCCGTGCACCACGAGGCCCGCGAGGAAGAACCCGACGAGCAGCGCGGGCCGCAGGTCGAGCTTGCTCTGGTGATGCGCGGTCGCCTGCGCAAATGCCAGGTAGAAGAGAAATGCGCCGATGAACAGCGCCGGGTAGTGCGCCACGAACACCGTCAGCGCCATGAAGCCCAGTTGCACGCCCGTGATCCACGCCGGTATCGGTCCGCGCGAGGTGTTTGCCTCCGCCTCGGTTTTCTTCGCCGCGTCGAGCGCCGCGAACTCCTTCCGGAAAGTCACGTAATAGATCAACGTCGCGACCACGATGCCGATCAGGGCCTTCCACCCGAAGTGTTCGAACATGAAGGCGAGGTCCCACTTCCATGGCGCGGCCACCATCAGCACCGGCGGCGCCGCGAAGTGCGTGAACGTGCCGCCCACCGACACGTTGACGAAGAGCAGCCCGAGCGTCGCATAGCAGAAGCGCGGCGAGGGTTTCAGCGCGTAGAACTGCCGCGCCAGCAGCAGCGCCGCGATCGTCATCGCCGCCGGCTCCGTGATGAACGAGCCCAGCACCGGCGCCACGATCAGGATCGTCAGCCACCACGCCGCCGTCGAGCCGCGCCCGAGCGACGCCACCGCCCGCAGGCCCTGCTCGGCAAACACCAGCACCGGCCGCGTCGAGGCCAGCGCCATGATCACCACGACGAACATGGGCTCCGTGAAATTCACCCGGTGCCCGATGTAGTCGGTCATCACGCCCCAGCCCTTGCTCCAGGCGATCGCGCCGAGCAGCACGAGCGCCCAGATGCCGAACACCGCCTCGACCTCGCCGAGGAAATGCAGCACCTGGCCCTTGAAACACACCTGGTCCGGCACGCCGTCATCATCCGTGTCGGCTTGCTCCCCGGGCTTGCGCCCCAGCCGTGCCGCGTGCGCCTCCTCCGCCTCGTGGGCCCAGTGCCGGAATTTCGACGTCAAAAACGTGTGCCCGATCGCGAGCACGAAAATCACCGTCGCGACGAGGTTGAACGGATCCGCGTGGATGCGTCCTGCCAGCACCTGGCCGACCTGCGCGACCGCGCCATCGCCATAACTTTCCAGCGGCAGGGGAAACGGCGTGATTGGTACCGTACTCATTTCGGAAGGGTTTTTACACGAATTACACTAATTGCCACGAAAGACTTCTGCGTCAGGGGATCCATTCGTGGAAAATTCGTGCGATTCGTGTCCGCCTTATCAGAGGCGCTCCAGCAGTTCGTCGAGCGAGTGGATGAAGACCGCCGCGCCCGTCCGCACTTTCTCGCGCGCCACGTAGCGGCCGAAGCCGACGAAGAGATCCACGCCCGGCTTGGTCTCGAGGTCGCTCACGCCGTCGCCCACCATCACGATGCGCTCCGGCTTCAATTCGTTTTTGAGCTGCGTCATGATCGCCGGCTTACCGCCCGACCGCGTGGTCGGAAACTGTTCGTCGTACCCGCGGTACGCGCCCGCGTCGTCAAACCACAGGTCCACCGCCTCCACGCGCGCGATGCCGAGCACATCCGCCAGCGGCCGGATCGCGGGGCGAAAGCCGCCGCTCACGATCACCACCGTCCAGCCCCGCGCTTTCAACGCCGCCACCGTAGCCTGCGCCGTGGGCTCGATCGTCTCGATGTACTGCCGTCCCACCGCCAGCGCATCCTGACGCCGCGGCTGGATGATCTCGAGCCGCCGGCCGAAGACTTCCTCGACGCGCAGCTTCCCGTTCATCGCGTAGTTGGTCATGGCCTCGACGCGGGCGAAGATCTCCGGCCCGCGCACGCGGGCCAGCTCGTCGATGCCCTCGATGGCGCTGAGCGTGCTGTCGCAGTCAAAACAGATGAGCTTCGGGGGATTCACCGGTTCAAAAACGCCGCCTCCCCGCGGCGCGGGCAACAAAAAAGCCCTCCGCAAGGGAGGGCTTTTTGAAAATAAACGCGGATCGCGGTGAGCTTACTTGCTCGCGGCGCTGCGGCGGAACTTCGAGGTGAACTTCTCGACGCGGCCGGCGGTGTCGACGAGGCGCTTCTCGCCGGTGTAGGCGGGATGCGAATCCATCGTGACGTCGCGGGCGACGACGAAGTACTCCTGACCATCGATCTGCTCCTTGCGGGCGGACTTCATGGTCGACTTGGTGAGGAAGCGCCTGCCGGTTCCGATATCGAGGAAGCAGACGTTGTTGAGGACGGGATGGCCTTCGGCTTTCACGGGAGGAATGGAGGGTTAATCAGCCTTGGCGCGCCTTGTAACGCGGCTCGACCTTGTTGATGACGTAAATCTTGCCCTTGCGGCGGACCACCTGGCAGGCCGGGTGACGCTTCTTGGCGGATTTGATGGAGGACACGACTTTCATAAAAGAGTTCAAAACAGAGGGCTCACGCACCCCTGTCAACCGAAATGTCCCGTCTTAGTTCAACCCCGGCTCATCCGGCTCATAGGCAAGGAGCTGCCAATCCCCGCCGAGGTCGCTCAAGACCTTGCGCCACAGGGCGTCGCCGGGCTGCTGCGTGAGCAGGTCCGGCGGCACTTCGGCCACCACCCACGTGTTGGCCTTCATCTCCTGCTCCAGCTGCCCGGCCGACCAGCCCGAGTAGCCCAGAAATGCCCGCACTTCCGCCTCGCCGCCCGCCAGCAGCTCGGCCGCCTTGTCCGGATCGAGGCCGAAGTGCAGGCGGAATCCCTCCTCGTGCTCCTCCCACGCCACGAGCAGCAGCTGGTCGGTCTGCACCGGGCCGCCCGCATACATCGCGATGCCCGCCAACGGCCCGTACGTGAAATCCCCGTTCGCCTCGCCGAGGCGTTTGCCGAGCGGGCGGTTGAGCACGAGGCCCATCGCACCCTCGGCGTTGTGCGCCGACATCAGCACCACCGCCCGGCGGAAATTCGGGTCCTTCAACCCCGGGTGCGCTAGCAGCAGCGAGCCCGCCAGGCTGGCTTTCTTGCTTTTCCGGGTCGGTTGCATGGTGCGGGAGGCGGGGCGGCGGACGCGCGCGGGGTTAAAGCTTCAATATCTTGACCCCGGCCTCCGCGAGGAGTGGCGCGACGAGTTCGTCGTTTTTGTAATCCAGCCGGTAGCGGATCTCGGCGATGCCGGCCGAGGCCATGATCTTCGCGCAGTTGATGCAGGGGTAGTGCGTCACGTAGGCGACGCAGCCCTCGACGGAGCTGCCGCGACGCGCGGCGTCGGCCATGGCGTTCTGCTCGGCGTGCACCGTCGCCTGCTCGTGGCCGTCGCGCACGCGCGAGTGGTGCGGCGTGCCGGGGAGGTAGCCATTGTAGCCGGCCGCCACGATGCGGTTCTTGCGGGTGCCGCCCGTCACCACCACGCAGCCCACGTGGAGGCGCTCGCAGTTCGACCGGGTGGCCAGCAGCACGGCCGTCGCCATGAAGTACTCGTCCCACGAGGGACGGTGCGGGAATTGCTCCGCGGCGGCGGCGATCAGGTCAACGGGGGTCTGCGGGTCACTCATGGAAAATGCGACGCACTCTGGACAGCCGGCCGCATTGCGGCAATCTTCCTCTCTCGTCATGCAGCGCAAGCCCCAGCCCGAACTGCTCGACTCGCTGCCGCCGCACCATCCCGATGCGCTGCACAACCGGCGCGACATCCACCTCACCAACCGGATCATGGGCAACCATCGCTGGCTGCTCCGCACGCTCCCGCCCCTGCTCCGCCCCGGCGACGCTGCCCTCGAGCTCGGCGCCGGTACCGGCGAGCTTGCCTTCGGCCTGCAAGCCGCGGGCCTCGCCATCGATGCGCTCGATCTCTGGCCGCCGCCGGAGCACTGGCCCGCCGCGCACGCCTGGCATCGCAGCGATCTCCGCGCATTCCCGTACTATGGCCGCTACGCGGTCGTCTTCGGTAATCTTATCTTCCATCAGTTCACCGACGACGAGCTCGCCGAACTCGGCGCCCGGCTCCGGTCCTCAGCGCGGCACATCGTCGCCTGCGAACCCGCCCGTTGGCGCAAGTCCCAGTGGCTCTACCGCCTCCTCGGCCCGCTCTTCGGGGCCAACCAAGTCAGCCTGCACGACGCCCACGTGAGCATCGGCGCCGGTTTCATCGGCGAAGAACTGCCCCATCTGCTCGGCCTCGATCCCGCCGAGTGGACGTGGCAGTGCGCCACCACCAGCTGGGGCGCCTACCACATGGTGGCCAGCCGTCGCGCATGACCGCGCTCCGCCCCATCGAGATCGTCGGGGGCGGACTCGCGGGCCTGTCCCTTGGCCTCGCCCTGCGCCGCACCGGGGTGCCAGTCACGGTCCTCGAGGCCGGCACGTATCCACGCCACAAGGTCTGCGGCGAATTCATCGCCGGTCTGTCCGGCAAACCCATCGCGCGCCTCGGCCTCGCACCTTTCCTCACCGACGCCCTGCGGCTGGGTGAGATCGCGTGGTTTATCGACGGAAAGGTCGCCCGCCACCAAAGTCTCCCTGCGCCCGCCCTCGGCCTCAGCCGCCACACCCTCGACGCCCGGCTCGCCGCCGCCTTCACCGCCGCCGGGGGCACCCTGCGTACCCACACCCGGGCCACGCTCGACCCCGCGCCCGGCCGCGTGATCGCCACCGGCCGCCGCCGGGAAACCGACTCCCCGTGGATTGGCCTGAAAGTCCACGCCCTCGGCCTGCCGCTCGCGCGCGACCTCGAACTCCACCTCGGCGCCGACGCCTACGTCGGCCTCGCCCGCCTCCCCGACGACCGCGTAAACATCTGCGGCCTCTTCCGCCGCCGCGAACTCTGCGCCAAGGGCTCCGACCTCCTCCTCGGATACCTCCAGGCCGCCGGCCTCGTCGCGCTGGCCAAACGTATTGTTAATATAGATACTCAATCTTTCAGCGCCGTCGTCGCCCTCGGGTTTGACGCCCGCCTGCCCGCCTACGATGGCACGCTCCGGCTCGGCGACGCCGGCGCGCTGATCCCGCCATTTACCGGCAATGGCATGGCCATGGCCTTCCAAAGCGCGGAGCTCGCCCTCGATCCGCTGCTCGCCTACGCCCGCGGCGACACCGCGTGGCCGGATGCGTGTCTAGCCGTACACCGCGCCTTGCGCCGGCACTTCCGGCTCCGCCTCGCCGCCGCGCACACCTTACACCCCTTCCTCCACCACCCGCCCCGCCAGCGGACCCTCGCCCGCCTCGCGCCGTTGCTCCCGCTGCGGCCGCTCCACGCCGCCTTGCACTGATGTACCTCCACGCCCTCGCCACCGCCGTTCCGCCCGCGCGCTACACGCAGGCCGAGTGCTGGGAAACCCTCCAGCGCACCGGGGCCATCGCCCCGCTCTCGCGGCGCTCCACCCTCATCCTCCGCACCCTGCTGCGCGGCGACCACGGCATCGCCACGCGCCACTTCGCCGCGCCCGATCCCTCGCGGCTCTTTGCGCTCAGCGCCGACGAACTTAATGCCACCTTCCGCGTCGCCGCTCCCGCGCTCGCCGCCCGCGCCCTTTCCGGTGCCCTCGCTCGCGCCGGCCTGAATCCTGCCGACCTCGACGCCCTGCTCATCTGTACCTGCACCGGCTACCTCTGCCCCGGGATCACGAGCTACGTCGCGGAGCAGCTCGGCCTGCGCTCCAACACGTTTCTCCAGGATCTCGTCGGCCTCGGCTGCGGCGCCGCAATCCCCACCCTCCGCGCCGCGAGCCATATCCTCGCCGCCCAGCCCGAGGCCACCGTCGCATGTATCGCCGTGGAGATCTGCTCCACCGCCTTTTACCTCGACGACGACCCCGGCGTGCTCATCAGCGCGTGCCTGTTCAGCGATGGCGCCGCTGCCACGATCTGGCGCGCCACTCCGGGCGCCGCCACGCCGCGTTGTTTCGGTTTCGACACCCTGCATCGCCCCGCCGACCGCGATAAACTCCGCTTCGAGCAGCGCAACGGCCGTCTCCGCAATCTCCTCCACCCCACCGTCCCCGACCTCGCCGCCGGGGCCGTGCGCGAACTCTGGCAACGCCGCGGCCCGCGCCCCGTCGCCGGCGTGGTCGCCCACTCCGGCGGACGCGATGTGCTCGCCGCCCTCGCCCCGGTGGTCGCCCCGCACTCCCTCGACGCCAGCGCCCGCATCCTGCGCGACTGCGGCAACATGAGCAGCCCGTCTGTCCTCTTCGTCCTCGATGAAACGCTAAAAGCCCATTCTCCCACCGCCACCCCCGGCGACTTGTGGCTCGTCAGTTTCGGTGCCGGCTTCAGCGCCCACGCCTGCCGACTCGCTTTCTCGTAAGCCCGGAACGAGCCGGCGGACCCGCAGTCTGATTCCTGCCCCATGAAAACGCTCCTGCTCATCGTCGCCCTCGCGGCCGGTCCGGTTTACGGCGAGGAGCCGCCTCAGACCCTCAGCGAAAAAGTCCGGGCTCGCCTGTTTGAAACCGCTCCGCCGCCCGCATCCGTCGTCGTGCGGCCCGGGCCGGTGAAAAAGCCCGATCCCGTCGCCGAATCAGACGAGGTGGTGGTGCTGCACCCCATGATTGTCCGCGCGCCCTTTGCCCAGCGTGAGTTCGACGCGTTTATGGAGCGCCAGGAAAAGCGCGCCGCCGCCGAGCGATTCACATTGATCAAAGGCGGCACGATCTACCAATCCAAGGACGGGCGGTTTCAGGTCGGCGCCTGGGGCGAACTTGGGGGCTGGGCCTTGCTGAAATTCAAGTGGTGAGTTTGGGACAGAATGGACAAAATTTACGGAATAACGGATTCAGTTCCTCATTCGGCAAATTCTGTCCATTCTGTCTAAAACCCACCCGATGCCCACCCTCTCAGACCTCGTCGCGTACTGCGACCGCCGCACCCGCCGCACCGCGTTCACCGACTACCCCGGCTCCGTCAACGGCCTGCAGGTCGCCAACTCCGGCCGCGTCACCAAGATCGGCGCCGCGGTCGATGCGGGCGTCGTCCCGTTCCGCTCGGCCGTCGAGGCCGGCGTGGATTTTCTCATCGTGCACCATGGCATGTACTGGGACATGCCCAAGCCTCTCACCGGCCACGTTTATGACCGCGTCGCCACCCTCATCCACGGCGACTGCGCGCTCTACTCCAGCCACCTGCCACTCGATGCGCACCCCGTGATCGGTAACAACGCCCTGCTCGCCCGCCAGCTCGGCCTCAAGGCCCACCGCACCTTCATCCCGAGCGATGGTGGCGACGTCGGCTGCATCGCCCCCGCCAAATTCACCCGCGCCGCGCTTCGTGCCCGCCTGGAAAAACTCTACTCCCGCGTCATCGCCATCGAGTACGGCTCCGCCTCGCCCAAGGAGATTGCGTTTTGCAGCGGCAGCGGCGCGAGCGCGATGGCCCATGTGCTCACTTCCGGCGCCGACACCTTTGTGACCGGTGAACTCCGCGAGGAACACTTCAACGTCGCCCAGGAGCGCAAGCTCAACCTCTACATCTGCGGCCACTACGCCACCGAGGTCCACGCCGTGCAGGCCCTCGCCGCCGAGCTCGCAAAAAAATTCCGCCTCCCCTGGCAGTTCATCGCCACCGAGAACCCGCTCTAAAAATACATCTTCCCCCTTTCGTGTATTTCGTGTGTTTCGTGGTTACTCTTCCGCCTCCTCGATGAAAAAAATCGCCATCCTCCACGGCCCCAACCTCGACCGCCTCGGCAAGCGCCAGCCCGAGATCTACGGCCGCGCCACGCTCAAGGACCTCGAGCAGCTCATCCGCACCGAGGCGAAAAAAATCGGCTTCACGACCACGTTTTTCCAGTCCGCCCACGAGGGCGCGCTCGTGGACAAGATCCACGCGCTCACCGACCGTGGCATCGACGCCTTCATCGTCAACTTCGGCGCGTACTCCCACACGAGCATCGCCCTCCGCGACGCCCTCTCCGCCTCCGACAAACCCGCCATCGAGGTCCACATCTCCGACATCAAGAAGCGCGAGAAATTCCGCCACACTTCCATGACCGCCGGTGCCTGCCGCGCCATGATCTGCGGCAAGGGCTTCCCCGGCTACGTCGAGGCGCTGCAACTCCTGCGTAAGCTCTGAGCCGCGTGACCGACCCCGTCCCCGAGTCCGTCTGGCTCGTCTGCCACACCCGGCCGCGCTGCGAAAAAAAATTCGCCGCGCTCATGGCCGCCGAGCACTTCGAGCACTACCTCGCGCTCATCACCAGCGTCCGCCGCTACCGCAACCAGACGAAGCGTTTCACCAAGCCGCTGTTTCCCGGCTACGTCTTCGCCCGCGTGCCCGTCGCGCTGAAGCCCCGCATCTTCCAGCAGGACCTGCTCGCCCGCGCCATCCCGGTCGCGCACGAGGGGGAATTCCTCCGCCAGCTCGAGGACGTGAAGGCCATCGTCGCCTCGGGCCTCGAGCTGAGCGTAATGCCCCTCCTTACCAAGGGCCGGCGCGTCAAGGTCGTCGGCGGCCCCCTCCACGGCCTCGAGGGTCTGGTGGACGATCCGAGCAATCCGCAGGGGGTCATGATCACCGTGGATGTGCTCCAGCAGGGTCTCCTTGTGCGCATGCCCGCGGAACATTTGCTGGTTTTGCCGTAATTAAGAGAGGTGGACCCCCGCCACCGCATCCTCCGCTGCACCGCCCTCCTCCTGGGATTGATCGCGTGCGCTTCCGGCGCGTGGGCCGGCGACGATCTGACTCTCGTCTCCACGGGCACCGACCGCTCCGCCGATCCGCCCGGCGCCTTCGGCGAGTTGCTCGACCGCATCCCGAATTTCGGCGCGTTGGAGCTCCCCGGTTTCATCCCGAGCGGCATGCTCCGGTTTTATAGCAGCCCGCATTTCGGCGACCTGATCCACCGCGACTATCTCCGCGTGCCTGTGGGCATCCGGGCCAAGGTCACCCAGGAACTCGAGTTGCACACCGAGGTGGAGGGCTACTTCACCCATGGGCTCGGCGACACCGACAACGGCTACGGCCTCGACCGCCTCCGCGTCGGCGGCAAGTACGAGCCGACGCCGCGCACAAAAATGGACACCGCCTGGAGCTACGGCGCGGATTTCGAGACGCCCGTCAGCCGCCCGCCGCTCGAGCTGAGCGACGGCCACCGGCACTTCATGCCCTACGTCGCCGCGACCAGGCCCATTTTGCGCACGTGGAAACCCGCCTGGAAACTCACCGGCTACGGCAGCGTCGGCGCCGACATCCTCGCGCACTCACCGCTGCCGCCGAACTTCGCCTTCAACCAGCTCCACACGAACGCGCTCTCGGCGGTCGCCGGCGTCGCCCGCGACTGGCGCTATTTCAATGGCTCGTTCAGCGTCACCTACGCCACCTCGTCGCTGATCAGCGACGAGCACGGGCAGGTCTTCTCGCTGCGCCCCACGATCCAGATACCACTGACCAAACTGGAGGGCCGCTACACCCGCCTCATCCTCATCCTCGGCGCCCGCTCCACGTGGGGCCCCGATGGCAACGAGCTCGGCGCCAGCGGCAGCCTCCGCGTCGAATTCCGCGTCAACGGCAGCAAAAAATAACCGCCCGCCTCACGCCCCAAACCGCAGCCACGCCCACTGCGCCGCGTGCATTGTCGCGCACGCCGCCAGCGCCGCCGCCAGGTCGTCCACGACCACGCCCCAACCCGCGGGCAGGTCCTGGAGTTTGCTGATGCCAAAGGGCTTGGTGATGTCGAAGAGCCGGAACAGCGCGAAGCCCGCGATGAACACGCCCCATGCCGGCACCGGCCCGACGAGGTGCTCCCAGCCGAGGAAGCACAGCGGCATCGCCACAAACTCGTCGAGGATCACCTCGCCCGGGTCCTTGCGCCCCATCCGAAACTCCGCCTCGCCGCACAGCGCCACCGCGAAGTAGCTCGCGACCGCCGTGAGCAGCAGCGTGCCGACGATCCCGAAGCGTCCGGCGAAAAACACCGTGAAATACATCAGCCCCGCCACCGAGCCCCACGTGCCCGGTGCGGGCAGCTTGCGGCCGATCGGCCCCAGCGTGGCGCAGGCCAGCACGGTGCGGGTCGGCAGAAATCTCGGCCAGATGGGTTGCTGCAGGCGCATCGCTCAGTCCCGCACCACGTGCCCGTGCTTGCGGAAATACGTCCAGCCCGAGGTCAGCGCGAGGATCGCCGACAGCACGAAGAACGTCACGCCGGTCCAGTGCACCGCCACGACCTGCCAGCGGTCGTCGCGGCCGAAGAGCTCCGCGTGGTCCCGCGTAAGCATCCGCGTGCCGAGGAGCCAGCCGATCGCGTTGAGCTGGAGAAAGGTCTTCAGTTTCCCGCTCGCGTCGGCCTCGACCACGATGCCCTTCGTCGCCGCCAGCATACGCAGGCCCGAGATCATGAATTCGCGCGCGATGATGCACAGCACCACCATCATCGCCGTGATGCGGTAGCTGCCGAAATACCCGCCGTTCACCAGCGCCACGAGCAGGCCGATCACCATCACCTTGTCGATCACCGCGTCCATGAACCGTCCGAAGGTGGACACCTGCCCGCTCTGGCGCGCCAGCTTGCCGTCGAGCCAGTCCGACAGCGCCGCCACGATGAACAGCCAGAACGCCGCCGTCGCCGCCCACTGCACGTCCGCGCACATCAGCGCCACGATGATGAACATCAGCGGTACGCGTGAGATCGTGAGCAGGTTGGGCAGGTTCAGTTTCATCCGGAGCGAAGGGCCCGTTATGGACACCGCTTTCGACGCAAGCAACCACGGAACGGTTACTTCCACGGAATACGCGGCGAGCGAAGGATTGACGCGGATTTTGCCGTCCCGTTTCCTGACTGCCATGCCTGACACGAAACCGGGAGACTCTCGCGTCCGTTACAAACGTATCGTCCTCAAATTGAGCGGCGAAGTACTGCGCGGGGGCAAGTCCGGCGATCCGATCGACGCCGCCACCCTCGAGAAGGTCTGCGCCCAGGTGAAGGAGATCCATGACCTCGGCGTGCAGGTCGGCGTCGTCATCGGCGGCGGAAATATCTTCCGCGGCCTCAACGGCGAGAAGAAGGGCGTGGACCGCACCACCGGCGACTACATGGGCATGCTCGCCACCGTCATCAACGCCCTCGCCCTCATGGACTGCCTCGAGAAAATGGGCGTCACCACGCGCGTCCAGAGCGCCATCCCGATGAACCAGATTGCCGAGCCCTTCATCCTCCGCCGCGCCATGCGCCACCTGGAAAAGGGCCGCGTCGTCATCTTCGCCGCCGGCACGGGCAACCCCTACTTCTCGACCGACACCACCGCCGCCCTCCGCGCCTCCGAGATGCACGCCGACATCATCATGAAGGCCACCAAGGTCGACGGCATCTACAACAAGGACCCGAAGAAATTCCCCGACGCCGTCAAATACGACGAGCTCACCTTCATCGACGCCCTCAAGCAGCGTCTCTCCGTCATGGACTCGACCGCGTTCTCGCTCTGCCTCGACAACAACGTCCCCATCCTCGTCTTCGATCTCAACGATCCCCACGCCATCCAGCGCGCCGTCCTCGGCGAAAAGGTCGGCACCCTCGTGCACAACTGAGCCGGCGCGCGGGCCGGGTAGTTGAAAGTCAGATACCACCCTTGGCGCACCCTATGCCAGCGCCAAGGGGCGGAAACAGCGCGGAAAGCGTAACGCAAAGCGTTTTCATTCATCCACTAAGCCGTTGACCCCGGGCCGTCCACGGCTAGCAATCGCGTTGTCCGCACTACGTGCCCCGCCTGGTCCAGACGTCTTCAACCCCAGCCGTTCCAGCCATGAAATTTCGCCTGCTGCTCACCGCCGCGCTGCTCACCAGCGCTTCGCTCTCCGCCCAGACCCTGATCCACGCCTATGATTTCAGCGGCGGCACCGTCACCGATCTTGTCGGCTCGGCCAACGCCACGCTGATGAACGGCGCCACCGTGAGCAACGGCCATCTCGCGCTCGATGGCGTCAACGACTACGCGATCTTCGACACGCAGATCGTGCCGACCGGCGGCACGGCCTTCACCGTGATGATCTCCGCGCAAGCCGATGGCCCGCTCAACTTGGTCGGCCATCACGCGCTGCTCGGCCAGGGCAACTACGGCTCCCCCGCCGGGTTTTTTATCGGCTACCACACGGACAACGGCCATATGCGGGCCGGCGATTCGTGGGAAGATATCGGTGTGCCGTATCCGACGGATGGTCTCTGGCACTCCTACGTTGTGACGTACGAGGGGACGACCACCAGTTTCTATCTCGACGGCACCATCGTCGGCTCCCACCAGTACGCCAATCCCATTGCGAGCGCGGATAGCGCCAACACGGTTCTGGGCGCGGCGATCTACGGCGGTAACGAGTATTTCAAAGGCTCCATCGCCAACGTGCAGATCTACAACGGCGCGATGTCCGCCAGCCAGGTCGCCGCCGCCGTGCCCGAGCCGGCCACCACCGCCCTCGCCGCCGCCGGGCTCGCTCTCGGCGTCGTGCTCCTGCGCCGCCGCCGCGCCGTCGCCGCCTGATCGCCGGGTCAGCGCGTCAGGGTTTCCCTCAATCTTGGGATTGATGCCTGGGGGCTTGCGCGCTCATCCTGTGCGTTCAACCTTCCCCTCATGAGCCATCCCATCGTCAACGAGACCCAGACCAAGATGAAAAAAGCCGTGGACTACACGCTCCACGAGTTCAGCGCCATCCACACGGGCAAGGCCACGCCCGCCATGGTCGAGGGCGTGATGGTTGACGCCTACGGCTCCCAGATGCGCCTCAAGGACTGCGCCGCCATCTCCACGCCCGACGCCCGCCTCATCCAGATCCAGCCGTGGGACGCCGGTCTCCTCAAGGCCATCGTCAAGGGCATCCAGGAGGCCAACCTCGGCTTCAACCCCGTCCCGGACGGGAAGGTCGTGCGCATCCCCCTCCCCGAGATGAGCCGTGAGCGCCGCCAGGAATTCGTGAAGACCGCCCACCGTCTCGCCGAGGAGGGCCGTGTGCACGTCCGCACCGTGCGCCGCGACTCCTTCGAGGCCGTGAAGCGCGCCAAGCTCCCCGAGGATCAGGTTAACCGCCTGGAGAAGGACATCCAGACCCTCACCGACAACTTCATCAAGTCGATCAACGAGCACCTCGCCCACAAGGAAAAGGACCTCCTCGCCGTCTGAGGCAGGGCTCCGTGGCACGGGCGTCCCGCCCGTGGGTTTGAGAATCCGCTTCGTTCCGTCCTTCCGTCCATGGCCTCCAGCCTCCCGCTTCCTGCTGCCCGCAAGCAGCGCGTGATCGTCAAGCTCGGCACCGGCGTCCTCACGACCGGTGTCGGCCAGCTCGACACCACGCGCATCGCCGCCGTCTGCGCCGAGGTCTCCGCCCTCCGCGCCAAGGGCCACGAGGTCATCATCGTCAGCTCCGGTGCCGTCGGCCTCGGCATGGGTGCCCTCCAGCTCACCAAGCGCCCGAAGGATGTCTCCAAGAAGCAGGCCTGCGCCGCCATCGGCCAGAGCCTCCTCATGCAGACGTGGCAGGCCGGCTTCGCCCCCCACCGCCTGACCGTCGCGCAGGTGCTCCTCACCCATGAGGACCTCCGCGCGCGCGACCGCTACCTCGGCATCAAGCACTGCCTCAGCCAGCTGATCGAGTACGGCACCATCCCCATCATCAACGAGAACGACACCGTCAGCGCCGCCGAGATCCAGGCCATGCTCCGCTTCGGCGACAACGACACGCTCTCCGCCATGGTCGCGAGTCTTCTCGGCGCGCAGTACCTCGTCATCCTCTCCACCGCCCCGGGCCTCATCGATATGCAGGGCACCAAGGAGATTGTCCCCGTCGTCGAGCGCATCACGCCGGAAATCGAGGCCATGGCCGGTGGCACCAGCAGCGAGACCGCCGTCGGCGGCATGGTCTCAAAAATTTCCGCCGCCAAGCTCGCGACGCGCGCCGGCTGCGGCGTCTTCATCGCCAGCGGCTCCGAGCCCGACGTGCTCACCCGCCTCCTCTCCGGCCGCGGCCCCGGCACCTTCTTCGTCCCCAACGGCCTGCCCCTCGCCGCCCGCAAACGCTGGCTCGCCTACTTCCAGCGCCCCGCCGGCATCATCCACGTCAACGAGTGCGCCGTGCCCGTCCTCCGCGAGCAGGGCCGCAGCCTCCTCGCCGTCGGCGTCACGCACGCCTTCGGCACCTTCGGCGTCGGCGAGATCGTCAACATCGCGGGCCCCGACGGCGCCATCTTCGCGCGCGGCAAGACCGGCTTCGCCAGCGAGGACATCCCCGCCCTCGCCGGCCAGCAGGGCCCCGCCGTCCGCGCCCTGCACCCCACCCGCAAGCGCCTCGAAGTCGTCCACCGCAACGACCTCGTCCTGCTCTGACGCAGGGGCGTCCCGCTCAGCGGGACGCCAGTCACCTCCTTCCACCCCAAGCGCCCCCGCCGCAGCTCGCCTCCGCCCGCCTTCATTCGCGCCCATTCGCGTCCATTCGCGGTTAAAAATCCCACCTCCGTGAGCCCACCGCCCTTCACGCTCGCCCCCGCCACCCTCGCCGACCGCGAGCGGCTCTGGCGCATCAAGAAAAACTGCCTCCGCCACTACGTGGAGGAGACCTGGGGCTTTTGGGAGGACATCAGCCAGCGCGCCCATTTCGACCAGAACTACGACCTCGACGAGATCCGCCTCATCCTGACCGACGACGGCCAACTCGCCGGCTATATCGCCTGTGCGCGCACGCCGCCGGAGATCGCGCTGCACAACATCATGATCTCCCCGGGGTATCAGAACCGCGGGCTCGGTACGGCCGTGCTCAAAAACCTCCTTGCCGAGGCCCGCGCACAAAAGCTCTCGGTCCGCCTGCAGGTGCTGCGCGTCAACCCCGCCCGCCAGCTCTACGAGCGCCTCGGCTTCACCATTTACGAGGAGACGCCGACGCACTTCCGCCTGCGGTGGCAGCCAGCCTGATGCCTTGAAGGTAGGAGCGTGCTTGCACGCGATGTTCGGCCCGAGCCGCAGCCATCGCGTGCAAGCACGCTCCTACCCCAAGCCGCCCTACCTAACCCCCTCACCCCCGCTTCAGCCACACCGCCATCGCCGACGGTCCGCGGTTGGCCCACGTGTAGTACGGGATCTCCGTGATCGTCTTCGTCGCGGCGCCCGCGCCGTTCTCGATCGTCAGGATGGTCACGCCTTCGAACAGATCCGGCGCGGCCTTCGCCTCGACCTTCGCTCCCGCCTTTACGACGAGGTCCGCCGGCACCGTCTGCTTCTCCGGGTCTTCGACGCAGTAAACCACCGGGCCGCGCTCAAAGGCCACGCGCCCCTCCTCCGCCGCGATGCGGGTATCGCCGTGCACGGCACGCACCGGCATCGGCAGGTCGAGTTCCACCGTGTCGCCCGCCTGCCAGGCCCGCGCCAGGCTCACGTAGCCGCCGTCCGCCTGGGCCGGCACCGCCGCGCCATTCACGCGCACGGTCCACGCCGTCGGCGTGGCATCGTCGTAACCATACAGGCCTGACGCCACCGGCCGGCCCTGCGCCCAGCCCGGGATACGCAGCTTGAGGGTAAACGTCGCCGCCTTCTCCGGCGTCACCGTGAGCTTCACCTGGCCGCTCCACGGATAATCCGTCGTCTGCGCCAGCTTCACCTTCGTACCCGCCACACTGGCCTCGCCTTCGCTCTGCGCGTAGAAGTTCACATGCAGCGCGTCGCCGCGCACCGCGTAGAAATAGCCGGTGATCGCCGCGAGCGTGCGCATGACATTCGGCGGGCAGCACGCGCAGCCGAACCACGGCGCGCGGCCCTCGAAGCCGTGATTGAATTTCTTCACGCCGTCGCAGATCAGCGGATTCGGATAGAGGAAGCGGTCGCCCGAGAGCGACACGCCGCTGATAAACCCGTTGAAGCACACGCGCTCGAACACGTCCATGTAGCGCGCCTCGCCCGTGAGGAGGAACATCCGGTGGTTCCACATCATGAACGCGATGGCCGCGCAGGTCTCGTTGTAGCCGTCCTGCGGCAGCTCGTAGTCCGCGCCGTAGGCCTCGCCGTGCTGCAGCGCGCCGACGCCGCCGGTCAGGTACATCTTCCGCTCCGCCGCGCTCTCCCAGATTTTCTTGATCGCGGAGACGTAGCGGGCGTCGCCCGTCAGCGCCGCGATGTCCGCCATGCCGGCGTACATGTAGTTCGCGCGCACCGCGTGGCCCACCGCCTCGTCCTGGTCCACCGCGAGCTTGTGCTGCTGGCTGTAAACCTTGCCGCCCGGCCCGCGGGCCTCGATGAAGATCTGCGCCAGCTCGAGCCAGCGTTTGTCGCCGGTCACGTGATAAAGTTTTGCCAAGCCGATCTCGATCACCTGGTGCCCCGGCGCGATGCGCAGCTTGCGGTCGCCAAAGTCGTGCCAGACGAGCTCGGCGCTCTTCAGGCACACGTCAAGCAGCGTGCGTTTGCCCGTGGCGAGGTAGTGCGCCACGCCCGCCTCGTAC
This sequence comes from Verrucomicrobiota bacterium, assembly GCA_018239845.1. GTDB lineage: Bacteria > Verrucomicrobiota > Verrucomicrobiia > Opitutales > Opitutaceae > CAIRCN01. The sequence goes on from JAFEGO010000010.1 coordinate 29,870, forward strand.
ATGTGGCCGAGGTTGTAGAGCTCGTGGCTCAGGTCGGGGTCCTTCAGCCAGCGCTGCGGGTCGATCCACTCATGCGCCGGCGTGTCCGGGTGCATCGTGCGGAAGGTGTAGATATAGCCATCCGGCTCCTGTGCCGCCGCGATGCGCGCGATCCAGCCGTCCAGCGCCTGGTCGAGCGCCGGGTCGGGCCGCATGCTCAGCACGTAGGACGCGCCTTCGATCACCTTGAACACATCCGAGTCGTCGAATGGGTACAGCGTCGCCGGCTTGTTTTGGAAGGTCTTCTCGCCCGCCGCGCGCCGGCGCAGCGTCTCCGCCGCGAGGTCGAAGTTCTTCATGCGGTTCGTGTCCTCGCATTGCTTGAGCGCGAAGGGCGTGGTGACCGCGCGGTTGGTCTCCTGGCGCTTTTGCCAGAAGCCGCCCGTGATACGGACGGCGGTGAACGGGACCGGCTGAACCGGGTAATCGGAGGTCGGGGAGGCGCTCATGGGGTGGATCGTGGACAGAGAAATTTCCGGCCGCCCATCCCGCGCGGTCCCGCCGCCTCCATCAAGGCTTAAAGCAGTATCATTCAGTGATGACGCACCGAACGCGGCACTCCACCCGAGCGCAATAAGCCCGAGGTAGGTTGCGTGCTTGCGCGCAACGACGCTGCCCCTCCGCCGGTGGCTCAGCTCCAACCATATTACGCCAAGAAGCCTCGCGCCCATTTCCGTGTCTTCCGTGTGTTCCGTGGGCCACAACTCACTGCGCAAACCGCCACGAGGCCTTGTAGTCCGCGGGCAGCTTGTCGCCGCGGAGGCGAGCCCGGACCATTTCAATCGGCATCGGTCCGCCTTGCATGATGCGGTCGTGAAATTCCTGCAGCGGCATCCCGCCCTTTTCCACGAGGTCGTGGTGCAGCGCGCGGAGTTGCAGCGCGCCCATCATGTAGCCGACCTGGTAGAGCGGCGACCACGAGCCGTTGAACGAGCGGCGCACTTCGCCCGTCGCCGTGTGCCGGTCGTGGCCCACGCGGTCCACGAGGAAGTCGATGCACTGCTGCGGCGTCCATTTGCCGAGGTGGAAGTTGAGCGAGAAGATGATGCGCGCGCAGCGGTGCGAGCGCCAGAAGAGCGCCCCCGCGCGGTCCAGCGGGTCCTTTGAGGTGTAGCCGCGATCGTACATCTGGAACTCCCACCAGAGCGCCCAGCCTTCCATCCAGAAGGGCGTCTCGAAGATCTTCCGCTGCGGCTGGTAGCGCGCCGACATGAAGAACTGCAGGCTGTGGCCCGGCACCAGCTCGTGAAACACCGTGGCCTTCGCGAGGTGGATGTTGTTTGCCCGCAGGCTGTCGAGCTTGGCCTGCTGCGTCATGTCCGAGGTGGGGAACGAGACCCAGATCTCCTCGCCGCCCAGGAAGAAGGGCGCCGTCTTCTGCTCCTCCGGCGTCATCATCTTCATCCGCCACGTGTCCGCCGCGAGCGGCGGGATCGTGATCATCTTGTTTTTCGTCACGTAATCAATCGCCTCGCGCGCGAGGTCGCGCACCAGCTCCGGCTGACGGCCCGGCGCCACGTAGTCGTTCTTCATCTTCTCCAGCGCGGCCTTCCAGTCGTCGCCGAGGCCGAGCTCCTTCGCCGTGCGTTTCCACTCCTTGTCGCACCACTCGAACTCGCGGTTCGCGATCTCCAGCAGCTCCTCCGGCGTGTAGGCGATCTGTTCGTGCTCCAGCTCCTCCATCAGGCCTCCGCGCCCCACCGGGTCGCCGACGATCGGGTCGTCCTCGCCTTTCTTCACCCCCACGATCTTCTCGCGCAGCACGGCCTTGTAGTCCTTCAGCCCGTCGCTGAGTTTTTGATACGGGTCCTTCGCCCACCAGCTGAAGAGCGGGTCGTAGCCATCGTAGAATTTGTACCAGTCCTCCAGCGCATCGCCCAGCTCCCCGAGCTTCCCCGCCGCCCGCAGCGCCACGATCTTCGTCACGCCCGGTGACGATTTCTCCAGCCCGGCCTCAACCGCCTTGCGCGCATCGGCGAGCTGCTGGCTGAGCTTGTTCAGCGTCACCGCCGCCGCCTTCGGGTCCATCGCCGTCAGCAGCCGCCGCGACTCCTGCAACTCCGCGATGCCCTCGGCAAACGGCAGCAGCGCCGCCATCTCCTCGCCCTTCTTCCGCTCACGCGCGAGCACGCGGAGTTCGTAAGTGATCTCCGAGCGCAGCAGCACGTAGTCCACGCGGCCCTCGACGCCGAGTCCGTCAACCGGCACCGCCGCGAGCTTCTGCTGCCACGTCTCAAAAAATGCCTGGAAGGTCTTATCGTAGCTCGCCGAGTGCGTGACACTGTAGAACCGCTGCAGCCGCTCGTGGTCCTCCGTGTACCGCTCCACGAGTTCCCGCAGCTCGCTCACCTGCCCTTTCGGCGTCACCGCGAGATCCGGCACGTAAGCCGCCGGATCGCGCGACGCCAGCGTCGGATAAGTTTCTGCCGCAACCGCCGCGGACGTGAGGGTAAGCAGGGCCAGGGCGAGCCGGGGATAAAGCATACCCCCGTTAAACACACCCCGACCCCGCACGTCAAAGCCGGGAATTACCAGTCCTTAACCACGGATGGACGCGGATGCACACGGATAAAGGAATGAGCGGTTCGTATCCGTGTGCATCCGCGTCCATCCGTGGTTAAAAATCCGTCCTTCCCCTCCGCCGCCCCAGCCGCAACGCTCCTCGTACTCACCCCGCCATGACGTTTCCTGTTTACGTCAATCTCTTCGGCCGGCCGCTCCACCCTCACCTTGTGTTCGAGGCGCTCGGCTATTTCGCCGGCGCGCGGCTCTACTTCTCCCTGCGCCGCCGACAGCGTGAGGCCGCCCTGCCCCTCGAACAAAATCTGTGGCTCCTCGTCGGCTGTGTCTTCGGCGCCTGGCTCGGCTCCAAGCTTCTCGCCTGGGTCGAGTCGTTTCACCACTACCTCGGTCTCCTGCACACCGACCCCGCCGCCCTCATGGGCGGCAAGACCATCGTCGGCGGCCTCCTCGGCGGCTGGGCCGGCATCGAGTTCGCCAAGGCCCGCCTCGGCCTCACGCGCTCCACGGGCGACACCTTTGTCTGGCCGCTCGCCGTCGGCACCGCCATCGGCCGGCTCGGGTGCTTCTTCACCGGGCTCTCCGACCAGACCTACGGCATCGCCACTTCCCTGCCGTGGGGCGTGGACTTCGGCGACGGCGTCCTCCGCCACCCCACGCAGCTCTATGAGAGCGGCTTCGTCCTGCTGCTCGCCTTGGCGATTCATTTCGGTACGCGCCATCGCCCGCTGCCGGCCGGGGCGCGTTTCCGGCTCTACTTCGCGGGCTACTTCGCCTTCCGTTTCTGCATCGAGTTCCTGAAGCCCCGCGAAACGCCCCTCGTTTTCCTCAGCGCCATCCAGCTCGCCAGCCTTGTTGGCGTAATCCTCGCCCTCACCTCGCTCCGCCGCCTCCCATGGACCGCCCCTACCTCTACGCCGAACTGACCAATTCCCTTTGCTCGCACTGCCTGCGCAAGGTCGAGGCCAAGGTCATCATCCAGGACGACCGCGTTTACCTCGACAAGCGCTGCCCCGAGCATGGCCGCGAGCGCGTCCTCATCTCCACCGATGTCGAGTACTGGCACCAGACGCGCCGCTTCCTCAAGCCCGGCCAGCTCCCGCGCAAGTTCAACACCCCCATTTTGCACGGCTGCCCCTACGACTGCGGCCTCTGCGCCGACCATGAGCAGCACTCCTGCCTGACGCTCCTCGAGGTCACCGACTCCTGCAATCTCTCCTGCCCCATCTGCTACGCCGAGTCCTCGCCGAAGCGCACCACCCACCGCACGCTGAAACAGATTGAGTTCATGCTCGATGCCATCGTCCGCAACGAGGGCGAGCCTGACATCGTGCAGATCTCCGGCGGCGAGCCCACGCTGCACCCCGAATTCTTCGCCATCCTCGACGCCGCGAAGCGCCGTCCGATCAAGCACCTCATGCTCAATACGAACGGCCTCCGCATCGCGCAGGACGCCGAGTTCGCCAAGCGTCTCGCTGACTACGCTCCGGGCTTCGAGATCTACCTCCAGTTCGACTCCCTCCGGCCCGACCCCATCCGCGTCCTCCGCGGCGCCGACCTGCTCGACATCCGCCGTCGCGCCCTCGACCGGCTCAACGCCCTCAACCTCTCCACCACGCTCGTCTGCACCTTGAAAAAGGGGCTCAATGACCAGGAGCTCGGCGAGATCGTGGACTTCGCCCTCACCCAGCGCTGCGTCCGCGGCGTCACCTTCCAGCCGATCCAGCATGCGGGCCGCTCCGAAAATTTCGACCCCGCCCGCGACCGCCTCACGCTCTCCGAGGTCCGCCAGAATCTCCTCGCGCAGTCCAAGATCTTCCGGCCCGACGACATCATCCCTGTCCCCTGCCACCCCGACTGCCTCGCGATGGGCTACGCCCTCAAGCTAGGTGGCAAGGTCACGCCCCTCACCAGCCTGATCCCCCGTGACACCCTGCTCCGCGGCGAGGGCAGCACCATCGTCTATGAGCGCGACCCGGAGCTGCGCTCTGCGGTCTTCAACCTTTTCTCGACGCACCACTCGCCCGAGAGCGGGGCCGACGCCCTCCGCCAGCTCCTCTGCTGCCTGCCCCTCGTGCAGGCTCCCGCCGCCCTGAGCTACGAGAATATCTTCCGGGTGCTCATCATCCAGTTCCTCGATGCGCACAACTTCGACGTCCGCAGCGTGAAGAAGAGCTGCATCCACATCGCGCACCCCGACGGCCGCATCATCCCCTTCGACACGTACAACCTCTTCTACCGCGACGGCAAGGAGGCCGCCTGGCGCCAGGCCGTCAATCCCACCCCACCCGCCCATGGACACGCCCCCGCCCCCGTCTGAACCACCGCCGGTCGCCCCCCGCTCCCGCGGACCCATCCTCGGCGGTTTTCTCGTCGGTGCGGTGATCTGGCTACTCCCGCCCGCAGTCGCCTTGCTACAGCCGAAGGACGGTTACGCGGTGCTCCCTTTCCTGATCTTCGCGTCGCTACTGCTTCCGCCCGTCAGCCTCATCCTTGCACTTATACCCAACACCCGGCGCGTCGGCCTCGGCCTGCTCCTCGCCTGTGGCCTCGGCTGGCTGATCCTCGGCGCCATGTGCGGCGGCCTCATTCGTTAAACCGTACAACCCATGAGCGACGATCCCGCCAAACTCAGCCCGGCAGAACCACCGCCGCTCCCGCCGAAAAAGGACCCCGGCTCCGTCATCGCCGGCATCGTAATCTACATTGTGTCTTTGGTGCTGATGGCTGCCATGGCCCAAATCCGCTACTTCAATCTTGTCCCGCCGGTTCTTTTCGTCGCCCTGGTCATTTATGATATTTCCAGCGGCGGCTGGAATCGCACCCACACGGGCATCCTGATCGGTCTCCTGCTGACCGGCGGCGCGCTTTTGCTGCTCTTGAGCATCTGCGGCGGCCAACATTACTGAACGATGGCCGGCCCGTCCGTCCGGGCCGGCCTGAACAACTCAGAACTTCCACTCGGCACCCGCAAACACCGCGCAGCCGGGCGAAGGATAGCCGTTCACCGCTTCGTACTTCTCATCGAGCGCGTTTTCGATCCGCGCCTTGAGCGCGAGCCGCGGGTTCACCTGCCACGCCACATAGACGCGCGCGACGGTGCAGTCCTCGGCCTTGATCGTGGCAAACGTGGCCGCATCCACATCCTGCCGGTCGGCCATGAAGCTCAGGCCCGCGCCCGCGCTCACGCCGTGGCCGAAGTCGTGCCACAGGTCCGAGGTAAACGAGTGCCGCGGCCGGCGCAGCAGGCGCGCGTGCGTGCCCAGATTTTCCGCTTCCAGATAGGTGTACGCCGTGCGCAGCTCCACCGCGCCGGGCAGCGCGAGCTTGGCGCTCAGTTCCACGCCCTGCGTGCGGGCGCGGTCGGCGTTGACCACCGTGCTCGGGTAGGCAGCGAAGTCGTATACGATCAGGTCCGAGTACGTCGTCTCAAACCACGTCGCGCTCAGCGTGCCGCGTTTCTCCGGGAGGTAGAAATCGACGCCCGCATCCCAGCCGTGCGCCTTCTCCGACCGCAGGTGCGGGTTGCCGACGTAGTAGGCGTCCGTGCCGTAGAGGTCCAAAAAGCTCGGCGCGCGAAACGCCGTGCCGTAGCTCGCGCGCAGCTTCACCGTCTGCTGCGCAATGAGCCAGGCCGCCGTCGCCCGCCCGGTCGTGGCGCGGCCGAAGGTGTCGTAGTCGTCGCTGCGCAGGCCCGCCGTGAGGAAGACGTTTTCCACCGGCGTGAACTCATCCTGCGCAAAAAACGCGAGCAGCGACTGCCGTTTGTCGATCAGGCCGAAGCCGTCGGTCTTCGTGTGCGTCGCCTCGCCGTTGACGCCCGCCGTGATGCGGTGGCCTTCGAGGCCCTTGTACGTCGTCTGCCAGTCGAGCACCGCGCGGCGGTTGCGCAGCGTGGTCGTGGCCGAGGGTGAGCCGTACGGCGGATTCGGCGCCGGGGTCTCCGTGACGAACCGGCGTTCCTGGTCGCCCAGCGTCAGCCGGCTCGACCACTGCTCCGAGGGATCGAACTCCGCGAACACCGTCGCGAGCACGTTGTTCTCGCGCTCGCGGTTGTTGGGGTCGTCCGTGTAGCGGTCACCCGGGTCCTCGTAGTCGCTGCGCAGCCAGCGGAGCGTGGCGCTGACGTTGACCGTCGAGGTCACCGTGCGGTCAAGCCGCAGGGCCGCGTTCGTCGAGGTGAAATCGTTGTTCGCGCGCTGGTTTTCCGTGGTGCCGCCGCTGACCGACACCGCGTAGCCCCACGCGTCCTGCGCGCCTTGCGCGGTGAGCGCGCCGTTGACCGTGCCAAAGCTGCCGGCCTCGGCCGACACGCTCGCCGTCGGCGCGCCCCGGCCGCGCTGCGTGCCGATGGCCACCACGCCGCCGACCGCCTCGCCGCCGTAGAGCGTGCTCTGCGGCCCGTGCACGACTTCGACGCGGTCGTTGGCGCCGAGGCGCGCACCGCCGAGGAAGACCTGGTAGTCGGCGTTGGGGTCGTTGAGGCGGATGCCATCGACCATGAAGAGGGTTTGGTTGGAATTCGCCCCGCGCATGAAGAGCGAGGTGATCGAGCCGGCCGCGCCGCTCGGCGTCGGCGGTGCGCCGGTGACCAGGCCGAGCAGGTCGCTGACGCGTGTGACTTGCATGCGGTCCGCGTCGGCGGCGGTCACGACGTCCGTGACGGCCCCGAGGTGTTTGGCGGGCTCCGTCGTGCGCGTGGCGGTGACGGCATAGTCGTCGAGCACCGTCGGCGGCGCATCGGCGTTTGATCCCGGCGGCGCGGTCTGGCCGCGGGCCGTGAGGAGCGTCGCTGCGACGCACAATAGAGGTACGATCCGTCCCGGCAGGCGGGACAGCAGGTGGATTTTCATGGCAGGCTTGCTGTGGCTTGGGCAAGGGCCCGCGCGCCGCCGTCGCCGGCCGCGCACCTGCCCTCACGCTTCATTTTTTGCGATGAAGTTTTGGCGGCCGGCGCGCGCAATCGCACCGTCCGCGTGAGCAACCCCGGGCCAGATATTCGGACTCCGCATGTGTGGTCGTTGATGACGACCGCCTCGCCCGCGCCTTCACCCCGACCGAAGTCGGGATTGGCTTTGCCCACGCCGTCAGCGGACGTGGTGCAGGTTTGTGATGCGATACCGCAGCGCAACTGTGGCCGGTTCCCACGGCCTTCCCTGATTCCCGTGATTCTCTGAAAGAACGCTGACGCCACCCATCCCGCGCACGCTTCGCGCCGGCCGCAAGGGCAATCTTTAGCATACGCATCAACGCATCACAATTTGTAGATATGATGACTTGCCAACCATCCCGCGATCGATAGTGTCCGATAATGTCCAATTCCGCGTTTTCCCCGTCCGAGGCCGAGACCGCCCTGCGCCGCACCCTGGCAGAGCGCATGGTCATCCTCGACGGCGCGATGGGCACGACCATCCGCAGCTACAATATCACCGAGCAGCAGGCCCGCGGCGAACGCTTCAAGTCCGCGCCCAAGGACCTCAAAAACAACGGCGACATCTACTCCCTCACCTGCCCCGAGCAGATCAGCGACATCCACCGCCGCTTTCTCGACGCCGGCGCCGATATCATCGAGACCAATACGTTTTCCGCCACCGCGATAGGCCAGAGCGAGTTCTTCATCGAGGACCCCCGCGAGAAGGGTGGTAGGAAATCACCGGCGTTCTACCAGGAAGTGATCGAGAACCAGTTCCTCCAGGAGCTCGCGCACGACATCAATTTCCACTCGGCCCGCCAGTGCCGCATCTGCGCCGACCGCGCCGCCGAGAAAACTGGCCGCCGTCGCTATGTCGCCGGCGCCATCGGACCGCTGACTGTCTCGCTCTCGAACTCGCCCGATGCCGACGACGCCGGTTTCCGCGTCGTCACCTTCGACCAGTGCAAGGCCGACTACCGCCGCCAGGTGCGCTCGCTCATCGCCGGTGGCGTGGACCTCCTGCTCGTCGAGACGATCTTCGACTCGCTCAACGCCAAGGCCGCGCTCGTCGCCATCGAGGAGGTCTTCGCCGAGGACCGCGTGAAGCTCCCGCTCATGATCTCCGCCGCCGTGGGTCGCGGCGGTGAGACGATGATCTCTGCGCAGACGGTCGGGGCGTTTTGGAACGCCGTGCGCAACCACCATCCGCTCGCGGTGGGCCTCAATTGCTCGATCGGCCCCGACCTGATGCGCCCGTTCCTCGCCGAGCTGGCGGGCAAGGCCGACACGTTCATCTCCTGCTACCCCAACGCCGGGCTGCCCAATCCGCTCACGCCGACCGGCTTTGACCTCGGGCCGCAGGACATGGCGCGCTACATGGGCGAGTTTGCCGACAGCCATCTTTGCAACATCGCCGGCGGCTGCTGCGGCAACACCCCCGAGCACATCGCCGCCATCGCCGCGGCCCTTGCGCCCAAGCCCGCCCGCTCGCTCACGATCATCAAGCCCGAGATGGCGCTCTCCGGCTCGCTCCCGTTTACGCCCGTGCCGGGCACGTTCCTCATGGTCGGCGAGCGCACCAACGTCGCCGGCTCCCCGAAGTTCGCGAAGCTCGTCAAGGCCGGCAACTACGAGGAAGCCGTCTCCGTCGCCCGCCAGCAGGTCGACAACGGCGCCAACGTCATCGACGTCTGCATGGACGACGGCCTGATCGACGGCGTCGCTGCCATGACGCGGTTCCTTCAGCTCATCGGCAGCGAGCCCGAGATCGCCAAGGTCCCCGTCATGGTGGACTCCTCCAAGTGGGAGGTCATCGAGGCCGGCCTGAAATGTCTTCAAGGCAAGGGCATCGTGAACTCCATTTCCCTCAAGGAGGGCGAGGCGAAATTTCTCGAACAGGCTCGCACGATTCTCCGCTACGGCGCCGCGGTCGTCGTCATGGCCTTCGATGAAAACGGCCAGGCCGCCTCCTACGCCGAGAAGATCCGCATCTGCGAGCGCGCGTATCGGCTCCTCGTGGACAAGGTCGGCTTCCCGCCCGAGGACATTATCTTCGATCCCAACATCCTCACCGTCGGCACCGGCATCGAGGAGCACAACAACTACGCCGTCGATTACATCGAGGCCACGCGCTGGATAAAACAAAACCTCCCGCGCGCGAAGGTCAGCGGCGGCGTCTCCAACGTCTCCTTCAGTTTCCGCGGCAACAATCCCGTGCGCGAGGCCATGCACGCCGCCTTCCTCTACCACGCCATCAAGGCCGGCATGGACATGGGCATCGTCAACCCGTCGATGCTCGAGGTCTACGAAGAGGTCGACAAGGAGCTGCTCGTCCTCGTCGAGGACGTTCTCCTCAACCGCCGCCCCGACGCCACCGAGCGTCTCGTCGAGCATGGCGAAAAGCTGAAGGCCGCCGGCGCCGCCAAGGACCAGAAGGCCGACATCGCCGTCCTCGAAGCCTGGCGTCAGGGCACCATCGAGGAACGCCTTTCCCACGCCCTCGTGAAGGGCATCGACGCGTGGATCAATGAGGACACCGAGGAAGCCCGTCAAAAATACGGCAAGCCGCTCTCCATCATCGAGGGTCCGCTCATGGACGGCATGCGCGTCGTCGGCGACCTCTTCGGCGCGGGCAAAATGTTTCTCCCGCAGGTCGTGAAATCCGCCCGCGTGATGAAGAAGGCCGTCGCCTACCTCCAGCCCTTCATGGAGCAGGAGAAGGCCGAACTCGTCGCCGCCGGCGGCAGTGCCAAGGCCCAGGGCCGCATCGTCATGGCCACGGTCAAGGGCGACGTCCACGACATCGGCAAGAACATCGTCGGTGTCGTCCTCGCCTGCAATAATTACGAGGTCATCGACCTCGGCGTGATGGTCTCGTGCGAAAAGATTCTCACCGCTGCCAAGGAGAAGGGCGCCGACATCATCGGCCTCTCCGGCCTGATCACGCCGTCGCTCGACGAGATGGTGCACAACGCAAAGGAGATGGAGCGCCAGGGATTCAAGATTCCCCTGCTCATCGGCGGCGCCACTACGTCTGCCGCGCACAACGCGGTGAAAATCGCGCCGCACTACTCCGAGCCCGTCGTGCATGTGCTCGACGCCTCGCGCGTCATCGGCGTCGTCTCGCAGCTGCTCAATCCCGACAACAAACCCGCTTTCGTCGCCGAGACCAAGGCCAAGCAGGAGCGCCAACGCGTCGAGTTCGCCGACCGCCAGAACAAGCGCCAGCTCCTCGCGCTCCCCGAGGCCCGCGCGCGCGCCCAGCCCACCGACTGGGCGACCATTGATATTCCCCGCCCGGAATTCCTCGGCGTGCGCGCTTTCTCAACCGAGAACGGCACCCTGTCGTTGGCCGAAATCGCCGCTTACATCGACTGGGGTCCCTTCTTCTCCTCGTGGGAACTCCACGGCCGTTTCCCGGATATTCTCAAGGATGAGGTTGTCGGTGCCGAGGCCACCAAGCTCTACGCTGAGGCTCAGGCGATGCTCGCGCAGATCATTGCCGAGAAACGCTACACCGCCAAAGCCGTCATCGGTTTCTGGCCGGCCAACTCCGTCGGAGACAGCGTCGAAATATACCGCGACGAGTCGCGCACGACGGTCCTAAAAACGTTCCACTTCCTCCGCCAGCAGAGTGAAAAGCCCGCCGGCCAGTTCAACCACTGCCTCGCCGATTTCATCGCGCCGAAGGACAGCGGACGCATCGACTACCTCGGCGGCTTCGCTGTCACCGCCGGCCACGGCGTCGAGGAGTGGGCCAAGGAGTTCCGCGCCAAGCAGGACGACTACAACGCCATCATGGCCCAGGCCCTCGGCGACCGCCTCGCCGAGGCCCTCGCCGAGCTGATGCATAAGAAGGAGCGCGATTTCTGCGGCTTCGGTCTAACCGAAAATCTGGAGATGAAGGACATCATCCGCGAAAAATACCGCGGCGTCCGTCCCGCGCCCGGCTATCCCGCGTGCCCCGATCACACGGAAAAGCCGCCGCTCTTCGATCTGCTCAACGCCACCGCTCTCACCGGTATCACCCTCACCGAGAGCAACGCCATGTACCCGCCGAGCTCCGTCTCCGGCCACTACTTTAACCACCCCGAGTCGAAGTACTTCGCCGTCGGTAAACTGGCGAAGGATCAGGTGGAGGACTACTCCGCCCGCAAGCAGCAGCCCGTCGCCGAGTCCGAGAAGTGGCTCGCGCCGTACCTCGATTACTGAGGCGCGGACCATGTCCTCCGTCCAAGCCCACTACGATCAGCTGCTCGGCCCGGTCTACACGTGGATGGCCGGCGGCTGGAACGCTGCCCTCGCGCGCAACTGCGCCCTGCTCGACTCGCTCGGTCTCGCCACCTGGCCGCGCGGCACTGCCGTCGATCTCGGCTGCGGCTCCGGCTTCCAGACCATCCCGCTCGCCGACGCCGGCTTCGACGTCCTCGCCCTCGATCTCTGCGCCTCCTTGCTCGCCGAGCTGCGCACCCGCGCCGGTGCCCGCTCCATCCATACCGTCCAGGGCGACCTGCTGAACTTTCCCGCCCATCTCACCGGCAATGCCGCGCTGATCGTATGCATGGGCGACACCCTCACGCACCTCCCCTCCGTCGGCGCGGTCGCCGCCCTCATCCACTGCGCCGCCGCCTGCCTCGCGCCAGGCGGCCGGCTCGTCCTTGGTTTCCGCGACCTCGCAACCCACGAGCTCCAAGGCCCGCAGCGTTTCATCCCCGTCCGCAGCGAGCCCGTCCGTATCTTCACCTGCTTCCTCGACTACCGCCCGGATCATGTCGAGGTCAGCGACCTCATCCACACCCGCAACGGCGACCAGTGGCAGCTCGCCAGCAGCACCTACCGCAAGCTCCGCCTCACCGCCGCCCAAGTCGGCGCGTTGCTCACCACCGCCGGCCTCACCCTCGAGCACAGCTCCACCGAGCAGGGTGCCGTCCGCCTCGTCGCGTTGCGATCCTGAGCCTGATTGTTCCCGCTGTCGCCGGAAAATAGTACAACGCGCCGGCGAACCTGACGCTTCGACCCGGGTCCGTGGCAGAGGGAGCAAATCCCTCAACCCTCAAACCAAAGGAGAACCGTCATGCTACGCTGGGCACTCATATTCTTTATCGTGGCCATCATCGCCGGTCTGCTCGGCTTCACCGGTATCGCCGGTGCCGCCGCCAGCATTGCGAAGATCATCTTCATGATCTTCGTGGTTCTGCTGCTCATCGCGCTCCTCGCGGGTGCGCTCAGCGGCAAGCCGCCGGCGCCCTGAGTCAGCCACGACTGACTTGCCTTCACCCCAAGGCCGCAAAGGCCGGCGGAGATTCATGCCTCCGCCCGCTCCGCGGCCTCGGGGTGAATTCCTTTGACCACACTGCGCGCTTGACGGCGGCGGCGATTGCGGGAGCCCTTGGCCCCATGAGTACGCCGACCGAGGAGAATTTTAAGGACTACAAGCGGGCCGAGAAAAAGGCCTTGGAGCTCCTGCGCGAGATGCAGGCCGTGAGCCCCAAGAAAAACGACATCGAGCTCGCCCTGCTCGTCGCGATCTTCGAACTGCACAAGGGTGCCCTGCCCCCGCAGACCGTCGCTTCGGTGATCCAAGGTCACCTCAAGCAACTGCTGCCCTTCTACGCCGGCAAGCCCGCCACGGGCTGAGCGTCCCTTGTTTGTGAAACGCCTGTAACCCCTTCAGGTCAAAGGGCTTCACATTTGTACTGCATCCGGCACGACGAGTGCTCAGGGTGAGGTCATCATGACCGCCTTCACCCTGTTTCACGTGGCGCTGAGTCTGGTTGGTATCATCACGGGGTTTGTCGTGGCCTTCGCCATGCTCTCCTCCCGTTCGAACCCCCGCATGGTCGCTGTCTTCCTGTGGACCACCCTGCTCACCTCGGTGACGGGCTTCTTCTTTCCCTTCCACAGTTTCACGCCGGCGATCGGCGTCGGCATCCTCTCGATCCTCCTTCTCGCCCCGGTCTTCTACGCCCTCTACTCGCGCAAGCTCGCGGGCTCGTGGCGCTGGATCTACGTGATCGGCTCTCTCGTGGCGCTCTACTTCAATTTCTTCGTTCTGATCGTGCAGTCTTTCCTGAAGATCCCCGCGCTGCACGCGCTGGCACCGACCGGCCAGGAACCGCCCTTCGCCGCCACCCAAGGCCTCGCGCTCATCGGCTTCATCGTGCTGATCGTCCTCGCGACCAAGCGTTTTCACCCCTCCGCCCCGGCCGCCGCCTAAGCGGACCAGCGCCTCAGTTTTTCACCACGTAGGTCAGCCACCAGCGCGGCCGCTCGTAGCGGATCACCAGATTCTCCGCATAGGGCCGCAACAGCTCCTGGAGTTCCTCCGAAGTGAAATACGTCTTCACGATCTCGTAGGTACCGCCTTCCGGCAGACGACGGATCTCGTAGGAGTCGTGCGTCGCGAGCTTGCTATAGTACGGGTCCGCATCATCCGGCCGCCGGATATCGTCGGCCAGCAGCACCCGCGCCCCCGGTTTCAGTCGCGCGTGAAACACCGTGAAAAACTCGCCCCAGCGCGCCAGCGGGATGTGCGACACCCAGTGCATCGCAAAACCAAAGTCAAAGCGCCCTTCCCTCACACCTGCCAGCGCATACGCATCCTCCCGTTGAAACCGCGCCCGCTCGATCTGCTGCCCCTGCGCGATGGCCAGCATCTCCTCCGAAAAATCCGTGGCCATCATCTCGCTCGCACCAGGAGCGACAAACCGCGTCCAGTAACCCGTGCCGCACGCGATCTCCAGCACCGCACGTCCGGCCGACTCCGCCCGCAGCGCAGTGACAATCTCCAGCAACTGACCCGCCGGCGGAGTCGCGAGGCCCTTGGCCATATGCGGCGCCCGCGCATTGTAGTAGGCCTGCATCGAATCAGGGGCGCTCATCCGACTAGCTGACCCTGAGGCTCCCACCTTGGCGATGCGCAAATCACCCGCCCGCCACCTCGGTCGAGCGCGGAATGAACTCCATGGTCCAGTTCGTTTCCCACGTCGCACCGCCATCGTCGGAAAACGCCTGTTCCCACCGCGGCATCGGCGTCGTGGTTTGCGTCCAACGGAAGCGCACGCGCGTCGGTTTCCCCTTAAACATCATCTCGGCGTAAAACTCCCCGACGCCCTCGGCAAAACGCCCGCGCACCGGCGTATCCAGTTCCGTCGGTTGCCGCCCGTCGAGCCACCAGATCGACCATTGCCCGGTCTGCGCGTCGTAGGCTCGCAGGGTGGCTGCGCAATAGTGCCCGTCCGGCAGTTCGAGATAATTGTCGTCCACATTCGCCGCCCCGCCCAGCAGGCGCTGCGCCCGGCACACGCCGCCAAACTTCGCCCACTCCGTGCAGCCCGCGAGCCGCTCCTTCAGGCGGTCATGCCGCACCCACCAGGTGCCGTGGAGAAAATCAAAATCCCGTGATCCGTCATTCATCCCGGCATGCTACCGCTTCGGCCTGACAGCATTATGTCAGCAGTGAACATCTCCCGGCGACGACCTATTATTTTAGTTCTTGCTTAATTAAGTTATCACTTAATTAATAGCCGTCATGCAGAGCCTCGCTGCCATCGCCGACCCCACCCGCCGCCGCATCATCGAGCTGCTCGCTGTGCGCGAACGCACCGCGGGCGAGCTGGTCGATGAGTTTGATATGAGCGCCCCGGCCATTTCCCAGCACCTCAAGGTCCTGCGCGAGGCCGGCCTCGTCACCACCCGCGCCGAAGGCCAGTCGCGCATCCAAGCCCTCAATCCCGACGGCTTCGGCGATCTGGAGGACTGGCTCAATCGCACCCGCTCCATCTGGTCCAGCCGCCTCGATGCCCTCGAGCGTGAGCTCCGCGCGGAAGACGCCGCCAACGCCAAGGCTGCCGCCCGGAAGAAAAAGTCCTGACCATGACCCAGCCCGTCCACGCCATTGTTTTGCACCGCTTCGCCGCCTCAGCCGAGCAGGTCTTCGCCGCGTGGTTCGACCCCGTTTGGCTCGGTCGCTGGATGTTCGGCCCGGGTGTGCGCGACGAGCGCATCGTGCGGCTCACGCTGGATGCGCGGGTCGGCGGCCGTTTCTCGTTCATCGTCGAGCGCGAGGGTCGGGAGATCAATTATGTCGGCGAATACCTCGAGGTCGAGCGCCCCCGCCTGCTCGTTTTCACGTGGGGGTTGCGCGAAGATCTACCCGACACGAGCCGCGTCATTGTCGAACTTACGTCGCTCGACCGCGGTTGCGAGCTGAAGCTCACCCACCTGATGGGGGCTCAATGGTCCGCCCAGGCCGATCAAGTCGCAGATATCTGGACCCGGATGCTCGACGCCCTCGCGGAAGCCCTTCGGCAGGACGACAGCGCTGCAAAACTTTAACCATGAAAAACGAAAATCAAAAACCCGGCAAATTCACCGGACCCGCGGAAGTGCGCATCGTGCGCAACCTGCCCGGCCCCATCGAGCGCGTCTGGCAATACCTCACCGATCCGGAAAAGCGCGCCCGCTGGTTCGCCGGCGGCAGCACGGAGCCAAAGGTCGGCGGCAAGATGGAGCTCTTCTTCCAGCACAAGAACATTGCGCCCGGCGAGACGCCGCCCGAATCCCACAAGCACATCCAGGACCCCGGCGTCAAAATGCCGTGCACCGTCCTGCGCTGGGAGCCGCCCCATGTGCTGAGCTACACCTTCGACGACGAGTCCGACGTCACCTTCGAGCTCAGCGTGCAGGGCAAGGACGTGCAGCTTGTTCTCACCCATCGCGCCCGCGGCACCGACATCCCCTTCCTCTCCGGCTACGCGAGCGGCTGGCACGTCCATCTTGATATCCTCATCGCCCTGCTGGAGGGCGCTGCGCTGCCTCCGTTCTGGTCAACCCACGCCCGGCTCAAGGCCGAGTACGAAAAACTCCACGGCACCGAAATGCTCAACCGCTGCGCCACCCGCCAACCCGACTCCCATGAAAAATAACCCCACCACCCAACCCGCCATCGTCTCCGCCGACCAGTGGCGCGCCGCCCGCCTCGAATTCCTCCGCGAGGAAAAGGAATTCACGAAACTCCGCGACCGCCTCGCCGCCCACCGCCGCGCCCTCCCTTGGACTCCCGTCACGACGCCCTACGGTTTCACCTCCACCTCCGGCTCGGTCTCGCTCGCCGACCTCTTCGCCGACCGCAACCAACTCATCGTCTATCACTTCATGCTCGGACCCGGCTGGGAGGAAGGCTGCCGCGGCTGCTCCTACGTCTCGGATCACTTCGACGGCGCCATCCCCCACCTCCAGGCCCGCGACATCACCTTCGTCGCCGTCTCCAGCGCCCCACTCGCGGAGATCCTGCCCTTCAAGGCCCGCATGGGTTGGAAATTCGACTGGGTCTCCTCCGCTGGCACGACCTTCAACCGCGACTTCGGCGTCGCCTTCACCGAGGAAGAGGTCGCCTCCGGCCGCCCGCTCTACAACTTCGGTCTCAACCCCGCCAACCTCGACGAGCTCCCCGGCCTCAGCGTCTTCGCCCGCGGTGCCGACGGCCAGGTGTACCGCACCTACTCGACGTATTCGCGCGGCCTCGACGCCTTGGTGGGCGCCTACCAGCTCATCGACCTCACCTCAAAAGGCCGCAACGAGGACCCCGAGGCTCCGATGAAGTGGGTCCGCCACCGCGACCGCTACGACCAGCCCGCCGATGCCGTCGCCGCACACTAAGCCCCTCCGCCGTGCCGTCCGCTGGCTCCTGCCGGCGGCGGCGCTCGCCCTCGCACCGAAGTGCCTGCTCTGCGTGCTCGCCTACACCGGCCTCGCCACCGCCCTCGGCCTCGTCGGCCCCGAGCTCTGCGGCCCGCCCGCCAGCCCGCACCCTGGGACTACATTCCTTGCTTTCCTCGGTGTTATCTGCGGCAGCGGCTACATTCTCGCGATCGCCCGCCGCAAATTTCTGCATCGATAGGCCCGCTCGCGACGGTTTGTTTTCCCGCATGCTCGAACTCCGCCCCACTTGCGAGAACTGCAATTGCTCCCTGCCGCCCGCCGCCAAGAACGCCCGCATCTGTTCCTACGAATGCACCTTCTGCTCCGACTGCGTGGAACGCGTGCTCTTCAACGTGTGCCCCAACTGCGGTGGCGGTTTCACCCCACGCCCGATCCGTCCGACGAAAAACTGGAAAGGCAACAACTACCTCGGCGCCGACACCGCCTCCACCACCGTCAAGCACCGCCCGGTCAACGCCGCCGCGCACGCCCAGTTCAGCGCCGAGCTCAGCCTGATCCCGCCCGAGTCACGCTGATTCGGTTTTTAGACAGAATGAACGGAATGCATCGAATCCGAATCTTCATTCGGTAAATTCGGTTCATTCTGTCGAAACTCAGCCCGTTGCGCGCTTGCCCCAACGCACCGTGCCGCCAACGGTGAGGCCGTCTCCGATGCGCGACTTCACCGCCAACGAACAGCAGCCGCTTTTCTGGATGAACGGCCGGCCCATTTACGCCGCCCTGCTCATCGTGCTCGTGTATGTGGCCACATTGCTGGTCACGACCATCCTGATGGGATTGCAGATCTACGCACCGCTTGAATGGATGATTTATTCCAGCGAGGCGGTGCTCCGGGGCGAAGTTTGGCGCATCCTCACCTATGGGCTCTGGAATCAGCCCAGCCTCCGGTTCGTCATCGATATGTTCATGATCGCGTGGTTCGGGCGTGAGCTCGAAAAGTTTTTCGGACGACGTCTTTTCCTTCTTTTTTTCACCGGTCTCTACCTGCTGACACCGCTGCTTTTCACCGCCATAGGTACTTGGTTTCCCCAGCACATGGCGGGCGAAGTGGGTTCTCTCGCCATTTTCGTAGCCTTCGCGACGCTTTATCCCGAGGCCGAGATGTACTTCGGCCTGCTCGCCAAGTGGATCGCGCTGATCTTTGTCGGTCTCTACACGCTGATGTTCATCGCCAACCGCGATACCGCCGGCCTCATCTCGCTCTGGGCCACCACTGGTTTTGCCTACGCCTTTGTCCGCTACCAGCAAGGCAGCCTCACCCTGCCCCGCTTCAGGTTCCGCCGCGCCGCCGCCCAGAAGGCCACCCCGGTCAAACCCGCCGCGCCCGCCGTCGATGACCTCGACGCCGTGCTCGACAAGATCGCCCGCTCCGGCATCGCCAGCCTCACCGCCGCCGAGCGCGCCCGCCTCGAAGCCGGCCGCGCCGCCCTCCTCCGCCGCAAAGACTCGAGCCGCTGAGAAGACTATCTTCTTTGCGCCGGACGTTTTATTAGAGCTTACATTATACAGCCCGGGTGCTTCCCCTAAGGGAAATCCTGAGGTGCGCCGAATCCATTGGAATTGAGCTTAGCCGGACGTCCGATTTGCTACGGGCTTCCGGCTGTGCTCTTCAACTCGCTGACCTTCATTGTGTTCTTCGTGGTGGTCGTGGGCGCCTATTGGGCGCTTCGGTCATGGGAGACGCGTAAAAACCTGCTGCTGGTCGCCAGCTATATCTTCTACGGCGCGTGGAATCCGCCGTTCGCGCTGCTGCTCTTTGGCACCACCGCGCTGGATTTCTACCTTGGCAGCCGTATCGCCTCGGCCGTGACACCCCGCGCCCGCCGCGGCTGGATGATCGCCAGCGTGACGTCCAACCTGAGCATGTTGGGCTTTTTCAAATACGGCAATTTCCTGCTCGAAAACTTCCAGTGGCTGCTCGCGCGGGCCGGCGTCGCCTATCAGCCGCCTCACCTCGATATCTTCCTGCCGATCGGTATCTCATTCTACACGTTCCACTCCCTCTCCTACACGCTCGATGTCTATCGCGGTGTGTGCGCGCCCACCAAGTCCCTGCGCGACTTCACGCTGGCCGTCTCCTTCTTCCCGCAGCTGGTTGCCGGTCCGATCGTGCGCGCCGCGGACTTTTTGCCCCAACTCGTCACCGCGCCGAAGCTGCGACCGGGCCAGTTCGGCTGGGGTCTCCTGCTGATGACCCTCGGCATGTTCGAGAAGATCGTCCTCGCCGATGCCCTGCTGGCCGACTCCGCCGATGCGGTCTTCGGCTACGGCGGTCCGCTCCCTGCGCTCGATGCCTGGGGCGGCACGCTGGCCTTCGCCGGGCAGATCTTCTTCGACTTCGCCGGCTACTCCACCTGCGCCATCGGCGCCGCGCTCTGCCTCGGCTTCCATCTGAAGGACAACTTCCGCTTCCCGTACGCCGCCGTGGGCTTTTCGGACTTCTGGCGGCGCTGGCACATTTCCCTTTCCACCTTCCTCCGCGACTTCCTCTACATCCCGCTCGGCGGCAACCGCTCCGGTCCCGCGCGCGCCGCGGTCAACCTGATGATCGTGATGTTCATCGGCGGCCTCTGGCACGGCGCCGCGTGGACCTTCGTCGTGTGGGGCCTGATCCACGGCGTCTTCCTCGTGATCGAGCGGCTCGTCAAGGGTGCCGCAGGCGAGGCCCCGTGGACGCAGACCTTCGCGATCAAGTTCCTGATCGGCCTCGGCACGTTTGCGGTCGTCTGCCTTGCGTGGGTCTTCTTCCGCGCGGCGGACTTCGCCACCGCCGCCCGCCTCGTCAAAGCCATGGTCGGCGCCGGCGCACCCAGCGACGCCCTGCTGACCACCCGCGAGCTGCTCCAGGTCGGCAGCGTCACCGCCGGCCTCCTGCTCGCCCACTGGAGTCTGCGCGATACCTCGATCGAGGCCGTCGTCGGCAAAATGCCGCGCTGGCTCGTCGTCGCCCTCTGGACGCTGATGCTCAGCGCCATCATCCTCACGCAAGGAAACGGCCATGCCTTCATCTACTTCCAGTTTTGAAAGCTTCGAACGGGTCATTCCCGACCTGCCGTGGCGCCGCCTGGCGTTGATCGTCACGGCGCTGACCTTCCTCGCCGCGGTCGGTTGGGAGATCCGGTGCCGCGCCTGGGGCTACGCGCCGACGCTGAACGACACGCCCGACCTCTGGGCCCAGCAACGCCGGGCCGTGCGCCCGGACTCGATCGTCATCGTCGGCGACTCCCGCGCGCATTTTGACCTCGATCTCGACGAGTTGGAAAAAGGCCTCGGCTCCCGTCCGATCCAGCTCGCGCTCGATGGCAGCTGCCCGTACCCGGTTTTCGCCGACCTCGTAAACGACGAGAGCTTCCACGGCACGGTGATCGCCAGCCTCGTGCCCGGCATGTGGCTGGCCCCCGGCGGCCCGCTGCTGAAAAACTCCGAGCGCGCCCTGGAGCGCTACCACAAGCAGACTTGGGCCCAGCGCTCCGGTCATGTGCTCGGCATGTTGCTCGAGGAGCACATCGCCTTCCTCAAGAAGGACGACCTCACCCTGCCCAAGCTGCTGGGCCGCATTCCTCTTCCGCCGCGCGACCACACTGAAGGCCCGCCGTTGCCACCCTATTTCGGCTCAGTCGACCGCGAGCGCCGTACGCGCATGATCGACGCCTGCGCCCAACCCGGCCCGCTGCAGGACCGCATCAAAAACGGCTGGCCCCTCCTCTTCACGCCGCCTCCGCCGCCCAGCTACATCCCGCGCGAGGCCTTCCTCAAGGGCATGGGCGCCGCCATCGAGAAACGTTTTCAGGACACCGCTGCCGCTGTGAAAAAGCTCCGCGCCCGCGGCGGCAAGGTCGTGTTCGTGCGCTTCCCCTTCACCGGCAAGGTCCGGGAACTCGAGGACGCCGGCACGCCTCGCGCCGGTCCTTGGACCCGCATCATCAACGAGTCCGGCGCCCCTAGCATCTACTTCACCGACTACCCGGAGCTCGCGAATTTCCAGTGCCCCGAGTCGTCCCACCTGTCGGCGCCCGATTCCGTGGAATTCACCCGCCGCCTCGTGCCGCACCTGAAGGCCGCGCTCGCGCAGTAAGCGTTTGGCGCTTTTCCCCGCTCCGTATCGCCGTCAGCGTACGGCCATGAAACCATCGGTCGCCCTGCCTCTGGTCTTGTTTGCGCTCCTGGCGTTGCTCGCGCTTCCGGTCCGCGCCGAGTTCAAGCGCCCCGATGCCGCCGGCCGCGCCCAAGCCCTCGGCGACATCTCCGCGGAGCCCGAGCCGCTCCGCCGCCTGCTGGAGCCCGACGGCGATTTTTATCCCATCACCTTGCCGCGTTCCAACGACTGGCTCGGCGTGCACTACGAGCCGGGCCAGACCTTCGCCGCCTACCGCGCCGCCAAGCCCAACCGCCCCGACGCTACGCGCCGCGTCATCTATCTGCTGCCCATCGGTGAGTTCGACGAGGACACCAGTCCGCCGCTCGACGAAATCCGCGCCTATGCCGCGGCGTATTTCCAGCTGCCGGTGAAAATCCTCCCGGCCTACGATCCGCACGACCTCGAGTTCGAGCCGCGTAAAAATCCACGTTCCGGTCAGCGCCAGATCCTCACCACGAGCGTCGAGGCCTTTCTAAAAACGCGCCTGCCTGACGACGCCTACTGCCTGCTCGGTGTCACGATGACCGATCTCTATCCGTCGCCGAAATGGAATTACGTCTTCGGCGAAGCTACGCTTGTTGACCGCGTCGGCATCTACAGCTTCGCGCGCTACGACCCCGCCTTCAGGGGTGATGAGCGCGGCGCCGATTACCACGATCTCATCCTCCGCCGCGCCTGCAAGGTGATGACCCACGAGCTCGGCCATATGTTCGGCCTCGAGCACTGCATCTACTACGACTGCCTGATGAACGGCGCCAACGACCTCGAGGAGATGGATGGCACGCCGCGCAGCGTCTGCCCTGTCTGCCTGCGCAAGCTGCATGAATGCATCGGCTTTGACGCCGTGAAACGCTACGAGCAGCTCCTCGCCCTCTGCGAACGGCACCACTGGTACAATGACGTCGATTGGATCAACGCCCAGCTCGCTAAGGTCCGTCCGCCGGCCAAACCCGCCGCCAGGGCGTCGCGGGAGGACGCCCCGGCGACGAAGACTTAGGCCTTGCCCGCTTCTTCGTTGCTGACGGGCTTGAAGTTCGGGCGGCCGTAGCGCTGGGTCGGGACGGTGCCGTAGGGATTAAGGTGGAACTCGTCCACGCCACGGCAGAGGTACACCTTGAAGTTGGGGTTCACGCTCATGTCGTTCTTCACGTTGGTGCCGGAGTAGCGGATCGTGAGACCCGCGCGACGACGGTCGGAGGGATTGGCGGGCGAGCCGTGGATCGCGCGGTCGTCGTGCAGGGAGCACTCGCCGGCCTTAAGGCGGAATTGCACGGCTTTGTCGGCGTTGAAGTCCGAGCCGTCCTCCAGCTCGAGCGTGAGCACGGAGGAGGTCTGGGTGGAGCGCTTGTGCTTGATGATGCCGCCGCGATGCGAACCGGGGAGCAGCTTCATGCCGCCGTTGACCTCGTCCACATCGTCGAAGGCGAGCCAGACGGTGACCGAGTTGTGCGGAGCCATCGGCCAGTAGTACGCGTCCTGATGCCAGCCGACGGTGGACTCGTTGCGCGGCTCCTTGATGAAGAAGTTGCTCGCCCAGAAATAGAAGTTGGGCCCGAGGATGCCTTCGACGAGGTCGAGGATCTTCGGGTTCATCGCGATCTCGTAGAGATACGTGCTCGTCTCGTGCCATTCGCGGATGTCCTTGGTCGTCTCGCCCGGCTGGAGGAGCGCGAGGAGATTGGGCAGCTCGGCGTTAATGCGCGCCATTTCCTCGCGCGTGTAGATCGGCGGCAGCCCGAGGAGGTAGCCGTTTTCGTGATAAAACTTCTGCTGGGCAGAAGTCAGCTTGTAGGGATTGGTCGCGGTAGCGGTGGCCATGGTGATATGGGTTTAAAGTTGAAACTTACTTGGCGGCGGCGACGGGATTGAGGCCGTAGCCTTCGGCGGTCGCCTCGCCACGGCGGTAGTCCTTCCGCGCATAACGCAGCGTGGGCGCAGGCGCGTAGGGGGTGTGACCGTAGGTGTCGACGCCGCGGCAGAGATGCGCGACGAAGTCGGGGCTGATGCTGAGGTCGGCCTTCACGTTGGTGCCGGAGTAGCGGATCGTGAGACCGGCGCGGCGGCGGTCCGAGGGATTGGCCTGCGAACCGTGGATCGCACGGTCGTCGTGCATCGAGACCTCGCCGGCCTTGAGGCGGAACTGCACGGCCGAGGCCGTGGAGAAACCCGAGCCGTCGGCGAGGCCGAGGCTGAGCGTGGCGTTGGCGTCGTCAGTCGTGCCGTGCTTCATGAGGCCGCCCTTGTGCGAGCCGGGGATGAGCTTCATGCCGCCGTTGACCTCGTCCACGTCGTCGAAGGCGACCCACACGGTGACGGTGTTGCAGGGCGAGAGCGGCCAGTAGTACGCGTCCTGGTGCCACGGCACGGTGCCGGCGCTGCGCGGCGGCTTGATGAAGAAGTGGCTGCCCCAGACGTAGAAATTAGGCCCGAGGATGCCCTCGACGAGGTCGAGGATGCGCGGGTTCATCACGATGTCGTAGAGATAGGTGCTCGTGTGGTGCCACTCGCGGATGTCGCCCGAGGTTTCGCCGGGCTTGAGGAGCGCGAGAAGGTTGGGCAGCTCGGCGTTGATCGCATCCATCTCGGCACGCGTGTAGATCGGCGGCAGGCCGAGCAGGTAGCCTTGGTCGGCGTAGGCCTGCTTTTGCGATTCGGTGAGACGGGCGGGAGGAAGGGGTGCCATGAAGGGTAAGCGGAGCATGATAGCGCGATCAGCGGCTGGGCGCGTCCAGAATTTTTGGTGGAAATGTACAGAATATTACATTCCCTGTTAAAAAAACACCCTCCACCCGCCGGCCATGAAAGTCCTCCGCGATCCCCAGATCATCAGCGGCTTTGTCTACGACGCCCCCGTGGACGAGCTGCCGCAGCTCACCCACTGCGGCGAGGCGCTCTGTTGCCGCGGCCACTACCGGAAGCCGCATGCGCACACGGGCTTTGAGTTTCTCTACCTCTCGCGCGGCTGCGCCTCGTGGAAGGCCGACGGAGAAGTGACCGCGCAGGCGATGGGTGACCTCTACATCGCC
The DNA here is from genome assembly GCA_018239845.1 of Verrucomicrobiota bacterium. Lineage (GTDB taxonomy): Bacteria > Verrucomicrobiota > Verrucomicrobiia > Opitutales > Opitutaceae > CAIRCN01. The sequence goes on from JAFEGO010000010.1 coordinate 54,228, forward strand.
TACCCCAACGAAAAACACGGCACCGGCCCCGTGCCCAATCCCGAAAACCACCACCTCTGGGTCGGCCTCAAGCTCGACACCTTCGGGCCGGCGGCGGTGAAGCTGGCCAAAATCCTCCGCACTGCGCGCCTGCGCAACCTCACCGGCGTACCTGAGGTCGAGCCCGTGCTGCGCGGCCTCGTCGCACAGGTCGTGGCGCACCACCCGCACCGGCTCCAGGCCGTGCGCTCATACCTTGATCTCTTCATCGCGCTCGTGACGCAGCGCCTGCTGGCCGACCAGCAGCCCGCACCGGCCCAAAGCGCCCTCCCCTACTCCTACCCCGTGCAACGCGCCATCGCCTACATGGAGCGCCAGCTCGACCGCCGCCTGCCGCTGCGCGACCTCGCAGCCATGGCGACGGCGCGGAGCGTGCCGCATTTCTGCGCACTCTTCCGCCGCGAGGTCGGCGTGAGCCCGGCGGCTTACCACCTGCAGCTGCGCGTGCGCGCGGCGCGGCAGGCGCTGCGCCAGCCGGACTTCGACATCACGAAGGTGGCACTGCAGCACGGCTTCAGCTCATCGCAGCATTTTTCCACGGTGTTTCGCCGCGCGTTTGGCGTGACGCCACGGGAGTGGCGGCAGGCAAAGGCGTAGCGCCGGCATCTTGCCGGCACGCGTGAACCGATGGCCGGCAGGATGCCGGCGCTACTTTACTTTACCGGCGTCGCCGACTGTTTCCAACGGCCGTACGCCGAGAACGACGACTTGGTCTGATCGTACACCGCACGGCGGCGGACGAATTCCGCGTAATCCGTGACGGCCTCGGGGGTCTTTTTGCTGTGCACCAAAAAATCGGCCTCGGGCGGGTAGCAGGCCACGTTGACCTTCTCGTAGAAGGCCGCGTCCGCCTGACCGGCCGCATCGATGGCCTCGGGCCAGAGACCGACATTGTTCGGCGCCTCGGCGGACTGATAGCGCAGGTCCACGCTCCAGCGGATGTGGTCGGAGTAGTTGGGCGTCGAGCAGTGGGGCGTGCGGTTGGTCATGAAGACCACGCCGCCGCGCGGGCAGGCCGCGGTGATGGCCTTGCGCGGATCGTCCGGCAGGTCCTGGTCCTCGATGACGAGAAAACCCGCGTTGCCGCCGGTGCGGTGATTGGACACCTCGCCGCGGTGCGTGCGCGGGAGGATCTGCATGCAGCCGTTTTCCACGGTCGCATCGACCAGCGGGATCCAGCAGGTGATGATCATCTGCTTGTCGCAGTGCGTCGCGAGGTATCCGCTGTCCTGATGCCACGGCACCACGCCGCGGCCGATGTTGGGCAGCTTGGGCCGCAGGCGGTAAACGGACGAGGACACGATCTCCTCGGTGCCGAGCAGCGAGGCGACCTTGGCCATGAGCTTCGGGTGCGCGATGACGTCGAACATCTCCGGCGCATGAAACCCGCCGCCGCGCAGACCCTCGAGGTGCCGCATAATGGCCTCGCCGTTTTCCTTGGAGTCGCGGTAGATCGCCGCCAGGCGGCGGTCGAAATCGAGCTCGGCGTGGAGCTGCGTGAGCTTGCCCTCGGCCTGCAAGGCGCGGGCCTTGGCATCGATCGCGACCGCCATCTCGCGGCGCAGGGGCTCGAGATCGGCCGGGTCGAAGACATCCGGCACGATGAGGTAGCCTTCCTCGTGGAAGAACTGGACTTGCTGGGCGGTGAGCGGGGACGGGGTCGTCATCACCGCCAGTGTCGCATTTTTCTCCTATTTTGCCAATGGCCCTTAGTCACCATCAGTGGTAAATAAACCGCCTATTAGCGGAAAGTCTCGGCCCTCGACGAGCGTGAATAAGCAAACCTAGGATAAGGCTCCATGACCTTCTCCGGCAAAGTCGTTTGGATCACGGGCGCCTCCTCCGGCATCGGCGAGGCGCTGTGTTATGCGCTGGCCCGCGAAGGTGCCCGGCTCGTGCTATCGAGCCGGCGGCGCGAGGACTTGGAGCGGGTGCGGCTGGCCTGCGCGCAACCCGATGCGCATCGGTGCGTGCCGCTCGATCTCGCGGAGAGCCGAGACTTCCCTGCCCTCGCGGCCGAGGTCGAGCGCACGTTGGGACCGATCGACCTTCTCATTAACAACGGCGGCGTGAGCCAGCGGGCGCTGGCGGCGAAGGCCGACCTCGCAGTCGAGCGCGCGCTGATGGAGGTGAACTACTTTGGCACCATCGCGCTGACCAAGGCCGTGCTGCCGGCGATGCTCGCGCGGCGGCGCGGGCACATCGCGGTCGTGAGCAGCGTCATGGGCTACGTCGGGACACCGGGCCGCTCGACTTATGCGGCGTCAAAGCACGCGTTGCACGGCTACTTCGATTCGCTGCGCGCCGAGGTCTGGCGCGAGAACGTGCAGGTCACGCTCATCTGCCCAGGCTACGTGAAGACCAAGGTCTCCGACAACGCCGTCGGTGCGCACGGTGAGAAACACGGGCAGACCGACCCCACGCACCAGCGCGGCATCTCCGCCGAGCGTTGCGCGGATGCCATCGTGCGCGGCCTCGCCCGCGGCCGCGAAGAGATTCACGTCGGCGGTTTCGAAGTGGCCGCGATCTACCTCAAGCGCCTCGCTCCGTGGCTGTTTTCCCGGATCGTGCGGCGGGTAAGGTTTTCGGTGGGGAAATAAAATAGGCCGGGCATAAAGCCCGGCCTACGTTGGAGAGGGACTGGCGAACTAACCTTACGCGAAGCTGCCGCCGCGGGAAATACCCATGGCCTTGCGGCGGGCGTTGCGGTCGGCGGCGGCCTTCTTCTCGTAGCCGCTGCGGCGGTGCTCGGCGAGCGGGTCGGCCGGGAGCTTGTTCTGCTTGCGCCACTGGGCCAGCGCGGGGGCGACGTCGGTGAAGAACGCATTCTTCAGGATCAGCTCGGCGTCGATCACGCTGTTGTTCGCCTGGGCCTTGCGGAGCGCGGCGTGGTCTACGAGCGCGGCCTTGGCGTAGAGTTCCTGCGCCATGACGACGGTCTGGATCATCGCCTCGACCTTCGCCTTCTCATTGTGGCACTGGTCCACCATGTAGGCGATGTTGGGCATCTTGCCGCGGTCGGCGGCGTACGAGTGGATCTCGTGGAAGATGCGGAAAACCTGGTAGGGATCGATCGAGCCGAGCGTGAGGTCGTCGTCAGCGTAGCGGCGGTCGTTGAAGTGGAAGCCGCCGAGCATGTTCTCATCGAGGAGCCACGCGACGATCTGCTCGATGTTCTGCGCGTTGTAGTGGTGGCCCGTGTCGACGAGCACCTTGGCGCGCGGACCGGCTTTCTTGGCGTAGAGGAAGGCCATGCCCCAGTCGGCGATGTCGGTCGCGTAGAAGGCGGGCTCGAAGGGCTTGTACTCCACCAGCATCGTCTGGCCGGAGCCCAGCTTGCCGTGGAGCGACTTGAGGCAGGACTCGAAGTAGCCCTTGCGCTCGCGGATGCTGCCCTGGCCGGGATAATTGGTGCCGTCGGCAAACCACAGGGAGAGGTACTCGCTGCCGGTCGCCTTCATGATGTCCACGGAGTCGTAGCAGTGCTGGAGGGCCTGCTTGCGGACGGCGGCGTCATTGTGGCCGAAGGAACCCCACTTGTACTCCTGGTCCTGGAAGAGATTCGGGTTGATGGCGCCGATCTTAACGCCGTGCGAGCGAGCGAGCTTGCCGACCTTGGCGGCGTCCTCGCCCTTCTTGAAGTCCCAGAGCACGTGCACCGCGACGGTCGGGCAGCAGCCGGTGACGGCGTGGACCTGACCCGCGTCGGCGAGCTTGTCGTTCATGTCGATCGCGGCGGCGTCCTGGAAGAACTTGCCGAAGCGGGTGCCGGTGTCGGCGAAGCCCCAGCTGGGCGTCTCGACGTTGAAGGAATCGAGCGCCTCGACGGCGCGGCGGAGAAGTTTGGGGCTCATGGTAGAGGGTGTGTTGTGCGAAAGCGGCGCGGAGTTGTCAGTCTTGAAATTTTCCGTTCCTATGAAAATTCCATGTGCGACCTCTGTCTTTCGCTCGGCACCCCGTGGCTGCCCGGTCTCCACGGCGGCAAGCCGCGGCCGCGGGCGAAGCGCGTGATCAAGCGCCCGCGGGTGGTGCCGCTTACTCCGCCGCCGGCTCCGGCTCCGCGGGCACGGGCAAAACGCCGGACTTGAGCAGGGCGTAGCCGAAGAGCGCGAGACCCGCACACACCGCGATGAACCAGTCGCCGTGGGCGACGTAGGCGCTCTCGCGCCCGATCCAGCGGAAATCGCGGGTGACATTGATGGCCTTGTAGCCGCGGAAATAAATCGAGTCCTTGGAGTTCACCAGCGTGCTGCGGATGTTGCCAAACTCGTCGATCCAGCCGCTCCAGCCGGCATTGCCGCAACGCAGGACCGGACGACGCGTCTCCACCGCGCGGAGCACGGAGTGCGCCGCATGCTGATAGGCCGCCCCACCCTCGCCGAACCAGCCGTTGTTGGTGAGCACGGTCAGCGCGTCGCAGCCTTCGTGCACGCTGTCCCGCGCGAGGCCCGGATAGATGTCCTCGTAGCAGATCAGCGGCGCGAGCGTGACGGACTTGTCGTTCACCGTGAGGGTGAGCGGAGCCGGCGCGGTGCCATGGGCGAAGTCGTCGCCGATGGGAACGAACTTCGAGAGCCAGCCGAGCACCGGCCGCAGCGGGACGAATTCACCGAAAGGCACGAGCTTGCGCTTGGCGTAGTAAGCCGATTGCAGGCCGGTCTTCGGATCGACGAGAAACGCCGCGTTGAACCATTGCTCGTCGGGCTGACCGCCGTGCTCGATCGCGATGGAGCCGAGCAGAATCGGCGTCCGCGCGCGGGCCGAGAGCGACTCGACGAAGGCCTTGGCGTTCTCCTCGCCGCGCACGGCCCACGGCGTCGTCGCCTCGGGCCAGAGCAGCAGGTCGGGCCGCGTGCTGGCGGCGGCCTCCATGGTGGTCTTTTCGAGGATGCGCAGGATCTCCGGCCCGCGGTCGGCCTCCCATTTCACCGCCTGCGGGATCGCCGGCTGCACCATCGTGACCTTGAGGAAGGGCACGGTGAAACCGCCGCGGTTGAAGGTCTCCGTGACGTGCACGCTCAGGCACACGAGCAGCAAAAACATCCCGAGGAAAAACTCCTGGCTGCGCTTCCGCAGGCCGCGCGCCTTCTCGCAAAACAGCCGGTGGGCGTACGCCGCGAAGCCGATGTTCATCGCCACGAGCACAAACGAGACACCGGCCGAGCCCGTGTAAGCCGCGATCTGCAGGATGCTCACGCGCTCCCACTGGCTCGCCGCCATCGGCAGCCAGGGAAACCCGCCGAGCAGCCATGTGCGCGTCCACTCGATCACGACCCACGCGGCCGCGAGGCCGAGCATGGCCATCAGGCGGACCGGCGTCGGCCGGCCGACCATGCGCGGCATGGTCCACCACGCCAGCAGGTACCATGAGCCGACCCATGCGCCCACAAAGGGCCCGAGCAAAAACAAGCCGACCCAGGTGACATTGTGCAACCAGCCCAGGATGATCGTCCAGGCCACGGCCTGCGCGGCAAACATGGTCCACGCGTAGAGTTTCAGCCCCGGCCGCAGGTAGGCCCAGAAGATGCCGGGCACGAGCATCGCGTACGCCGCCTCCGGGATGTGGTACGGCGGAAACGAAATCACTGTGAGCAGGACCGTGGCGACGAACACCAGGGCAACGTTGATCTTCTGCGGGTGCTTCGAATAAAACGAAGGCACCGGCGCGTAGGGATCGTAAGCAGGCTCAGACACGGGCGCGGAGTCGGACATTGGCAAGAGTGTGCCGCCGGGAGCGGCGGTGATTCAAGCCGGTTTACAGGGCCGAGGCAGGTCGGGTCCGAAACCCGCCCTGCTTCAAGCCACGCTCACTTGCCGTGGCACTGCTTGTACTTCTTGCCGCTGCCGCAGGGGCACGGGTCGTTGCGGCCGACCTTCGGGGCCTCGCGGCGGATCGTGACCTTGGGCAGCTCGATCTCCGCCTCGGGGGCGGGCGCGGCACCACCACCACCGCCGTGCGTCACGGTCGTAGTCACCTGCGGCGCAGGCGCAGCGGGGGCAACGGGATCGGCGGGGCCGACGGCGCGGGCGGTGCGGCTGAGGAGCGAGAGCATGTTCTCAAAGCTCTCGAGATTGGAAGCGCTGCGGAAGAGGCCGGTGCAGATCTGCAGGCGCACGTTGGCCATCAGCTCCTCGAAGAAGCGATAGGCCTCGGCCTTGTACTCCACCAGCGGGTCCTTCTGGCCGTAGCTGCGGAGACCGATGCTCTTGCGGAGGTCCTCCATCTCGGTGAGGTGCTCCTGCCAGTGGTGGTCGATCGCGTTGATCACCACGTAGCGCTCGAGCGAGCCGAGCGCCTCGGGATTTTCCACGCTCTCCTTCACGGCATAGGCCTGCTTGATGCGGCCGAGCAGCGCGGCGGTCAGCGTCTCGGTGTTGCCGGTGGCGAGTTCCTCGGCCCGGAGACTGATGGGGAAATGCGCGTTGAACCAGCCGACCACGCCTTCCAGCGCGGTCTGGCTCATGCCGCCGCGGTTGTCGACGCCGGCGGTCTCAAGGCGCGTCATGATCTCCTCCTCGATCTGCTCGAAGATAATGTCCTTCGGGCGGTCGGCGTGGATCGCGCCGTTGCGGATGCCATAGACGACCTCGCGCTGCTGGTTGAGCACGTCGTCGTACTGGAGGAGGCGCTTGCGCTGCGCGTAATTCTGCTGCTCGACCTTCTTCTGCGCGCTCTCGATGGAGCGGTTGAGCCACGGGTGCTCGAGCTCCTCGCCCTCCTGCATGGAGCCTTCCATGAGCTTCGAGGCGAGGTTGCCCTGCAGGAAGAGGCGCATAAGGTCATCCTCGAGCGAGAGGAAGAACTTCGTGAGACCGGGGTCGCCCTGACGCGAGCAACGGCCGCGGAGCTGGCGGTCGACGCGGCGCGACTCGTGGCGCTCGGTGCCGATGACGAAGAGGCCGCCGAGTTCGCGGACGCCCTCGCCGAGTTTGATGTCGGTGCCGCGGCCCGCCATGTTGGTGGCGATGGTGACGGCGCCGCGCTGGCCGGCGCGCGAGACGATCTCGGACTCCTGCTGGTGGAACTTCGCGTTGAGCACCGTGTGGATCACGCCGGTGCGCTTGAGCATGCGCGAGAGCACCTCGGAGGACTCGACGCTCACGGTGCCGACGAGCACGGGCTGGCCGCGCTTGTTGGCCTCCTCGATCTGCTTCACGACGGCGGCATACTTGTCGCGGCGGGTCTTGAAGATGGAGTCGTTGCGGTCGATGCGGATGCAGGGTTTGTTCGTCGGGACGACCTGCACGCCGAGACGGTAGATGTCGTTGAACTCGGTCGCCTCCGTCTCCGCGGTGCCCGTCATGCCCGCGAGCTTCTCGTACATGCGGAAATAGTTCTGGATCGTGATCGTGGCGTACGTGCGCGTCTCGCGCTCGATCGTGACCCCCTCCTTGGCCTCGACCGCCTGGTGCAGGCCATCGGACCAGCGGCGGCCGGGCATGACGCGGCCGGTGTTTTCATCGACGATCATCACCTTGCCGTCCTGCACGACGTACTCGACGTCGCGCTCGTAGAGCGAGTAGGCGCGGAGGAGCTGGGAGATGGCGTGGATGTCCTCGGAAACCTCGGCGAAGCGGTTTTGCGCGGCGAGCTTGCGGGCCTCGCGCTCCTCGGGCGTGAGCGTGGTGTCCTTGTCGAGGTCGCTGAACTCCGTCGCGAGATCGGGCAGCATGAACGCGTCGGGATTGTCGGGACGCAGCTTGTTGCGGCCGATCTGGGTGAGGTCGGCCTGATGCTGGCGCTCGTCGATCACGTAGAAGAGGTCTTCCTTGAGGCGGTAGAACTCATCCTTGTTGAGGTCGGAGTTCATCTCCGTCTCGACCTTGTCGAGCAGTTTGCGCCACTCGGGCTTCTCCATCACGCGGAGGAGCTGCTTGTTCTTCGGATGGCCCGTCTTGACCTGCAGGAGCTTCCGGATGGCGGCATCGCGCTCCTCGTTCTTGAGGTCGGGCTTTTCCAGGATCGCCTGCGCCTCGCTGACGATGCGGTTGCAGAGGCGGATCTGGTCGTTGACGAGGCGGTCCACCGGCGGGAGCAGGCGGGTGAAGGGCTGCTCGCGCTCGATCGGCGCCGGGCCGGAAATGATCAGCGGCGTGCGCGCCTCGTCGACGAGGATGGAGTCGATTTCGTCCACGATGCAGTACCAGTGGTCGCGCTGCACCTGGTCCTCCTTGCGCGTGGCCATGCCATTGTCGCGGAGGTAGTCGAAGCCGAACTCGCTGGCCGTGCCGTAGGTGATGTCGCGGCCGTACATCTCGCGGCGGACATCGGGGGCCATCTGCTGCTGGATGCAGCCGACGGAGACGCCGAGGAAATTATAGAGGTAGCCCATCCACTCGGAGTCGCGGCGGGCGAGGTAGTCGTTGACGGTGACGAGCTGGGTGTTCCGCCCGGAAAGGGAGTTGAGATAAAGCGGGAGCGTGGCGACGAGGGTCTTGCCCTCGCCGGTGGCCATTTCGGAAATCTTGCCCTGGTTGAGCGCGATGCCGCCGATCAGCTGGACGTCGAAGTGCACCATGTCCCAAGTCAGCTCGTGCTCGCATACGATGCCCTTGGTGCCGACGAGGCGGCGGGCGGCGTTTTTTACGGCGGCAAACGCCTCGGGGAGGATCTCATTCAGCGCGGCTTTCTTGTCGGTGGCGGCGGCCACGCGGGCACGAAACTCCACGGTCTTGGCCCGCAGCTGCTCGTCGGTCAGCGCCTGGTAGGAGACCTCCAGCTCATTAATACGCGCGACGATGGGGCGGCAGGACTCGAGGAACTTGCGATAGTGCCGGCCGGAAAACCGTTTGAAGAGAAAGGAGAACATGAAAGGGCTCAAGCGTAGGCCCCCCTCCCCCCTTGGCAAATGAAGAATCTGCCCCGCTGGGGGACAATTGGGTGACGGGCTGTCCGGGGGGCGCGTAGTGGCTGCGGCGTCCTCGCCGCAGATTCTCCCATTCCTGCGGCGAGACGCCGCAGCCACTCTTCAAACGCGGCCGCGGAAGTAAGCGATCGTGCGCTGGAGGCCCTCTTCGAGCGGCACCTTGGGTTCCCAACCACCGAGCACCTTCTTGGCGAGGGTGATGTCGGGGCGGCGCTGCTTCGGGTCGTCAGCCGGGAGGGGTTTGTGGACGATCTTGGACTTGCCGCCGACGAGCTTGAGCGTGAGCTCGGCCAGTTGGAGCATCGTGAACTCGCCGGGGTTGCCGAGGTTCATCGGGCCGACGATTTCGGTCTGCGCCATGAAGCGCAGGAAACCCTCGATCAGATCATCGACGTAGCAGAACGAGCGGGTCTGCGAGCCATCGCCGTAGATCGTGATATCCTGCCCGCGGAGAGCCTGCACGATGAAGTTGGAGACCACGCGGCCGTCGGCCTCGTGCATGCGGGGGCCGTAGGTATTGAAGATGCGGACGACGCGGATATCGACCTTGTTCTCGGTGTGGTAGTCGAAGAACAGGGTCTCGGCGCAGCGCTTGCCCTCGTCGTAGCAGGAGCGCTTGCCGATGGGGTTGACGTTGCCCCAGTAGCTCTCGGGCTGCGGATGCACCGCGGGATCGCCGTACACCTCGCTCGTACTCGCCTGGAACACCCGCGCACGCACGCGCTTGGCGAGGCCGAGGCAGTTGATCGAGCCCATCACGGATGTCTTGATGGTCTTGATCGGGTTGTACTGGTAGTGCGGCGGCGAGGCCGGGCAGGCGAGATTGTAGATCTGGTCCACCTCGAACTTGAAGGGGTCGATGATGTCGTGGCGGACGAATTCGAAATTGGGATTCCCCAGCAGGTGCTGGATGTTGGCCTTGCGTCCCGTGAACAGGTTGTCGAGCACGACGACTTCGTGACCCTGACCGATGAGCCGGTCGCAGAGATGGGAACCCAGGAATCCGGCGCCGCCGGTGACGAGAATACGCATGTTATTGCCAGCTTGAAAAGATCACCGGCGCGCCGCCACCTCAAAACGACAGCAAACTACGCGATGCGCGCCGCGGCGCCCGCCTCGTAGCGCGCGATCCACGCGCGGTGCCACGTGTCGTAGTCGCCCGCCTCGATGTGCGCCCGGGCCTGCGCCATCAGGTCGAGGTAGAAATGGAGGTTGTGGAGCGTGAGCAGCGTGCAGCTCAGGATCTCGCCCGCGACCGTGAGGTGGCGGAGGTACGCGCGGGAAAACTTGTGCGTGTAATTCGCCGAGCCGGTTTCGCCATCGGCCGTGATCGGGCGCGGGTCGGCGCGGAACTGCTCGTTGCGGAGGTTGATCGGGCCGTCGGGCGTGAAGACGAGGCCGTTGCGCGCCACGCGGCTCGGCAGCACGCAGTCAAACATGTCCACGCCGAGCGCGACCATCTTGAGCAGCTGCGGCGGCGTGCCGAGGCCCATGGTGTAGCGGGGCTTGTCGGCGGGGAGAAACGGCGTGGTCGCGCCGACCTGTTTCAACATCTCCGGCTCCGGCTCGCCCACGCTCACGCCGCCTACCGCGTAGCCCGGGAAATCCAGCGCGGCAAGGGACTCTGCGGCTTCGCGCCGCAGGTCGTCGAAGGTCGAGCCCTGCACGATGGCAAACACGTGGTGGCCGTTGGCGAGGAAGCCGCTGTCGGTGGCGATCTGCTTGCACTGCCCCGCCCACTTGTAGCTGCGCGCGACGGCCTTCGCACAGGCATCGCGCTCGCAGGGCCACGGCGGACACTCGTCGATCACCATCGCGATGTCGCTGCCGAGGTTTTGCTGGATGCCCATGACCTCCTTCGGGCCGAGGAAAAGCTTCGCGCCGTCGAGGTGGGATTGGAACGCCACGCCGTCGTCCCGGATGTCGCGCAGCTTCGCGAGCGAGAAAACCTGGAAGCCGCCGCTGTCGGTGAGGATCGGGCCGTCCCAACCCATGAACTGGTGCAGGCCGCCGAGATCGCGCACGAGCTCGGAGCCCGGGCGGAGGTTGAGGTGGTAGGTGTTGCCGAGGATGATCTGCGCGCCGATGTCGCGTAGCTGCGCGGGCGTGACGGACTTCACCGTGCCCTGTGTGCCGACCGGCATGAAGATCGGCGTCTCGATGACCCCATGGCGCGTCTGCAACCGCCCGCGCCGGGCGGCGGTGGTGGTGTCGGTCTTGAGCAGCTGAAAGTGAGCGGGCATCGCAGCACAACCTTACCCGCATGCTTGACCCCTGTGTCAATCCATGGGTAAATGACCCAACGTGCTTCTCGTCATCGATAACTACGATTCCTTCACCTACAACCTCGTCCAATACTTCGGTCAGTTGGGCGTGGCGCAGCGCGTGTTTCGTAACAACGAAATCACGCCCGCTGAGGCGTTGGCCTTGAATCCCGACCGCGTCCTCCTCTCCCCCGGACCCTGCTCGCCGCGCGAAGCCGGCGTCACGCTCGACATCATCAAGGCCTTCGCCGGTGTGAAGCCCATCCTCGGCGTGTGCCTCGGCCACCAGTCGATCGGCCATTACTTCGGCGGCCACGTCGTGCGCGCCGACCGGCTCATGCACGGCAAGACCTCGCCGATTTTGCATCGCGACACCGACGTGTTCCACGGCCTGCCGCAGGGCTTCGTCGCCACGCGCTACCACTCCCTGCTCGTCGAGCGCGCCACCTTTCCGAAGGAACTGGAGATCACCGCCGAGACCGCCGAGGGCGAGATCATGGGCCTGCGCCACCGCACCCTGCCGATCTGGGGCGTGCAGTTCCACCCCGAGTCCATCGCCACCGAAGGTGGCATGGGTTTGCTGAAAAACTTTCTGTCGCTTAACTGATCCACCATGCGTTGCCCGAAGTGTACCTCGATCGAGGACAAGGTCATCGACTCCCGTATCAGCAAGGAAGGCTCGTCCATCCGCCGCCGCCGCGAGTGCCTGGAGTGCGGCCACCGCTACAGCACGACGGAGCTCCTCGTGCGCGACGGCATGGCGGTCATCAAGCGCGACGGCCGCCGCGAGGAATTCGACCGCGAGAAACTTATCCGCGCCGTGCGCGCCGCGTGTCACAAGCGCCCCATCGACCTCGAGCAGATCACCATGCTCGTCGAGGATGTGATGGACGCCCTCGAGGCCCAGTACGAGAGCGAGATCCCTTCCCACGCCATCGGCGAGGGCGTGATGCAGCGCCTCCGCAAGGTGGACCAGGTCGCCTACGTACGCTTCGCCAGCATCTACAAACAATTCCGCGACGTCGCCGAATTCGTCGACGAGGTCAGCAACCTCGGCAAACCCAAGTCCAAGACGGAGTGAGCCAGAAGACCCCGCCTTCGCGCGACGACCTGCGCCGCCTGCATTTCATCGACGCGCTCTTCGCCCACGTCACCGGGCACGACCTGTATCTGGCGAACCAGATCAAGTCCGCGATCGCCTTCACCCTCGCCGACCTCGAGGCGCAGATCGCGGCCGATCCGGCCAAGGCCGCGAGCTACGACGCCGCGTTCAACGCCGCCGCCGCCGAGCTCCTCGCGAAACAGTTCGCCCACCTCCCCAAGCAGGGCTTCTTCCACTGGGACGCCTCGCTGACCCTCGCCGCCGCCACGCCGCTCTTCACGCGCGCCGAGATCATGACCGGCCTCCGCCACCTCGCGCGCTACCGCGAGGCGACGCTCCTCGTGACCAACCTGCGTCCCGCGCTCATCCCGCCCGGCCGCCGCGCCACCCCGCGCCGCGTGCGCGACTACGACGAGGCCCTCGCCTTCATCCGCGCCCTCGCCGCCGCCCGCACCGCCCGCAGCGCCAACCTGCAGCTGCTGTTTTTGTAGCCACTGATTACACAGATGGGCACAGATAAAGCCTTCCGTCATCTGTGCCCATCTGTGTAATCAGTGGCTACAACTTCCCCGCCATGTCCAAGACGATCTTCCAGAAAATCATCGACCGCGAAATCCCCGCCACGATCGAGCACGAGGACGACCAGTGTATCGTCATTCGTGATATCCATCCCCAGGCGCCCGTGCACCTGCTGATCATCCCGAAGCGCGTCGTCGCCCGCGCCGCCGAGGCCACCGCGGCGGACGAGCCGATGCTCGGCCATCTCTTCACCGTCGCCGCCCTCCTCGCGAAAAAACTCAACCTCGGCGCCGGTTTCCGCCTCGTCGTCAACAGCGGCCCCAACGCCGGCGAGACCGTGCCGCACCTGCACGTCCATCTGCTCGCCGGCCGCCGGCTGCACGAGCCGTTGGGGTGATCGGACGGGGCCACCGCGCTCGGACAGGAAGCGGTAGGGTAAAATTACACGGCAATTCTGCTTCGCGGGATTTACTAATCCTATCTTGTTATAAAATAACTAGTTAAGCGATAAAATCGCTTAATGCAAATCGGACAAAACTTGCGCGCAATCGGACAATTGTCCGATTGCGCGCAAGTTGATTGCTCTTAGTGCCCGTGCTGATCGCCACCGTGGGCGGTGGCGGTAGGAGCCGGCTCGACCTTTTTGCCCGCGATCCGCTCGACGATGTAGTACATCACCGGGATCAGGAAGATCGCGAGCAGCGTCGCGGCGAGCATGCCGCCGATGACGGCGGTGCCCATCACGCGGCGCGCGACCGCACCCGAGCCGTCGGCCAGCCACAGCGGCACACAGCCGAGGATGAAGGCGAACGACGTCATCAGGATCGGACGCAGGCGCGTCTTCGCGCCCTGGAGCGCGGCCTCGATGATGGGCGCGCCGGCGGTGCGACGGGCGCGCGCGAACTCCACGATCAAAATCGCGTTCTTCGCGGCGAGGCCGATGAGCATGACGAGGCCGATCTGCGCGAAGACGTTGTTCTCCAGGGTGCGACTCCACAGCGCGATGAACGCGCCGAAGACCGCCACCGGCACCGTGAGCAGCACGCTGAAGGGCAGCGACCAGCTCTCATAGAGCGCGGCGAGCACGAGGAAGACGAAGAGCAGCGACAGGCCGAAGATCGCGGCGGGCGAGATGCCCTCCTGCGCCTTCTTTTCCTGATACGACATCGCCATGTAGTCGAAGCCCATCTCCTTCGGCATCGTCTGGTGGAACGTGTCCTCCAGCGCCGCCATCACCTGCGTGGAGGTGTAGCCGGCGGCGGCGGTGATGTTGAGTTGCGCGGCGCGGAAGAGGTTGTAGCGCATCGTGAACTCCGGGCCCGTGCGGTGCTCCAGCGTGGCGAGCGCCGAGAGCGGCACCATCGCCCCGTCGCGGTTGCGCACGTAGTACTGGTCAAGCTTCGTCTCGTCCTTGCGGTAGTCGCCCTCGGCGGCGAGGTACACCTGCCACTGGCGGCCGAAGCGGTTGAAATAGTTCACGAACGAGCCGCCCATGAAGCACTGCAGCGTCTTGTAAACATCGCTCAGCGCCACGCCCTGCTTCAGCACCTTCTCGCGGTCCACGTTGACGAAGATCTGCGGCACCGAGGGCAAAAAGGTCGTGGTGGCCGCGGCGATCTCGGGCCGCTGGCGCGCGGCGGCGAGGAACTTGTTCATGTTGTCCGCGAAGAACGCCGGCTCGCGGCCCGCGCGGTCCTCTAGCACAAAGTTCACGCCGCCCGCCGTGCCGACGCCGGGGATCGCCGGCGGCGGGAAGGCGAAGGCCGTGCCGTCGGGGATCTTCTTCAGCTCCGCGGCGAGGTGCGCCTTGATCGCAGCGTACTGCTCGTTGGCCGCGGTGCGGTCGGACCAGTTCTTGAGCGTGACGAAGAAGAACGAGCTGTACGTGTTGTACGACGTGGAGAGCAGGCTGAAACCGATGATCGCCGTGTATTTTTCCACACCGGGCGTCTTGCTGAGGACTTCCTCGACCTTCTTCACCGCGGCGTCGTTGCGCTGGAGCGAGGCGGCGTTGGGCAGCTGCAGGCCGACGTAGAGGTAACCCTGGTCCTCATCGGGCAAGAACGCCTTCGGGACCTTGCTGCCAAACCAGCCCGCCGCGACGGCGAAGCCCAGGAGCAAGATCACGCTGATCACGACCTTGCGGATCAGCATACGGGAGATGCTCACGTAGCCATTGGTCATGCTGCTGAAAACCTTGTTGAAGCCGCGGTAGAACGACCCGAGCGGGCCGCCGGTCGCGGACTTGGGCTTGAGCAGCAGCGCGCAGAGCGCAGGGCTGAGCGAGAGGGCGTTGAACGCCGAGATCATCACCGACAGCGCGATGGTGAGCGCGAACTGCTGGTAGAGCCGCCCCGTGATGCCGGGGATGAAGGCCGTCGGCACAAACACCGCGGCCAGCACGATGGCGATGGCGACGACCGGCGCGCCGACCTCGCTCATCGCGCGGAGCGTGGCCTCGCGCGGGCTCAGGCCGTGTTCGATGTGGTGCTCCACCGCCTCGACGACGACAATGGCGTCATCGACCACGAGGCCGATGGCGAGCACGAGGCCGAAGAGCGAGAGCGTGTTGATCGAGAAGCCGAACGCCGGGAAAAAGATGAACGTGCCGATCAGCGACACCGGCACCGCGAGCAGCGGGATCAGCGTGGCGCGCCAGCCCTGCAGGAAGACGAAGACCACCAGCACGACGAGCGCGAGCGCCTCCCAGAGCGTCGTGGAGATTTCCTTCATGCCCTCCGAGACGGAGCGCGTGGTATCCAGCGAGATCGCGTAGGTCATGTCCGCCGGGAAGCTCTGGCTGATCTGATCCATCGCGGCCTTCACGCCCTCGGCGGCCTCGAGCGCGTTGGAGCCGGGCAGCTGGTACACGGCGAGCACGGCCGCGGCCTTGCCGTTGAAGCGCGAGCGCACGTTATAGACCTGCGCGCCGAGCTCGATGCGGGCGACGTCCTTCAAGTGCACCACCGCGCCGCCGGCGTTTTCGCGCAGCACGATGTTGCCGAATTCCTCGGGCGTCTGCAGGCGGCCCTGCGCGCGCACCGAGTAGGTGAACTCCTGCCCCGCGGGCACCGGTTCCGCGCCGATCTGGCCGGCCGGGTTGACCGTGTTCTGCGCCTGGATCGCGGCGATCACGTCGGGCACGGTGAGGTTGAGCTTCGCGAGCTGGTCGGGCTTGATCCAGAAACGCATCGCGTACTGGCCCGCGCCGAAGATGAAGACGCTCGCCACGCCGGGCACGCGCGTGAGCTTGTCGTTGATGTTGATGTAGCCGTAGTTCGCGAGGAAGGTGCCGTCATAGGTGCCCTTCGGCGAGTTGAGCGCGATCAGCAGGAGGGGCGCGGTGAGCGCCTTCTGCGCGGTGACGCCGTAAGCGTTGACCTCCGCGGGCAGCTGCGAGGTCGCCTGCGTGATGCGCATCTGCGAGAGCATCAGGTCGATGTTGGGATCGCTCGCCACGTCGAAGTTCGTGGTCAGGCGCATCGAGCCGTCGCTGCCGTTGATCGAGAACATGTAGTTCATGTTATCGACGCCGGCCATCTGCTGCTCGATCGGCGCGGCGACGGACTGCTCGACGGTCTGGGCATCGGCGCCGACGAACGTCGTCGTGATGCGCATCTCCGGCGGGACGACCTTCGGGTACTGCGAGATCGGGAGTTGGATCAGCGTGACCAATCCGACGATCACCGTCAGGATGGAGATCACGATCGCCACAATCGGGCGGTTGATAAAGAAGCGCGACATGAGGGAGGGGGCGGGCGGTTAGCGGATCGCGGCGGCGGAGCGCTTGGGCGTGACGGGCGCGCCCTCCTTCACCTTTTGCAGGCCCTCGACGACGACGTTGTCCTCCGGCTTCAACCCCTCGGTGATGATCCAGTTGGAGCCGACGCGCGCGCCGACCTTCACCGGGCGCAGGTGCGCGACGTTGTCCGCCCCGACGATGGCGATCTGGTAGCCATCCTGCAGCTCCGTCACGGCGCGTTGCGGCACCTCCAGCGCATTCTTCATGAAGCCGACGGCCGCGCGGATGCGGGCGTACTGGCCCGGGCGCAGGAGGCCCTCGGGATTGGGGAAGGTGCCGGCGACGCGGATCGTGCCGGTGGCGGCATCGATGGAGCGGTCCACCGCGTAGAACTTACCGGGGTGCGGATAAACGCTGCCGTCGGAGAGCACGAGCTCGAGGGTCATGCCCTCGGGGAAGCGCTTTCCATCCGCCGCGGGCGCCTGCTGGAATTTCAGGTAGGACTGCTCGCTGATCGCGAAGTAGGCCTTGATCGGATTGATCGTGGAGACGGTGGTCAGCACGCCGGTGCCGGGGCCGACGAGGTCGCCGAGCTGCGCATTGGCGAGGCCGGCCAGGCCGTCGATGGGCGAGCGGATCTGGGTGAACTCGAGGTTGAGTCGGGCCTGGGCCAGCGCGGCGCGCGCGGCGTCGCGGTCGGCGGTCGCGTTGTCGAGCTCCTGCGGCGCGAGCACCTTCTTGTCGGCCAGCTCGAGGTTGCGCTTGTAGGCGAGCTCGGCCTTGTCCGCCTGCGCGGCGGCGAGGTCCACGGCATTCTGGAAGGGCCGGGGGTCCACCTCGAAGAGCAGGTCGCCCTTCTTCACCCGCGTGCCCTCGGTGTAGGCCTGGCGGAGCAGGTAGCCCGAGACCTGCGCGCGCACCTGCGCATTGACGAGGCCGTCGAGCGAGCCGACCCACTCGGCCTGCAGCGGCACGTCGCGCTGGATCGGCCGCATGACCTCGACCTCGGCCGGGGCGGCGGGGCCCGCCGGCGCGGCGGACTTCGGGTGGCAGCCGGCCAACAGGGCCGCGAGCGCGGCAGTTATGACACCAGGAAGCAGGACGATCTTGCGCATGGGCGTGGAAAGAGGGACGGAAAGCACTTTTCCGCCCGGAGCAACTAAAGGCGACAAATTTGTAAGCTAGGTTACAAATCTGGCGGATCAGCCTGCTGTAGGCCCGGCCGGTGGCCGGGCTGCATAATTTATAAGCC
>JAFEGO010000110.1 GCA_018239845.1 Verrucomicrobiota bacterium
AACGCGCGATTTGCCAGTGCAAATCGCGCGTTTGGAAACGAAGCGGTGGTTTTCTAAAAGCCGGATCAGCCGAGCTTCGGCACGTCAACCCAGCGGCGGTCGGCCCAGGACTTGAGGCCGAGCTCGGCGAGCTGCACACCCTTGGCGCCCTCGAAGAGGTTCCAGCGGAAGGGCTCGTCCTTCACCACGTGGCGGAGGAAGAGCTCCCACTCGACCTTGAAGGCGTTGTCGTAGAAGCCCTGGTCCGGCACGCGCGTCCAGCCGTCCTTGTACTTGATCGGGCTGTCGACGTCGGGATTCCAGACGCAGCGCGGCGTGGCGGCGATGGACTGGGCCTTGCAGTCGCGGAGGCCGGCGACGGCGGTGCCGTGCGTGCCGTCGACGTGCAGCGTGAGGAGGTCGTCGCGATCGACGCGGGTCGTCCACGAGGAGTTGAAATGGCAGATGACGCCATTGGTCAGTTCGAACGTCGCGTAGGCGGCGTCGTCGGCGGTGCACTTGTAGGGCTTGCCCGCCTCATCCCAGCGCTGCGGGATGTGGGTGGCGCCGAGGCAGGTGAGGCTCTTGATATCGCCGAAGAGGTTCTGGATGACGTACTGCCAGTGGCAGATCATGTCCACGATGATGCCGCCGTCCTCTTCCTTGCGGTAGTTCCACGAGGGGCGCTGGAGCTTCTCGTGCTCGCCGGTGAAGACCCAGTAACCGAACTCGCCGCGGACGGAGAGTACCTTGCCGAAGAAGCCCTGATCCATGAGCCACTTGAGCTTCACGAGGCCGGGCAGCCAGAGCTTGTCCTGCACGACGCCGTGCTTGAGGCCGGCGGCGGAGACTTCCTTGGCGAGCGCGAGCGCCTCGGCGGAGGTCGTGGCGGTGGGCTTTTCGCAGTAGATGTGTTTCTTGGCGGCGATGGCCTTGCGGACGCCAACCGGGCGCTGACCCGTGAGGGTGGCGTCGAAGTAAACCTGGTTCGCCGGATCGGCGAGCGCGGCGTCGAGATTGGTCGTGTAGCGCTTCACGCCGGCGCGGGCGGCCAGCGCGGCGATCTTCGTCTCGCTGCGGCCGACGAGGATGGGATCGGGCATGATCACCTCGCTGTCGCTGAGCTTGATGCCGCCCTGATCAATGATGGCCTTGATCGAGCGCAGCAGATGCTGGTTGGTGCCCATACGGCCGGTGACGCCGTTCATGATGATACCGACTTTATGCGTGGTCATGGTGAGGAATGAAGGGGTTGAGGGTGTGACTGAGGAGCGGCGAGTGTAGAGCAAAGGCGCGGCTTGCGTTAGAACGAATCCGATTTTTTATAGCACAAAACCGACGTCATGCTCGCCTGGAGTCCCATCCTCGTCCAACAGATCGAAATCCACGCACTGGGCTTCGTGCTGCGCAAACTCCAGCTCAACCGCCACCGCGAGGCCGAGGTCGCCCCGCACGCGCACGGCTACGCCCAGCTGATCCTCTACCTCGCCGGCGAAGGCGTGCAGACCGTCAACGGCGTGCGGCACCGCGCCCGCTCCGGCGATCTCTTCATGATCCCCGCGGGCATCGCGCACGGCTTCTCGCTCGCCGGCCGCAGCCGGCCGCTCTGCCTCGTCCTCGACTACGAGGTCGCGGCCAACGGCAGCCGCCGCGCCACGCACCGCCGCCTTGCGGCCTCGACGTTGAACGAACTCCACACCCTGCTCGCCCAAGTGCGCACGAAGGGCCGCCCCACCCTCGCGGACTATCCCGCGATCCTTGCCGTGGTCGCGCGCCTGCTCGGCCAGGCGCCTGCGGCGCCAACCGCACCGCGCCCCCCTGCTCTGTTTGAGCAAGTCAGCGGTCTCGTCGGCACGCCGGGGCTCTCGGTGGCAAAGATCGCCCGTACCGTCGGCTATCACCCGGACCACTTGAGTCGGAGACTGAAACGCGAAAGCGGACTCGGCGTGCGAGCGCTGCGGGACCGGCAGCGTCTGGAGTTAGCGCAAAACGCCCTGCGCGACGAGGCGAGCATCGGAGCTGCCGCGACGAAGGCGGGCTTCGACGACCCCAACTATTTCTCGCGCTGGTTCCGCCGCCAGACCGGGCAGACACCCAGCGCGTGGCGGCGGTGAGCTTAAACAAGCTCAAACCGTTGCCCGCGAATAGCGCGAATATCCGTGAATGAAAACGCTCACGCGACCTCGGCATTCGCGCCGATTCGCGGGCCCTCCGGACTCAAGCGTCCTTGCCCTTCGTGCACTGCGGCTGCGCGCCCTCGGGGAGCGGCGGGATGCCGTTTTCGCCGGCCTTGGGCAGCGTGCCGGTGAGCTCCTGACGCCAGTGGGCGACGTCGCCACCCGGGCAATACACATAGATCATGTGCATCGGCTCGTCGCCGGTATTGGTGAGCTGATGAAACAGGGTCGGCGGCATGAACACGGCCTGGCCGGCCTTGATCGGGCTGCGCTCGGTGCCGACGCAGATCTCACCCTCGCCCTGCACGATGAAGTAAACTTCCTCCTGTTCCTGATTGTGCCACGGCACCTGGCCGCCGCGCGGCTCGAGGATGGAGTAGCCCATCGAAAAACCCTTGGCGGGGATTGGCTGGCCCAGCTGGCCCACAAGGCCGCGGCCCCAACGGCGCGCGGGAAAAGTACCACCGGGAAGTTTGGCGAGATCGGCAATGATCATAAGTGACTCCCTTGTTGGAGCCGCCGCCGGACCTGCGCGAACTCTTTTTTTGTCCTATGCCGCCAGACCCGCGCGCACGAGCAGCGCCTGCACATCGGGCTCGCGGCCCATGAAGGACCGGTAAAGCTCGGCCGGATCGGCGGAGTTGCCCTTGCTCAGGATCTTTTCGACGAACTCCGCGCCCACCTGCGGGCTGAAGAGGCCCTCGTTGCGGAAGCGCGTGAAGGCATCCGCATCGAGCACTTCCGCCCACTTGTAAGAATAGTAGCCCGCGGCGTAGCCGACTGGGTCGGCAAAGATGTGCGTGAAGCGTTTTACCACCGTCGGAGCCGGCGGCTGCGTCGGCACGAGGCACTCGGCCACGGCGGCGCGCGCCTTGGCCCCGATGTCGCCCGCGCCGAGGAACTCCGCGGTGCGCACGTGCATGAGCAGGTCCATCTTCGCGAGGGATATCTGGCGCATCGTCGCACAGGCCGAGCGGAATTTCCGCGCGGCGGTCATGCGGGAAAACAAATCCTCGGGGATCGCCGCGCCGGTTTCGTGGTGGCGCGCGAAGAGATCGAGGCTCGCGCGTTCCCAGCACCAGTTCTCCATGATCTGCGAGGGCAGTTCGACGAAATCCCATGCGACGTTGACGCCGTTGAGCGACTTGATCTCCACCTCGCCGAGCAGGTGGTGCAGCAGGTGGCCGAACTCGTGGAAGATCGTCTCCACGTCGCGGTGCGTGAGCAGCGACGGCTTGCCCTCGGCGGGTGGCGTGAGATTCCCGCACATCAAGCCAAGGTGCGGCGTACGCGTGCCGTCGGCCGCCGGGCCGCCAGTGATAAGATAGTTCATCCACGCGCCGCCGCGCTTCGACTCGCGCGGATACCAGTCCGCGTAAAACGAGCCCACATGCCGGCCCTTGCGGTCGTACACGTCGTAAAACTTCACCTCGGCGTGCCACGTTTCGACATCGGAGCGCTCGGTGAGGCGCAGGCCGAAGACCCGGCCGGCCAGCTCAAACATGCCGGCGATCACGCGGTCCATCGGGAAGTACGGCCGCAGCTGTTCGTCGTCGAAGGCATAGCGCTCGCGGCGCAGCTTGTCAGACCAGAATGCGAGCTCCCACGGGGCCAACGGACCGACAGCGCCGCCCGTCTGCTGGGCCTTGAACTCTTCCAACTCGCGACACTCGCGCGCGAACGGCGCCGCCGCCTTCGCCTGGATGTCGGCGAGGAATGCGAGGGCCCGCGTGCCGGACTTGGCCATGCGCCGCTCAGTCACGAGGTCGGCGAAATGCGGTTTGCCGAGCAGCGCGGCCTTCTCGGCGCGCAGCGTGAGGATGCGCGTGATGAGCTCGCTGTTGTCGTGCGGCGCCTCCGAACCCACGGCCACAGCCTTCGTCCAGAGTTCGTGCCGCAGCGTCGCGTCTTCGGCGTAGGTCATGACCGGCTCCTGGGCCGGCGCGTGCAGCGAGATGCGCCACACCGGCTGCTCCGGCGTGCCGAGGTTCTTTTGCTCGGCGCTGCGGCGGGCTGCGGCCTTCGCGTGGGCCGGCAGGCCGGCCAGCCGGGCCTCGTCGGTGACGAGGACCTGCCCGGCGTTGGTGGCATCGAGCACGTTTTCGGAATATTTCTGCGTGAGCTGGGCGAGTTCGCTCTGGAGCGCTTCGAGCCGGGCGCGCTGCGCCTCGGGCAGATCCGCGCCGGCTTGCCGGAAGTCCGCCACCGTCTCGTCGAGGAAGCGGCGGTGCACGCCCGTCAGCGCCTTGGCCGCCGGCGTATCCGCAAAGGCCCGCAGACGCGACCACAGCGTGGCGTCGAGCGGGATGCGCGCGAAGAAGGCCGAGACCTTGGGCAGCATGGCATTGTAGGCATCGCGCAGCGCCGGTGAGTCGGCGACGGACTGCAGGTGCCCGACCTTACCCCAGACCCGATTCAGCTCCTCGGTAGAATTTTCGAGGGCGAGAAAGGTGTTGGCATACGTGACGTCCGGCAGCGGCAGCGCGGAGATCGCCGTGATGGCGGCCTCGGCGCGAGTCAGCGCCTCGTTGACCGCGGGCTCGATCTGCGCGGGCTGGAGCGCCGACCAACGGATATGAAACGCCGACTCGAGAAAGGGATTGTCCGACATGACCGCAAAAACCCTGTGGTCTGCCGGAATGTCAAACTGCAAGTAGGGTATAGTGGCTGCGGCGTCCCCGCCGCAGATCACACAATTCCTGCGGCGAGGACGCCGCAGCCACTAACCAAACCTCACCAAATATATGTTACGCCCGCCGAGAGCTGGCGCGGGGCGGCGGGCACAGCGGGGACCTCCTGATAGGCGCTGTTCCAGAGGTTGTCGGCGCGCACGTCGAAGGAGATCGCCTTGTAATTGACTGGGCGCCACGTGACGCCCAGCGCGCCGATGAAGGCCTGGCTGCCTCCCACGGTGCGGAGGGCGTTGGCCGCCTGCCAGCGGACCTGGTTGTCGAAGTGCAGGGTCACGCCCTCGCCTAGGCGCACGTTGAGCGCGGTGGTCACGCGGTTGCGGGCGTAGTTAAGGGCGTAGAAACTGGCATCGACCGGCGCGGCGTGATAATCGGGGTCCTTGGTCAGGCCGGTGTACCCGAGCACGAAGTCCACCGCCGACCAGGATTTGCGCGCCACGAGTTCCACGCCGGTGGTGTCGATATCAACGGCGTTGGCCGTGCGGGCAGTGACGCCGTATTTGAAGGTCCAGTCCACAAGGTTGCCGTCGTGGCGGTTGAATACGGCGGCCTGCAGCGTCCAGCCGTCGAGCGCGCCCTGCACGCCGGCCTCGAGGTTGCGGCTCTTTTCCCGGCCGAGGTCGGGGTTGCCGCGGAACAGACCCGAGCTCGGGCTGGAATCGAGGGCGGTGTAGCTCGGCAGCTGCGTGGTGGTGGCGAGGCTCACGTAGATGCGACGGAGCGCGCTGGTGTTTTGCTCGCGGGCGAGTTCGACCATCGGCGAGACCGCGGAGCTGGCGTGATCCGAGTCGTCCCAACCCGCGCCGGCTTTCGCAATGAGCTGAGAGCCGTCGTCGAGCCGCCACGATTTCTCCGGGGCGAGCACGAGGCGGTTCATCGTGCGCGAGTGATAATGGCCGACGGTGAGCGAGGTGGACTGCAGTTCGTCGCTCACGGTCTCGGCGTGGTAGTTGAGGTGAAAATCATCGCCAAGGTTCGCTCGGCCGCCGAGGGCCGCACCATCCACCCCCGTCGTATGTTGGAAGGGATGCGCCGGGGAAGTGACCGGGGCGAAGCGGTTGTAGGCGTAGTCGTCCTTGTTGCGGCTGTAGTATGCGCCTGCCTCGAAGAAATCGCCGCCGCCGAGATTGACGTGGTGGTTGAGCGAGAAGAGCAGCGTCTGGAGGTTTTCCGACTCATTCGAACCGAAGGGCGTGTAGAGATTCGGCCAGCCGAAGAACTTGGCCTGATAGCCGGCGAAGAGGTCAGTCTGGGACGTCTGGTTGGCCAGCTGCACGCGCGCATTGACGCGCGAGAAATCGCTGTCGCCATGCGGCACGCCGCCGTCGGACGCGGCGTGCGCCCAGGCCGCGTCGGCCGCGAGGTGGTGGTCGCCGAGCTGCACGTCGCTGACGTAGCCTTGGTAAAACTCCTGGCGGTTTAGCGAGTTCTCGCCCGCTCCGAGCGAGACGAAGCCGGTGGTCTTGACCGGGCGCCAGTCGTACGCGATGGCGCCGACCGTGGAGTTCATGGCCACGAGCGCGTGGTCCGCGCCCGTCAGGATCGCCGGCGCGCCCAGCATGGCCGGCGTCACGGGATTTTCCGCGAGGTAGTGGCCGGTCTGCGGCGCGTTCAGGGAAAAGGCCCCGAGGCGGAAACCCGTGTTTTCAAAGATGCCGCCGCGGATCGTGATGTCCGCCTGCGCCTCGGTGAGATTGCGCGCCTGGATATCCACCAGCGGCTCGAAACGTAGCGCCGACACCGGCATGGCGAAAGTGCCCGCCGGCGACTGGTTGGCCACGCGGTCGGAATAGACCGTCATTTCCGGCAGACTCTGGTCGACCGGACCGGACTGCGCGGGCAGCAGGGCAGTGCCAAAACAGAAGGCTAACAGGGACCCGGAAAATTTCATCACCGCAACCGCTACCAAGCTCAGCCCAGAAAACAAGCACTGGTTAAGTAAATTTCATGTTTACACTTAACATGAAGTTCCGCCCGGTCACAAAAAAGCCGGCTCCGCAAACGGGGCCGGCTTGGCATAAAGTGTCCGCTGATCGGCGCCGCGGCTTATTCGCCGTCGTTGCCGATAGCCTCGACCGGGCAGCCCTCGAGGGCCTCCATGCAGAGGGAAATCTCTTCCTCGGTGGTCGGCTGCTTGTGGACGAAGGAATAGCCGCCCTCGTCGTGCCGGGTGAAGAAACCAGGCGCCGTCTCGCGGCAGAGATCGCAGTCAATGCACTGCTGATCGACATAGAACTTGCCGGCTGCATTCTGCGCCCATTTGTCAGCTTTGTTGGCCATATTTGCCGCGAACAAAGAGTATTTGCCCGCGCACTGTCAAGCGGTCTGGCGTTGATGGCACGGAAACCTCTTTTCCGCGGGAAAAATGGCTGAATTTTCGGTGCCGACTTGTGTTCCCCTCCCGGCCCGGCATGGTTTTGTTCAATGCTGTCCGATCGCTCCTACATGCGCGACAACTACCCGCGCCAGACCACCAGCGTGGTCACTTGGCTCATCTCGGCCACCGTCGCGGCGTTTGTCCTGCAATTCGTTTTCTGGCGTTGGCTGGGTGCGCCGGGCCTGCTGGAGCACCTGTTCGGGCTCACCGCCACCGGGATCAAGACGGGCAAAGTCTGGACCCTGCTGACCTACGGCTTTCTCCACGACACGGGCAACCTCCTCGGCGCGATTTTCAGTGTGCTGACGCTGTACTTCATGGGTCGGACCTTGGAACCGGTCCTGGGCCCGAAGCGCCTGCTCGGCGTATATGCCGGCGCGCTTATAACCGGCGGTCTGCTCTGGACCGCGGTCCATTGGACAGGCGCCGGCAGCAACCTGTCGCTCCTCACCGGAGCCACCGCGGGCATCGCCGGGTTGTTTATGGTGTACGCGTGCTTCAATCCCAATCAGCCGATCACCTTCCTGCTGTTCTTCGTCCTGCCGGTCACTCTGCTTCCGCGGGTCATCATCCTCGCCTGGCTCGCCTTCGACCTGCTCGGTTTCGCCTTCTACGAAGTGCTCGGGGCGGCCTCGCCGATCCCGATGGCCCACTCCGCGCACCTCGGCGGCATGGCCGCGGGCTGGATTTACTACCGCTACCTGCACAACGCCCAGTGGCGCTTCCGCCGGGCCAAGCCCGCGGTGCAGCCGCCGGCGTGGGCGACCAAGAAAAACGCCGCCGTCGCCACCCCCGTCTATCAGGTCAACGTCCCCTCGCGCGAGGATCTCCGCGCCGAGGTCGATCGCATCCTCGACAAGATCAACAGCAAGGGCTTCGCCGCCCTCAGCGCCGATGAGAAACGCCTGCTCGACGAGGCGAAAGACCTGCTGAGCCGCCGGTAACCCCGCCATGCCCGGCACCCCTGGCCCCGGCTCCGCCCCCGGCGCCAACCGCCCAATCCCCCGATTACTCCGCTGGTCCTGAAACAATTGGTCCGTTTGCCTATCTCAGTTTACCTTACCACATGACGATCCGTATTTCCGTCCCGCGCGTCCTCGCGCTTGCCGTGGCGTTTGCGACCTTGGCCGTCGCCCCCCTGCCCGCCCGCACCGATCACAAGTTCACCACGTCGCCCACCCTCGCGCTCGAGGCCCAGTACGTCGTGCAACTGCTGGAGCAGGCCCACTACAACCGCGATGCCGTCACCGCCGCCGACTACATCCAGATCATCCCGTCATACATGGCCGACCTCGACGGCCAGAAGCTCTTCTTCCTCAATTCCGACAAACTGTCCTTCGACGAGCAGTACAGCAAAAACCTCTATTGGAACATCCGCCAGCTCGGCAACATCAATGCCGCCTACGACATCTACGGCGTGTACGAGACGCGCGTGAACGAGCGGATCAACTGGATCTTCAACGAGCTGAAGAAGGACTTCGATCTCACCACGCACGACACCTACCGCCTCGACCGCACCAAGTCCGAGTGGCCGGCCAACGCCCAGGCCGCCGACACCCTCTGGCACCAGCGGCTCAAGCTCGAGCTCATCGCCGAGCTCATGAACAAAAAGACCATGGACCAGGCCAAGGAGACCGTCCGCAAGCGCTACGAGCGCATGTTGAAAAACATGGACGACGTCGAGGGCTCCGACCTCTCCGAGCTTTTCCTCTCCAACGTCGGCCGGCTCTACGATCCGCACACGACGTATTTCTCGGCCTCCACATTCGAGGATTTCAACATCCAGATGAAGCTCCAGCTCTTCGGCATCGGCGCC
>JAFEGO010000111.1 GCA_018239845.1 Verrucomicrobiota bacterium
ATGCTGCTATTGCCCGCCTGGGCATCAATGCGGGTGAGCAAGGCGCCGCCAACGTTCAGGGTTGAACTATGGGCGGCGAAAAAATCGTTGAAGGCCACAGTGCTGACCGCCTGCTCCGGCACGAGGCGGAGCTGGGTTGCGTCGCCGCTCGCTGAACCGATCAGCGTGCCGGACAGATCGAAGGAAATGGAGTCGGAGGTGATCACGAAATTACTGACCACCACCTGGGCGCGGGCGGGCTGCGCCAGCAAGGCCAGGACCGCCAGACCAGCCGCCACCGCGGCTGGACGTAACAAAAATTGGGATACAAATTTATTCATAGCCGGATATGAACTGACGGGGATAGGGGATGCGGGGTAACAGCGACAGCAATGCCGGTTAACCCATTGTAGAACAAGCCGTTTCCGTTATTCATATTGCAAGGGAATAGCAACCGCAGGCGGCAGGTACGCGAAGCTCATGCGGCGCGGGCCGCAGTCGAGGCGTCGGTTTAGCCCGGCGGCTGATCCGATGCGAAGGCAGACGCTGCGGCCCGGGCAGCCCGCTACTTCTTCGCCCGTTCCGCATAGTAATCCTCGAGCGCGACGCCGAGGCCGACCACGCCGACGCCGAGGATGTAAAAGCGCAGGCCATGGAGAACACCGAGGCTGTCCCGGTCCGCACCGAAGGCATGGTAGTCCTCCGCGACGACCTCATTCCTGAGCTCCTCCGGGTTGGGCGCGAGAAAAGCCGTGCGGCCGTAGATCGTGCAGCCAGCGAAGAAGACGCTGAGGCCGATGTTCCTTTTTTTGGCCATCACCAGCAACTAACTCACTTGAGGGCGTCCGTCATGGCTTTCTTTTCCAAGGCCTCCAGGCGGTCCTCGAGCGCCCAGCGCCGGCGGCGTTCACCCTCCAAATAACCAACGGCCAGTGCCGCGAAAGGGAGCAGCACGAGCTTGCGGTCGGGCAGGAGATAAAACGACAGGATGACAAAAGCGATCCCGAGAACGTAAGGCTGGGTGGCTTCGAAAATACGGTGCCGGAGTTTGCGCCGGCGAAGGGCGACTTCGATTTCCTGCCGGCTCTCGAACTCCTCGATGATCAGCTCCGGGGACTTTTGCATAGCGGATAAGACGGCGCGGCTGGACGGAAGTGACGGAGGAGTTCAGCGAGGGGACGGCAGGCGGGACGCCTGCGCTACTTTTTGATCAATGACGGTCCAGGGCTCGGGTCGGCTATTTTCCACGAATGCTCGGACGTCTTCGTCCGCAGGCCCCGGTGATGGTAATGGCCGTCGTAAAAATAGAACGACACCTCCGGATATTCCCCGAAGGTTTTTTTCTCCTCAGGTCCAAAGCGGAAGGTGATCACCTTGTATGAGACCCCGGCCAGATCACCGGAGGTAAAGGTGCTCCACGTCATCCTCATCGAATCCAGCTGAGGGAGATCAATACCCGCCAGATCCTCTT
Source organism: Verrucomicrobiota bacterium (assembly GCA_018239845.1). Lineage (GTDB taxonomy): Bacteria > Verrucomicrobiota > Verrucomicrobiia > Opitutales > Opitutaceae > CAIRCN01. The sequence goes on from JAFEGO010000111.1 coordinate 1,451, forward strand.
TCTTGACCTCGGCGGTTCCCGCATCGGTCCGCAGGGCCAGGGAAAGCAGAGTGTGGCGGTCTTTTGTCAGGCAAACGACGCCGCCATCTTCGAAGGTCAATTCGGCCTGGGAAATCTTTCCGAGCCGGTCACGGTGGGCGAACAAGGGACAGGACAAGGCGATGATGAGAACCGATGTGATGATTTTCCTCATTTGATTTTAAGGGGTGGTGGGGGCCGGCGGCAGTCTGCGCGGGCGATTTCCGCCTCTTATTGCCTAAGGGGTTCGACGCTGTTGGGGAAGTGGCGTTCGAGGATGGAGTGGATCGCCGCGTAGCCGACCTTGAAGCTTGTTCGGCCTACTTCATGGCCATCGACGATGACGCGCGCGATACCCTCCGACATGGACAGGTCCACGGACGCAACCCGGCCCTGAGACCGCAGCTTCACGCGGTACGAGAATTCTGGATCGTCGAAATCGAAATAGTCCTCGTTCCAATCGTAGGTCGCATCGCACGTCAGCGCTGTGCGCAGGAGCGTTGCGTCCTCATCGGGGAGCGGAAACCCCGAGAGTTCTTTGTAGCGGGTGGTCTCGCCCGATTTTATCGCCCGCAGGACGATAAGGTCCACGCGATTGGCGGAGAGAGCCGATGCATAGTTTTCCGTGCCACCGAAGAGATCAATGAGCCCATACACCTCTGGCGGAGTCCCAAACATTATACCGATAATACCGCCGCCAAAATGAAAAAACGACGCATCACCCGCTTTGTTTAACTTCACGGGGGGAAGTGGCGGCGGCGGGCTGGGTTTCGATTGGATGGCCTTTGGGCTGGGTGGATCCAGTTGGACGGTAGGCAGGTCGGGCAAGCGAGGCGAAGTCCGCGAGGGCGCGGCATGGCAACCCGTCAGGGCGATCACGGCCAAGAGGAGTGGAACCGTGCTTACAACATGCATCCAAAGGTTAGAACGCAGTACGAGGGCGGTTCTTAGGAATTACTTTTTGCTGAGCCACAGGCTGATGATTTCGTAGGGGGCGAAGGTCAGTTGGTTGCCGCGGAGGGCGGGGGCGAGGGGTTCGCCGAGGAGGTTGGTTTTTTGGGCGGTCCAGCCGGGGGCGATCTGTAGGGTGGCGGTGCCGGGTTGGCCGGCGATTTCGTGGAGGCGGAGCGTCCAGCGGTCGCGGGCTTCGGGCTTGGCCCAGTGGGGGATCAGGGTTTCGCCGCCGGTGAGGCCGGTGAAGGCGGCGCTGATCGGCGCGCCGGTGTAGGCGAGGGGCGGGGTGAAGAGCGTCTCGGCGAGGGCGGCGGGTTGCTCGGCGCGGGTGGCGCCGAGGTCGTAGTGGCCGAGGGCGAGTTCGATCATGTGCGCGCCCTGGTCGGTGAAGACCGTGGTGGGCGCGGGGAGGCGGCTGAGCTGGACCGGGTAGCACTTGGCGTGTTCCTCGAAGCCGACGTGGCGCTGGCTGCGGAGGAGCGTGAGGCCGAGGTCGCCGTCGCGGCAGCTGAGGCCGTACTTCGCCTCGGTGATGACAAAGAGACCGGCGCGCTCGGCCTCGTGGCTCACGGTGGCCCAGCGGCTCATGGGCCATTCCCACTGGGCTTCGTTGAGCGGGCTGGTGGCGAGCTGGGGGCGGAGCACGCTGCCGAAGGGCGTGCCGCAGCGCACCTCGCGTCCGCGGTAGGCGGTGGGGAAGTGCAACTTGAGCATCGTGTCGGCCTCATGCCAGTCGAGTTCGACGGTGACGCGCAGGACGGTGGAGCCGGGCTCAAGCCAGTAGCGGATGGCGGAGGTGCTGGCGGTGCCGAGTTTGCGGTGCACCGTGAGCCCGGTGGCGTCGGCGGTGATCTTCGCCGGCGCGGTGGCGGGCTGGCCGAGCGAGAGGGAGTGGCGGTCGATGTCCCACGGGCCGAAGTTCGCGGGCTGCTCAGGGTAGAGCACGAGGCGGCCGGCGTTGGCGAGCAACTCGACGTCGCGACCATCGACGCTGAGGGCGGCGAGACCGCCGCGGGCATCGAGGCGCGCGGTGACGCGGCCGTTGGTCAGCGTGCGGGTTTTGGCGGCGACGGCAACGGGCGCGGTGTCGGAGACGAGGGCATCGGCCACGCGCACGCCGGCGAGCGGCGGGAGCGCGACGACGCGACCGTCGACGACGGCTTGGCGCGCGAGCGGGAGAGGGTTGAAGAGGCAGGGCGCGGCGTTTTTCGCGGAGCCGAGATGATCGGCCGCGGCGGCGGTTTGCTCGCGGGTGATTTTGGCGAGCTCGGGCAGGCCCTCGGCGTACACCTCGGGGATCGAGCTACCGGGGATGTAGTCGTGGAACTGGGCGAAGACCATGCGGCGCCACGCGTGCGCGAGGGCGTCGTCGGGTTTTTGCCCGGTGACGGCGAGGGCGGCTTCGCGGGCCTGCAGGGCGCGCTCGAGGGCGCGGAAGTGGGCCTTCACGCGGCTCTGCGTGGTGAAGGTGCCGCGGTGGTATTCGAGGTAGATCTCGCCATCGAGGGCGGGAAGCTGCGCGCGTTTTTTCGCGAGGCGGTCGAAGAAGGCCTCGGGCTGGTCCCATTTTAATTCGGGCAGGCCGCGGAGCGACGTGAGCCGGCGGGCGCGTTCGCACATGTCGGCGCTCGGGCCGCCGCCGCCGTCGCCCCAGCCGTTGGGCATGAGGAACTCGTCGTGGAGGTCGCCCTGCTGATGCTGGTGCGCGGCGGCGCGGATCTGCTCGACGGCCACCGTATTGTTAAACTGGACACCCTGGGTGACGTGGCTGACGACGCCGTGGCCGCCGGGGCCGCGCCACACGAAGCTGGAGTGAGGGAAGCGGTTGACGGTGTTCCACGTGGTCTTGGTGGTGAAGAAGTAGTCCACGCCGGTGAGCTGCATGACCTGCGGGAGGCAGGCGCTGAAGCCGAAGAGGTCGGGCAGCCAGAGGACGCGCGAGCGGCGGCCGGTGAGTTTTTCAAACGACTCCTGGCCGAGGAGGAAGCTGCGCGCGAGGCCCTCGCCGCAGGCGACGTGGGAATCGCTCTCGACGTACATGCCGCCGGTGGCCTCCCACTGGCCGGAGCGCAGGCGCGCCTGCACGGCGCGGTGGAGGGTCGGGGCGCGGCGGGCCACGGCCTCGTAGCTCATGGGCTGCGAGTAGGCGAATCGAAATTCAGGATACAGCGCCATGAGGCGGTTGACGTTGGCGAAGGTGTGCACGGCCTTGCCCTCGCCGGTCTGCTCGGGCCAGAGCCACACGAGGTCGAGGTGCGAGTGGCCGGTGAGGGCGGCGCGGGCAAGGGGCGCGGCGTCGCGGAGCTCGGCGTAAACCCGGGCGAGCGCGCGGCGCAGGGCGGGGAGGCCCGCGGTGTCGAAGGCGTCGAGCGCGGTGTCGAGGCCGCGGAGGAGCTTGCGGTAGAGCGGCGAGACGTCGGTGAGCGGCGGCTGTTGGGTCTGGCTGAAGAGTTCGCGGGCGACGCCGGGGTGTTCGCGGGCGCGGAGGTCGATCATCCAGTCGTAGAGGCAGCTGAGGTCGTGGTATGCGGCCCACGCGGTGTCGTCGCGGCGGAGCAGGCGCGCGCCGCGGAACTGGTTGCCTTCGGGGTGGAGGCCCTTGGCGTCGGGGTGCCAGATGGCGGCCTGCACGCAGAGACTTTCGATCCACACCTCGCGCGTGCCGGCGGGGAGTTCGCAATGGCGGTGCGCGACATCGAAGCCGAAGAACGGCACGCCATCGACGAAGAGCGTGGCCTCGCCCTGTTCATCCCAGTGGAGCCAGCGCGGCGACGAGGCGGTGAGGCGCGGGAGCACGATGCGCGACCAGCGTTGATCGTAGAGCCGGCCCCAGGTCTCGCCCTCGCGGACGGGCCGGCGGGGGGATTTGTGTGCGATGGTGTCCGATACGTGATCGGCACGCGCGGCAGTGGCCTCGACCCGGAGCGGCTGGGGATCGTGCCAGATGAGATCGGCGAGGCGCATGACGCCGCGCTGCGCGCGCAAGGGTGTGAGCTGGAGCAGGGGATTGACCGGGAACATGGAGGAGAAAAAGGGGGGATTTATTTAGCCACAGATTACACCGATGGGCACAGATGAATCCGATCCAAGGGAGCCATCGTTCGTGACGATACTCGTGCGATTCGTGGCTAAAAATCCGAACTTTTTACACGAATTGCACGAACGCCCACGAAGTTTGAGAAAGAGCAAGGCAGAGAGGTTTTTATCTGGGCCCATCGGTGTAATCGGTGGCCGAATCATCACATCTTCTCCGGCTGGCCGCCGAAGATCGTGTGTTTCAGGCCGCGCTGGTTTTCGTAGATGGAGCCGCCGTGCGGCGCGGGCGGAAGGGGGAGCTGCACGGGGACGTTGGTCACGCGCGGGCGGTTGGTGGTCGTGCCTTGCAGCAGGGAGTTGACGTAGGTCTCCCAAGGCTTGTCGAAGGGGACGAGCGGCCAGGCGTCGGCGGCGACGTATTGGTAGAGAAGCAGGCGGCGGGCACGGCTGGAGCGGTTGGGCGCGGAGCCGTGGAGCGTGCGGACGTGATGGATGGAGACGCCGCCGGCTTTTAGCTGAATCGGGATGGCGCCCGCGGCGCGGAAGTCGGGCTCGGTGACGGCGCCGATGAAGTGACCGTTCTGATGGTGGTCGAGGACCGGGCCGAGGTGCGAGCCGGGGATCACCATGAGGCAGCCGTTTTCGAGGGTGGAGTCGTCCATCGCGATGCCGACGGCGAGGAGGTCGTCGTTGGTGTGCGGATAGAAGGCCCAGTCCTGGTGCCACTCGACGGGGCTGCCCACGTCGGCGAGTTTGAAGTTAAGCTTGTCGCCGTTGAAGGTGAGGTTGGGCCCGATGAGCTGGCTCACGATCGCGAGGAGCTTCGGGTGGGTGAGGGCCTGGCGGTAAACGACGTGTTGCTTCGTCGGGGACTTCAGGCGGCGGAGGCGGGGCTGCGCGGGCGTGTGACTCGGCTCGAGGTCGAAGACGCCGTCGCTCGCGGTGACGGCGCGGGACTTTTCGACGAATTCGTCGGTGACGCGCCGGAGCTCGGCGACCTCAGCGGGCGAGAAGACGGCCTCGACACCGAGGTAGCCTTGGGTGCGGTAAAACTGGATTTGATCGGGCGAGAGCATGGGGTGGGGTGAAGGCGGGAGAGAATGAGGAGGTGGCGGAGAAAGAGAACGAAGAAAGCGCGCGAACCGGGGGCGGCGGATGATTGTTCGTCCGTCATGAAGGGGAAAATCATCGCGTCCCGCGCGCAGGTTTTCTCAATGCGCAGGTGCCTCGGCACAGGCGCCCACCCCTTTACCCCATGGCCCACTCCCCTTCCAAAGCCCGCCCGGCTGGGCGCGTGAAATCGCCTGCGCCGACTGCGCGGCCCAAGACCAAGGAGCGCGCCTCGCGCTACACGGCGCGCGACGGCGCGATCATCGGGCGCAACGTCGGCCGCTATTTCAACCGGCCGCTCTACGTCGCGAACACCAACGCCTTTGTGCTTGCGGGCGACAATCCCGTGCTGCGCTTCGCCAGCGGCGACACGGTGCACGGTACGCTCCGCGTGGGGCTCGCGCGCGGCAACCGGGTGCGGTGGCTGCACGAGGCGGCGGACATCACCACGGAGTACCGCCCGGCGCACGTGCGCTGGATCGTGCGCGAAGGCGCGCTGACCGTCGCGCTGGAAGTGGTCGCGCTCGCGGATGAAACGGGCTTCGCAGCCAAGGCGCAGATCAAGGGTGCGAAGCCAGGCGACCGCCTCGTGTGGAGCTACGCTGGCGCGAAGATCTGGCCGGAGAAAAACCTCAACTGGGAGATGGACCCGCACCGCGAGCCGAAGCTGATGCCGGAGATCTTCGAAGCCGCGTGGTGCGCGGGTAATGTCGCGCAGGTGGCCAGCGGCGTCGGAACGTTTTCCCTCGCACCGAGCGCCGACGCGGCGGCGCCGCGCACGGTGGGGCGGTGCGTGGCTGCGGGCACGACGTTGGCGTTGGCTACGGTGGAAAACGGTGTTTCCGCGGTGGCGGGACACAGCGAGTTTGCCGGCGGGACGGCGGAGATTTCCTGGGCGTTTAAACGCGTGGCTGCCGGTGAAGCCGGGACCGCGGGGGATCCGGCGGAGCGTTTCGCGGCGGGGCTCGCGCGCTCGGCGGCGCTGGCGGCGCGGATCGTGGTGGAGACGCCGGAGCCGCGGCTCGACGCGGCGGCGGGCCTGCTGGCGGCGGCGCTCGACGGCGTGTGGTACCCGCCGGTTTACCGGCACGGGGCCATGCTGTGGAACTCGCGTTACCCGGGCTGGCGCACGGTGTTTGGCGGCACGGTGCTCGGCTGGCACGAGCGGGTGAAGACGCAGGCGAAATTTTACACGGCGAGCCAGGTGACGTCTTCGGAAAACACCTCGATGGAGGCGGACCCGAAGCTGCTGCTGACGATGCCGGCGGCCAACGCGCGTTTCTACGGGCGCGGCCGCATCAAGGAAGACCAATCGATCTACAACATGCAGTCGCAGTTCTTCGACCAGCTGATCCACGCGTGGCGCTGGACGGGCGACGCGGAGCTGGAGGCCGTGCTGCGGCCGGCGCTGGAGCTGCACCTGGAGTGGTTGCGCGATTGTTTCGAGCGCGACGGGCTCTACGAGAGCTACATCAACACGTGGCCGACGGACTCCGTGTGGTTTGCCGGCGGCGGCGCGACGGAGGAGACATCGTATGCGTATCGTGCATACGGCGCGGCGCGCGAGCTGGCGCGGCGGGCCGGCGACAAGGCGGCGGCGCAGCGGCACGCGAAGACCCTCGCGCGCATCCGCACGGCGTTTCGCCGCAAACTCTGGATCAAGGAGAAAGGCCACGCGGGCCTCTACCGCGAGCAGGAGGGATTGCAGCGCCTGCACGATGACCCGTGGCTTTACAGCCTGTTTCTCCCGGTCGATGCAGGGCTCGTGGATGCGGAGCAGGCCGCGGAGTCGCTGCGTTACGCGGAGACGGGCCTGCAGAACGACCGCATGCCCTGCGGCGGGCGGCAGGTGTGGACCTCGAACTTCGTGCCGGGCATCTGGTCGGTGCGCGAGCTGTGGCCGGGAGACAACTGTCACCTCGCGCTGGCGTATTTCCAGGCCGGGCTGGGCGAGGACGCGTGGGAGGTGTTTCGCGGCACGCTGCTGCACACGGCGTTTGATTTTCTCGTGCCGGGCGACTTCGGTGCGCCCCCGGGCGGCACGGACTTTGGCGACAGCACGCACATGGCGGCGCGCACGCTGGTGGAGGGGCTCTTTGGCTTTGCGCCTGAGCGGTCGCGCGGAGTCGTGCGGCTCACGCCGCAGTTTCCCGCGAGCTGGGATCGCGCGCGGCTGCGCACGCCGGAGGTGAACCTGAGGTTTTCGCGGATCGGAGCGGTTCTGACGCTCGAGGTGGAGTTGACCGCGGCCGCCAAGTTGGAGATCCGCCTGCCGGTCTGTGCGCGCGGCGTGAAGCGGGTCGCGATCGACGGCCGGCCGGTGCGCTGGACGGCCGAGGCGGGCTTTGAGCGGACCTGGGTGAGTGTGACGCGGCCGAAGACCACGCGGCTCACCCTCACGATGGAGTTGAGCGAGCCGGTGGCGGGCGGGGCGCTTGGCCCGGTCCGGGTAAAGGGGGAAGTAGGTCAGCGCATCACCGCGCGCCTGCCGCAGGGATGGCGCGGGCAGACGTTGTCGGATCCGCAGGGGGTGTTTGAGAAAGCGAGAATTGGGGCGAATTCGGGGGTAATTACGGGACAAATCGCGGGGAAACCGGGGGCGCACACGGTGTTTGTGCGGGGGAAATTCGGGCAGTTGCCGCAGATCGTCCGCCTCCAGGCGCAGGTCACCGATTCGGCGGCCGAGCGGGCTGCTGCGGCGAAGCTCCCGGGCCGTATCCCCGCAGGTCCGCGGGCCCGGTGGCGCTGCGTCGATCTCTCGGCAGCGCTCAACGGCGACATCCGCACGATCTACCAGCAGAAGTATCTCTCGCCGCGGCCGGCGACGATCTCGGCCCGCATCGGCACGGATGGGTACACGCCGTGGACCTTTAACTATTGGAGCAGCTACCCGCCGGTCATCAAACTCGATGGTGTGCCGGCGCTGTTGGCCAAGGCGGACACGGACGGAGAGACGCGTTTGCAGACCCCTCAGGGTGTGCCCTTTGCTTGGCCGGGGGAGGCGCGCAACGTCGCCTTCACCTCCCGTTGGGATAACTGGCCCGGCCGCGTGACCGTGCCGGTCGGCTGCGCGGGTGACGCGGTGTGGTTCCTCGTCTGCGGCTCGACCAATCCCATGCAGGGTCGCATCGCCAATGCGGTCCTGCGGCTGCGCTATGCGGGTGGATCGGCGGCGGAGCAAACCGAGACCCTCGAGCTCGTGCCCCCGGTCAACTATTGGAACCTCAGTCCGATCCGCCCGGTGATCACGGCGCCGGGACAAGAGAGCCGCTTCGATTATGTGTCGCCGGTGGACCGGTATTGCCTCCCCAAGGTGCTGCCGCAAACCGTGCAGCTCGGTGAAAACTGCCGCGCGATGCTCCTCGGCTGGCGGTTGCGCCCCGGTGCGGTCCTGCGCGACGTCACACTCGAAACCCTCTCGGCCGAGGTCGTCGTGGGCCTCATGGGCCTGACGGTGATGGGCGCGCGGTGAGTGGTTTTGATCGGCGCGGTGGCGAGCCTGAGCCACCGCGCTCTATTATATATGTAAGGCGGGCGCTAAAAATTCGCCCGGGATCGCGACCCGATTAACCGGGCCTAGGTTCGGCACCGGGCGGTTAATGCAAACGTGTTATTAATTACGATGGGTAAGTGGGTTGCGGTTTTACAATTTTAATAAAAAACCTTGCGCACGGATTCTCAGTAATGATGCTCCCGCTCGCTGCTTGAGTAAGAACGATTTCCAGCCTCTCGTTCGAGCGTCGGCCTTCGTCATTGAAGAGCTGGAGAGTCGTATTTTGCTCTCAGCCACGCCTGCGCCGACGGGGCCAGTAGTGGATACAGCAGCGATGAGCACTCCCGCCATCGTCGTGACCATGGCGCAAAAAGAAGTGCAGGCTGCTGCGCCTGCCGCTGCGTCTGGCGCGGATTTGTGGGACTTCAGTGCGCATTCGTCCGAGGCGCCGACGGCCCAGGCCCAGCAGGACCTCAGCAAGATTTCTTACGAGACCGCAGCCTCCGCCGAGACGGCTGCGCCAGTTGCCGCGCCGACCGCGGCGGCCGATGTGGTTGCAGCCGAGACGCCCGTCACGCCGACCGCCACTCCGGATGCCTCGGTTGCTCCGACGACCCCGGCCGGTCAGGCGGACAGCACCACGGTCGCGGCCCAAGTTTACAACCAGTCCACCACACTCAATGGTAACGAGCATCACTTCACCACGGTCCTTGTGGCGGGTGACCTTGTAGTCAACGGTTCGGGCCACACGTCGTTCTTCTCGGGTGGGTTGATCCAGGGCGCGAACGTGACGTACAACGACTCGCTGGTGATCCAGGCGGGAGCGACGGAGCGGTTCGAGGCGACGGGCGGAGCGATCACGTTCCAGAGCCCGGGCTCGTTGGACGGCATTCTGGCCACCGCCGGCGGCGGCAACGAAAACGTGGAACTGACCGCCACCGGCACGATCACGATCGCCGGAGCGGTGGGTTCGGGCGG
>JAFEGO010000112.1 GCA_018239845.1 Verrucomicrobiota bacterium
CGGTGGTTTGGTCAGAGGAAATGATACTCCCGAGAATTGAAAACAAAGGGTTTGAGGGATATCCTGAACGAATGGTGAAGGCCAAACTGCCGATGCCGGAGGAACCGGTCGAAAAAAACGGCCAAACTGCAGCTAGCTTTGAGGTACGCCTGCAACCCGACGGACTTACGATTGAAAAGGCGGTCGCACTGGAAGCGAAGTCCCAGCGCGAACGCGTGGAAGCGCAGTGCGCTTGGATTGAGAAGAATCTGCCTGGGGCACATCGTGCGCCGGCAATCTCAAGACCTGACTTAGACGAAGGAATCGTTTCCTTCGACCAGGAATTGGTCATGTACAACGGTAAGACCTACAGCCTGATTCATCTGCAGATGCCGGATGGAAAGTTGCGCGATGTCTATTTTGACCTCAGCGGATATTTTGGAATGTGACCCGGCCAATGAACGAACCACCGCACGAAAAACTGTTGGATGATTACGTCGCGGCGCTGAACACGCATGACTGGGCGAAGGTGGCGCCCTTGGTTGATGAAGACGCCGTGTTTATTTTCTCCGAAGGCACGTTCGTGGGAAAGCCGGCGATCCAGCAGGCGATCGAGAAGACTTTCGCGCTCATCGCCAACGAGACGTATGTGGTCCGCAACCAACGGTGGAGCGTGGTCACGGATCGCATGGCCTGTTGCTACTACGAATTTGCGTGGAGCGGCTTGATCGGGGGTAAACCGGCCAATGGCCATGGGCGCGGTACGTCGGTGGTTTGTTTGCGTGATGGGGTTTGGGTGGTTGCGCACGAGCACCTCGGGCCGCCGGCGGCGTGAGGCCACGCGCCGGACCGGCGCGTTCGCGGCGACAAACCACAGGGCCTGCGGGAGGGCGTCGGACGCGGTTTATCGTTTGTAGTCTATTAAACTACAAACGGTGCAGGCCGACGCGGCTCATGGACGGAAGGGTGCGGATCAGAGGTCGAGTTCGCGGCCTTGCTGGCGGGCGACGACCCAGCAGAGCAGGAGGAGCGTGCGTTCGGCATCCATGCATCCGCTTTGGGATTTCAGGCAAACCTGCAGGCGTTGGCGCGGCAAACCCAGATAACGGGCGAGGCGGATCTTGCTGCCGCGCCTGGCCAGGTGGGGCTGGGCTTGCTTCACCAACTCGTTCCAAAGCGGAGTGCCGGCGCCGGGGGTCAACGTGGTGTAGCGGCGATGACGTGCAGGGCGCCGCACCGGTCGGACGGCGTTGCGAGCGGTGAGGGCAGCTAGGTCGTACAGGGCTAGCACCGCATCGGCAACCTGCTGAAGCTGGACGGGCATATCGCGATCACGGGTTTGCATGGGGCGGGGTATTTGTAGTTTAATAAACTACAAACGATGCAGAGCAAGCACCGCAGAGGGGGCGGCGAATTGTCCGATTGTGTCCGATCGTGTTCGATGGACGGTCTCGCCAAGTCGGGCGGATGGTCGTCGTCGGCGGGTCGGAGACCCGCCCTACTTAGGCGACGGGGCCGAAGTCGTAGCGGAGGGCCCAGGCGCGGGTGGCGCTGGGGGCGAGCTCGCTTTGGATGTAGGGCTCGATCGACCAGGTGTTGCTGTTGCCCCAGACGGGACACATGTCGGGGATGAAGTCGGTCGCGAAGGTGAGCTGCGTGAGGCGGGGGTGGGAAACGACCGTGTGGAGGGGCGTGCCGGCGCCGATCTTGAGTTGCTCGAAGTGGCCGTCGTCGCGGTGCTGGAACTGGCGCTTGAAGGCGATGCGGTGCTGGGCGTCGAGCGCGTAGCCGGCGTTGTCGGCCATGGACCACGTGGCGGGGAGCGCGCAGGTGAGCTTGCGGTCGGTGAGGGCGAAGAAGGGGTGCGCGAACCAGTGCAGCGGGAGGGGGCGGGTGCCGGTGTTGGTGAGGCGCGTGGCCGAGGTGATGGTGCGGCCGGCGAGGGCGATGCGGCGCGTGAGCTGACAGGCGTAGCCGTTGCCGGATTGGGCGGTGCAGAACTCGAGGGCGTCGGCGCTGCGCGTGATCGTCCACACGGCGGGCGAGGAGACAGCGAGCTCGCCGGCGATGTTGAGCGCGACGTCGCCGATGCCGATGATGAAGCCGCGGCGGTCCTCGAGGATGAGCGGGCGGTTGGTGCCGAACTCGGCGTGGCGAAACGACTCGGGCAGGCCCTGGCCGTTGAAGGCGCTGGGATTATGCAGCGGCCACTCTGGGCCGGTCAGGAGGTCGCCGGCCGCGGGGTCGCGGACCTGCCAGATGTAGCCACCCCAGCAGTAGCGCGTACCGAGCCGGAGCTGGTCGGTGGCGTCGGCGGGATCGAGGAGGGCGACGGAGAGGTCGGCGTTGGCGAGGGTGAGCATGGCGGGAAATAAAAAAGGGACGGCCGAAGTGGAGCGGCTCGTCCCAAGAGGTTTTGCGGCGCGGGTAGTGGACCGGGATAAAAGCGCGTTGGGGTCAACGCGCTCCACCTTGAGCAAGCCGCTTACTTGATGCGGCGGACGCGGATGGTGGTGTTCTTGTCGTCGACGACGAGGTTGAAGAGGTTGCCGGGGCGGGGCTGGATCTCGATCTCCTTGCCGAGGAGCTCGAAGTTGATCGTCTCGAGACCTTCCCAGACCTGGCCGTTGTCGAGGCGGAAGCGGTTGCCGCCGACCCAGGCGGTGCAGCGGCCCTTGATGCTGGCCTGGTCGCGGTAGTCCTCGCTGAAGGTCGGCAGGCCGAAGCGGGCCGCCCAGCCCTTTTCGCCGGGGTCGGAGGCCTCGACGTTCTGCTGCGTGGCGACGTTCTCGATGGTGCGGACGTAGTGCTTGATGATGGCGGCGTCGATCACGCCGAGCTGGTCGGCGGTGAGCTTGTCGAGGCCGGCGCGTTTGAACTCCTCCGGGGTCATGATGGTCTTGAGGCCGGGGAAATAGCTCTCGGCGAAGACGGCGGTCGTGGCGCAGAAGGAGAGCAGGAGGAGGGCAAACAGTTTTTTCATGGGATGGGTGGGTCTCGGAGGGACGGGGGCCGCGGGGCAAATGTTCCGGGTTATGCCCGGAAATCGGCGGCCCGACCTTCAGGCCGGCGGGGTCAGGATTGCAAAAACTTTCCGTCGGAGGACTGGGCCTTGATCAGCTCGGCGAAGGTGCCGCCCTGGGCGAGGAGGGACTGGAAGTCGCCCTGCTCGACGATGTCGCCGGCGCGGAGGACGATGATGCGGTCGGCGTTGCGGATGGTGCTGAGGCGGTGCGCGATGGTGATGACCGTGCGACCCTCGGAGAGGCGGTCGAGGGCCTCTTGGATGAGGCGCTCGCTCTCATAGTCGAGGGCGGAGGTGGCCTCGTCGAGGATGAGGACGGGGGGATTGCGCAGGATGGCGCGGGCGATGGCGATGCGCTGGCGCTGGCCGCCGGAGAGGGAGACGCCGCGCTCGCCGACGGCGGTTTTGTAACCCTCGGGCATCTTGAGGATGAACTCCTCGGCGTTGGCGAGGCGGGCGGCCTCGCGGATCTCGGCCTCGGTGGCGTCGGGCTTGGCGAAGCGGATGTTGTCGCCGACGGAGCCGGAGAGGAGCAGGCTGTCCTGCATGACGACGGAGAGCTGGCGGCGGATCCAGCGCATATCCCACTCGGACTGCGGCACGCCGTCGATGAGGATGCGGCCGGTGGTCGGCGCGTAGAGGCCGAGCAGCAGGTTGGCCAGGGTGCTCTTGCCGGAGCCGGAGGGGCCGACGAAGGCGATGTGCTCGCCGGGCTTGATGGCGAGGTTGAGCTTCTTGATGACGGGTTTGTCGGGGGCGCTCGGGTAGGAGAAGCTGACGTCCTCGTACACGAGGTCGCCGCCGATGCGGGCCTCGCGGCGCTTGCCGTGCCAGGTCTCGACGTAGCGGGAGTCGATCAGCTCCTTGATGCTGGTGTAGCCCTCCTGCGCGGCGAAGTACGGCTCGCTGAGGCCGATGAACATATGGACCGGCGTGAGGATGTAGCCGAAGCCCGCCATGAAGGCGAGAAGCGTGCCGATGGTGAGATCGCCGTGGATGGCGAGGAGGGTACCGCCGGCGACGACGACGAGGGAGATGATCTGCATGCCCACGTACACGTAGGTGCCGAAGAGCGCGCTGACGTAGGACTGGTCCACTCGGGTGCGGGCGAAGGACTCGCTGGTGCGGTCGAGCTCCTGCTCGGCCTGCTTTTCCTCGCCGAAGCTGCGCACGAGGCGGAGGGCGGAGATGTACTCGGAGGCGGTGCCGGTGAGCTTTTCCTGGGCGAGACGCGCCTCGGTGTTAACGCGCTGGATCCGGCCGAAGAAGTAGTACTTCGCAACCGCGTAGATCGGGATCACGAGCACGAGGATCAGCATCAGTTCCCAATTCAGCCAGGCGAGCGTGACGAAGACGCACACGCTCATGAGGAGGTTGGGCAGGAGCTGGTTGAGGACTGCGGTGAGGAGGCCCTCGACCTTCTGCGTGTCGAAGGCGTACTTGGAGAGGAGACGGCCGGTCTTCTGGCCGTCGAGGTAGCTGAAGCTCAGGAACTGCAGGCGGAAGAAGATGCGGCTGCGCATCTCAACCATCAGCTGCGACATGGTCTTGGCGATCTCGCTGGCGCCCCACACCGAGAAGACGTAGTGGCCGGCCATGCAGAGCAGGAACACGCCGGCGTACTTGAAGACGCCGTGAGGATCCTTGGCCTTGAGCGGGCCATCGATGATCTGCTGGAAGATCCAAGGCCCCGGCGCAGCCGCGAGGCTGCGCAGGAGCGCCAGGACCACGCCGCGGGTGAGGCGTTTGCGCGTGGCCCAGAGATAATCCAGGAGTGTGCCCTTCTCTAGCGGATCGTTGATCATGGTGCGGAGACGTCCGCGGTCATTGAGCAGGTCGGAGGCCGAATCAAGCGCGGCCTGCGTCTTTCGTACGCTTGGGCGCGAGGCCGCCGTGCAGTGCCGTGTAGAAAGAATCGCCCGGCTGGATGGAGCCGCGCGTTACAATCGTGCCCGTGTAGGCGGATTTGTAAAGGGCGGTGAGGAACTCCAGGGTGCGGCGGGCCTCGGGGCCGCTGGTGAGGGGCACGGTGCCCGCATCCATGTTGGCCACCATGGCGTTGAGCTGGGCGCCGTGGGTGGAGCCGACGTCGGGCGGGAAGGCGTTCCACGCGGACTGGAGCCCTTGGTTGGCCGGGTCGGCGAGGGTGAGCTTCCAGTTCTCCTGCTTGTAGGCGTAGAGGTGGGTGAGCTCGATGGTGGCCTGCTCGCAGTCGAGGCGCATGTAGGTCTCCTGACGGGGGCAGAGGGTGCTGTTGATCAGCGAGGCACGGGCGCCGTTGGCGAACTTCACGAGGGCCATGGAGACGTCCTCGACCTCGATCTTGTGGTAGAGGGTCTCGGCCACGGCGCGGACCTCGGTCCAGTCGCCGAGGAGGTGGAGCAGGTGGTCCATCGTGTGGATGCCCTGGCTCATGGTCGGCCCGCCGAGCTCGGTGGACCACTTGCCGCGCCACGGCACGGCGTAGTACGCGTCATCGCGGTACCAGAGGGTGTTGCAGACGGCGACGAGCGGGCGGCCGAACTTACCCTCCGTGAGGAGGCCGCGGATATGGGTGTTGGACGAGGCGAAGCGCATCTGGAAGACGCACGCCGTGCGGCGGCCGGTGCGCTTTTCCGCGGCCTCGATGCGGTCGAACTCGGCGAGGGAGGCGCAGAGGGGCTTTTCGCAGAGGACCCAGGCGCCGGCCTCCATGGCGGCGATGCTCATCTCGGCATGCAGGCCCGGAGGGGCGGCGATGAGGACGATGTCGGGCTTTTCAACCTGGAGCATCGTGGCGTAGTCGGTGTGCGCGGCGGGGATCTTGTGGCGGTCGCAGAAGGTGCGGGCGCGGGTGGCATCGATGTCGCAGGCGGCGACGAGCTGCACACGGCCGGCGGTGGCGTTGACGGCGGCGACGTGGGCATCGCCGATGCCGCCGGTGCCGACAAGAACAGAACGGTAGGTTTTCATACGTAGTTGAATCAGGAAGTGGTTTTGCGCGGAGTGAAGATGGTCAGCCCGGCGAGCGACTGGTTCGGGGCCGGGAAGAAGAGACTGGCGAGGTAGCCGACGATCATGCAACTGGCGACCGCGATGACGCCGTAGAAGTAGGGGTGGACGAGCTTTACGCTCCAGGCGGCGAAGGTCAGGATGAGGCTCGCGGCCACGCCGATGGCCGCGCCCTGCCAGTTGGCCCGGCGGGTAAACATGCCGAGGCCGTAGCAGCCGGCGAAACCACCGCCGAGCAGGTAGGTCAGCTCGAAGGAGCGATCGAGGGCGGACTGGATGTCGGTCTTGGCGAGCACAATGGCGGTGCCGACGCCGATGGCCCCGGCGATCAGGGTCATCCACTCGGCGAGGCGCACGCTGGTTTTCTGCGAAGGATTCTTTGCGTAGCGCTCGTAGAAATCGACCGATACGAGGGTGGCCACGCTGTTGATGCAGCTGGAGAGCGTGGACATCGACGCAGCGAAGATGCCGGCGATCACGAGGCCGGTGACGCCGGCGGGCAACTCCCCGGCGATGAACTGCGGGAACGTCGAATCGGTGCTGAGCAGGGGGTTGAGGCGCTCGGGGTGATTCTTGTAAAAGACGTAGAGCGCGGTGCCGATCGCGAAGAAGGTGAGGCTGCCCGGCACGACGATGACGGCGAGCGTCCAGACGGACCAGCCGGCCTCCTTGTCGGACTTGGTGGAGAGCACGCGCTGCATCATCACCTGGTCCTGCGGGTAGGTGAGCAGGCCGAGGACGGCGACAAGCAGGAAGCCCCAGACGGTGGCTTGGGTGAAGTTGAAGCTGAAGTCGAAGGTCCGCAGCTTGCCGTCGGCCACGGCCGTGTGGATGAAGCTGCCGAGGCCGCCGTCGATGTGGGCGATCACGTAGCCGATGGCGAAGAGCGCTCCGCCGAGCATCACGAAGACCTGGATGAAATCGGTCCAGATGACCGCCTTCATGCCGCCCATCACGGTGTAGAGGATCGTGACCACACCCATGATCAAAATGCTATGGATCACATCGACGCCGGTGACGGCCGCCATCGCGAGCGAGGGCAAAAAGAGCACGATGCTCATGCGCCCGCCGAGCTGGAGAAAAATGGCAATGGCGCTGGAGAGGACGCGGATGCGGGGATCGAAACGCATCTCCAAGTACTGATAGACCGACATCAGGTTGAGCCGGCGGATGAGCGGCACGATCCAGACGGCAGTGAAGGCCGTGCCGACCAAGCCGACGAGGTTGCCGGCGAAGTAAACCCAGTCGGTGGCGTACGCCTTGGCGGGGATGGCGATGTAGCTGATCGCGCTCGTGCCGGTGGCGTAGAGGCTGACGCCCGCGGCCCACCACGGGATGTTGCGCCCGCCGAGGAAGAAGTCGGCGTTGCTCTGCTTCTTTTCCTTGAAGTAAAAATACAGACCGATGCCGGCGGTGCCGAGGAGGTAAAGCCCGATGATCGTCCAGTCGAGCCAGCCGAGGAGCCGCTTGGAGAGGACGAGGGTGATGCGTTGATGCTGGATTTTACCCTGCGCATCCCGGGTCGTGAGGTCGAAGCCTTCGGGGGCCGCCTGCACCTGCGTGACGCGGCCGGCCGGTACGATCTGGCCGAGGAGAGCCCACTTGTCGGTGATCGAGTGGTAACTATAAACCGAGACCGGACCATCGGGCGGCGTGGCGGCGGCGAGCAGGTGGGCCTGGCCGCCGAGATTAAGCACAGGCGCGAGGGTGGCAGGTGGCGCGGCACGGCGCTGCCAGCCGGTTTTGGCAGAGTAGCGATACAAGCCGAAAGCCCCGGAGGCATCCGTGACGACGACATAGTAGTCGCCCTCCAGCGTAGCCGCGACGATGGGGTGCAGGGCGGGGTCGAGCCCGGGGACAGTGAGACCTTGCAAATCGCCGAGCGGAGCGGGCTGGCCGTTGAGCGCGAACGTGCTGCCGGACGCGGGGGCGGCGGGGAGCGAGTCGGGCGCCAGGACGGTGGATTTGAGTGAAACCAAACTCCCGGCGTGACCGACGAGGGGCGTCAAACAGACCAGCACCGCCACGAGGCGGAGGAGCTTGGAAAGCATGCGACCGTCAGCAAAAGGCCCCGCTCCCGCACTTTCAAGCGGCGAGCCTCCGAACATTCAGGGGTTTTACCGGGTGTCGGGACGAGAAAACTACGGTGTTTTGTCTATCGTTTGCTTGGCCAAAAAAGAAAGCGACGGTCGGTGTGACCGTCGCTTGCAGCTGAAAGCGGGAGCAACCGCGCTGATGGACTTCAGCTCGCGGTGGCGAGCTTGAGGATCTTTTCGCCGGTGAGGCGCTTTTCCTTGGGCAGGCTGTGCGGCGTGAGGTTGCCGTAGGTCTTGGCCATCTCCTTGAACTTCTCGCGCGTGGCCGTGACGAATTCCTCGACCGGGCGCGTCTCGCCGAACTGCGCCATCATCTCGGGCAGCCAGCGGTGGCCGAAGCGGACGTGGTTCTGCTCGTCGTTGCGGTCGAAGGCGAGGAGCGTGTCGGCCTCGAAGTCGCTCAGCTCGCGCACGCGGTCCATCACATGGGCCTTGGTCGGGAAGCTGCCGGCCTCGAATTCCATCGTCATCATCGCGTAGCGCTCGTGCGCCGGCATCTGGATGAGGATGTTGTAGAGCTCGAGCGACTGCTCGACGGTCATGAGATCGACGCCGAGCTTCGGCAGCTGGCGGAAGCCGAACTGGCTGTGGCGCGACTCATCCCAGAGATGGCGGGCGAGGTCGTGATGCAGGTCGAAAGGCGCGTTGGGCGTGTCGATGAAGGCGGTGGCGAGATAGTCGATCGCGTCCATCTCCATCATCAGCCACACGTACACCATCATCCGGATGACGCGGGCGTCGGTCTTCGGATCGGTGAGCCAGGGGCGCACGATGGGATCCTCCGTGGGATCGAAACCAAAGACGCTGGAGCACACCGGGTACTTGCCGCGGTTGCAGCGGTCGGGGTGCTGGTAAGGGTTTTTCTCCTGCTGCCAGACGTAGCTGGCGGAGAGGGGCAGACGGGTTTCCTGGCCGAGCCAGCCGCCGAGATCGTCGAGAGCCTGGGTGAGGTGGAGCTGCCATTCGCGGGCCTCGACGCCGCGGAGGAAAGGCGCGATCTCACGGAGGTGGCGCTCCTCGTCGGCGATGAACTCCTCGACGAGTTTCTTGGAGGGCCAGTCGGCGAGGTGGTCGGTGACCTTGAGGTAGTGCTTGTAGGCGGCGAGCAGCGCGGGCTTCAGGACGCCGTAGAAGCCGGCGGTGATGACAAGTGAGTTGGTCGTGGAGGTGCCGACTGCCTCGACGAAGATGCGGCGGACGGAGTCCCGCACGGTGTCGCTCGTGCCAAAGCCCGTGAGCTCGCGGCCGCGCTCGCGCAGGAAGCGGGCGTGGCCGGCGGACTCCCAGGCGTGCTGGCAGACCAGGTACTTCAGCTCCGGCTCGCCCACGCGATAGACCAGCGTGGTGACCGTGCGGAGAAACTCGCGCTCCACCTCGAAGAGGAGGCGGAGAAGGCGGGTCATCTCATTGACCGCGGCCATGCGGCCGGAAGACGTGGCAGGCGGAGCGGAAGGAGCGGTGGTCGTAGCCATGGGGAAACGGAGACGGAGGGTGGATTAAACCGAATTAGCAGATCAGGCCGCGCTTGCCGTTGGGGCCGTGGGCGGGCGGGTTGACGCCGATCCAGCGCTCGTCGATGGGCTCGGAGGCGCGCTGGTAGCGGCTGTCGCTGGAGATGCGCAGACGGTTGGTCGTCTGGTTGTCGAGCGAGGCGTGCACGGTGAACATACCGAAGGTGAGGAGGTCGCCCGCCTCGAACTCGGTGGTGAGCCAGCGGCCGCCGAACTTGTTGCGGACGGCGGGCGGGTTGTGCGAGAGGGTGCCGGAGAAGGTCCACTTGCCGGCGTTCACCTTCTCGACGTCGGCCTTCTTGTTTTCGCAGAAGGTATCGACATCACGATACACGTAGTTCTCGAGGAGATCCATGCGCTTGTGCGAGCCCTCGAGGATCATGAGGCCGCCGAGTTCGTAAGAGATGTCGCCGTAGGGCATCCAGCAGGTCATGTGCTTGTGCGTGCCGCGGCCCATGTAGGGGAGGTCGCAGTGGGGGTTGGTGCCCTTGCCGGGCCCGATGGCGCGGAGCCAGGTGTAATCGTAGTGGCGGATCTCCTCGTCGAAGAACTTGCGGTAGAAATCGGTGAGGCGGCCGGAGTACAGCAGGCGCTGGACGGGCTCGCAGCCGTTGGTGAGCTCGGGCTTGAAGATGTAGCCAGCGCCGGGCTTGGCGACGCCCTCGATGGTCGGGTAAGCGGGGTCGAGCGCACCGGCCTCGGCGAGGCGATCGGTGAGCGCGGCGCGGGCCTCGAGCACAAGGTCGCGGTCGAGGTAGCCCTTGATGTGGATATAGCCGTCCTGCTCAAAGCGGCGGCGCAGCTCCGGCATGTCGTCAGCGGCGTCAGCGGAGTCGCGCAGCAGGCCGAACTTGTCTTCGGGCATGTCCAGCTTGTGGCCGTAGGAAATGATCTGGGGAATCGTCTCGGTGCTCATTTTGAAAAATGGGATGGGAGTCGGGGCGGGTGGTAACCGGTGAGTGGGACAAGATACACCCTTTGGCCCGAACACAAAATGGTTGAAATGAGATTTGGCATGTAGATTTTGGGAAGACCATGGCGGCCAAGGCGACACCAGAGGCATTTCGCAGCGAGGCGTGGCTGGAGAGCCCGCTGCGCACCAGCGCAGGGGAACTGCAGCTGGCGGGCAGCCTGCAGGACGTGGCCGGGCTGGATCCCCAGGCGATGCGTGTTTTGGGAAGTTACTCGCTGATCTACATGGTCAACGTCGATGGGTACTATTGCGACGGCAACGGCCTGAAGGCCGACCTGCGCACGGGCGACCTCGTGGTGATCTTCCCCGAGCTGGCGCACGCCTACGGGCCGAAGGGCGGGCAACCGTGGGACCAGATCTACTTTGTCTTCAACGGCCCGCAGTTCGACTTCCTGCGCGGCAAGGGTCTGCTCAACCCTAAGCGCCCCATTTTGCACCTCGAGCCGGTGGACTACTGGAGCCGGCGGCTGGAGGAGATCGTGGCCGGCGAGGCGCGGCACACGGAGGCCGGCGCGATGCGCGCGATGGGGCGGTTTCTCCATCTGCTCTGCGATCTGGAAGCGGCCGACGCGGAGGCGCGGCTGCGGCCGGAGCGCGACCGCTGGTTGGAGGAAAGCCAGCGCCTGCTCAGCGACCCCGGTGAACACGGCTGGCCCGACGCGCAGCAGGTCGCGCGACAGGTGGGCCTGAACTACGACAACTTCCGAAAGCAGTTCGCGTTGCGCGCCGGCGTGTCACCGGGCCAATTCCAGAAGCGCAAGCGCATCGACCGCGCCTGCGCCGCGATCTACCAAGGCAGCCACGGCTTCAAGGAACTCGCCGCCGAGCTGGAGTTCTGCGACGAGTTTCATTTCTCCAAGGCGTTTAAACAAATCACCGGCCTGACCCCCTCGGAATTCCGCAAGAAGGCGCACGGCGGCTAAGAACCTCGTCCGAAGGTTGACGGACCTATGCTCTTTGCTAGCTTCCGATCCATGAGCGTGCAGGAAATCCAATCGCAACTCGCCAAGCTTACCCCTCAGGAGCAGGCCAGTGTGGCGCGCTTTTTGGAGACCCTCCGCCAGACCCATGCTCCGGAATTTGCCCGTGAGCTGGCGCAGGGGCACCGTGAGATGGATGCAGGTCGCAAGATTTCCGAAGCTGAACTCGCCAAGCTGCTCGCCGCCACGCGCTCATGAGTTCGCGGTACGCCTACGCTTTGCGCGAGCGGGCGGCCTTGGCGATTCTTGCAGCGGATGATGCAGAGCTGCGCGAACTCCTCAGGTTGTTTGATCGGTTGGCCAAAACTCCCAGCCAAACTGGCGTTGAACAGGTGATAGACGAGACGGGCCGTACCAACGAGATCGTTTACTCATCGCATTATCGGGTGGTCTATTGGGCCGATCATGCGTCGAAGGAAGTTCGCATCATGGATGTGCGCCGGTATTGAGACCGTGACCGAGCTGGAAGCACCCGATGAAAAACTGGCTCTTTCCGCGCAAGGCGCATCCGGAGGATAACAACCTCAACTTCGTCGCGATTGCGCGGTTGATGGCGGTCTTTTGGGCGATCTGCTCAGTGTGGTCGGTCTGGTGTCTCGTAGAGCTGGGCCAGACCGCGCGCTATAAACCGGTGCGCGCGACGGTGTCGTATGGCGACCTGCGCTTTGTCGTGTCGCGCGTCTCGGCTTTCTCATTTGAGTACGAGGTTGCGGGACACCGCTACAGCTCGTCGCGCGTGATGGTCGGTGGGCGCAATCTCGGCCGAGTGCCAGACGAAGGGGAGATTCAGGTCTGGTACGATCCGAAGGAGCCTGCGCAGGCCATCGTGTTTCGCGAACTGGCGGAGCCGGTGTACGGCGCGATCCTCGCCGCGCTCGTACTGCCGTTTTTGATCCGCTGGGTGTGGACGAAGTACGGCTAGGCAACGCTCAGTCGAATTTCGGCCACGTGGCGCCGGGGATGGGGCGCCAGAGGATGTCCTTGTCGATGCGCGGCTTTTTGTGGCGGTACTTTTTCATCAGGCGGATCTTTTCGTGCAGGAGCTCGGGGAGATCCTCGCCGTAGAAGAAGGTGTTGTTGCCGACCGAGGAGAGCAGCAGCACTTCCGTGCGGCGGCTTTCGAGGAGGTCGATGAGCTCGGCGGTGTTGGCGAGCTCGAGGTCGATCGCGGTCTGGAGTGATTTCTCGTGGCGCGCCTTCGCGGCGGTGGTCTTGGCCTTGAGGTAGCCATGCACGTGTTCGCACCACGCGCAGACCATGCGCAGCGAGCCGCACCACGCCCGATAGGCGCGGGCGCGGTCGAGGAGATCGGTGAAGACGGCGGCGGCGCGCAGGTCGGTGCCCTTCGCGAGTTTTTCGAGGCTCGCGATGAGCTTGGCGAGGCGCGGGAGGACGTTCTTGTCGAACGCGGCGGCGGCCTTGGCGCCGTAGGCCTGCGGGACCAGGTCAAAGAGCACGTCTTTGCCGAGATCATTGA
Source organism: Verrucomicrobiota bacterium (assembly GCA_018239845.1). Taxonomy (GTDB): domain Bacteria; phylum Verrucomicrobiota; class Verrucomicrobiia; order Opitutales; family Opitutaceae; genus CAIRCN01. The sequence goes on from JAFEGO010000112.1 coordinate 13,033, forward strand.
TGCCGGGGTTGTTGTGCTGGAAGCAGCCGTGGCGCTCGTAGTAGGCGCGCTCCTTTTCCGGGATGGCCTCGATGTCGGGCACGTAGGGGCGGTCGAAGGTGCGCTGCCAGCAGAAGCCGAAGCCGGTGAAGAGCGGCACGGGCGGCTGCCAGCTTAGCGCCTCCTCAAACTGGGCCCACGCGGTGACGAGGGCGGGCGCAGATTTTTCGCCGACGAAATTCTGCGCGGCGGCGAGGAGCACGTCGTCGACCGGGACCTCGGGGGTGAACTGGCCGGCTCGGAGCACGGCGAGGTTGGGCCAGTAGGGCGCGCTGGCGGTGTCACCGAGGCCGCCGATGGCGCTGATGCGCTTGAGGTCAAAGTCGGCCATCGAGCGCAGCTTCTGGTGCAGCATGCGCGGGTAGGGGATGCCAATGAGCGGTTCGTAGTTGCCGCTGGTGCCGGCGGCGTAAGTGAGGGCGGGCTCCACGCCCTGCGCGCGGGTCTGCGCGAGGACGGGGCGTTCGGACTCGTCGATCACGGGCTGGAGCGAGCTACCGGCGACGCCGCGCATCTCCGGGTATTTTAGGTGCGAATACGGCAGGTCGTAGCCGCGGACGAGCAGCGTGGGCGCCTCCCAGTGGAGGTGGTTGCCGAGGCCGGCCTTGATGTGGTCCTGCTCCAGCTTAAAGGGCTCGATGCGGAGGATGACGTCGAAGTCGGGGTTGATCTCGGCGCCGGCGGCCTGGAGGTTGCGCAGGTAGCGCACGATGCTCTCGCCGGCGGCCTGCGCGATCTTCTCATGGTTGCGCCACTCGCGGATCATGTAGGGGCCGCCGTTGCGGCCGACGTAGAGGGAGCCCGTATGCTCGAAACCGGCGCCGCTGTCATTGGTCCACACGCTCAGGTAACTCAGGTCCGGCACGGCGCGCATGAGCGCCTGCAACGCGGCTCGGTAGTGCTGCTTCGTGACCGGGTGGTCCTGCGCGAGACAGTAGCGCGGGAGGCGCGAGCGGAAGGGATGGTCCACGCGCGCGCCACGGAGTGTCGGATAGCGCTGGAAAAACCGTTCGGGCAGCGAGCGCGGCTCGAACATGCACACGCCGGGACGCAGGCCGTAGCTGCGGCCGAGGGCGGCGAGTTTTTTCAGGTGGTTGAGGTTGGCCTCGAGATAATGGGTGGGCCAGACGCCCTTGGTCAGCGGGGTATCGACGAAGTGGTTGAAGCCCGGGCTGTAGGTGTAGAACTGCGGGTAGTACTCCGACTGCACGGTGTCCTCGAACGGCATGTGCGCCTGCAGGCCGTTGACCTCGACGTGGGTGAAACCGTTTTCCGCGAGGGTGGCGACGTACTGCTCGGGGTTGAAGCTGCGCGCGGTGCGCCAGTATTGGGTGTAGCAGCTGTCGGACAGCGTGCGGTGCCAGGGGAAGGTGGCCTTGATGAGCAGGCCGCCCTCGAGCTTCGCGCGCGTGGTGTCCGTGAGGCCGTTGGCGAGCAGCCGCACGGCGGCGTAGAGGAGGGCGGGCTCGTTGGCGATGACCTCGCCGGTGCCGTCGCCGGGGAGGCGCAGCCAGAGCCACGCGCCGTCGGCGGGGGCTTTTTTAACCGTGGCCCACTTGCGGTCCGCGAGGGCGACATTGACGCCGCGGCCGGGCCGGGCGGCGGGTGCGGCGGCGCCGCCGGTGAGGCGGGCGAGCTCGGCGGCGGCGGTCTTTTCAACCGGGTGATGTTTGGACGGATACGCGATGGCGCGGACAGCGAGATCGGTCAGGGGGGCGGAAGGGGCGGTCATGGGAGTCATGAGCCGAAACGATGTTTGCCGGAAAGGGCAAGCGCGCGGCGTGTCAGGGCTGCGCGGCGGAGGGAAATAAAAAAACGCCCGCGGTGAGGCGGGCGTTTTGAGTGAGGAGAGACGTTGATCAGACGCCCATGCCTTCGGGCCAGGGCTGGCCGACGGCGGGGCGCCAGAGGATGTCCTTGTCGATGCGCGGCTTTTTGTGGCGGTACTTTTCCATCAGGCGGATCTTGGCGCGCACGTGCTCGCCGAGGTTCTTGCCGTAGATGAAGGTGTTTTCGCCGGTGTCCGACACGACCATGAACTCCGTGGGCGAGTTCTCGAAGTGATCGAGGAAGCCGCGGGCGTTCTCGAGTTCGAGATCGATCGAGGCCTGCAGGAACTTCTCGTACTTCTTCTTTTGCGCGGCGGTGTTGCTCTCGAGGTAGCCGTACACGCCGGAGCACCACGCGGCGACGCTGCGGAGCGTCGTGGCCCAGTGGCGGTAGCCGCGGAGGCGGTCGCGCAGGTCGATGAGGACCGCGGTGGCCTGCGCGTCGCCCTCGGCCTTGGCGAGCGCGGCGGCGACGAACTTCTCCGCCTTGACGATGCGCGGGAGCAGCTCGCCGTCGAAGCGCGGGACCATCTTGTCGGCCGACTCGCGCGGGATGAGGTTGAAGAGCACGTCCTTGCCGAGATCGTTCACGCCGGGGTTGTTGTGCTGGAAGCAGCCGTGGCGCTCATAATAGAAGCGCTCCGCAGCCGGGATGGCCTCGATGTCGGGCACGAGCGGGCGGTCCCACGTGCGCTGCCAGCAGAAGCCGAAGCCGCAGAAGAGCGGCACGATGGGCTGCCACGTGACAGCTTCCTCGAAGAGTTCCCACGCCTTCGCCACGGCGGGACCGTGGGTCGCACCGGCGAAGCGCACGGCCTCGTCAAGCAGCACGTCGTCGATCGAGCGCTCGGGCGTGAACTGCGCGGCGCGGATCGCGGCGGGATTGGGCCAGTAGGGCGAGGCGGAGGTGTTGGCGAGGCCGCCCATGGCGCTGACCATGGTGGCGCCGATGTCCTTCAGCTGCGTGAGGCGCGCGTGCACCATGCGCGGCCAGGGCATGCCGATGAGGGGCTCCTGGTTCCAGACCGGGCCGGGCGAGTAGGTGAGGATGGGCTCGACGCCCTGGGCGCGCTCCTTGGCGAGCTCGGGCTTTTCGCGCTCGTCCATCTGGCAGTGGAACATGCCGCCGGCGACGTGCGACTGGTCGGCGTAGTGCGGATGTGCATACGGCAGCGCGTAGCCGCGGGCGAGCATCGACGGGCCTTCCCAATGGACGCCGCGGCCGAGCTCGGCCTTGAGGTGGTCGTGCTCGACCTTGAAGGGCTCGATGCGGAGGCTGAGCTTGAAGTCGGGGTTGGTCTCCGCCGCGGCCTCGCGGAGGTTGCGGAGGAACTTGCCGATGCTCTTGCCGGCGGCCTCGGCGATCTTGTCGTGACTGCGCCACTCGCGGATCATGAAGGGACCGCCATTGCGGCCGATGTAGAGCGAGGCGGTGTGCTCGAAGCCGCCGCCGCTGTCGTTGGTCCAGATCGACATGGCGTCGAGGTCCGGCACGGCTTTCATCAGCGCCTGAGTGGCGAGGCGGTAGTGCTGCTGCGTGACGGGGTGGTCCTGCGCCATGGTGTAGCGCGGCAGGCGGGAGCGGAAGGGATGGTCGATGCGCGCGCCGCGGAGGGTGGGGTAGCGCTGGAAGAAACGCTCGGGCAGCGAGCGCGGCTCGTAGAGACACACGCTGGGCTTGAGACCGAACTTGCGGCCGAGGGCGGCGAGGCTCTGCAGGCGCGCGAGGTTGGCGTCGAGGTACTGCGCGGGCCAGATGCCGCGGGTGAGCGGCGTGTCGATGAAGTGGTTGAAGCCGGGGCAGTAGGTGTAGAACTGGGAGTAGTATTCGCCGGGCACGGAGTCCTCGTAGGGGAAGTGCGTGTGCAGGCTGTTGACCTCGAGGTGGGTGAAGCCCGCCTGCGCAAGCGTCTCGGCGTACTGCTCGGGTGAGAACTTGCGGTTGGAGCGCCAGTACTGGGCGAAGGAGCCGTCCCAGATCGGGCGGTTCATCGCGAAGCTGCGCTGAAGCAAGATACCTTTCGCGAGTTTTTCCCGCGAGGCACCGGTGAGGCCGTGGGCGAGCAGGCGCACGGCGGCGAAGAGTCCGGAGCCCTCGTCGGCGACGATCTCGCCGGAGCCATTTTCATCGATGCGGAGCCACATCCAACCGGTGGCGCCCTTCGCGGCCTTGACGGCGGCGGGAGCCCAGCCGCGCGAGGCGAGGGCGACGTTCACGCCCGGGCCGGCTTTGGCGGCGGCGCCGGCGGTGGCGCCGGTGAATTGGGCGAGCTCATCGGCGGCGGTTTTTTCCACCGGGACGAACTTGGCAGGGTACGTGATGCGGCTCACGGCGAGGTTTTGGCTCATGATTAATAGCGAATGGCGAAACAGATTTTCAACGATGAGTGCAAGCACGGCGCATGTCGGTCCACAGAGGAAGAACGATGGGCGGTTAAGACAGGATTTCGCGCCGAATTTTCATGATCCTTGGGCCTTGCCTCGGCGCGCGGGCGGGTTCACGGAATTGGCCGACATGCGCGTTTTGCTTTACCCTGAATTTGACCGCCTGGAAATCGCCGACGTGGCCCTCACGCCGCTGGCCCCCGACGAAGTGCGGATAAAGGTCGCCGCCTGCGGCATCTGCGGCAGCGAGCTCGAGTCGATGAAGACGCGCAGCCCGCGCCGCCCCCCGCCGCTGGTGATGGGCCATGAATTCTGCGGCACGGTCGCCGAGGTCGGCTCGGCGGTCCGCGACCAGCCGATCGGCCGCCGCGTGGTGAGCAATTCCCTCGTACCCTGCGGCCACTGCGTGCGCTGCGACCGCGGCGACACCCATCTCTGCGCCAAGCGCCAGATCTTCGGCATGCACCGCCCCGGTGCGTTTGCGGAGTACGTCAACGTCCCCGCGCGCTGCCTCATCCCGTGGCCGGAAAATCTCCCCGCCGAGGCCGCTGCACTCGCCGAGCCGATGGCCAACGGCATCCACGTCGTCCGCGTGAGCAAGCATCTCCCCGCCGCCACGGCGCTCGTGATTGGCGCGGGCCCGATCGGCCTTTTCTGTCAGCAGGCGCTGCAGGTGCTGCGCGGCTCCAAGGTTTACGTCGCCGACCTCAGCCCCGAGCGGCTCGCGGTCGCGAAGAAGCTCGGCGCGACGCGCGTCATCAATCCCCGCGAGGAGGACGTGGTGAAAGTCATGCTGGCCGAGACCGGTGGCGAAGGTGTGGACCTCACGGTTGACGCCGTGGGCGGCACCATCACCAAGAAGAACTCGCTCGACGCCCTGCGTCCCGGCGGCGCCTCGGTGTGGATCGGCCTGCACGAGAACACCGTCTCGCTCGACACCTACGGCATCACGCTGCCCGAGAAGCAGGTGCTCGGCACCTACGCGGCGACGATCCAGGAGCTCCAGCAGGCGCTCGACCTCATGGCCTCCGGCAAGGTGGACGCGCTCTCCTGGGTGCAGCGTTTCTCGCTCGAGGACGGCGTCACCGCCTTCCAGCGCATGCTCGCCGCCAAGGGCGCCGATATCAAGGCCGTCATCTGCCCGTAAGTTTTCAAACCCCGCCCGTCATGGTCAAAACCCCCACTCGCACCCCCGTCGCCGGACGTTTTAAGGGCAAGGTCGCCCTCGTCACCGGCGGCACCAACGGCATCGGCTACGCCATCGCGCTCGAGCTTCTGCGCGAAGGCGCCAACGTCGCAGTCAGCGGTCTGCCGCACGACGCCGAGGGAGGCCGCGCGGCCTTCGCCAAGGAAGGTTACTCGCCGCTGATCATCGCGGGCGACATGGCTGAGGAAGCATTCTGCAAGAAGCTCATCGACGACACCGTCGCGAAGTACGGCCGGCTCGATTACCTGGTGAACAACGCGTTTTCGTTCATCGCCAAGGGGCTCGATGCGACGCGCGCGGATTTTCACTACTCGTTTAATGTGGGGCCGTTTGGCTTCGCGCTGATGATCCAGCTCGCCGCGCCGGCGATGCGCAAGAACGGCGGCGGTGCCATCGTGAACGTCTCGAGCATTTCCTCGTGGGTCGCGCAGCCGAATCGCTGGACCTACAACACCGCGAAGGGCGCCGTCACACAGCTCACGCGCTGCGCCGCGCTCGACCTCGCGCCGGACAACATCCGCGTCAACAGCATCAGCCCCGGCTGGATCTGGACGCGCGAAGTGGACAAGGCCGCTGGCGGCGACCGCGAGAAGTTCGACCCGATCTGGGGCCAGTACCACATGCTCGCCCGCATGGGTCACCCCATTGAGATGGCCGGCCCCGCGCTCTTCCTGCTGAGCGATGACGCCTCGTTCGTCACCGGCACCGACCTGCCGGTGGACGGCGGCTACAACGGCATCGGGCCCGAGGGCCTCGGCCAGACCAGCAAGATCGCTGGCTCGCGCTAAGCGGCCGCGTCAGAGCCGCACCTCACGTATCCTTTCATCCCTACCTTTCTTTTCATGACTAAATTCCGCGTCGTCGTCACCGATCATGGTTTCCCCAATCTCCGCCACGAGGAAGAGATTCTCACCGCGATGGGGGCCGAGTTGGTGGTGAGCCAGTGCAAAACGCCCGCGGAGGTCATCGCCGCCGCGAAGGACGCGCATGCGCTCCTCGTCCAGTGGGCGCCCGTCAACGCCGAGGTCATCGCCGCTCTCGCCAACTGCAAGGTGATCGTCCGCTACGGCATCGGCTACGACAATGTCGATATCGCTGCCGCGAAGGCCCGCGGCATCGCGGTGTGCAACGTCCCCGACTACGGCGTCCACGAGGTCGCCGAGCACGCGGTGTCGCTCGCGGTCGCGCTCACGCGCCAGCTCCCGCAGATCGACGCGCGCCTGCGCGGCGGCAAGTGGAAGATCACGCCCGACCGCCCGATGCCCTCGCTGCGCGAGATGACGTTCGCGACCGCGGGCTTCGGCCGCATCGCGCGCTCCGCGCACCACATGATCCGCGGCTTTGGGTCGAAGCGCATCGCGTACGACCCGTTTGTGCCGGCCGACATCATGGCGATGGAAGGCGTGGAGAAAGTGGAGCGCGACGACCTGTTCACGCGCGCCGACATCCTCTCGTTGCACCTCCCGCTGACCGCAGAGACCAAGCATTTCGTCAGCGCCTCGCGCCTCACCGAGATGAAGAAGACCGCGATCATCGTGAACACCGCGCGCGGTCCGCTCGTGGACACCGTGGCGCTGGCCGCCGCGCTCACCGCCGGCGCCATCGGCGGCGCGGGCCTCGATGTGTTTGAGCAGGAGCCGCTGCCGGCGGACCACCCGCTGATCAAGGCGCCGTGCTCGATCATCACCTCGCACGTCGCGTGGTACAGCGAGAGCAGCATCCCGCGCCTGCAGCACCTCGCCGGCGAGGAAGTCGCCCGCGGCCTCCGCGGCGAACCGCTGAAAAACCAGGTGAACAAGTGATTTGTTAAACCACGGATGAACACGGATGGACACGGATAAAACCAATGCTTGGTATCCGTGTGAATCCGTGTTCATCCGTGGTTAAAATTTAGCCCCACCCCATCATGCCGAACTTCCCCATCGTCGATACGCACCTCCACATCTGGGACCTCAAGCGGCTGCGCTACCCGTGGCTGCCCAACGTGCCCAAGCTCAACCGCGATTACCTCATCGAGGAGTATCGCCAGGCGTGCGGTCCGGTGCAGGTGGCCAAGATGGTTTTCCTCCAGTGCGAGGCGGATTTCGCGCTCTTTCAGGAAGAGGCCGACTGGGTGACTGAGGTGGCCAAGATCGACCCGCGTATCCGCGGCATCGTGCCGTGGGCGCCGTTGGAGAAGGGCGACGCCGCCGAGGCCGACCTCGCGCGCCTCGCGTCGAATCCGCTGATCAAGGGCATCCGCCGCATCATCCAGTTCGAGGCCGACCAGGAGTTCTGCCTGAAGCCCGGCTTCGTGCGCGGCGTGCAGCTCCTGCCGCGCCACGGCCTGAGCTTCGACCTCTGCATCAGCCACACGCAGCTCGCGAACACGCTGAAGCTCGTGAAGCAGTGCCCGAATGTGAAGTTCATCATGGATCACATCGCCAAGCCCGACATCAAGGGCGGCAAGCTCGACCCGTGGCGCGCCGAGATGCGCGAACTCGCGAAGTTTCCCAACGTGTGGTGCAAACTCTCTGGCCTCGCCAGCGAGGCGGACGCGGAAAAGTGGACCGCAGCCGACCTGCAGCCCTACATCGACCACGTGATCGACTGCTTCGGCTTCGACCGCACGATCTTCGGCGGCGACTGGCCGGTGGCGACCCTCGCGACCGACTACCCCCGCTGGGTGAACACGGTGGACAACGCCCTCAAGGGCGCGTCGCCCGACGAATTCCACAAGCTCTACGTCCGCAACGCCGAGGCATTTTACCGGGTGTGAGCGAGCCGATAAACCAATAGAGCGGTGGCCGCGAACCGATGACGCCCGCCGGCTCACGTCCTTTTCGTCCGCGAGCGCTCAGCGCGAAGGAGCGCTCTTTCACCCGTCATTTGATCGAGTGCGTCAGGGTCAGCGAAGAAGAACGGCGGAAATATCTGGGCGAACTTGAAGCGGCGACTGTTTCGGGAAAGTGTGACTGTGGCTGTGCCAGCATCGATTTCACCATCGCCGGCGTACCTTCGGACCCTGCTATCCCGCTCGAGCCCTTCGGAGAGTTCATCTCGAAGGACAAGCGCTTTGGGGTCTTTGTCTTTGCGAAGGAGGGCAGGCTTGCCGGCGTGGAGATATACCCGCTGGCGGATATGGACTTACCGGCGGAGTTCCCGAATCCGGATGAGTTTGTCAGCGTGGAAGAAGGCGGTTGAGGCCGATTTCAAGTATTCCACAAGCAGGCGCGAATTAACGGCCCTTGGCTGCTGGCCGATGCGCGCTTACCGGTCCGGCAGTCAGCCTATCCAAGCCGCGACGGAAGGGAAACGCCCGGCGCTGCTATAGCGTGGATTTTGAGCCGAGCTACTTGCGCTCCCACGTGACGGTCGCCGGGATTGTGATACGGTCGCCGAAGCCGAGGGCGATGAACCAGACGTCGTCACCCGGGGTGATCGGAAACTGCGCGGGGGGCGGGGTGGCGAGGGTGACCGTGCCGTCCTTCACCGTCTTCACGGTGCCGAGCGGCAGGAAGCGGCGGTCGGTCAACATCGTGCCGGGGTAGAGCGCGGCGAGGTAGAGCGGGGTCTTGGTGGTCAGCTCGCTGCCGCTCGCGGTGGCGACGCGGGCCAGACCGACGCGGAGGTCGTCGCGGGTCTCGAGGACGAGCTCGCCGTTTTCGAGGCGGGCGGAGCGGATGGTGAAGGCGTCCTGGTGCAGCGCGTTTTCCACGCGCAGGGTGCGGCCGATGAGCGTCGCGGGGTCAGGGGCGGGTGTGGTGGGGTCCAGGCGGATGCCGAGCATGGCCTTTTGGGCGTTCACGCTGCTGACCTCGCCGGTGACGGCGGCGGCGGTGAGGTTGAGCTGGCCCATACGGAGATAGGTGCCCGCTGTGAAGAAGGCGCGCACGGGCTGGTTGGCGTCGTCGAGTGTGACGACGGCGACCTCGGCGTCGGTCTCGATGGGCTCGGCACCGGGCAGCGCGACGCGTGTGATGCCCTCGGTGCGGTGGAGGATGAGGTCGCGGGTGCCGCCGCGGGCGTCGGTGGCGCGCGACACGAGGACGGCGCGGGTGCCGGCGAGCCCGGCGACGGGCAGCGAGGTGGCGGAGTTGACGAAGGGCTGGCCGGAGTACGGCTCAAGGACGGAGATGAAAGTGCTCTCCAGCGGCTGGTCGGCAGGGCCGGTGCGGCGGGCGATGAGGTACTTGATCAACTCGGGGTGCTTGACGGGCGAGACGTGCGCGTCGGCGAGCAGGAGCTGCTGGCCGGGCTGCGGGAGGATGCGGATGCGCAGGCGCGCCGAGGGGTCTTTCTCGTGGGCATAGTTGGCCACGAAGAGCGACTCGCCTCGCTTGATCGTCTGGACGTTGAAGAGGTGCTGGAAGCCGGAGCCTTCGTAGTAGCGGAAGCTGCCCTTGAAGTCCTTCGCGCCGCGCACGGGGTCGTCGTAGACCTCGCCGAGGGCGACCTTCTCGCCGGCGAGCGTGCCCTTGGCGGGGCGGTTGAGCGTGACGCCGGGCGGCAGGCTGAAGTCACCCGGCGGGCCGTGCAGGCTGTAGTCGTGCTGGTGGCCGCCGGCGACGTCGAAGAAGTCCACGACATAACCCTGCTCCGGCTGGCCCGCAGCGGGCGGCAGGTCGACCATCACCATCGTGCGGCGATACGTCGTGGTCTGCGGATACGAGCCGGGCGCGTCGACGGAGATGGCGCGGATCGCGGGGCCGTCGGAGAAGAAGCGGAGCGTGCCGGTGGGATTGGCTTCCTGGCGGCGCGCATCGACCGTGACGGTGTTGTGCGAGATGGTGGCCTTGGACCACGTGAAGATGCCGGCGTTGAAATCGTTCATCGCATCGGGGTAGCCGAGCGAGGGCGTCATGGCCTGGCCGTGGGCGAAGAGGTCGAAGGCCAGGCGGTCGTGGTGGTAGTGGTTGACATGCTCGCCGTAGTAGAGGCCGAGCGCGCGGGTGTCGGCGGGGTTGTTGAGGATGGCGTAGCCGTAGCCGCTGAGCAGGCGCGAAGCCTGCGGTGGCAGCACGCGGCCGGGCGGCGCGGGGTGTGCGGGCGGGGCGAGCGGCGGCGAGAAGAGGGAGTCGTAGCTCTTGAAACCGGCTTCACCGTCAGCCCCGAGGCCGGCGAGAAACACGGCGTGGCGCGGCTCCTCGTAGAGCCGGAAGGCCTGCTGATAAACGAGGGGATTGGCCCCGATGATGGGGGCGAAGACGTTGGTGCTGTCGCCGACGGCGGGGGAGTGGGTGCCCGTGACGACGAAGTCGAGCGACTGGTCGAAGAGCCGCCGCATGCGCGGGAGCGTGGTGAGATCGTAGCCGAGCTTTTGGAGGAGGCCGGCGGAGTTGGCGAAGGTGCGGGTCCACGCGAAATTGTAGTCCGGCGACTCGTGCGGCGCGCCGTCGCGGAAGACGAGGTCGTTGAGCGCGTACTCCATGCCGACACGGAGGAAATGCCCGTCGGCGCGGTGCACGACCTCGTTGAGGTAGCGGGTGTTGTCGCCGTGCTGGCGGACGACGGCGAGGGTGAGCAGGGCGTGCTGGTGCGTGCCGTAGTTGCCGCGGATTTTGTCGTCGAAATAGGCGTCGATCGCCTCCTCGAGGTAGTTGGCTTCGATGAAGGCGCGGAGCTGCTCGCCGGTCTGGCCGTAGAGTTTCTGGAGCGCGAGGTCGCCGTCGATGGTCGGCCAGATGTCGTCGTAGGCCTCGGCGAACTGGGCCGCGCCGAAGTCGGCCTCCCAGATGGCGCCGAGGATCTTGCCGGTGTAGCGCGTGCCCTCGCCGGCCATGCGGATGCCGAAGTCGGATTGCCGCTCGAAATCCATGTTGGGGTAAACCTCGGCGATGCGGCGGAGGAGGACGGCGGCCTTGTGCGCGTAGCGGGCGTCGCCGGTGAGGAGATAGGCGTGGCCCAGGGCGGTGAAGCCCGGGATGATCGAGCGGTTGGGCGGATCGATGCGCTGCCACTGGAGGAGGTTGGCGTGGGCGACGAACCAGTAGCGCTGGCCGTTGGGTCCGACCCAGCCCCAGCCGTCGTCCACGTACTTACCCTTGAGGGTGCTGCGGTCCTTGAAGCCGCTGCGGTAGTAGGCCCCGTAATCGTTATCTGGATATGACTCGCCGCCGATGGGGCAGGTGACCTTGAAGGGGTGCTTCGGGTCGATGATCCACGGGTAGGAGCCGCCGACCTCATAGATTTTTTTGCCGTGGATGGGGCAGCCCGCCTCGCAGAGGATGAGGGAGCGCGGCACCTCGGCGGACGTCACGAGGTCGCGGAGCGCGGTGTCGTCCCACGCGGCCCAGTAGTCGGCGATGGTCAGCACGTCGCGCTCGACGGCGCGGGCCGCGGGATATTTCTGCAGGTTGGCGCGGGCCTGTGCGATCTCGGCGTCGGAGTGGAGCGTGCGCGCGGTCTTGAGGGGAAACTGCGGCGTGCGGACCTTCGGCGGCAGCAGCTCGCCGTGCGGGATGGGGTCGCGCACGGGACCGTCCGGGAACCACGGGTCGCGCACCGCGAGGGCCACGCTGACAAAGGTGACGAAGGCCAGGGCGAGGGCGGCACGCATGCGTAGAGGCGACATCGCCGGGGAGGCTGACGCATGCGGGGCGCGCCGCCAATGTTTTTGACGGGGCGGAGTTCCTCGGTACGGTTGAATAGTCATGAAGAAATTCCGCTGTTTTTCGCTGGTCGGACTGCTGCTGGCCGCGCTCCTGCCGGTGCTGCGGGCGGACACGCCCGCGCCTGAGCTGGACAACGGCTACCTGCGGCTGGGCTTCGACAGGCTCGCGAGCTACAAGTTCACCGCGCCGGCCTTCGATCCGGCGGCCGACGTGAAGGCGACGCCGCCCGGCGGCGAGGAGCAGATCCCCGCGGCGGTGAAGGCGTGGAACGGCAAGAAGGCCGTGGTCACGGGCTTCATGCTCCCGGTGAAGATGGCGCCGGACGGCCTCGTGACCGAGTTCCTCCTGGTGAAGGACCCGATGATGTGCTGCTACGGCGTCGTGCCCAACATGAACGAGTGGGTCGTGGTAAAAATGGTGAAGGGCGGCGTGAAGCCCCTGATGGACGTGCCGATTTCCTTTTACGGTGAGCTGAAGGTCGGCGCGCTGTTTGAGAACGGCTACATGACCGGCATCTACCTGCTCAACGGCGAGAAGATGGGCGCCGTGCAGGGGTGACCTGCTTTTCAATGTAGGAGCGGCTTTACGCCCCGACCTTCGTTAGATCAGCGGTTTGACGCGGATGTGGCTTTAGTCGCGGCGTAAAGCCGCTCCTACAGTTTCATCCGAGCTTGAACCAAAAGGGGAATGCGCATGCTCTCCGGAGCCCCGCATGTCCCAGAAACCCCGCCAGAACACCTCTTCGACCTTTCCTGCCGCGCCCGCCCGGGTCGCGGCGGTCCCGGTGTTGAAGCCGGCGAGCGGCTGGTGGGCCCGACTCTGGTGGGAGGTGCGGGATGCCTCCGGGCTGAATAACACCGCCACCTACCTCTGGCCGCGGTGGCTCGTGCTGCGGGCGGTGGGTATCGTCTATCTTTTTGTCTTTGGCGGCATCATCGCGGAGAGCCAGGCACTGATCGGGCCCAACGGGATCGCGCCGCTCGACGAGTTTTTCCGGCAGCTGCGGGCGGCGCATCCGGGGATGATTGATGCGCTGATGAGTGCGCCGAGCCTATTCTGGCTTGGTCACGGTGCGGGCATGGTCACGTTTCTCGGCTGGCTGGGCATGGGGGCGGCGGTGGCGCTGGTGTTCAACCTCTGGCCGCGCTTGTCGCTCTTCGGGTGCTGGTTGGTGTTCCTGTCTTTTTGCGCGACATGGCGCGTGTTCTCCCCGGCGCAGCTCGACAACCTCATGCTCGAGGTGGCGCTGCTCCTCATCCCTTTCGCGCCGGCGGGCTACCGGCCGGGGCTCGGGGCGGATTCGCCGCCGCGGCCGATCGCGATCTTCATGGTCCGCTGGCTGCTCTTCCGCGTGATGTTCGAGGCCGGCCTGGTCAAGCTCACCGCCGGCGACCCGCGCTGGCGCGACCTCACGGCGATGGAGGTGATGTATGAGACGAGTCCGTTCCCCACGATCCTCGCGTGGTACGACCATCACATGCCGCATGTGTATCACCTGTTTGAGATCGCCCTGACCTTCGTGGCCGAGCTGCTCGCGCCGGTGGCGGCGGTGGTCGCCGGGCGGCGCGGCCGGTGGCTCGCGATCATCAGCTGGACCGCATTCCAGGTCGGCATTCAGCTCACGAGCAACTTCGGCTGGCTCAACACCGCGTCGATCGGCCTCGGCCTGCTGTGGCTCGACGACCGGATGCTGGCCGACGCGGCGGCGAAGCTCCGGCTGACCGGGCTCGCCGCCTTCCTCACGGCGCGGGTGCGGGCGCTTGCGCCGCAGCCCCTGCCGCGGTGGCAACGCTACAGCCTGCGCGGCGCGCTCTGGCTGCACTTTTACCTAACGCTGTTTTTCCTGGCCAAGGCCTGCGGTATCCCGCCCGCCGCCGTGCCCAAGACGATCGCGTGGCCGGTCAACCAGCTCGCGGAGTTTCGCATGGCCAACGGCTACTACCTCTACGCGCTCTTCAAGAAGGAGCGTTACCAGGTGGAGTACGAAGGCTCCAACGACGGCGGCATCACGTGGCGCACCTACGAATACCGCTACATGCCGCAGGACCCGGCGCGGATCTGCGGGTTCATCGCGCCGCGATTCGAGCGGTTCGACGCCACGATCGAGATCGTTGCGTGGACGGACAAGAAGGCCCGCCTCATCCCCGTCGTGGCCACGCACCTGCTGGCGCGCAACCCCGAGGTGATGCGGCTGTTCAGGAACGATCCGTTTGCCGGCGACCGCCCGCCCACCGTCGTGCGCATGCACGGCTACCGTTTCACGTTCACCGATCCCGCCACACGCGAGAAGACCGGCCGCTTCTGGAACAAGGAGCCGGCGGGGGATTACGCGCCGGCAGTGTATTTTGACGAAAGCGGCCAGATCCAGGAGGCCGGTATCGACGAGGCGGATGCGGTCATGCGCAGCGGCGACTACGCCGCGGGTGTGGCGCTCTTCGCGCGGCAGTTCCAGGCGGGCAACATCGCGGCGGGCTACCGGCTCGCCGACATGTACTCCCGCGGCCGCGGCGTGCGGCCCGACCCGGACCGCACCTTCGCGCTCTACAAGACGCTCGCCGATTACGGCGAGACCGGCGGCGAGCACAATCTGGCGGTCTGTTATGAATACGGGGTCGGCACGCCCATCGATTACGCGCTCGCCGCCTATTGGTACGGCCGCGCCGCGGAGCACGGTTATCTGTTCGCCGGCTACAACCTCGGATTGATGCACGTGAAGGATCTGATCCGGCCGCGCAACGACGTCGAAGGCCTGACCCGGCTCCTCGTGGCCAAGGCGCGGGCGAAGGGCGACGATCCGATGCACCAGTTCATCGCCGGGGACGTGGATGCCCAGATCGGCACAATCAGCGCACGGATGAGCGCCGCTGACGTCGCCAAGGCCCGCCGCGAGGCCGCCGAGCGGGTCAAGGATGACAACGTGACGCCGGTCCTCCTGCTCGATCCGCAGAACAACGGCGGGTTCTGAGCGCGGCACGTTTTTAACGATTGGCGGGCGCGCGATTATTGCATCACGTTGACGTCGCATGATGACGTGGGCCGCCGAAGGCTGGAAGAGCAACCGTGCGCTGGCCGTGGCCGGGGGCACCTTGATGGCCGTGGCCTTGCTGGCACTGGCCGGTTGGTTTTCCGGCGTCGCGGTGATCGCCTCCGTCCTTCCGGGCGGCGCGCCCATGATCGCGAATACGGCGGCCGGCTTCCTCCTGCTCGGGGCCGGCACCTGCCTGCTCGCGGCCAACCGTCACGGCGCGGCGCAGATCCTCGGCGGGTTGGTCGCACTGTTCGGGGCGGTTTTCCTGGCGCAATTTTTGTCCGGCGTGTCGTTCGGGATCGACCGGCTGATCTGGACGGAGCGCATGGCCACGATCATGGCCGCACCGGTGCGGATCGGGCCCAACACCGCCTCGTGTTTCCTGCTGGGCGGCCTGGCCGTGCTGATGCTGGCCCGGTACCGCACGACCGTGCCGCACCGCATGCTGGCCTGGTTGTGCGGCGCGATTCTGGGCTTCGCGCTGCTGGCCCTGCTGGGCTACCTGAGCGGACTCCGCCCGGCGCAGGCGTGGGCGCGGTTCACGGGCATGTCGCTGCCCACGGCGTTTAATTTCTCCCTCTTCGCCGCCACCATGCTGTGGACGATGCAGCGCCGCACGGAAAACCGGAGCGCGGCGCTGCCGCTCTTCGCCGTGGCGATGGTGATGCTGATCGCGACGACGGGATTCACGCTGTCCACCAACGGCGAGTTTGTGCAGGCCAACCAATGGGTCAGCCACACCCTCCAGGTGCGCGAAAAACTCACGGTGGTGCAGAGTCGTTTCGCCGAGTCCGAGGCGGCGGCCTACGGGCGGGGCAGCGAGGATTTTTCCCGGGCGGCGACTGCGCTCCAGGCGGCGCTCGACGACGTGCAAAAGCTCCTGCTGGACAACCCGGTGCAGCTCGAGCGGATCAAGCAGCTGCGCATCCTCGCCGAGCAGCGGCGGCTCGCGCCCGCCCATGACGGCAGCCGGGCGCAGGCCGTCATCGCCCTGATGCAGGCGACGGAGGCGGGCCTGCTGGAGACGCGCAACCAGGCGGCCGGGGAACTGGCGCAGCAGGCGAAGTTCATGGCGCTGCTGGGCAACGGCATCGCGGTCGCGCTGATCGTCGTGGCGTATTTTTTCTCCCGGCGCGCGCAGGACCGGCTCCGCGAGAGCGAGCTGCTTTTCACGACGCTGGCGAACCGCGCCCCCGTGGGCATCTACATGGGCGACCGCGTGCGCGGCTGCACCTATGTGAACCCGCATTGGTGCGAGCTCGCGGGGCTCACCCCGGAGGAGGCCATGGGCGACGGTTGGGAGAAATTCCTGCACCCCGAGGACCGCGAACGTGTGCTGGCATCGTGGCCCGAGCACGCGACGCCGGACAGCGTCGTCACGATGGAGTACCGCGCGCAGCGCAAAGACGGGCGATCCTTGGATGTGATCAATGTGGCGACCTACCTGCCTGAGCTGTCCAACGGCGCGCTGCCCTACATCGGCACCGTGATGGACATCACGACGCACAAGCAGCTGGAGAATGAGCTGCGCGCCGCCAAGGAGCACGCGGAGGCGGCCGACCGGGCCAAGAGCGCCTTCCTCGCCAACATGAGCCACGAGATCCGCACGCCGATGAACGGCATCGTGGGCTTCGGCGCGCTGCTGCTCTCCACGGAGATCTCGGCGCAGCAGCGCGAGTGGATCGGCTATATTAATTCCAACGGCCAGGCGCTGCTCGACATCATCAACGACATCCTCGACCTCTCGAAGATCGAGGCGGGGCGGCTCAGCCTTTCCCCCGCGCCGTTTGCGCTGAAGAGCGTGCTCGACGAGGCGGTGATCGCGCTGCTGCCCCGGGCCCAGGCGAAGAACCTCGCGCTGGAGGCGCACCTGGCGCCGGACCTGCCGGTGTACTGGATCGGTGACGCCGGGCGGCTGCGGCAGATCCTGATCAACCTCGCGGGCAACGCCGTGAAGTTCACCGAAAAGGGCGGCGTCTTCATCACCGTGGAGCTGGCTGCGGCGCAACCGGAGGGCGGACGGCGGCGGTTGTCGTTCAAGGTGCGCGACACCGGCATCGGCATCCCGGAGGAAGTGCAGCGGCGGCTCTTCGCCCGCTTCACGCAGGCCGACGAATCGACGACGCGCAAGTACGGCGGCACGGGCCTCGGTCTCTCGATCAGCAAGGCGTTGATCGAGCAGATGGGCGGCGCGATCGAGCTGGCGAGCAAGCCGGGCGAGGGCTCGACCTTTGCGTTCACCATCGAGCTCGAGGTGGACGACCTGACGCCCGCCCCGCAGGCGGCCCCGCTCGCCGCGACGGGCGCGCGGCAGTTCAAGGGCGTGCGCATCATGGTGGCGGAGGACAACATCGTGAACCGCAAGCTCCTCGAGGGCCAGCTGCGCCAGCTGGGCCTGACCGCGACCTTCGTGAGCGACGGTGCGGAGCTGCTCGAGCGCGTGCGCACCGAGTGCTACGACGTGATTTTGATGGATGTGGACATGCCGGTGCTCGACGGCTTGGAGACCACGCGGCGCCTGCGGGCGACCCCGCACTTCGCCACGCCGACGCACGTGCCGATTGTGGCGTTGACGGCCCATGCGATGGGCGGGGACCGCGACCGCTGCATCGCGGCGGGCATGACCGACTATCTCAGCAAGCCGACCAAGCTCGACCTCCTCGCCGCGGCCATCGCCCGCGCGACCGAAAACCCCGAGGGTCTCTGAGCGGCCCGAGCCGGGTTTTGCAAGTATTAGACAAATCCGGATCGGGGCTGGTTATTCAGAATGGTTGCGTGCCGTCGGCGGCGTCCGTAGTTTTCTCGCTTCAGAGATAGAGAGCCCACCCCTCGCCGCCACCCCCACCGGAATTGCCATGCCACAGGCGGGATTATCCAATAAACCGATACGTAAGGCAGGAGTGCGGTCGGAGGTCGGGGCATGAATGCGGCGGTGCGCTGGATCGAGCTGATGTTCGAGGGCATCCCGCTGCCGCTGCTCGAGGTGTGGGGCCGGCTGGTCTATTATATCGGCTTCGGACTGATGCTGCTGGCGTTCGGCGGCTTCACGCTGCGGCCGGGCGGGCGCTGGGGGCTCGGGCGTGAGCGGCAGGCGTGGGACACGAAGGCGTTTCTCAGCATCCCGCTGACGTTCGTGCTGATCATCACGACGGGTTTCATCGGCTCGGCCATCGTGCTGGTGCCGGGGGCGCAGACCTTCGAGTCGCTGAAGGACCTGACGGTCTTCCTTTGTGTCGTTTTATTTGGATACCCGGCGCTGGTCACGGTGCCCTTCGCCTACGGCCTGTCGGACCTGATCGAGGGTACGCCGCCGGCCTTTTTGCTGGGCTGGCTGCCTGGATATTTCATCAATCCGACCTGCTTCTGGATCGCATACCAGCTCTTTGGCAAGAATCCGGACTTCCGGCGCGCCCGCACATGGGCGGCCTACGCGGGCTTTGTCGTGCTGTTCATGGCGATCGAGCCGGTGATGTGGGGCCACATCTGCTCCGGTAAATTCACCACGGAGATCTCGTACCGCACGATCACGCCGGCGCTGTTTTTCACGACGGCCATCACCTGGATCATCGCGCCCTTGGCGATGCTGGGGGCGCTACCGTTGGCGCGGCGCTGCGGGATGTTCTGGGCGGAGATTGCGGGCCACGTGAAGGAGCGGTACTGGCGGCGGCCCGAGTGGCTCTGGGAATCCGGCGCCGCCGGGGCCCGGCCGGCGGACGGCGGCGATTCGACCGTGCCGATCCGCATGCTGCTCCTCACGCCCTTCATCGCGCTCATGCTGCTGATGGTCGGCGCCACGGCCTACATCACGCTGCGCAGCGCGGAGGCGGATGCGAACAAGCTCGCGGTCCGGCTGCACGAAGAGATCGCGGAAAACATCAACCTCTACCTCGACGACCAGATCGCGGCCGGGGGCGGCGGCCGGGGGGAGGCGATCGCGGAGCTGTTACGCAAGCTTCCCATCGCGCTCAACGGCCGCGCCTTCGTCGTGGACCGCGCGGGTCGTGTCGTCGCCTCGTCCGCCCCGGCGGGCGATCCGGTGGTGGCCGCGGCGATCGTTGGTCTCGCAGCCGGCCGGGATAATCTGCGCGCGATCCCGGCGGCGCAGCCGTTTCGCTTCGTGTACGTCACGGCGAAGCCGCTCGCGCGCGACACCTGGCTCGCGCGGGCCACGGCGTACCAGGACCGCGGCGGCGGCCACGCGGACTGGCTGGTGGTCACGGCGATGCCGGAGGCGTATTATCTGGCGGGCCTGCGCGCGGGCAACAGCCGCTCCGCCGTGATCTTCGCGCTGGCGTTGCTACTGGCACTTGCGGTGGCGGCGGCGCTGGCCTCGCTCGTGACCGCGCCGCTGCGGCGTATTTCCAACGCGACCCGCGCGCTGGCCGAGGGCGGCCTGCCACAGCCCTTGCCCGGCAGCAGCCTGACGGAGCTGAACGTCCTGGCGCACTCCTTCAACCGCATGGTGGAGATCCGCCGGCAGGCCGAGATGCAGATCCGCCGGCTCAACCGCACCTACGAGATGCTGAGCGAGATCAACCAGCTCCTCGTCCGCAAGGCCGACCCCGCCGAGGTGCAGGAGCGTGCCTGTCAGATTGCGGTTGATCGCGGCGGATTCCTGCTCGCCTGGATCGGGTTGTTCGACCCTGCGGCGGGCCAGCTCCGGATCGTGGCGCACGGCGGCGCGGATGAGGAGACGGCGCGGGTGCTGCATGCATTTTACTGCACTCAGCAGCTGGGCTGCACCTTCACGGCCCGCGCGCTCGGCACCGGCCGGGCCGCCGTGTGCAACGACATCGCCGGCGACCCGCGCTCCGTCGCCTGGCGCGATCTCGCGCTGTCGCGGGGCTACCGCTCGCTCGTGTCGCTGCCGCTCGTCGAGGCGGACGCCACCGTCGGCACCTTCAACCTCTACGCGGGCGAGCTGGCGTTCTTTGACGACGAGGAGGTCCGGCTCCTGACGGAGCTCGCGGGCAACATCTCCTTCGGCCGCAGCATGGGTCGTCGCGAAGCCGAGCGCGTGGCCGCGGAGGTGGCGTTGCGTGCGAGCGAGGAGCGGTTCCGCGAGCTGGCCGAGACGATCGACGACGTGTTTTGGGTCCGTGATCCGGCGCAGGGCCGGCACCTCTATGTGAGCCCCGCCTATGAACGCATCTGGGGCCGGAGCAGCGCGAGCCTGACCGACGGTTCCGGCTCCTGGCTGGACGGAGTTCACCCCGACGATCTGGAAAAAATCCGCCGGAACTCCGCGCTGCTGCCACAGATCGAGGGCCGCTACGACGAGGAATTTCGCATCGTGCGGCCCGACGGGTCGATCCGCTGGATCCGCGCGCGGGCGTTTCCCGTGCGGACGCGGAGCGGCGGCCTCGCGCGCATCGTGGGCGTGGCGCGCGATATCACCGACCAGCGCAGCCTCGAGGAGCAGCTGCACCAGTCGCAGAAGCTCGAGGCGCTCGGCCAGCTCGCCGGCGGCGTGGCGCACGATTTCAACAACATCCTCGCCGCGATCATGATGCAGGCCGACCTGCTGCGGATCGAGTCCCCGCCGGGGCCGGTGGCGGATGGCGTCGCGACCATCACGCTCTGCGCCGACCGCGCGGCCAACCTCACGCGCCAGATGCTCCTCTTCAGCCGCAAGCAGGTGATGCAGCCGCGCGCCCTCGATCTCAACGAGTCGGTCTCGCGGCTCATGCAGCTGCTGAACCGCATGATCGGCGAAAACGTCCGCGTGGAGCTGAATCTCTCCCCGGAGGCCGTCACGACCTGGGCGGACGAGGGCATGATCGACCAGGTACTGATGAACCTCGCGCTCAATGCCCGCGACGCCATGCCCGGCGGCGGCCTCCTGCTGATCGAGACCGACCTGAAGACCATCGATGCGCAGCTCGGCCACCTCGATCCCGACGCCAAGCCCGGCCGCTACGCGTGGCTGAGCGTGAGCGACACCGGCAGCGGCATGGCGCCCGAGGTGCTCGCGCGCGTCTTCGAGCCGTTCTTCACCACGAAGGGTCCGGGCAAGGGCACGGGCCTCGGGCTCGCCACGGTCTTCGGCGTGGTGAAGCAGCACCGAGGCTGGATCCGCGTGTACAGCGAGCCGGGCCGCGGCACGAATTTCCAGATCTTCCTTCCCGCCACGGCGGCGGCGCGGACGGCGTCGCATCCCCCGATGGCGAAAGGCGACATCGTCGTCGGCCACGAGACGATCCTGCTGGCCGAGGACGACGACAACGTGCGCCGCATGACGCGCACCGTGCTCGAGCTGCGCGGCTACCGCGTGATCGAGGCCGCCGACGGGGACAAGGCGCTGGTCACCGGCCGCGCGCAGCGCGCCGAGATCCAGCTGCTGCTGACCGACCTGATCATGCCGGGCAGCATCGGCGGGCAGGAACTCGCGCGGCGGCTTCGCGCGGAGAATCCCGCCCTGAGGATCATCTACACGAGCGGGTACAGCCGCGAGATCGCGGGCAAGGAACTCGAACTCTTCGACGGCGAGAATTTCCTGCAGAAACCGTGTCCCGCCGCGCAGCTCCTGCGCTGCGTGCGCGAGAGCCTGGATGCGTAGGATAGTGGCTGCGGCGTCCCGCCGCAGGGATTGATAATACCTGCGGCGAGGACGCCGCAGCCACTACGGAAACGTGCCGCTCAGCGCGAGATATCGCGCTGCGTCAGCACGCGAATGCCGCGCTGGCCGAGCGCCTGGACGGCGACTTCGTGGTCCTCGGCGTTGATCGCCACGGCCGAGCGGCCCTCGGGGCGCTTGATGAAGCTGTAGATGTAGTGGATGTTGATCTCCGCCTCGAGCAGCGCGGCGAGCACGCCCTGCAGCTCCGACTCGTCGTTGATCTCGACCGCGATGAGGTCGCATTCGCCGTAGGGAAACGCATGGAGCACCATCAGCTCGCGGGCCTTGTCGGGATCATCGACCACGAGGCGCACGATCGCGCTGTCCGTCGTGTCGAGCACGGTGATGGCCATGACGTGGACATTGTTCTTCTTGAGCAGCGAGATGACCTCGTGGAGGCGGCCCACGCGGTTTTCCGCGAAGACGGAAAACTGCTTCACCGGATCGAGGGCGCTGCTGGTGTTGGTCTCGGCCATGCGGAGAACAAGGTGGGACCAGCCGGCCCGGGGGTCAAGGGGCTGCGCAACTCCCGCGTTGAGCTTGGCCGGCGCGCCGCTCAACGTCGCGGGCCTTGAACGCTCCCGCCTACCACCAGCAAGCCGCCGTGCAGCGCCGCGCCCTCGACAGCGCGCGGCTCGTGCTGCGCGGCATCTTCCTCAACGCCGTGCTGGCCGCGGTGAAGCTCGCCGCGGGGATCTTCGGCCACACCTACGCGCTCGTGGCCGACGCGGCGGAGTCGATGCTCGACATCCTTTCCTCGCTTTTGGTCTGGGGCGGCTTCCGCGTCGCCGCCCGGCCGCCCGATGCGAACCACCCCTACGGCCATGGCAAGGCCGAGCCGCTGGCGGGGCTCGTGGCCGCGCTGTTTGTCTTTGCGATGGCGGGCTGGGTGGCCTTCGAGGCCATGCACGAGATCATCACGCCGCACCACGGGCCCGCGTGGTGGACGCTGCCGGTGCTGGCCGGCGTGATCGTGGCCAAGATGATTTTCTCCCGGCGCATGGGCGAGGCGAGCCGCGAGGCGGGCAGCACCGCGCTCGGCATCGAGGCCCTGCACCACTGGTCCGATGCGATGACCTCCGCGGCGGCCTTCGTCGGCATCAGCATCGCGCTCTGGGGCGGCAAGGGCTGGGAAAACGCCGATGACTGGGCCGCGCTCTTCGCCGCCGTGATCATCGCCTTCAACGGCGTCGGCATGTTCCTGAAGGCGCTGGGCGACGTGATGGACGCCGCCGTGCCGGAGAAATTGGAAAGCGAGATCCGCGCCATCGCGCTCGCCGTGCCTTTCGTCCTCGCGCTCGACAAGGTGCGCGTGCGCAAGAGCGGACTCAGCCACCTCGTTGACATCCATGTGCGGGTCAACGGCGACCTCTCCGTCCGCGAAGGCCACGATATCGCACACGCCGTGAAGGACGCGCTGCACGCCTCCGCGCACGCGATCACGGACGTGTCGGTGCACATCGAGCCGATGAAGTGAGCGGCTGCGGCGTCCCCGCCGCAGGGATTGGATGAAAACGGATCTGCGGCGAGGACGCCGCAGCCACTACCCGTTTACTCCATCAGCTTCCGCCCCAGTTTCCAGCCGGCGTACACGCCGACCAGGCTGCCGACGCCGCTCAGCGCAAACGACCAGCCGAACCCGAGGCCCAGCGCATCGCCGGCGGCGTAGAACGCGTAGCTGCCGATCGTCGTGCCGACAAAGATGCAGAGCTTGAGCATGGCGGGCGGGAGTGGGTGGGTGCAGCCGAGGCTGGGGGAGCGGGCCGGCGATGTCGATCATGGGAAAACGCCCGGCCTTATGCTCGCACTTACGGCGCCTCATAGGGACCGGGCCGGCCGATTGCGGTTTGCCGTCGCCCCGGCGGCGGGGCTAGGCTGGTCCCATGAAAAACCGCAACCCCGCCAAGCCCCTGAGCGACAACCAGCATTTGCTGCGCTGGGTGGAGAAGATGGTCACGCTCTGCCAGCCCGCCGCCGTCCACTGGGTCGATGGCTCCGCGGAGGAAAATAATTTCCTCTGCCAGCAGCTCGTCGCCGGCGGCACCTTCATCAAGCTCAACCAGAAGAAATGGCCGGGCTGCTACCTCGCGCGCTCCGATGCGAGCGACGTCGCGCGCGTCGAGGACCGCACCTTCATCTGCTCGCACTCGAAGGAGGCCGCCGGCCCGACCAACAACTGGGTCAATCCCTACGAGATGAAGAAGACCCTGCGCGGCCTCTTCACCGGCTGCATGAAAGGCCGCACCATGTACGTGCTGCCCTTCAGCATGGGCCCGCTCGATTCGCCGATGGGGCAGATCGGCGTGCAGCTCACCGACTCGGCCTACGCCGTGGTCAACATGCGCATCATGGCCCGCATCGGGAAACCGGTCTTCAAGCTGATCGACGAGGACATGAAGCGCGTGGTCCCCTGCGTGCACTCCGTCGGCGCGCCGCTCAAGCCCGGGCAGAAGGACGTGGCGTGGCCGTGCAACAAGGAGAAGTACATCGTGCACTTCCCCGAGACGCGCGAGATCTGGAGCTACGGCTCCGGCTACGGCGGCAACGCCCTGCTCGGCAAAAAGTGTTTCGCGCTCCGCATCGCCTCCGCCATGGCGCGCGACGAAGGCTGGATGGCCGAGCACATGCTCATCCTCGGCGTCGAGGACCCGCAGGGCCGCAAGACCTACATCGCCGCCGCGTTCCCCAGCGCCTGCGGCAAAACCAATTTCGCGATGCTCATCCCGCCGCCCGCCTTCGCCAAGAAAGGCTGGAAGGTCTGGACCGTCGGCGACGACATCGCGTGGATCAAGCCCGACGCCAACGGCCGCCTCCGCGCGATCAACCCCGAGACCGGCTTCTTCGGTGTCGCGCCCGGCACCGGCGAAAAGACAAATCCCAACGCCATGCGCACGCTGGCGAAGAACACGATTTTCACGAACGTCGCGCTGACCGACGACGGCGGCGTCTGGTGGGAAGGCATGACCGAGACCCCGCCCGCGCACGCGATCGACTGGCAGGGCAAGGATTGGACGCCCGAGCTCGCGAAGGCCACGGGTGCCAAGGCCGCGCATCCCAACGCCCGTTTTACCGCGCCCGCGAAGCAGTGTCCCACCATCGACCCCGACTGGGAAAAACCCGAGGGCGTGCCGATCCACGCCATCGTCTTCGGTGGCCGCCGCGCGGGCACGATGCCGCTGGTTTACCAGGCCTTCAACTGGTCGAGCGGCGTGTACGTCGGCGCCACGATGGGCTCGGAGATGACGGCCGCCGCCGCCGGCACGATCGGCAAGGTCCGCCGCGATCCCATGGCGATGCTGCCCTTCTGCGGCTATCACATGGGCGATTATTTCCGCCACTGGATCAACATGCAGCGCAACCTCAGCGAGACGCCGCGCATCTTCCACGTGAACTGGTTCCGCAAGGATGCGGACGGGAAGTTCATGTGGCCCGGTTTTTCGGAAAACATGCGCGTCCTCAAGTGGATCGTGGACCGCGTACGCGCCGGCGGCCGTGCGAAGGAGACGCCCATCGGCTGGGTGCCGCGCTACAAGGACATCGACTGGACGGGCCTCGATTTCCCCGAGGCGAAGTTCGAGGAGCTGCAAAGGTTCGACCGCGCCGCCTGGCGCGCCGAAGTCCTCGGCCACGAGGAACTCTTCATCGACCTCCACGCCGCGTTGCCGAAGGAGCTGATGTTCGAACGCGAGCTGCTGATCTGCCGGATGTGAGTGCCGAACGGCGGGCGGACCAAAATAGAAAGTGACACCGGGGTCTTCGCCAATCAGGAAGAGGCCCGACGGTATCAGTTTCCCCATTATGTCGTGCGCGGTTTTACCAGCGGTCGGACAACCAGGTGCTGCCTGTACAAAATGGCTGATGCTCTGTTGCGGCCTGTTTCTGGCCGTGGCTCAGCGCAGCCCCCTGCAGGGGGCAAACGATCAAAGCCTGCTGGAGCAGGCCTATGTGCTCGATGCTGGCAACACGGTCCCGCGCGATGCCGCGACGGCTGCCGCGCTGTACCGGGCGGCGGCCCAGTCGGGCGACGCCTTTGGCCATCTGCGGCTGGGTTATCTTTGTGAAACGGGAGACGGCGTGCCGCAGGATTACCTTGAGGCGCGCAGTCATTATCAGGCTGCGGCCGATGCCGGCCTCAAGGAGGCGCATCTCCGGCTGGCGATCTGCTACCTGGAGGGCTGGGGCGGCCCGGTGGACCACGCCGCTTTTGTGCGCGAGATAAAGGTGGCCGCGGAGGCGGATTGCATCCCGGCGCAGCATATCCTGGCGACGCTGTATTTTGGCGGAGTGGACGTGCCGCGCGATTGGGCGGAAGGAGTCAGGTGGCTGGAGCGCGCCGCCAAGCAGGACGATGCGCTGGCCCAGTATCGGCGTGGCGTGCAAAGCGAGGCGGATCGCCGGCTGGCCCTGATGCCGGACCAGACGCTGGCTCGCACCTGGTATCAACTGTCCGCCGAACAGGATTACACGATGGCGATGCGGGCCATGGGCCGCACCTTTCTGACAGGTGACATCCACGACAGGAATTGGGCGCTCGGGCACCGTTGGCTGGAGCTGGCAGTGGAGTCCGGTGATGCAGAGGCGCCCTACACGTTGGCGCAGATCGAACTGTTGCACCCCGATACGCCGAACCGCGAGGTGGAGCAGGCCCGCCGCTGGCTCAAGCTCGCCTCCGATCGCGGCAACATGGCCGCGACCGAAGTGCTTGAACTGGAGACCGGCGGACGGTCGTTGCGCGACGCGGCCGCCTATGCGCTGAACACGCCTTTCGAAGACCGCTACGTGAGCAAGCTTGCCCGGCGCGTGCCGGCCGATGCGTCGAACCGCCAGCCAGTGCCCTATCGGGTCGTGAAACCGGTTTACCCCCTTGCTTTGCAGTTGCAGTTCACCGAGGGCAAAGCGGTGGTCGAATTTATCGTGGACACAACCGGCCGGGTTGTAGCGCCCCATGCAGTGAAGGCGACGCACCCGCTTTTTGGTGAGCGCGCCGTGGAAGCGATTCAGCAATGGCGTTTTCACGCTGGAACGAGAAATGGTCGGCTGGTCAATGTTCGGATGCAGCAGTCGATATTCTTCCAACTGCGGGGCGAAGAGATACGCGGGGTGGATGATGTCCTCTCGACCGCGTACACAGCGGCGCAACTGCTGGGGCCTGAGGTGCAGGCTGACGCCGTTGAGCTCAGGCCGGCCCGCCCTGACTCCAAGATCGGTACTCCAACCCGCCTCGATGGCGCGCCATTTCCCCAGGATGTCTGTGCGCTTTTCCTACTGGTGCTGGATGCCCAAGGCCATCCCCTCCGTGGCCATGTGCTCATGTCAGATCCGGTCGCAGCCGGCCCGGTGCTGCTGACTCAAGCCCTGCGGGCGAAATATAAACCACGCATGCTGGAGGGTGCCCCCATCCCCTCGAACGTAGTGCTGGATTTCACCAGTGGACGGTTTCAGCAAAAGAAAATTGTTAAGCAGGAAGCCGTAGGGAAGGATGCAGGCCAAGACGCCGGGGCGAAGTGATCGAGTGCGCCGGGGCGGTCTTTTCCTTGGTCGGACATACCGGGTGGACGATGGCATGTCCTTGCGGAACGAAACCTGCATGGCATGGATCAAAGTAACCGAACCATGCGCCGCTTCGTTTTTCTCCTGCTGGGTTTGCTCGTTGTGCTGCCGCTTCGCGCGGCAGCCCCGCCGTTGCTCGACGCGGCGCTGAAGAAGTTTTTTGCAGATTACGACCGCTGGGCCTTCACCCAGAACATTGTCGAGAAGGACGACAAGGGGAAGGTCGTGAGCGAGGCCGTGGTGCGCTTTGACCCCTCGCAGCCTTACGAAAAGCAGTACGTGCCGCTCCTGGTCGACGGCAAGACGCCGACCGAAAAGCAGCTCAAAAAATACCGCAAGCAGGGCGAGAAGCGCGGCAACCGCGCGGAGAAGGCCGAGAAGGAGGGCAAGGAGGTGCGCCAGTCGCTGGGCGAGCTGATGGATATCGACCGCGCCACGGTTTACGGCGACGACGGCAAGACTATCACGTTTGAGGTGCCGCTGAAGAAGGAGGGCAACAAGCGGCTGCCGCCGGAGAAATTTCTCGTGCTGGTGAAGGTGGGCAAGGAGTCGCAGGCCTTCGAAAGCGTCACGGTGAACCTGCGCGAGGCGATGCGTGCGGCGCTGGTGGTGAAGGTCAAGAAGGGCGCGGGCCAGATCGCGTTCGCGGTGGTGGACCCGAAGTTCGCGCCGGCGATCGTGTCCATCCACGGCGAGGCCTCGGGGTCGGTGATGTTCATCTCGGTGGGCCGCGACTACGACGTGAAGCTCACGGATTTCAAGCGCGTGAAGCCCTACGCCGAGCGCTTCGGCGTGCAGCTCGGGCCGCTGAAGGCGTTGGATTTTTGATTATCTCAGTCGCGTACATTTACACCATGATCGCAAAGACCGCGAAGAAGTCCGAGGAAGATGCCTCGGCCTTTGTGATCTTTGCGTACTTGGTGTAAAAATCAGGTCTCCTGTGGCGTGAAGCCGCGGCGCATCACGTTTTCCACGATGGCGCGGGGGTTCAGGAAGTTTTCGAGGTAGCCTTTGCCGCCGGCCTTGGTGCCGCCGCCGCTCATCTTGAAGCCGCCGAAGGGGTGGCGCTCCACGATCGCACCGGTGATGCCGCGGTTGAGATAGATGTTGCCGCACATCAGCTCGCGCTCGGCGCGTTCCAAGGCGCGGGGGCTGCGGGAGAAGAGGCCGCCGGTGAGGGCGTAGTCGGTCGAGTTGGCGACGGCGATGGCTTCGTCGAGGTCGCGGACTTTGATGACGGCGAAGACCGGGCCGAAGATTTCCTCACGGGCGATCACGGCGTCGGGCTTCACGTTCGTGAAGATGGTCGGCGCCACGAAATGGCCTGCGGCGGGCGTGGTGCCTTGCCACGCGAGCTTGGCTTCCTTTTTGCCGGTCTCGATCAGGCCGAGGATTTTCTTTTTTGCGTCCTCGTCGATCACGGGGCCAACGACGGTGCCGGGCTGGGCGGGATCGCCGACGGGCGTCGCGGCGGCGGCCTCGATCAGGCGGTCCACGAATTTATCGTACACGTCCTCCAGCACGATGAGGCGGGAGAGGGCGGAGCACTTCTGGCCGGCGAAACCGAAGGCGCTCGCGAGCGTGGCGGGGATCGCCTCGTCGAGGTCGGCGTCGGTGTCGATGATGAGCGCGTTTTTGCCGCCCATCTCGCAGACGACTTTTTTCAGGCCGCTCTGGCCGGGCAGGGTGCGGCCGGCGGTTTCCCAGATCTTGGTGCCGACGGCACGCGAGCCGGTGAAGACGATGAAGTCGGTCTTCGCATGGGCGACGAGGTGCGCGCCGACGTCCTCGCCGTAGCCGGTGAGGAGGTTGATCACGCCGGCGGGCAGGCCGGCCTCGACGAAGATTTCCATGAGCGTCGCGCCGATGACGGAGGTTTGCTCGGCGGGCTTCATGATGACGGTGTTGCCCGCGACGACGGGGGCGACGGTCATGCCACAGAGGATCGCGAGCGGGAAATTCCACGGCGCGATGACGAGGCCGGTGCCGCGGGGCGTCCAACGCTGCACGCAACGCTCGCCGGGGACGGCCTGCGTGACGGCGGGCTGATCGAGCTTCCGCATCTCGACGGCGTAGAAGCGGCAGAAGTCGATGGCTTCGCTCACCTCGCCGTCGGCTTCGAGCCAGGGCTTGCCGGCCTCGAGGATGAGCAGGGCGTTGAGCTCGGCGCGGCGCGTTTCCATGAGCGCGGCGGCACGGTCGAGGAAGGCCGCGCGCTCAGCCACGGGCGTGCGCGCCCACGCGGGCTGCGCGGCGCGTGCGGCGGCGAGGGCGGCCTCGGCGTCGGCGATCCCAGCGCGGGCCCAGTGACCGATGAGCTGTGTCGGCCGCGCGGGATTCACGGACGGGAGAAATTCAGCGGGCGATACCTTCTTGCCGCCGATGACGAGCGGCCACTTGCGGCCGAGCGTAGCGGTGACGCTCGCGAGCGCGGCACGCTGCTGTTCGCGCGCGGAGGACTGGGCGTAGTCGGTGTTGGGAGCGTTTTTGAATACCGGATTGCCGATACCGGAAACCGGATTTGGGAAACCGGATTTGGGATCGCTGGTATTCTTTCCGGTATCCGGTATCCGGTTTCCGGTATTGGAGAGCCGCTCGACCGGGTTCTTCAGCAGCTGGTCCTTCGTCGCTTCGCCCATGTTTTTGATTTTGAGGAAGCCTTCGTTGGAGGTGTTTTCGAGCAGGCGGCGGACGAGGTAGGCCATGCCGGGCAAAAGTTCGCCGATGGCGCAGTACTCGCGGACGCGGTGGCCGCTTTGGAGGAGGGCGGTCTTCAGCTCGTCGGCCATGCCGTAGAGCGCCTGGAACTCGTAGGCGCGGGGGTCGATGGCGAGGCGCTCGGCCTGCGCGATGGCGTGGGCGACGGAGCGCACGTTGTGCGAGGCGAAGTTGGGCGTGACGATGTCGATATTCTCCAGGAGGAGGAGCGAGAGCTTTTCGTAGTTGGCGTCGGACTCGGACTTCTGCTGCCAGACGGGGATCGGCCAGTCGCGCTGCTGCGCCATGATCGTCTCATAATCCCAATACGCGCCCTTCACGAGGCGCACGCTGAGGGGGCGGCGGTGGGTGCGGGCCCACGCGATGAGGTCGCGGAGGTCGGTCTCGCAGTCGCGCAGGTAGGCCTGCATCGCGAGGCCGATGGCGGGTTTTTGGGTAAACTCGGGCTCCTCGAAGATGGATTTGAAGAGCCGCAGCGTGAGGTCCTTCAGCTTGTAGCTCTCCATGTCGAAGTTGATCAGCGCCCCGACCTCGGCGGCGTGGCGGAGGATGGGACGGAGGCGTTTCTTGAGGGCCTCGATGGAGTTCTCCGGATCGGCGGGATGGACGTCGGGCGTGAGGGCGGAGATCTTGACGGAGAGGTTGAGGCGGGGGAGGGGGCCTTTGTCGCTGATGTCGCTGAAGCACGGGGTCGGGTCCTTCGCGATGGCGGCGGCCACGACGTTGAGGACGTCGAGGTTGCGCTGCAGGAAGACGTCGGCCTCCTGCTCGCTCACGACGGTTTCGCCAAGAAGGTCGATAGTGGTGGCGAGGCCGGCCTTGGCGTTTTTCTTGAACTGCTTCACGAAGTCGTCGGCGTTTTCACCGGCGACAAACTGCGCGGCCATGGAGACGACGTTGGCCTTCACCGGGCCGGCGATGAGGCCGGGAGCGAACGACGAGGCGGCGAGGCCGACCTTCATGGCGGGGTTGAGCTCGACGGCCTTGTCGCCGAGGTACTCCTGGAGGTGGCGGACGATCTCGGCGGAGTTGGGCAGCGAGGGAAGGACGTCGACGAAGCGGAAGAGCTGGGTCTTGAACGCCGGGTCTTTCATCGACCACTCCATCACGCGGGCGTAGGCACCCTTTTTCGAAAAGATGCCGGGCGCGGGATGCGCGTCCATGAGGGCGAAAAGTTTTTCGCCCTTGGCGCGGATGGCGGACTCGACGGAAGGGTTGGGGGAGAGGAAGGTGCTCATGGGGAACGGGGAGTTGTTTAACAACGATACTGACCTTCGCGCCCCGCGCGAACAACGGGCGCAGGGCCGCTTCCGCCGGGGTATATCAGACCTAATTGCGGCAAGTGGGTTTGCTGATGGATTGCCAACGCGGGGTCGTCGGCCTTTGTTGTGCGCCCATGGATCGCGCATGAAATGCCTGGGACTCATCGGCGGCATCGGCTGGGAATCGACCGTCCTCTACTACCGCCTGATCAACGAGGCGGTGCGCGGCCACTACGGCAGCCTGTACTCCGCGCGCCTCATCCTCAACAGCCTGGAGTTCCAGCGCCTCGACACGTTGGTGCAGGACAACCGTTGGAACGACGCCGGCGCGATGCTCGCCGAGGCGGCCCGCACGCTCGAGCAGGCTGGCGCGGAGGGGATCGTGGTCTGCTCCAACCTCATGCACTATGTCGCCGAGCAGGTGGAGGCCGCGGTGGATGTGCCGCTGCTGCACGTGGGCGACGCGATCCTCAAGGAACTCCGCGCCGCGCGCGTCAACCGGGTCGGCCTGATCGGCACGAAGTTCACGCTGGAGCACGATTTCCTTTTTGAGCGACCCGCCGCCACCGCCGGGGCCGGGCGGCGCCGGCTGCCCGTCGAGGTGGTGACGCCCGAGTCCGCCGAGCTGCCGGAGCTCGACCGCATTATCTATACCGAGCTCTGCCAAGGCGAGGTCCGCGAAGCCTCCCGGCAGACCCTCCTCCGCCTCGCCCGCGACCTCCGGGCCCGGGGCGCGCAGGCCATCGTGCTCGGCTCCTCCGAGCTCGGCCTGCTGCTCAAGCCCGACGACTTCACCCAGCCCCTCTTCGACAGCACGGAGCTGCACGCGCTGGCGGCGGCCCGCTGGGCGCTGGAAGGGAAATAGCTTTTCGGCGGCGCTTGGGACTGGGGTCTTTCGACGGTGCGGCCGGCGGCGCCTTGATATAATCGTGGCCTCGCGGTTGAGGTTCTTTGACCCGAGGGCGAACGCGGGCGATTTGGCCATTCCATCGGACAAATGCTGCGTTTTGTCCGATGATAGTAGATTTCATAAATAGTTTATTTATAACTAATTAATAAGGAGCTTCCGGAGTTTTGTCCGATAGTGTTCGATTGTGTTCGATTCTCCCTTCTGACCGGCGATCGATTTCCCCTCCGGCTCGCGTAGCTATTGCGGCCCAGCGAGTAGCGGGCAGGCGACCCTCGGTTTATGCGCTCGCCCCGAGGCGGGCGGGGCCCCAGACACTTTTTTGCGACTTTTCGGCACGGGCCGTGTTCTGGACATGAACGATGACACTCCAGTGCAAACTCCAACCTCGGGACTGATCCCCCCGGCTGACTTCGCGACGTTCATGCGCAACTACCAAGACATGGTCTTCTCCACCGCGGCGCGCCTCACCGGCAATGAGGCGCAGGCGGAGGATATTTCCCAGGAGGTCTTCCTGAAGGCGTACGAACACTTCGACAACCTCCAGTCCAGCCCCACCGCCGGCGGCTGGCTGAAGACCGTCGCGACCAACCTCTCCCTCAACCACCTCTCGCGCTACCGCAACCGCTGGCGGTTCTTCTCGGAGTTCAAGCGCGACGACAGCGCCGCCGAGGGCGACGAGCCCGAGGTCGAGTTCGCCGCGCCGGACACGTTCTTCAGCGGCGTCGAGGCCGACGAGCGCCGCGTATGGGTCGAGCGGGCCCTCGCCCAGCTCCCCGAACACCAGCGGGTGCCGCTGGTCCTTTATCATTTTGAGGATATGCCCTATGAGGACATCGCGAAACGCCTCCGCGTCTCGCTGGCCAAGGTGAAGACCGACATCCTCCGCGCCCGCGCCGCGCTCGCCCAGATCCTCGCCCGCAGCGGCACCAGCCACGAAACCTTCAAAGCCTGACCGCCATGAAACGCTCTCCCGAACAGCTCGAAAAACTCATCCACCAGACCCTCCGCTCGGTGCCGGACCGCCGCGCCCCGTCCTCGCTCGAGGCGCGCGTGATGGCGGCGATCGCCGAGCGCGCGGCGCGCCCGTGGTGGCGGCAGTCCTACGCCAGCTGGCCCGTGGCCGTGCGCTGCGGCTTTCTTGTGATCACCGGCGGCCTCATGAAGCTCGCGCTCATGGCGGCCTTCTGGGTGATGACCGAGCTCAACCCCGCGCAGTACTCGCGCGTGATCGAGACGCGGCTCACGTGGCTGCAGCAGGCGCAGTCGATGCTGGGCGGTCTCGTCAATATCGCCGAGACGCTGTTCCGCAGCATCCCGCCGCTGTGGCTCTACGGCGGCCTGGCGGTCGTGGTCTCGCTCTACGTCACCCTCTTCGGCCTCGGCGCCGCGGCCTACCGCACGCTCTACGCCCAGCACCGCTAACCACCCATTTCCAGAGAAATCCCCATGAAGACCCAGATTCGCACCCTCTTCCTGAGCGCCGCGCTCGCGTGCTTTTTCACGCTGATGCCCGCGGCCTTCGCGCAGGAAAAGCCCGCGCCGCAGCCCGCCGAAAAATCCGCCCCGCCCGCCGCCGAACCGCCCGAGGCGAGCGAGCCGACCTCGGACGACAAGGCCGCCGCGCAGCCCGCCGCACCGGCCGAGCCGGAGGAGAAGGCCGAGCCGGCGCTCCGCCGTCTCGACGAGCCCTCGGCCACCGTGAGCGAGGAGAAGTCGAGCGGTGATGAAAAGATTTCCACCGGCGACACCGATTCCGACGCCGAGCAGCCCAAGCCCGTCGCGCCGAAGAAAAAGGCGAAGAAGCTGCGGCCCGCGCACGCCAGCCACGGCAACGGCGCCGAGAAGGTGGCCGTCTTTCACAATGCCCATCTCCAAAAGGGCGAGAAGGCCGACGTGGTCGTCTCGGTACTCGGCTCCTCGACCTCGGAGGGCGAAGTGTCGGACGCGGTGGTTTCCGTCCTCGGCAACAACCGCGTCACCGGTCCGGTGGGAGACTCGGTGGTCTCGGTGCTCGGCAACTCCTACATCAACAGCAAGGTCAACGGCCAGGTCGTGACCGTGCTGGGCAACCTCGAGCTCGGGCCCGAGGCCGAGGTCGGCGATATCGTGATCGTGGGCCAGCTCAAGCGGGACCCGAAGGCCATCGTCCACGGCCAGATCGACGGCACGGAGATGGACAGCGATTTCGCCGAGCTCACCTGGCTGCACACCTGGGTCGAGCGCTGCCTGCTCTACGCGCGCCCGCTCGCGGTCGGCCCGCACCTCGGCTGGGCGTGGATGATCGCGCTGGGCTTCCTGTTCTTCTACGTGTTCCTCGCGCTGCTGTTCCGCGGCGGCATCGAGCGCTGTGCCCAGACTTTGGAGACGAGGCCCGGCTACTCCGTCCTTGCCACGGTGCTGACCGTGCTGCTGGCGCCGCTCGTCGGCATTTTGCTGATCGTGCTGCTGGCGATCACGGGTGTGGGCCTCGTGCTGATCCCGTTCATCCTGGCGGCGGTGTTCTTCGCCACGCTCTTCGGCAAGGCCGTGATGCTGGCGTGGCTCGGCCGGCGCATCACGAAGTTCTTCGGCGACGGTCCGCTCAACCACGCCGCCGTGGCAGTGCTCGTGGGCGGCGTGATCGTGCTCGCGCTCTACACCGTGCCCGTGATGGGCCTGATTGTTTACAAGCTGCTCGATATGCTCGGCCTCGGCGTGGTGATCTACACGCTGATTCTCAGCATGCAGCGGGAAAAGCCGAAGGCTCCGGTGATGGCGGCCGCCGCGGCTGCTCCGACGGCTGCAAGCACACCGACACCTGCGCCGGCGCCGGCGGCGGCGATGCCGATGCGGTCGGCGGGCTTTGGCGAAGCTGTGGAGCCGGCTCCGGTGACCGAGGCCGCGGCGACCCCCGTCGCGGCGGAGGCGGGAGCCGGTGCGGTGCCGGTGACGCCCGTGCCCCCGGTGGCCTCGGTGCCGCCGGTCATGGCTTACACGGTGGCGACGCTGCCGCGCGCGGGCTTTTGGATCCGGTTCGCGGCGTCGTTCCTCGACTGGGTGATCATCGGCGCGGCCTGCGGCATCTTGCACGCGGGCGGCGGCGTGCCGTTTGTCTTCGCGGCCTACTGCGTGGTGCTCTGGGCGACCCGGGGCACGACGGTCGGCGGCATCGTGTGCGGCCTGAAGGTCGTGCGCCTCGACGACCGGCCGGTGGACTGGTCGGTGGCGCTGGTGCGCGCGCTGGGCGGCTTCCTCTCGCTGGCGGTGGCGGGCCTGGGCTTCATCTGGGTGGCCTTCGACCACGACAAGCAGTCGTGGCACGACAAGATCGCCGGCACCACCATCGTCCGTCTGCCCAAGGGGGCGTCGATCATCTGAGGCGGTAAGTTGTAAGGTTTAAGTTGTAAGCGAGGCCGGGCATCACTGCCCGGCCTTTTCGTTTGCTGGACATGGCCGGGGCAGCTTACAGCTTAAAGCTTATCGCTTATGGCTTCTTCAGCACCGCTGGTTGGCATCATCATGGGCAGCTCGTCCGATTGGGAGACGATGCAGCATGCCGCTGCGCAGCTCGAGGCGCTGGGCGTGCCGTTTGAAAAGCGTGTCGTCAGCGCGCACCGCACGCCGAAGCTCATGGTCAGCTACGCGGAGTCGGCGGAGAAGCGCGGGCTGAAGGTCATCATCGCCGGGGCCGGCGGCGCGGCGCACCTGCCGGGCATGACCGCTTCGCTCACCACGCTGCCGGTGCTCGGCGTGCCGGTGGAGTCGAAGACGTTGAAGGGCCTCGATTCGCTGCTCTCCATCGTGCAGATGCCGGGCGGGGTGCCGGTCGCGACGTTTGCCATCGGCAAGGCCGGGGCGATCAACGCCGCGCTCTTCGCGTCTTCGCTGCTGGCCTTGTCCGACGCGAAGACGAAGCGCGCGTGGGCCGATTTCCGCACGGCGCAGACGAAGAAGGTCCTCAAGACGAAGCTGCCCTGATGAGCGCGCCGAAGGTTTTTCTCCCCGGTTCCACGATCGGTGTGCTCGGCGGCGGGCAGCTCGGCCGCATGCTGGCGCAGGCCGCCGCGCGCATGGGTTACCGCGTGCACGTGTTTGAGCCGCAGGCGCAGTGCCCGGCCGGCGCGGTGGCGCACCGGGAGGTCAACGCGCCGTACGAGGACCTCGCGGCGCTGGCGGATTTCGCGCGCGGGTGCGACGTGGTGACCTACGAGTTTGAAAACATCCCCGCGGCGCCGCTGCGGCACATCGAGGGCCTCACGCAGCTTTACCCGCACTGGAGCGTGCTCGAGACCACGCAGAACCGTTCGCGCGAGAAGCGCTGGCTGCGCGCGCACGGCGTGCCGCACGCGCGTTTCGCCGAGGTGGCGGCCGGCGGTGATCTCGCCGCGGGGCTCTGCGAGGTGGGCATCCCCTGCGTGGTGAAGACCGCGGACTTTGGCTACGACGGCAAGGGCCAGCTCAAGGTGATGACCGAGGCCGACGTGCCGGCGGCGTTGAAGAAGTTCGCGGGTCAGCCCGTGGTGATCGAGCAGTTCATCGACTTCGCCTGTGAGGTGTCGGCCGTGGTGGCGCGGTCGCCGGGCGGGGAGCTGCGGGTGTTTCCCGTTTCGGAGAACATCCATACGAACCACATCCTGGAGTTCTCCATCGTGCCCGCGCGGGTGCCGGCGGCGGTGTTGCAGCAGGCGGAGCAGCTCGCGGCGCGGATCGCGGCCGAGATCAACCTCGTCGGCGTGATGGGCGTGGAGTTTTTCGTGACCAAGGCCGGTGAGGTGCTCGTCAACGAGCTCGCGCCCCGCACCCACAACAGCGGCCACTATACCTTGGACGCCTGCGTGACCTCGCAGTTCGAACAGCAGGTGCGCGCCATCTGCGGCCTGCCGCTCGGCTCGGTCGAGCTGCTTTCGCCGGTCGTGATGGTCAATATCCTGGGCGATGCCTGGGGCCTGACCGCCGGGTCCACCCAGGCCCCGGTCGAGCCGGATTGGGCGGCGCTGCTGGCCGAGCCCAACGTCCGCCTGCATCTCTATGGCAAATCCGAGCCGCGCGCCGGCCGGAAGATGGGCCACTTTACCGTCACCGCCCCCACCGCCGATGCGGCGCTGGCGCTGGCCCGACGCGGTCAGGCGCTGCTCTGAAGTCTCGGCGGGTGCCCCGGAAACTCCGGTGGTGATACAGTGATTTTCGGTATGACGTGGCTATGACACGTGTATGACACTAGGGGCGCAAAACCGGGGCTTCGGACCGGTTTTGCGCAACGATGGGCCTACATTTAACCGGCCGGTCCAAGGCCTGTTTTTGCCCAATGAGTCGATCTGTAAGTAAATGGTTTATAATGAAATCTGCATGAAAACACTTTAGCGCGTTAAACAAGCGCTTTGTCGCTGTAAAATAGCTGTTTAACTCAGATATTGCATTTCCCGGGGCAGTGCAGCAGCTTCGCCCCGTTAAAAACAAAGACGGACCCTGAACACGTCCGTCTGCTCAGATCCACAACACAAACAGACACAAACTATGAACAACCTCCGCACGCGGAAGTTTAAGGCGTTGTCGCTGCTTGCGACGATGAGCCTACTCGCGGTCTCGGCTACGGCCCAGACTGGCAATCAGACGACGAGCAAGGATGAGACGGTGACCCTCGAAAAGTTCACCGTGACCGGCTCGAACATCCCCATGGCCAGCGAGCAGCTGGCCGTGCCGGTCAACGTGATCGA
>JAFEGO010000113.1 GCA_018239845.1 Verrucomicrobiota bacterium
AGGAACATCCATTAAACATAGAAATATTCTCCCACGCGATACAAATGAAGTATCAATGCGCTCGAATAAAACATGCTCTACGCCAACCTGAGCTACGATAGATGCATATTCATTTGATTCACAACTCTGTTCCTTAATCTTAAGAAATAATTGTTCAGCACTCGATACTGGTTGCGATTTAAGCATAGGTGCAAATATAGCTATCAGATTTAAAAGTAGGTATAGTTTCATAACTCAGTGTTTATGATTTTTGTCCCAAAATGAACCATAATAATCTGTATACTGTTGACCGGTTGTGCTTGTTGTGTATGTTGTAGCATACATTATCATTAAGTAAGGCATTTTCTGATTGCTTGGCATTGCGCGCCACGTGGCGGCGTTAGACGGAGCAGAAACCTGATTCTGTAGTTCAAAATGTATCAGCATAGCGAGCGTCTCCGCTACAGCTTCATTCTTAAGCCATGTGTTGATAAAATCTTGCCGATTTTGGTTCCATACGTTCCCTTGATTGAAATGATAACGAGATTGAAAGGCATGGCCGAGCTCATGCGCAGCCTCCTCAGCAGCATCGGCAAGATTTTTCCCATCGGTTCCTACATAAATATTTGTTCCATTTGAGTAGGTACCTGTTCTATTTGGATACAATGTTATTGTTGGTTTTGTCAGATTGTATACTGAAGAGCCTATAGAACTGGAATTAATGATTTTAACCAGATCACTTTCAGTGTAAGCTCCCCCTGTAGACCTTGGATTACCGATAGGGGCTGCGCTGTCTGGGGTATATGTCTGCGTCAAATTATCGTAACCATTGGTACTTGCATTCCACATTCCCCATTCTCCCGTCATTAAATCTTTTCCAAAAGTCACCACATCCCTGCCACTAGTTGAATCAGATATTACGATCGATTCGCTCGTAGCTTTTAATCTAAAATTATCGCCGCCTGTCATATCTACTCCCAATAGATTTAGGGCCTCAGTCATAGCTGCGACTTTATCGGCATCCGTTTTTGCATTTTCTAATTTAGTTGCAGCTTTTTCTTTAGTTTCTTTAGCGAGCGCGGCCATCTGCGCAGCGTACATGTTGTCCGCTGCATTTTGCATTGCCCCCCACAAATCGGCGTCAGTGCCTACACGTCCAGTCTCTCCCACGTTGTCGGGCTTCATCCCATTCCACAGCGTGGAGTTCCCATACATGTCGTCTCGCTGACTCGGCGACAAAGCCGAGTAGGCCGCCCAGTCCGCCTGTGGATCCAATCCTAGATAATCCCAAGCGTTGATGCCATTGTTGCCGCAGAAGCCGTAGAGATTGATGCCGCCATTCTCGCCACTCGGATCGCGGTTGATGAAGCGGCCCAGGCTCGGGCTGTAGTAGCGGTGGCCGTAGTACACGAGGCCGGTGTCCTCGTCGGTGTACTTGGTGCAGGAGCGGAAGCGATTGATCGCGGCGTAGGTGCCGTCGGCGCGGATGAGTTCACCGAAGGGGCTATACTCGTAGGTCGCCACAAGAGTGCCGTCGCTCTTGATCATCGCCGCCACGTTGCCCGAGCCATCGTAGGCGGGGAAGTAGCTGGCACCATTGTCCTGCACAGTAAGGAGGGCGCCGATGCCGCCCATGCCGGTCGTCGTGCCGGAGAGGTCGAGACCCCAGATAAAATGCCGCAAAATCGTGCCGTCGGTCTTCAATTCAGCGATTACATTCCACCCGTTGTAGATGAAACGCAACTCCCCATCGTGCGTCGCATCGGTGGCGCGGGTGGCCCAGGAGCCGCCGCTATAGTCCTCGATCTTGCGGGAGACACGGCGGCCGAGGTAGTCGTAGGTGAAGGTGAGGCGCACTTGTGGCAGGCTGGGGCTGACCGCGGCCAAGGCAGCGGCGGCGCTGCCAGCGGCGGGGGACGCCGCGCTGCCAGTCGTGGTGTAGGCCCCAGTGCTGGAGTTGAACACATTGGGGTTGGTCGCCATCCCGATCAGCCGGTTTTCGGCGTCCCAGGTGTAAGTCCAGTGGCCGTCGGCGGTGAGATTGCCATCGATATCGTAGGTCAGGTCCTCGCTGGCCTTGGGCATGAAGACCGACTTGGTAGTGCCGGTCGCCAAGGTGCTCCCGCTGACGGTGCCCACCGCCTTGATGCCGATGGTCTGCTGGATGGCGCCGGACCCATTGGCGACCATGCCTTCCGCGCCCCAGTAGTTGCCCGTATTGCCGCCGGCCACGTTGTCCACCGTGCTGGCGCCATCGTTGCCGGCCACCAGCACCTTGATCCCGGTGGCGGTGCCGGAATAGGTGCCTTGCACGGAAATCGCGTGGTTTTCTCGGTTGGTGATCTGGTTGAGGCTGTTGGCAGTGAAGGCGTCCGCCAGCGTGGGGCTCAGCGTGTGATTCCCCGAAGCTCGGTTGCCCGCATTGTCGTAGGTGTAGCCGTAGGTGCGACCGGCGAGCGCGGGGTTGGTGTCGCTGGCCTCGTCGGAGCCGGCGATATCGCCGTACCGGGCGTTGGCGGAGACCACCTGGCCCCGGCCATCGTAGGTGTAGCGGTAATAGGTGGCCGCGCCGATGTCGGCATAGGCGGCGCCGGACTGCTTGGCGGTCGTGCGCTGGCCGAGATCGTTATAATTGTAGTCGTATTGGGTCTGGATGGAGCCGGGGCCGGTGCCGTACTGCGTGATCAGCTGTGTGACCGCATCGCGCGTGGCGTAGTAGTCACGGGTCTGGGCGTAGCCGGTCGCGGTGTTGGCGACGCCGGAGATGAGATTATCGGAGTTGGTCTTGTATGAGTAGGCGAAGTCGTAGTTGGTCAGGCCGTTGCCGTGGCCGCCGATGGTGTCCACGCGGCCGTCGGCCTTGTAGGCGTAGGCACTGGTCTGGTCGGCGGCGTGCGTGCTGCTCGTACCGAGGTCCATGCCGGTCAGCCGGCCGATGACGCCAGAGGTGGCGTAGTTATACGTGATCTGGCGGGCGACGCTGCTGGTATTGTTGTAAAACGCGGGGAGGCCCTCGCTGGTGAGCTGCAAGTCGGTCCCGTAGGTGAAGGTGCGGGTGCGAGCCGCATCGTTGGATCCGGACACGCCGGTGCCATCGATCACCGTTTTCACCAAGCCGAGTCGGTTGTAATCCATGGCGATCGCGGGGGTGATGCCATCGCTGTAGGTGGTATCGGTGAGCGCCCCGGAGGGATCGTCGTAAACGTAGGTCGTGACGGTGCCGCGGCCGTTGGTGCGGGTTTTCACCCGGCCGAGGGAGTCGTAGGTGTAAGCCGTGCGGGCGTTGGGTTTGGTCGAGGCATTCCATGTGGCATCGCGCTTCTCGCTCAGGAGCGGGAGATCGGAGGAATAATAAAAGGTGGTGACATCCGCCGTGCTGGGGCTGCTCGGCCAGGCATTGTCGGTCCACATGGTACCGGTGCCGCCGCGGTAGGTGGACTGGTACTGGAGGCGGCCGAAGAGATCGTAGTCGTACTTGACCGGCAGGGTGCCGTCGCCCCACTGCTTCTCCACCTGGCCGCGGGTGTTGTATGAGACGTAAACACCGTGAGTGCCCGCGTCCACCGTGAGATTTACCCGGCCGGCGTTGTCGTAGTAATAGCTCGCGATGGTCACGCCACTGGCGAACTTGGTTTCCTGCACCTGACCGGTGCTGGGGCTATAAACGGTGACGACGCCGCCCTTGCGGGGATCATTGGTCTGGACCGCGCGGCCAAAGCCGTCGTACTGCACAGTGGTTTCCAAACCGTGCGGATTGATGCTGCGAACGGGCAGGCCGTTATAGCTGACCTGCACGGCATCGGTGCCAGAGTCGGGTACGTCGGTAGTCACCGTCACGGTGCGGGCGGAGGAATCCACCACGGTGGTCTGGATCGTGACGAGATTGTTGGCATCGGTAGTCGTGGCCACGGCCCGGGTGTTGCCGGAGTAGCCGGTAAGACGCACCGCGGAAGTCTGCACGGGGGTCGCGCCTGTGGTAGCGGTGCCGGAGTTGTCGGTCTCATAAACCGACTTGGTGGTTGTGGCCCAGTAGTTGGTACCGTCGTAGGTGATGGTTGTCTCGGTCTTGCTGATGCGGTCAGTGCCGCCGTAATCGATCGTGTCGGCATTGGCCACGTCGAGCGCGGTAACGGTCTGGTCGCCCATGTCGTTGTAGCCATAGAGCGTGGGCTTCGGGTAATCGGTGCCGGAGGGACCGGTGGTGGCGGTCTTCCAGAGCTGACCCTTGCTGTTGTAGCTGTAGGTGGTGTCCACGTTGTTGCCGCCGATATCGGGCTGGCGGTCGAGGACCTTGCGACCCAACCAATCAACCTGGGTGACCTGCCAGGCACCGGAGGACCCGTTCTGCGCGTGCACGGTGGTCGTGATGTTGCCATTCGACTCGACGTTGTAGCCGTAATAGGAGGCGATCTGAGCGGTGCCGGTCACGCTCTTGGTCTCGCCGTCAGCGTAGCTCTCGATAATCTTCGTGGCGCCGCCCGGGGAAGTGATCGTCTGAATCTTGGCATTGGAGTTGTAGCTGTAGCCCGTCGTGTAGCTGCCGGGTGCGACCGAAGAGACGATTTGGCCGGCCTGATTGTACGTCGAGGTGGTGGTGAGGGAGGTGACGCTGGTGCCGGCAGACACAACCGTCGTGGCGTGGTTAAGTGCATCGTACGTGTAGGTGGTGGTGATGTCACCCGAAGGCACGACCACGCCGGTGTACGAGTAACCGGAACCCGCGGTCTTGGTCG
Organism: Verrucomicrobiota bacterium; assembly: GCA_018239845.1. Lineage (GTDB taxonomy): Bacteria > Verrucomicrobiota > Verrucomicrobiia > Opitutales > Opitutaceae > CAIRCN01. Next base: position 4,713 of record JAFEGO010000113.1, read on the forward strand.
TGACCGAGACACGCTGGAGGGCATCGGGTGTGTAGCTGGTCTTGATGCCGGTCTCGTCGATCTCGTAATCCATGAACTCATTTGTGTAGTGGGCGGTGTAAGTCGCACCATTGGACGAGGTCTTGCCGGTCAGTTTACCCGAGGAGCTATAGGTGAAAGTAGTCGAGCCGACCGTGGGCGTGCTGCCGCTCAGCCAAGCCACGGAGTCCTGCTGGACCAGCACGCCGTGCTGCTGGTACGATACGGTCTCGGTGGACTGGCCGCGGACAAGGTACACCGTCTCCACTGTGGTGCCGCTGTAGCCGGGGTAAGCGTCCGAGTTGGTGACCGAGCTGTCCACGCCGTGCAGGGCGATCTCCTTGCCGTCGGGGCCGCTGCCGGGCGAGAAAGAGCCGGAACTATATGTCCCTTGAATTTGGATATACGCATCCACCCGGCCGTTGGGATATTTGACCGAATAGGGTTTGCCGTTATAGAACGCGTATGCGGAGGACTGGTTGGGCTGATAGGTCTTCGTCACCGTCGTCAGGTAATGCGTGGCGTCGGAGTAGTCGTTGCGGGTCTGGATCCAGACTTTGGCCTCGTTAATGACATTGTTGATGCTGTTGGTGCAGGTCGTCTTCGCCACAACGACGTTGTCGATCTGCCGCACCTGGCTGTTGAGCAAGGGGGTCTGGTAATCCCACCCGCCATCGTAATCGTAAATGGTGACGTCGCCGCTGCTTTCGGAGAAGGATCCGGGGAGCGTGCCATCGAGGCGCGAACGGTAGATGTGATGGATCTGGCCGCGCTTGGCCAAGGTCGTCTCGCTACTGGTGTAGTAGTCGTAATGCACCCAGCTGCCACTTGGCTGGACAACGGTCTGGAGTTTACCGTCCACGGCAGCATCCACTCCGTCGTAATAGCTGTAGGTCGTGGTGTAGGCCTGACCGTCGGGATCGACCACGGTCTTGATCAACTCTTCATCCCAGCTATACGTGTGGTAGGTGTTGATCGTCTTGGCCGTCTGGGTGCCGTTGGCCTCCTTGATCAGGACCGTCTCCACCCGGTCGCCGCTGACGATGCTGTTCGTCCGGGTCTCCGTTTTCAGGCCGCCGTAGCTGGTGCTCCAGCTGGTGGCGCCGGACGAATCGTAGACGGCCACGGTATCGACCGAAAAGCTGCCGGATGATTGGGTCACCTTGATATGGTTGGTCGTGCCGTCCTTGCTGATGACGTAGGATTTGAACGGCGTACCGCTGAAGGTATAACGGACACCCGTACCATCCTGGATGGAGGAGTCGCTCGTCGTGCCGGTCACAACGCTCGGAGCATAAAAATCCAGCTGATAGCCGGAGCCGACACCGCCCGAAAGATCAGAAACGTTTACAAAGGCCTCGGGGGCGAGAATCTGCCGCAATCCATAGTTATCCGGCTTCACCGTCACCTCGGGCGAGGGTCGCATGTAGTTAAGAGCAGAGCGGTAAAAAACTCCCGCGCTGAAGACACCCTGATGCATCACAATGAGGCCCGCCCCGTCGCCATTGAGAAGATGCCCGAGACCGGCTTTCCACACCACATCGCGCACCTGCAACCCGGAAGAAGCGCCAGCCATATCTCCGTAACTGACCGGGCGCAGCATGATCGGTTTGCTGATGATCGTGGATGTGGATCCGGTCACCTCGGTCACCGTCGGGGCATTGGGGCTCGTGTTCGTGATATCCAAATCACTGGTGAGCACACCGCCGACATAGATAGCGTAGCCCGGCGGCGGGGTGAACGTGACGTGCATGTGACTCATGCCCGGATCCGCGCTGAACCCTACATAATAAATAACTCCTGGATAGATGACACCCGCACCATTGAACGGATGGCCCAGTGTTGACTGGGTGTACATATGCGGGCCCTGACCAAGCCAGACTTCGCAAGCGACGGTCTGACCAGGATCGGACTCATTGTCGCTATCGTAGGCACCGGTCATAAGCACATGCTGCGCCCGGTCCACCCCCAACGCGGCGTGCAACCGCACCGAGGAGACCAAGGTCAACACAGTCAAGACAGCCAGCCAGCGCAGGCTGGCGGCAACAGAAGAGCGGGAAAGATGCGCGCGGGAGGACATGGAAGGAGAGGATAAGGGTTAGCGCGGGGTGTTGACCTTGAGGGTGATCTGGCCCGAGGTGGCGGTGCCGCCGGAGGTGGGATCTGTCCCGAGGGCTATTTCCTCCTCATTGGTGAGGCCGTCGCCGTCGTAATCCCCGGTGGGACTGACGACCACCAGCGTGCCCGGGGCCGTGCCTTGGTAGTTGGTGTCGCTGATCGTTGCGGCGATGATGTAGGAGCCGATGGACGATGGCGCAGTGCCGCTGCCATCGTAGGTAAAGGTCACCGTCTTACCCGCCGGGCTGGTAACGGCGGTCGGCACATGGGAGCCACTGTAGTGGAGCTGGAAAAGATTGCTGAGCGTGATGGTGGCGGTCGCTTTGTTGACCGTGAGGGTCGTGGTCTGGCTCGCCTGGCTGTAATTCACCGAATCGGTGGGCGTGAAAACCACCCAGAGCGTCTGGCTGTCTCCAGCGTTGAGGACCGTGCCGGCACTGATCACCGTGCCGGTGGCGGAGCCTAATCGGTAAACAAATGTGCCTGGCACGCCACCCGAGGAGGCATTGAGCTGCGTCGAGGAAAGCGCGGTGCCGTAGGTAATGGCCGATGGCGCGCTCCAGGTAATGGTCGGCGAGGTGGCGGAGATCGACCAATTTAGCGTCGTGCTCGAACTGGTGTAGTTGCCCGAGCCGACGACAGTGAAACTGTAGCTGCCGACGTAGGTGGCGTGGGAGGTGCCACCGGTGATCGAATACGTGGCGGACGGATCGCTGCCACCGACCGCAGGCGCAATATCCGAACCCGTGTAGCCAAAGCTACTTTGCGGCAGGTTGAACGTCACGAACTTCGGACCGACCGTGAAAGTCTGGGAGACATCGGAGGCGGCGCTGTAATTGGCCGTGCCACTCTGCGAGGCCTTGACCGTGACGGAGCCCGCTCCGGTGATCGTCAGCGTGCTGCCGCTCACCGTAGCAGGGCCGGAAGTCACCGAAAAAGTGATTGCGCCCCCCGAGGTGGCTGAGGCGCTGAGGCCAAAGGCCGCGTCGCCGTAGGTCTTGGTCCCGGGATTGGTGAAGGAGATCGTCTGGCTCGCTTGGTTGACCGTAAAGGTCTGCGTCACATCGGAGGCCGCGCTGTAATTGCTGTTCCCACCCTGCGAGGCCTTGACCGTCACAGAACCTGCCCCGGTAATTGTCAGCGTGCTGCCGCTCACTGTGGCTGGGCCGGAAGTCACCGAAAAAGTGATCGCGCCCCCCGAGGTGGCCGAGGCGCTGAGGCCAAAGGCCGCGTCGCCGTAGGTCTTGGTCCCGGGATTGGTAAAGGAGATCGTCTGGCTCGCTTGGTTGACCGTAAAGGTCTGCGTCACGTCGGAAGCCGCGTTGTAATTGCTGTTCCCACCCTGCGAGGCCTTGACCGAAACCGAACCTGTGCCGGTGATCGTCAGCGTGCTGCCGCTCAGCGAGGCCGGCCCCGATATCACCGTATAGCTGATACCTAAACCCGAGCTCGCCGAAGCACCGAGGCCGAATGAATCGCCGTAGGTTCTGGTCCCGGGATTGGTAAATGAGATCGTCTGGTTGGCCGGGTTGACGGTGAAAGTCTGCGTCACATCCGAGGCCGCATTGTAACTGCCATTGCCGCCTTGCGAGGCCTTCACTGAAACCGATCCGCCGCCCGTGATCGTCAGCGTGCTGCCGCTTACGGTGGCGGGACCCGAGGTCACGGTGAAAGTCACCCCAAGCCCGGAGCTGGCAGAGGCACTCAGGCTGAAGGCCGCGTCGCCGTAGGTCTTGGTCCCGGGATTGGTGAAGGAAATCGTCTGGTTCAGTTTCGTCACCGTCACCGAATAGGAGGCATAGTCGCTGTAATCGTCGCTGGTGGCCGTGGCAGCGTAGGTGATCGAACCGGAGCTGGATGGCGCAGTGTCACCTGTGCTGAAAGAAAGGCCGGAAAGGCTGCCGTAATCCCAAGGCGACGAGTATACGCTGCCGAGGTAAGAACCATTCTTGGTCACGTACAGACTTTGCATGGTCCCAAAAGCGTCGGTGCCGCTGGCGCCAACCGTGAAGCTTTGGTTGATCGTCACGCTGCTGGGAGCGGAAATGCTCGCATTGACTGGGTAGCCGGCGCGGGCGATCGACGCCAGGCAGAGCAAAATCACTGACAGGAGAAAGCCACGGAGTGAAATGCTCACAGCGCACCTCCTTTCTTCAGCGCCACGAGTTTGGCCTGAAACTGTCTTTCCCCATGTACGTCGCGTAATACCCCTGTGGCATCGAAGAGGTAAATCGTCCCGCTGGTGGAGAGATGCAGTTGCTGTGCCCAAGGGCTTTGCATGCCGTCCGGACTGTAAACCTGCGACACAGCCAGCCCGAGTTTTCCGGCCTGTGCGGTGGCTGCGGCCGAGTCGTGATCGAGATTGATCCCAATCAGCGAAACCTGGTCGCCTGCACCATCCTTGAGCCAGCGGGCCATTTTCAGGCTGCGCTCATCGGCCATGGACCATGTGTAGATCACCACTGCTTTGCCGTGCGAGTCGCCCAGCGAATACGTGCGGCTTTCACCGAGCGGCAGGATCAATCCGGGCGCGGTGCCGACCAAGGCAAGCCGGTCCGCCAAGCGCCGCGCGGTGGCTTTGATTGCGGCAGGAGCGGCCGAATTGGCCACCTCCTGCGCGAGCGCGAAAGCATGGCTTGCATCTGACTGGTCGTCGGCCAGCGCAACCAGCGCCTGATAAGGTTCGGCCTGGTCAGGGAAATCAGCGATCATTTCCCGTGCCGATTGCTCGTAGGCGGCGAGGAGCGCTCCCCGGCCCAGGCCTGATCGGCCGTGCAAAGCCACTTCATTGGCCCGGGAGGCGACGACGTAGCGGTCGTAGGAGGGCAGTTTTGTGTCGCTTCGCACGGTGGCTACCAAAGTTGCGAGCCGCGTATCGAGACCGGAGGCGCCCAACTCAGTCGCCCGCATGAGGAGTAATGCCTCGATTTGCCGCGCAGCTGAGGCTTTTTCAGCGTCAGGGTGATCAGCATAAAAGCCTTTCATCCGGTCGGCGAGAGCGGTCAGCGCTGCGCGCGTGACCTGCTTGTCCTGATCGCTACGCGCTGGCAGCGAAGCCGAATCCGCCACCGCGGCATCGAGACGCGACCATTCATTTTGGACAGTCGCATCACTCGTTGCAACGGATGCTGAGTTCGGCGTAGCGCCAAACAGCGGTAAACCAATGGCCAGGGCCGAAAGGAGCAAATATGGGGATTTCATGAAGGGCGATGGGGAGTCAGTCGGACTAGCCGGTCTACATGGGCTGATCGGCCGGAAAGGTAGCAGGACGTGATGGGGCTTACGCTGGGAACAGCCGCAAAATGGCCGGGCATTTTCACCCGCCAAGATCGTCAACCCCGTAAATTTACGGAGTCTTTAGGGTGTATCGCTCTGAACCAGCCAGGGATTTGGCGCACGGGGCAAGTTGACACGGCAAGACACCCCATTTTTCTCAGTACATCTAACGCTAACCCCGTCTATCCATGCGCATAGCCATCGCCGAAGACATGATGATGGTCCGAGAATTCTACGAAAAGGTGTGCCGTGAGCACGGACATGAAGTCGTTACCACGACACCAAATGTATCCGATATTGTAGCACTCTGCATCACACACCAGCCGGACATCCTTTTGCTCGACGTCAGGTTAGTCGGTGGCGATGGTCTGAATACGATCCGCCCCCTGCGTAAAAACGTTCCCGCGATGAGAATTGTCGTCATCACGGCCCATTTGACTCCATATGTCATTCAGCGCCTTGCCCAGACACCTGTAGAAGGATTTATTGATCTCAAAACCCAGGCTCCCACAGCAATCGCTGAGACCCTGACGAACGTCGGCAATGGCAGGACGTGTTTCCCGCCCTACTTTCGGCAAGCCGTGCACCAGCAACGGCATGATTCCAGGCATTTCAGCAAGCTGCTTTCCGCACGCGAACAGACAGTTCTCGGCCTGATCGGACGAAGCATGTCCGACGAAGAAATCGCACAGCAACTGAAGATCGCCCCGCGTACCGTCGCAGATCACCGGAGTAATCTACTGCACAAACTCCAACTCGCTAACACCTCAAAGCTGATCGCTTATGCGATACAAGTAGGCATAGTAGCGCAGAACTTGATCGACCCGTTTATCTGAGAACAAATATGCCAAGCCTTCACTCTGATCAATAAAACACAGCGCGATCCAGTGAGCGGTACTGGATGGCTTCGAGCAGGTGTGGAGCGGATATTTTTTCTTCGCCGGCGAGGTCGGCGATCGTGCGGGCCACTTTCAGGATTCGGTCGTAGGCGCGGGCGGAGAGCTGAAGCTGCTCCATAGCCTGCTGCAGCAGGTCGCCGAGCGTGGAGTCGATCACGCAGTGCTTGCGAATCTGCGCGTGGGTCATACGGGCGTTGGCCGTGGTCTTCGATTGCGCGAACCGCGCTTGCTGCCGTGCGCGAGCCGCCTGGGTCCGGGTGCGGATAGCGGCGGAGCTTTCGCCGGGTTGCTCGCTGCGCAGTTCGGTGATGGAGAGCGCCGGGGCCTCGATATGGATGTCGATGCGGTCCAACAAGGGCCCGCTGATGCGGGCCCGGTAGCGCTGAATCTGCGTGGGCGTACACCGACATTCGTGTCGCGTATCCCCTAAATAACCACACGGGCACGGGTTCATGGCCGCAACCAAAGTGAAGGCACTCGGGAGAGTGACCTTGCCGGCGCTGCGGGAGATCGTGACCTCGCCGTCCTCCAAAGGCTGGCGCAATACCTCGAGGGCGGAGCGCTTGAACTCCGGCAATTCGTCGAGGAAGAGCACGCCGTGGTGCGCCAGGGAGATTTCGCCCGGGCCGGGAATGGTACCGCCGCCGAGCAGGCCGACGTCGGAAATCGTGTGGTGTGGGCCGCGAAACGGCCGCGCGCCCCACGCCATCTCCCCGCTGATGGTGCGGCCCGCGGCGGAGTGGATACTCAGGATCTCCAACTGCTCGTCTAGCGTGGGCGCCGGGATGATCGTGGGCACGCGCTTGGCGACCATGGATTTGCCCGCGCCGGGCGGGCCGATCATGAGGACGTTATGCGCGCCCGCCACCGCGACCTCAATGGCGCGGCGCAGGGCGTGCTGGCCCTTGATCTCGGAAAAATCCGCGGCGCCCTCGGCCGGCTGGGCCGGGGAAGACAGACGGTCGCGGGCGGGCACCGCCCGGGGCAGCACGATCTCGCCGCTGAGAAACTTCGCGGCCCGGGAGAGCGAATCCACCGCGTGCACCTCGACGCCATCGACAAACGCCGCCTCCTCGGCGGAGATGGCCGGGAGCAACAGGCCGCGTTTGCCGAGCGACCGAGCCAGACGCGCCATCGCGAGCGCGCCGCGGACGGGACGCGTCGCGCCGGAGAGGCTGAGTTCGCCGGCGATGAACCATTCATCAAGCCGCTCGGCCTTGAGCTGTCCGCTGGCCGCGAGGATGCCCAGCGCGATCGGCAGGTCGTAAAACGGACCCTCCTTGCGCAGGTTGCCCGGCGCGAGGTTGATCGTCGTGCGCGTGCGCGGCGGCTTGTAGCCGCTGTTGCTCAACGCAGAATAGACGCGGTCGCCGGACTCCTTCACCGCGGCATCCGGCAGGCCCACCAGAATGAGGTCGGGGTCTCCGGCCTCGTTGGTGTTCACCTCGACGTGAACGAGCGCGGCGTCGATGCCTTGGAGTGCGGCGGAGGCGAGCGTGGCCAGCATGGGACGGGGGCGCGCTCAGCGCGTCACAGGCCCAGACTCAACCAAGCGGCGCTCGATGAGAGCGATGTTGCGTTCGACCGCCTGCACGTACGCGTTACTGCCATTCGGATACGGTGCGGCGAGGTAGCGGTAAACACCAGCGAAATCCTTTTCCAGCTTCGGCAGGACGATGTGCGTCCAGAACTTCGGCGTCTTTTTGACAAGGTCCTGCGCGGACTTGAACAGGCGCTTTTCCACCGGGACGTGCACGAAATTATCCGACTCCTCGAACTCGTGGTAAAGAATCTCCAGTTCGTCGGGGTAATCCGCTGCGGCCATCTGCCCGAGGTAGTCGGCGCTGGCGATGGCACAGCCGATGAAGCGCTCGATGGGTTCGCGGAAATAGAGGCGGCTGATCTCCTTCGTCGGTCCGGTGCAGCTGATCGCGCCGAGCACGCCCGCGATCTCCCCCTCGCTCACGCCGAGCGTGGGCAGATAAGAGGCCGCGAAGGCGCAGCTGCGCAGCACGTGGCAGAAGGTGTACTTGGCCCCCGTCCCTTCGCGGTCGGAGCGCAGGCGCAGGTAACCGGCGTCGTGCAGCAGCACGCCCGCCATGCCGAGCTCGAAGTACCGCGCGGTCAGCGGCGGGTTCGCCCCGGACTTTTGGTAGCCTTCGAAAAGCAACGCGAGACAGACGGTCGCCTGCAGCGTGTGCTCAAGATCGTGGTAGCGGATGTCGATGGCCGCGTAGTCCGGATGCCCGCCTTGGAACAGCTCGTCGATGTCGCGGAAGAGCGTGTCGAGCAGCTGCGGTTGGCCACCGGGGAAAATCGTCGAAAACGTCTCCCGCACAAACCGCGCCGTCGCTGTGGCACTCTTGGTATCGACCGGCGGAAACATGGGGGTGAAAAAATGGACCCCCGAAAAAGGGGAACTCGAAGTGGACTTGTCGTGATTAAGTATTTGCGAATGTGCTGCGCAAGCGGAATCATGGTGGAAAACACCCATATGAAGATCGGCATCACCGGAGGCGTAGGCTGCGGCAAGAGTACGGCAGCCGGGATGTTTGAGCTGCGTGGTTTCCGCCGGCTGGACTCCGACCGATTTGTGCGCGACAACGTGCTGACCCGCAGCGACATCAAGGCGGCCATCCAGCATCGGTTTGGCCCTGATGTGCTGGCCGCCGACGGCGCCGTGGACCGGACCCGCTTGGCCGCCCGAGTATTTACCGACGAGGCTGCCTTGCGCTGGCTGGAGGAGCTGACGCATCCCGTTTTGTTTACACTGTGGCGCGAGGCCTTCGCGGCCGAGCCCCAGACCCAGTGGGCCGTGGAGGTGCCGCTGCTCTTCGAGAAGAAGTTGGAAAATTGGTTTGATTTCACCGTGTGCGTCGCGTGTTCTCCGACTCTTCAACTCGCCCGACTGGAGCAACGCGGAATGCCTCGCGTGCTCGCCGAGCAAAGAATTTCCCAGCAATTGCCATTGGCGCAAAAGATTGAGCAGGCCGATTTTGTCCTGTGGAACGAAGGCTCCGCCGAATTCCTCCAAGAACAGGTCGACCAGCTCATCGCTTCGCTGACGGTGGTCCGCTGAAATTCCCCTCCCCGGCGCCCGGGCACCCCCGGCTTCAGCTTTTAACTTTCGCTTTTCCCATCATGGAACTCCCTCCCAAGAACGACTCCGCGTCGTCCTCCGCCAAGCCCGACTCCGAGGCTCCGGCCAAGAAAACCACGCGCACGCGCAAGACTGCGACCGCGACCAAGCCCAAGGCTGCGAAGAAAACGAAGGCCGCCGCCGCTTCCGAGCAGGTCGAGATGCCGCTCGCCGAATCGCCCCGCCCCGCCCCGGCCCCCGAGCCCGTCCGCGCGCCTGAGCCGCCTCCGGCGCCTGTCGTCGAGCGCCGTCAGGAGCCCGAGGCCCGCGCCGAGCGCACCGAGAGTGCACCCGAGCCGCGCGAAACGTTTACGCCTTCCGCCGCCGCTTCCGATTCCGCCGCGCCTGCTCCGTCTCAGTCGCAGGGCGACCACGATCAGCGCGATCAATCCGACCAGCGCTCCGATCAAGGCGGCAGCGACGATCGCCCTCAGCATCACCAAGGCCAGCATGGCCAGCACGGACATCAAGGCGGCCATCAGGGCGGTAACCAAGGCAACTGGCAGGACCGCGGCAATGGCAACGATTGGAAGCGCAACAAACGCAAGCGCGGCCGCCACGGCGGCGGCAACTGGCAACCCGGCGGTGGCAATGGTGGCGGTCAGCACGGCCACAACCAGCACCGTGAGCAGCTGCCCCCGCAAGCCCCGCCCCCGAGCAACGCCCCGGTGTTCGGCGACCTGCCCAATCCCTCCCGCTTCGCCGACCTCGGCGCCCTCGCGGCCGTGGCCACGGAGATTTCTTCCGGCGGCGGCGACCCCGTGAAGCTCAACGAAATCTACGCCCTCACCCTCGCCGAGCTCACCGCCTACGCGCGGCGTACCGGCATCGCCTTCGAGGGCGCGCCCAACCGCCGCCAGCTCCTGCCGCTGATCCTCAGCGCCGCCGCCGAGGCCAAACGCCCGATCCTGGACCGCGGCTACATCGACCAGAACGACCGCGGCTACTTCATCGTCCACGAGCACGCCAACTACCGGTTGTATCCGGAGGACGCCTACCTCCCCGAGCCGCTGGTCCGCAGCCTCGGCCTCAAGCGCGGCCACCAGGTCGAGGTTCTTGTGCAGGCTCCCCTCCCCGGCGAACGCTGCCCGTCCGTCGTCCGCGTCGACCGCGCCATGAATCTCGCGCCCGACGAGATTTCCAAGATCACGCCTTTCGAGGAACTCGTCCCCTACTACCCGCTGCAGCGCATTCTCCTCGAAGCGCCCGAGATCCAGAAGGACGTCTCGATGCGCGCCGTGGATATCCTCACGCCCATCGGTTTCGGCCAGCGCGCCCTGATCGTCGCGCCGCCGCGCACCGGCAAAACGGTGCTGCTGCAGAACATCGCCAACTCCATCACCGAAAACAGCCCGCACGCGAAGCTGATCCTCCTGCTGATCGACGAGCGTCCGGAAGAGGTCACCGATTTTCGCCGCCACACCAAGGGCGAGGTCGTCTCCTCCACCTTCGACGAGACGCCCGAGAGCCATGTGCATTGCGCCGAGATGGTGATTGAGAAGGCCCGTCGCCTCGTGGAGCACGGCGAGCATGTCATCATCCTCCTCGATTCCATCACGCGTCTCGCCCGCGCCTACAACGCCCTCGCCGGCAACGGCGGCAAGACGATGTCCGGCGGTCTCGAGTCCAACGCCCTGCAGAAACCCAAGCGCTTCTTCGGGTCCGCCCGCAATATCGAGGGCGGCGGCAGCCTCACGATCATCGCCAGCGCTCTGATCGACACTGGCAGCCGCATGGACGAAATCATCTTCGAGGAGTTCAAGGGCACGGGCAACTGCGAGCTTCATCTCGACCGCGGTCTCGTCGAGCGCCGCATCTTCCCCGCGATCAACATCGACCGCTCCGGCACCCGCAAGGAGGAGCTCATCTACCATCCCGAGGAGCTCCAGCGCATCTATGGCCTCCGTCGCGCGATGCAGGGTCTCGGCCCGATCGAGTCGATGGAGATGCTCATCACCCGGCTCCGGAAGACGAAGTCCAACGCCGAGTTCCTCATGGGCTTGAGTCGCACCTGATCCCCTCCCGCTTCAACCACCGTCCCGCCGCCCACCATGAGCTATGAAATGAACGAACTGCTCGACCTCGTGGTCGAGCAAAACGCGTCGGATCTTCATCTCCAGGTGGGCCAGCCGCCGACCTTGCGTCTCAGCGGCAGCATGACGCCCATCGACGGCCCCAACCTCACGCCGTCCGACACGGAGAAACTCATGCTGTCGATCACGCCCGACAGCCACATCAGCAATGTGAAGCTCAACGGCGGCTCCGACTTCGGCTTCGCGTTTGGCGAGAAGGCGCGCTTCCGCGTCTCTGTGCTCAAGGCCAAGGGCAACTACGGCATGGTGCTCCGCCAGATTCCGTACAAGATGTTCGGTCTGCGCGACATCGGCCTGCCCGACAAAATCCGCGAGCTCCTCTACCGTCCGCGCGGCCTCATCCTCGTCACCGGCCCGACCGGCTCCGGCAAATCGACGACCCTCGCGTCGATGATCAACTACGTGAACGAGAACCGCGACGGTCACATCATCACCATCGAGGACCCGATCGAGTATTATCACAACCACAAGCGCTGCGTCGTCACCCAGCGCGAGATCGGCTCCGATGTGCCGAGCTTCGCCGAGGCCATCCGCCGCGCGCTCCGACAGGACCCCGACATCATCCTCGTCGGTGAAATGCGCGACCTCGAGACGATCGAGGCCGCCATCAGCGCCGCCGAGACGGGTCACCTGGTCTTCGGCACGCTGCACACCAACAGCGCCGCCAAGACCATCGACCGCATCGTCGATGCCTTCCCGGCCAACATGAAGGACATGATCCGCACGCAGCTGGCGTCTTCCGTGCAGGCGGTCATCTCCCAGGTGCTCTGCAAGAAGAACGGCGGCGGCCGCATCGCGGGCTACGAGATCATGGTCACCACGACCTCCATCGCGTCGCTCATCCGCGAAAACAAGACCTTCCGCATCCCTTCCGACATCCAGACCGGCGCGAACCTTGGTATGATTACAATGGATACTCATCTCATGAGCCTCTATAATCGCGAGCTCATCAGTGCCGACGAGTGCGTGGAAAAGGCCCAGGACCCCACCGTCATGCGCGAAAAGCTCGTCGGCATGGGCGCCAAGCTGAAGGAGCTGTAAGTCAGGGCGTAAAAAAAGGCAGCCCGGCCGGAGCCAAGCTGCCTTAAATACTGTGGGCGGGCTTTACGCCCGACACCCAAATTAGCCGTAAATCTCGTCGGCCTTGAAGAAGCGCTTCAGCTCGATCTGGGCGTTCTCGTCGCTGTCGGAGGCGTGGACGACGTTCTTCATCATCTCGGTGCCGAAGTCGCCGCGGATCGTGCCCTTGGCGGCCTTGCGGGAGTCGGTCGGCCCGAGAAGATCGCGGACCTTGGCGACGATGTTGTCACCGCGGAGCGCCATGACGATCACCGGACGGGAGCTCATGAACTGCTCGATCTCAGGATAGAAGGGCTTGCTGGCCACGTGGGCGTAGTGCTCGCGGAGAACTTCCGGCGAAAGACGGATCATTTTGCAGCCCACCACGTCGAATCCGGCGGACTCGAAACGGCTGAGGACCGCGCCAACGACGCGTTTTTCCATGCAATCAGGCTTATAGATGACGAAGGTTTTCTGCATATAAAAGGTATAACTTACAGGTTACACCGACACTTGAGAAGCCTAGATTTTGGCTATCCGCGGGTTACGGAAGCAAATGACGCAACGCCGCTTCCATCGTCGGGTGCCGAAATTCATAGCCCATGGCCTGCAACCGTGCCGGCACCGCGCGTGTACTGGCGAGCAGAGCCTCGTCCGCCATCTGCCCAAAGGCTGCGCGCAGCACCCAGCCCGGCACCGGCAGCACCGCGGGCCGGCGCAACACGCGCCCGAGCGTCGCGGTGAACTCCGCATTCGTGACGGGATGCGGTGCGGTGATATTGGCCGCGCCGCTCCACCGGGGATCGAGCACGGCGCGGTAAATCGCGTCCACCGCATCGTCGATGCTCACCCAGCTCATCCATTGCCGCCCGCCACCGAGCGGCCCGCCGAGCCCCGCGCGCAAGGCCGGGAGCATTTTCGCCAGCGCCCCGCCGGCTGGGGTCAGCACCACTCCGAGCCGCAGCAGCGCCGTCCGCATGCCCAGCCGCGCCGCCCCTTCCGCGTGCGTCTCCCAAGCCAGGCAGACTTCCGGCAGGAAACCCTGCCCGACCGGGGCATCCTCGCCGATCACCGCCTCCCCGCAGTCTCCATAAAAACCAATCGCCGACGCATTCACCAAGACCTCCGGCTTTCGCGCCAGTTTCTTCAGCGCCAGCACCAGCGTGCGAGTGGCATCAACCCGGCTGCGCAGGATCGCCTCCCGTCGCGCCGTGGTCCAGCGGCCCTCACCCACGTTTTCGCCCGCGAGGTTGATGATGGCGTCCGCGCCGGCGAGCGCCGCGGCATCGAGTTCACCGCGCGCCGGATCCCAGGATATTTCGCCTTCATCCCGTGCCGGCCGCCGCACGAGCCGCACCACCGTGTGACCCTGCGTCTGCAAAAACGGCCCCAGCGCCCGGCCGAGCAGGCCCGAGGCGCCCGCGATCACGATCCGTCGGGGTGACATCGCCCCAAGCTGCGCCGCGCGTTCGACATCGGCCTGCGTCGTGGCGTGCCGCCAGGCAAACATCCGCTCCAGCTTCCGTCGCACGCCACCGCCCGCCAGCAGCTGTCCCACCGCACCGCCCGGCAACCGATAGCGGATTTCATCCGTGAGCAAACAGGCCCCGGGTCCGTCCGCCTGCACCCGGTGCAGATGTTCCCACTGCGCAAAAGGCCCGCGCTCCTGCACGTCGCGAAACTGCTCGCCCGCCCGGAAATCGCGGTGCACCACATCCCAGACGAGCCACAGCGGCCCGACTTTGCTCCGCACCTTCACCCGCGCGCCATCCCGGATGCCGCCGCTCGCGGCCACGATTTCCACGCGTTCCCAAGGCGGACACAGTCGGGCCAGTGCGCCGGGCCGTTCATGCCAGGCAAACACCTCCGCCGCTGGACGAGCGATGCGTGTGGTGCGCGTAAAGATTTCCCCGCTCATCGCGTCTCACTCCCGGCCGGGCGCGCTGGGTCCGCGCAATTGCTTGAATGCCGCCAGCGCCTCCGCCCGGGCCTTGGCGTGGTCCACGATGGGGCGCGGATAATTTCCCCCCAGCTTCACTCCGGCCGCGCTCAGCACTTCGCTCGGTGCGGTCCACGGCGCGTGGATGTAGGTCGCAGGCAGCTTGGCCAACTCTGGCACCCAGCGCCGCACGTAGTCGCCCGCGCCGTCGAATTTCTCGCCCTGCAGCACGGGCGCGAAGATGCGGAAATACGGCGCCGCATCCGCCCCGCAGCCGGCCGACCACTGCCAGCCGAGCGTGTTGCTGGCGAGATCCGCATCGACCAGTGTGTCCCAAAACCACGCTGCGCCCTCCGTCCAAGGCAGCCGCAGGTGTTTCACGAGGAACGACGCGACGATCATCCGCACGCGGTTGTGCATCCAACCGGTGTGCCAGAGCTGCCGCATGCCCGCGTCCACGATGGGATAACCCGTGCGCCCGCGCTGCCAGTCCCGCAGCTTCACCCCGCCGGGATCCGCCGCCCACGGGAAACGGGTAAACTCCTCCCGCAGCGGCTGCGTCGGCGTGTGCGGAAAATGCCAGAGCAGATGGTAGGCAAACTCGCGCCAGCCGATCTCACTCAGAAACACCCGCGCGCCATTGCTCGGCGGAAACACGCCCGTGCTGCGCGACTGCTGGGCCACTGTCGCCCACACCTGACGCGGCGAGATCTCGCCGAAGTGCAGCCAGGGCGAGAGCATCGAGGAACCGTCGCGATCCGGCAGGTTGCGGTTCTCGGCGTACGCCGTCATGGCATCCGCGGCAAATTGCTTCAGCCGTTTCACCGCGCCCGCCACGCCCGGCGTCCAGGTCTCGGCCAGTCCGCCCGCCCAGGGAATTTTCGGCAGCAGTTCGAGTGCGTCGAGGGGCAGCGACGTCGGCCACCGCTCCGGCGCGGGCAAAGTCTCCGGACAGGTCCGTACCGGTGGCTCAACCTTCTTTTCGAGACAGTGCCGCCAGTACGGCGTGAAGACCTGAAAAGGATTGCCCTGCTTATTGGCAATCGTGGCCGGCTCGTTCAGCAGCGCACTGTTGCCTGTCTGCACCTCGAGGCCCATCGCCTGCAGTTCTTTCTCCAGCGCTGCGTCCCGCTTCACGGCGGCCGGTTCGTAGCGCCGGTTCCAACACACGCCGGTCGTCCGCGTCGCCTTGATCAGTCCGATTAAAACCTCGCGCGCGTCACCTTGCGCGAGAATCAATCGCGAACCGCGTTCGCGCAGCGCTGCATCAAGCGCGTCCAACGAGTGGTGCAGCCACCAGCGCGAGGCACCGCCCGGGGCCCAGCTACCCTCACCTGCGGCATCAAGGATATAGACCGGCACCACCGCTCCGCCGCGCGCGACTGCCGCGGCTAACGCCGGGTTGTCCTGCAGGCGCAGGTCCTGCCTGAACCAGAGCAGCGTCGTCCCGCTCACAGCGAGTCGCGGTAGAGATTTTCGTAGCCTTCGGCGGCGACATTCCAGCTGAAGTCGCGCGCCATGCCGCGCTGCTGCACCGCGCTCATGCGCGGCGCGTCGGCGAAGAGCTTCAGCGCGCGCCCCAATGCATCGCGCAGCGAGCCGTCCGTCGGCTCGCACATCAGGCCGGTGCCCGCGGCGGGCTTTTCATCCGCATCGGTCACGGTATCGGCGAGGCCGCCTACGCGGCTCACGATCGGTACCGTGCCGTAGAGCTGCGAATACATCTGGTTCAGCCCGCAGGGCTCGAAGAGCGAGGGCATCACAAAGAAGTCACTGCCCGCCTCGATGAGGTGGCTCATCGCCTCGTCGTGTTTCGCGCAGAGGTAGATTTTCTTCGGCGTCTCGGCCGCCATCGCCGCGACCGCCGTCTCGTAGCGCTTGTCGCCCGAGCCAAGGATGATCAGGCGGCACTCCTGCGTTTGGAAAAACGCCTTATTGGCCAGCAGGAGGTCGAGGCCTTTCTGCTCCGCGAAGCGGCAAACCATGCCGAAGACCGGACCGGTGTATTTCTCGTCAAATCCCGCCTTTTTTAGCAGCGCCGCGCGACAAATTTTCTTCCCGGCAATATCCTTAGCCGTGTAGCGCGCGGGCAGGAGTGCGTCGATCCCGGGACTCCACACCGCCGTATCCACGCCGTTGAGCAGGCCCACGATGTCGTCCGCGCGGGTCAGCACCACGCCGTCGAGGCCGCAGCCAAACTCCGGCGTCTGGATTTCCTTCGCGTAGCGCGGGCTCACCGTCGTTACGCGGTCCGCAAAGAGTATCCCGCCTTTCAGGAAGTTGATCTGCTCGTAGTACTCGAGCCCGTCCATGTTGTTGATCTCCTCGGGTAGATTCGTCCGGGCAAATACGCTGCGCGGGAACAGGCCTTGGTAGGCGATGTTGTGGATGGTGAAGAGCGTCTTCAGTGCGAGAGTCACGCCGTGGCGCCGCTCGGCCTCGCGGAGGAGCAGCGGCAGAAGCGCCGCCTGCCAATCGTGACAGTGCACCACGTCGGCCTGGATGTCCGCGAGGCGCAGCGTCTCGATCACACCCTTGCAGAAAAAGAGAAAACGGTCGGAGTTGTCCTCGTAGTCGCGCTCGCCGTTGCCGTAGGGCGCGCGGCGGTCGAAGAACTCTTCGCGGCAGATCAGATAGATCTTCAGATTTTTGCGCGGCGAAAAGACGCGCACGTCGCCCGACAAAAACTGGTCGCCCATCTCGATCTTGAGACTGAGCCTTTTTTCCGCGCCCGCGGCGTCCTTGTGCTCCAGCGCCGTGCGGTAGCCCGGGAGAAAAACCGAGACTTCGTGCCCGCGGTCCGCGAGCGTGCCCGCCAGCGAACTGACCGCGTCAGCCAGACCGCCGGTCTTCAGGTACGGGAAAAATTCACTGGCCGCATGCACGATTTTCATCGCCCGCACCGTAACCCCCGTGTTCTATAACGCCAACCTGAAAGCATGGCCTGCGCGCCGTGCCACGTAATTATCACATGACCCTTAGAGAACGTCTCCTCGCGCATTTCCGCGAGCCCGGCTATTCCGCCGCACCTGAATCAGAGCTAGTCCGCCGTCTTGGTTTGAAGAACCAGCAGCGCTCCGCCCTTTCCCACGAAGTTAAGCGCCTCCTCGCCGATAAGAAACTTATCCGCATCCAGGGCGGCCGCCTCAAACTCGCTGCCGCCCAGCGTCCCGCGTCATCCGCCGCGCCGAGCGAGGGCGGTGGCCGGAAAATCTTCACGCCCAGCTTCCGCCGCGCACCCGGCGCCACGGCCGCGGGCCTGTCCGCCTCGGACTCTGCTCCTCCAGCTCGCACGCCCGAGAAAAATAAAAAGGACTCTGCGCGGCCCGCCGCTGCCGCTCCTTCCGCTCCTGCGTCAAAGCCCCGGGCCAAATCTGGCGAGCTCAGCGGCCGCATCCAATTCCGCGCGGGAGGTTCGGCCTTCGTCATTTTGGAAAATCCCGACGGCTCGCCCGGCAGCAGCAGCGAGCCGAGCGTGCAGATTTTTCCGGAGGACACTTCTGTGGCGCTCCCCGGCGACCGAGTCGTCATTCGCATCCAGCCCGGCCGCAAGGGCCGCCGGCCCGGCGAAAGAATCGGCAGCGTCGTGCGTGTCCTCGAGCGCGGCCGCGACAATCTCGTCGGCAACCTCGCGCGCTCCGGCCGCCACTTCACCGTGGCACCGGATGATCCGCGCTTCGTGTACGAGATTCAGGTGGGCGATCCCGCCAAGTCCGGGATCGAGCCCATCCCCCAGCCCGGTGACAAGGTCGTCGTCTCGCTCGATGAGTGGACGCGCCGCAACGCCCCGCTCACCGGCACGATCATCCGCCGCCTCGGCCGCACCCATGAGCCGCGCGCCGAACTGCTCGGCGTATTCGAAAAGTACAACCTCGCGACCGAGTTTCCCGCCGCCGTCGAGGCCGAGGTCGCGCGCCTGCCCGACACCGTGCAGCCCGCCGAGACCACCGGCCGCCTCGATTACCGGCAGAAGCCCGTCTTCACCATCGATCCGGACGATGCGAAGGATTTCGACGACGCCCTGTCCTACGAGACGCTCTCAGACGGCGAGGTCCGCATCGGCGTGCACATCGCCGATGTCTCCACCTACGTGAAGTCCGGCACCGCGCTCGACCGCGAGGCGCAGGAGCGCGGCAACTCCACCTACCTCGTCGGCGTGGTCATCCCCATGCTGCCGGAGAAGCTCTCCAACGGCCTCTGTTCCCTCGTCGAGGCGCAGGACCGCCTGTGCAAGGCCGTGCTGTTCACCTACGGCCGCAACGGTCGCGTCAAGGACGTCGCGTTCGCCAACACCGTCATCCGCAGCCGCAAGCGTCTCACCTACAAGCAGGCCTACGCCTTCCTCAAGGAGGACAGCCTCGAGCGCATCCGCGCCCTGCCGCTCCCGCCCAAGCACCAGACCGGCTCCACCGGCCGCGCCTTGCGCGATCTCTCCGACGACGAGCTGACCGACTTGCAGACCTGGGTCCGCGCGCTCTGGGCGATTGCCAGCCGGCTCCGCCGCGACCGCATGGCCCACGGCAGCCTCGATCTCGACATGCCGGAGACGAAGATCTTCGTGGACGTCAACGGCTACGCCGACCGTCTCGAACTCATTGAGCACGATGAGAGCCACCAGCTCATCGAGGAGTTCATGCTCGCGGCCAACGAGGCCGTCGCCCGGCTCACGCGGACCAAGTCCCTGCCCTCGCTCTACCGCGTCCACGACGAGCCCGACCCGGAAAAGCTCTCCGAATTCCGCCAGCTCCTCGGCACCTTCAACCTCCACGTCGGCGACCTGACGCACCGCGCGGAGGTCGTGAAGCTCCTCGAAACGCTCCGCACCCACCCGCAGGGCTACACGCTGCGCACGCAGCTCCTCCGCAGCCTGAAGAAGGCCTGCTACCGCGCCTCGCCCGACGGCCACTACGGCCTGCACAAGAAGGACTACACTCACTTCACCTCGCCGATCCGCCGCTACTCCGACTTGGTCGTGCACCGCGTGCTCGGCCACTACCTCGCGAAACAGGCCGATCCCCGCGTACCCGTGGATTACACACTCCCGCGCGTCGAGGCGCTCGCCGAGCATCTCAGCCTCACCGAGATCAACAGCACCGAGGCCGAGCGCGACAGCGTGAAGATCAAGCTCCTCGAGTTCTTCGAGCGCGAGCTGGCCAAGGCCGACAAGACGGTCTTCGCCGCGATCATCACCGACGTCCGCGCGCACGGCTTCTTCATCGAGCTGCTTGAGTCGATGACCTTCGGCTTCATCCCGGCGAACTCGCTGGCCGACGACCATTACACGCTCAACTCCTCCGGCAGCGCCCTCATCGGCCGCCGCACCAAGCAGTCCTACGCCATCAACGGCCGGCTCAACGTCGTCGTGGACAAAGTGGACCGCTACAAGCGCACCATCGACTTCAAGCCGGCCTAAAAGCGCTGAATCCCCCGTCTGGCGCTTGAGATTTGGCCTGAGCCATGTCCCTTTGCGTCTAAACCATCCACGCCCATGAAAAATTACGAGTTTACCAAGAAATTCCGCGCCATCTACGACCACGCCGTCGCCCTCTACGCCAAGGGCCAGCAAGGGGCCGGCACCTACTTCGACGCCACGCAGCTGGCGTTCCTCTCCGCCAACGGCATCACCGCGCAGCACATGTACGACTACGCCGAGGACCATAACAACGGCGGCGAGCCCGGCTACGACAACGCCCTCATCATCGAGACCATCCGCCGCGACTATTTCCTCAATGTCCAGCACGGCCGCCCCTCGACCGACGTCCTCGACGAGTCGCGCATGCCCGGCAAGACCGACGCCGTGCACGGCATCCAGTGGCTCCCCCGCGTCATCCCGAAGGCCAAGGCCAAGCTCCGCGGCGAGCTGCCCGCCTCGCTGATGTATTCCTGCGGCGGCGACCGCCGTTTCTTCAAGTCGCTCGACATCCTTCCCGCCGAGTTCCTCTCCCTCGTCTGGCGCCACGAGCACGACGACAAGGCGATCATCGACTGGGTCGTCCAGCGCAGCCAGAGCGCGAAGTAATCCTCATCGGAGCACTCGACGCAATCAGGGCGGCTATCTTTAGCCGCCCTTTTTCATGCTCAAAACAACTCCGCCTGCGCGCTCGGCAGCGGCTTGATGCCCAGAAAGCTGCCGTAGCGCTCGACCCAGTCGTCGAGCTTGTCCGCGTAGTAATCCGGATCGTACGGCGCATTCACCGCATCGTAGAGCTCCAGCGCCCGTGCGCGCTGCCAGTCGCTGCTCTTCCCCTTCACTTTCGCGGTGATATAGTAACTCACGCGTTCGCCCATCCGGGGACGCGGCGTGACCTGCAGCGCCACCTCGGCCGAGGCGCGTCGCGGTTTGCCGCCTTCGGCAATCAACCGTTCATAGGCGTCGGGATTCTGATTCAATGTTTCGCTCTTCGCCAATTCCGTCACCGGCATTTCCCGGCGGCCGAGTCGCAGGCGATAATCTTCCACCAGCACCACCGGCGAGTCGCCGCCCGCCCCGAGCAAATAGTGGATCAGGCGGTCGCTAAGCTTCTTTAGGTAAGGCTCGATGCCGCGCGACCGCAGCGCACTGCCGCGCAGGGTGATCCGCTTCCCGTCGTAGAGCGCATAGTTTTTCGCCTTGTAGCAGAACATCGCCGTGTAGCTGCCGTCGTGCTCCAGCTCGATGCCTTCCGGCAAAATGGGCGCGACCAGCGCGAGCAACTGATCCGGTTTCTCGTAATACTGCTCCGACGAAAGATAGATGCCATCCGTGTCCGCTTCGAGAATGGTGCAGCCGTGCTTCGCGAACTCGTCGATCAGCGCCTGCAGCAGTTCGCGTCCGCGCCGCGTAACTTCCGCCGCGAGTTCGCCGTCGCCAAAGCGCGCGCCGGAAAACCCGAGGTAGCCGTAAAAGGAATTGATGAGGATCTTGAAGTTCGTCTGCCGCGCCTGCGCCTCGCTGCGCTCCTCTTCGGTCGGCGCCGTGCGGGCGAGCAGCTTGTATTTCAGGCGGTACTCGCGCAGGCGGCGCAGCAGCGGGATGAAGACCCCGAGCGTGTCGTTCTTCGGATTGCGTCCGATGTGCAGCAGGAGACTCGGGTAAAGCGAGGCGACGTCGAAGTGCAGCACATGGCGGAATACGCCTTCCTGAAAACTCCGCGTATAGCCGCCTTCGAAGGGTTGCACCTCCGGCGGTAGCGGACAGGCCTGCCGGGCGTGGTAGTACTCCTCGAGAAACAGGAGGTCGATCTTCGAGGTCGCGCCGCGCAGCGTGGCTTCCTGCAGCAGCGTCGGAAACGTGCGGACCTGCTCAAAATACGTCGGCAGCAGTTGCGCCGCGAGCCCCTGCGTCTCGCGCAGATCGTCTTCCAGATACGCACAAAACCGCGCGCGGTCGGTCCGGTAAACTTCCTGGATCTTGCTGCCCTCAATGTAGGTGCGCGTCGCACTGTCTTCGTCGGTGATGCCGAAGTACACCGCCACGTCCTTCAGTCCGTACGAGGTCAGCTCGCGCGTGGTGATGTCGTAGATCTGGACCAGCAGGTAGGTGTCGATCACCGAGCGGCCCGGCAGATCGCAGCGAGGGAAATCAATCCAACGCTCGGCAACTTTCAGACGGCTGTTGCGAAACGACGCCTTCTGTCCGTAGCGGCCCCAGGCGCATGGCACCTTGTGCAGCCGGCAGCGCTGCCTCAGGTAATCGAGGTCGAACTTGAAGATGTTGTGTCCCTCGATCACGTCGGGGTCTTCCTCGCGGAGCACCTGGTTGAGTGCTTCGAGCAGTTTTTTCTCCGCGGCATCGGTCGGCTCCTCCAGCACGAGCAGGCGGTTGCGGTCGCCGAAGCGCAGGCCGATGGCCAGCACGCGGTCCTCCTTGCGCGAGGCGTCGCTGAAGCCGCCGTCGCCCGAGCCCGTCTCGATGTCGAGCTGGCAGCGGCGCAGTTGCGCGAAGGTCAGGTCGCGGTAGAGCCGCTGGCGGTGCTGCAGGAGAAACTGGCTTTCCAAGGGGCGGATGGAGTCCACGCCCACCGAGTCCTTCGCCTCGCGGACAAACGTGTCGTAAACCTCCAGATCATCCGCGTGCGCGAGCCGGTTGTAAGGCCCGTCACCCGCGAGGGCTTCGATCGCGATGGCGTGGGTGTTGGCGTTGGCCGGCGTGTCGTTGAGCCAGGCGAAGGGCCGCAGCGCCGCCATCCGCTCCTCGCGTCCACCCTCGGGCGTCGCGACCGTGGTGTGAACCTTGCCCGCCGAATCAACCCAGACCCCGCACAATGTATCTACCGGCGTGGAACTCATGCCGGTCCGGCGCTCAAAACGCCGGCTTCACGTACACCACCGTGACGGCCACGATGGCGAGGATGAGCGCGATCACCATCAGGGTGTTGGCGCTCTCGCGCTTGCGGTAGGCCAGGCCGGTCAGGGCCGACAGACCGAGCCAGCAAGCCATCTTGATGAAGATCCAGGCCATGGCCGAAAAACCAAACATGCCCTGCCACATGCGGATGCCCGTCAGCAGCACCAGCAGGCTCGCGATGCCGGTGATCATCAGCACGCGCTTGCGCGTGTCAGCCGGCCCCGCAAAGGCGAAGAAGGTGAAGGCGATCATCACGATGGCCGCGACGACGTGGAAGATATGGAGCGCGTTGAGTTCTGCGGGATTCATGGGGAAAATCTGGAAAAGAAAATGTGACACCCCGCCTGTGCCGTATGCCCAAAGGCTCAGGACCTTTTTAGGTTAAAGTGGGCGCCTCCTCCGCAGCGTCTGCTTTCCGATGGACGGCCTAGCATCTTCCGCGACGGTTTTGGCTCCCGTAATGAATCTAAGGCAAAGAGCAGTTATTGAAAGCACCTCGAACACTGCAGGGTGTCAGCGCCCACGGTAGGTCACACCCCCTCGCCGTCAAACGCGAATAACAGCTTCTCAGGAACCGATGATGTTCGACTCGAGGTGCTGGATGATCAGCTCCTGGATGGTGGCGAGGAACAGGTAGCACAGGAAGGCCTTGCGCACCGGCTCCTCCAGCCCCGCCAGATCCACGCTGCCGCTCTCCAGCGGCTCGTCGCCGAGCTGGGCCAGCGGGTGCGACCGCAGCCGCAGGCGCAGCGCCGCGCAGGCGCGCACGATCGGCTCGGCGTTGGCCTCGTCGAACGCAATCACGCCCTCGGCGAAAAACTCGTCGTTGAAGAGCGCGAGCAGCACCTTCACGTCGGCATTTTGCGCGCCGATCAGCTCGTCGCGCCACGCCTGCTGAAAATCCTGGTCGTGGTCCACCGGCGCCACCGTGGTGGCGAGGTCTGAGCCGAGGTCATCGGCCAGACCCTTGATGACGTCGAGCAGCGGCGCGACAATCGCCAGGCTGAGCTTGACCTCAACGCGTTTCATCGGGCTCCAGTACCGTCGTCAGGTGCCACTGCTGCAGGGTGAACATGTACGCCTCGGCCTTTTCGCGCAGGCCCGCCCACACGACGGAGCGGCCCCGCTCGTGGACCTCCATCATGTGCTTGCGCGCGGTAGCCTCGTCGAAACCGAGGACCTTTTTGAAAACCATGACGACATAAGACATCAGGTTGACCGGATCGTTCAGCACGACGACGCGCCACATGCCCTCCAGCGCGAGGGCGGTGTCGCCCTGCGCCTCGGGATCTGAATAGGGCTGCGACTCCGCCATGGTTAAGCCTTGGCCTGTGCCGCCGCGATGGCCGCGCCGAGCTGGGCCGCCGCCTCGGCGAGCGGGAGCTTGGCCACATCCTTCGAGGTGCGGGCTTTCAGTTCGACGATGCCTTCCTTGAGTCCCTTGCCGCCGATCGTGAGACGCAGCGGGATGCCGATGAGGTCGGCGTCCTTGAACTTCACGCCCGGCCGCTCCGCGCGGTCGTCCACGAGGACTTCCGCACCGGCCTGCTCGGCCACGGTGGCGAGCTGTTTCGCGAGGTCCATCGCCTCCGGCAGCTGCGGATCGAGCACGCAGATCAGCACGTGGAAGGGCGCCGAGTTCCACGGCCAGACGATGCCGTCCGCGTCGTGGCTCTGCTCGATGATTGCCTGCAGCGTGCGGCCGATGCCGATGCCGTAGCAGCCCATCTCCATGAAGTGGGTCTGCTTCTGGTCATCGGTGTAGACCGCGTTGTATTTTTCCGAATACTTGGTGCCGAGCTTGAAGATGTGGCCGACCTCAATGCCGCGGCGCACCTGCAGGGGCTTGCCGGACAGCGGGCAAGGCTCGCCCGGCCGCACGCGGCGGAAATCGCCAAACTTCGTAACCGCGAGGTCGCGGGCGACGTTCACGTTGCGGAGGTGGAAGCCGTCCTTGTTGGCGCCGGTCGTGCCGTTGCCGATGAGGCGGATCGCCTGGTCGGCGAAGATGCCCGCGAGCGCACCGGGGTTCTTGATGGTGCCCTTGACCGTGCCGAGGCTGCCGGGCTTGGCGCCCATGACCGGCTCGATCTCCTCCGGCGTGGCCGGGCGCACGAGGCCGAAGCCGAGCGAACCGAGCTTCGCCTCCTCGAGTTCGTCGCTGCCGCGCAGCACGATGAGGAAGGGCTTGCCGTCGCCGATGTAGACGAGGGTCTTGAACTGCTTGTCCGCCGCAACCGAGTACGGCGCGGCTTCCAGCGCCGCGATCGTCACGATGCCCGGCGTGGCAAACTCCTCGACCGCGCCCACCGGCGCCGCGTCGGCGAGATCCTTCGGCACGAGCGCGCTCGTGGCCTTCTCGCGGTTGGCCGCGTAGCCGCTCTCGTCGTTGTAGATCACGTCGTCGTCGCCGATCTCGGCGGGGACCATGAATTCGTGGGAGAAGCTGCCGCCCATCACGCCGGTGTCCGCCTCAACGGCGATCGCGCGCGCACCGATGCGGCGGAAGAAGGCCTCGTAGGCCGTCTTCATCGCGAGGTAGCTCTTGCGCGCGCCCTCATCGGTCGCGTCAAACGAATAGGAATCCATCATCACGAACTCGCGGGCGCGCATCAGGCCGAAGCGCGGGCGGATCTCGTTGCGGAACTTCGTGGCGATCTGGAAAAAGTTCTTCGGCAGGTCGCGGTAGCTGGTGATCTCGGCCTTCACGAGCGGCGTGATGACCTCCTCGTGGGTCGGCCCGAGCACGTACTCCGGCTCGCGGGCCGCGCGCTTGCCATCGCCCGCGCTGTCGGCGCGGAACATGATCTCTCGGGTCACCGGCCAGCGGGGTCCCTCGCGCCAGGTGTCGGCCGGGTGCATGTGCGGCATCCACAGCTCGATCGCGCCCGCGCGCTCCATCTCCTCGCGGCAGATCTGCGTGAGCTTTTGCATCACGCGCAGACCCATGGGCATATACGTGTAAAGGCCGCCACCCAGTTTGCGCACCAAACCGGCGCGCATGAGCAGCTTGTGCGAGGCGATTTCGGCGTCCGCGGGGCTTTCTTTCAGCGTGGGGATAAAATACTGCGACCAGAGTTTCATGAAGTCAGGCAACCAAACACCCCCGGTGCGCCGGAGCAATTTTATTTGCGGCCCCGCCCTCCTCCCGCGATGAATGCTCCTCCATGTCCGGCCGCGCCAACCGTCCCTGGCCCCTCAAGTGGGTCGCCCTTGTGATCGTGCTCGTGATCGTCCCCTACACGATCATCACGCTGCGCTATCGTAAGCCGGGCCACGCTTTCGAGCCCTACCAGGACATAAAGGACCGCGCCAATGTCCTGCGGCTCCTCAACGCCGGCTTCCAGCGCGTCGCGGTCGATGCTGAGGTTCCCGCCGATGCCGTGCGCATCGGCTCTCCCGCCGCCGTCACCAACGCCCCCGGCGGCCTGCCCAAGGAGCTGCGCGACACGCTCGTCGAGGTCCCCCTGCTTCCGGTCGACATCGAAAGCGTCCGGGCGCCCGCGACCGCCAACACCCTTTTTCCCTACGAGTTTCTCTTCACCTGCGCGATGCCCGACAACAAGCACCAGCTCGGCGGCGCGGAGCTCTACGTCCGCAACAACGAGATCGTGATCACGCCCGACTTCGAGAAACTCACCGGCGACCTCATCTCGCGCTCCAAGGAAAAGGCCATCCTCCTCACCGTGCCCGCGGGCGCGCTGAAGCCCGGCCAGTTCCGCGTCACGCTCGTCGGCCAAAAGGCGTCGCGCACGTGGACCCTTCAAGTGCATTGACGCGCCGCGCCGCTTCGCCGAAGTTACGCGCGCACCATCCATGAGTAACGGCCCCGGCCCTTCTTCTCCTGCGCTCACTGCGCCGACCGCCAACGCGACGACGATCAAGCCCACCGATCTGCGCGGCATCCTGAAATACGTCCCCCGTTTTCAAGGCCAGATCTTCGTCATCGCCCTCGACGGCTCCATCGTGGCCGATGAGAACTTCGGCAACCTGCTCGTCGACATCGCCGTCCTTCGCTCGCTCGGCATCAAGATCGTGCTCGTCCACGGCATCAGCCAGCAGCTCCAGGAACTCTCGGTGATGCGCAACATCCCGATCACCAATTCCGACGGCACCGGCGTCACCGACGCCGCCACGCTCGACCTCGCCACCCGCGCCGCCTCCCGTGTCTCGCACCTCCTCGTCGAGGGCCTCACGCAAAACGCGCTGAAGTGCGCCACGACCAACGCCATTCGCGCGCTGCCCATCGGCATCATCCGCGGCATCGACCAGCAGTTCACCGCCAAGGTCGAGCGCATCGACCGCGATTTCCTCGGCGAGCTCATCGACCACTCGGTCGTGCCCGTGATCTCGCCCATCGCCTTCGGCCCCGATGGCAAGGCCCTGCGCGTCAACTCCGACCTCCTCGCCGCCGAGGTCGCCGAGGCCCTCCAGGCCACCAAGATCATCTATCTTTCCCCGCACGAGGGCCTCGAGATCGACGGCAAGTTCCGCCGCGAGATTTCCGTCGACGCCCTGCGCAAGCTCCTCGATGCCGACGCCAGCCGCGTCGCCGATGGCAACCGCAGCAAGGCCACCCACGCCGTCAAGGCGATCGAGAGCGGCGTGCCGCGCGTCCACGTGCTCGACGGCCGCGTCTTCGACGGCCTGCTCAACGAGATCTTTTCCAACGAGGGCGTCGGCTCCCTCGTGTACGGCAACGACTACCAGCAGATCCGCAAGGCGCGGAAGAGCGACGTCCGCCTCATCTACAGCCTCACCCGCAGCGCCGTCCGCCGCGAGGAGCTCGTCAACCGCACCCAGCAGGCGATCGAAAAGAACATCGACCAGTTCTTCGTCTTCGAGGTGGACGAGAACATCATCGCCGTCGTCACCCTGTATTTTTACCCGGGCAAGCCCGACATCGCGGAGCTCGGTTCGCTCTACGTCATGCCGTTCTACCACAACCGCGGCATCGGCAAGAAGATGGTCGAGTACGCCTGCATGCAGGCCCGCGAGCGCGGGGTGAAGAGCGTCATCGCCCTCTCGACCCAGAGTTTCGGCTTCTTCACCAACGTCCTCGGCTTCGAGGAGGCGCCGAAGGACATCCTGCCCGAGTCCCGCCTGAAGCTCTACGAGGAAAGCGGCCGCAACGCCAAGGTGCTCGTCAAGCACCTCGACGAAAAGGCCCCCGTCCGCTCGTAATCACTTCAGCCACTTCTCGAGCGGCGGGTGCAGCAGGTCGGCCATGGCGGGCTCATCCATGTTCTCCTTCGTCACGAGCGCGCAGCCGGTGTCGATTTCCTTCTCCACCTTGCCGCCGCGCAGCACGCTCACGAGCGTCTTCACCCCGAGGTAGCCCATCTTGAACGGGCTCTGCACCACGAGGCCCTGAATGTCGCCGGCCCGGAGCGCCGCGACCGTCTGCGTGCCCGTGTCGAAGCCGACGAACTTCACCTTGCCGCCCGCGAGACCCGCCTCCTTCAGCGCGAGCAGCATGCCGGTCGCCGAGGATTCGTTGGGCGCAAAGACGCCCGTGACCTCGCGGCCGTAGCGGTTGATCAGCGTCTGCGAAACCCCGTAGGCCGTGTCGCGGGTCGGCCCCGCATGCTGGTCGCTGGACAGCACCACGATCCCCGGGAACTCCTTCGTGATCGTGTCGAGGAATCCCGCCTCGCGCTGCATCGTGCTCGTCGAGCCCGCCAGCACGCGCAGCAGGATCACCTTGCCCTTGCCGTCGAGCAGCGCCGCCAGCCGGCGCGCACCGAGCACGCCGCCCTTGTAGTTGTCAGTCGATACCGTCGCGGCGGGGATCTTCGAGTCGAGCGCGGAGTCGATGATGACGACCGGGATGTTGGCGCCCACCGCGTCCCGCACCGGCGACACCAGCGCCTTGGCGTCGAGCGGCGCGAGCACGATGCCGTTCACCCGGCCGATGAAATTCTCCACCACCTGGATCTGCTGGTCACGGTCGTCCTCGCGCAGGGGGCCTTTCCAGACCACGTTCACCGTGACGCCCTCGCCCTTCAGCTCGCTCGCCGCGGCCAGCGCGCCCGCGTGGATCGAGCGCCAGAATTCGTGCGTCGTCCCCTTCGGAATGACGGCGACCTGGTACGTCTGCGCGAACGCTGAGACCGCGAGCACGCTGGATAAAACGAGGGAGCGGAGGATTTTCATCGGGGTAAAAAGAAAGCAGCGACGCACTCAGGCCTTCAGCTCAACGACGACCTGCACCTCGGCGGTCGAGCCCTTGGGCAGGCCGTTGACCGCGACTGCGGCGCGCGCGTGTTTGCCGGCGTCGCCGAAGACCTTGAGGAAGAGGTCGCTCGCACCGTTGATCACGGCGGGGCTGTCCTGGAAACCGTCCACGGCGTTGACGAAGCCGCTGACGAAGACGATGCGCGCCACCTGGTCGAGGGAGCCGACCGCGGCCTTGATGTTGGCGAGCGTGTTGAGCGCGCAGACTTCCGCGGCCTTGTAGCCGGCCTGCACGGTCTGCTCCTTGCCCACCTGGCCGGTGTGCGTCATCTGGCCGGCGACCATGCAGATCGTGCCGGCGCAATAGAGGAGGTTGCCCGTGCGCACGGTGGGCACGTAGCTGCCGGCGGCGGCCGGCGGCGTGGGAAGGACGAGGCCGAGTTCGGCGAGTTTGGATTCAGGATTCATGATGGGTTAAGCTGATGCGCCGGGCGCCTCCGACGCAAAGCGGATTTTAGGGTGTGACGCGCGTCAGGTAATCCCGCGTCGCGACCGCATTCAGGGAAATCGGATCCGTGATCACGCCGAGCTCCAGCAGCACATCCAGCTCCATTCCCAGCCGCTCCCGCGAGAGATCGCCGAGATACTCGCCCTTCGCCGCATCGCCCCGGATCCATGGACCGATGATCAGCTCGCCCCGCGCGTAGTCCAATTCCGCCAGCGTCAGCGCCGGGTTGCGCTTTTGCATCAGCTCGAAGGCCGGCATCGGATCGTTCTCCAAAAAGTCGCTCCACCCCAGCAGCGTCGCCTGGAGGAAGGCCTTCACGACCGGCGGATTCCTGAGGGCAAAATCCCCGCGACAGAAAATTGCGTGGTACGCATCGTAGCTCTCGTCGCTCAGCGCGATCGCCCGCAGCTCCGCGCGCGGGCCCTGGGATTTTGCCCCGTCGCTGGTCACATAGCCCGCCTGGATTGCATCGGTCCCCGCCCAAAATGCCGCCAGGCCGGCTCCCGGGGGCTTGAGCTCAAACGTCACGCGCTGGCGCTTTTGCACCCAGCCGATCCACGCCTGCCCCGCCTTCGCCAGCACTGTGTGGCTCTTGAGGTCGGAGAGTTTCCGTACGGGATTCTTCGCGTGAACAAGCAGCGACAGCGGATCGTGTTGCCGCGAGGCGGCCACCATTTGCAACGGCAGCCCCATGCTCGCGCGCACCATGATATCGTCACTGCGCCCAACCCCGAAATCCGCCTCACCGTTGGCCACCAGCGCCGCGACGTCCGTCTCCGGCCCGGTCGCGCGCAGCTCCACGTCGAGCCCCGCGCGCTGATAATAACCCTTCGCCAGCGCCTGATAAAAACCCGCCAACTCCGCCCGCGGGACATCGTCCAGCTGCACCGTGACCTTCACCGGCCCGGCCGGCTGCGGCGGCGTGCGCGCCTGTTCGCGACTGCAACCCGCGAGGGTCACGGCCACCGCCAACCAACAAAAAACCCGGCTCCACGCGTGCATCGCCCCACGTTGGCGCCGCAGCCGGGCCGCGCCAACCCCAAACACCGCGTGTTGCCATGACGGACCGATTCGCGACATTGGCCGCATGACGATCAGCGAATGGCAATCCCTCGGCCCCGCCGCCGCCGCGCGCGAGGTCCACCGCCGCGCCGCCGCGCTCCCGCCAGCGCAGCAGCGCGCCGTCCTCGCCTCGCTGATGCAGGAAGCTGATCTCGCCGCCGCCCTGGCCCAATCCACCGGACCGCTCGCGGGCGTCCCGTACTTGCTCAAGGATCTGTTCGATCTCGCCGGCCAGCCCACCTTTGCCGGCTCCACGTTTTTGCCCGAGGTCCGGCCTGCCGCCGCGCGCGACTCGGTCCTCGTCCAAGCCCTCCGTGCCGCGGGCGCCACCTGCGCCGGCAAGACCCACCTCCACGAATTCGCCTACGGCATCACCGGCGAGAATCCGCACTACGGCGACTGCGAGCACCCGCACTTTCCCGGCCGTACCACCGGCGGCTCCAGCAGCGGTTCCGCCGCCGCCGTGGCCGCGGGACTCGCGCCCTTCGCCATCGGCACCGACACCGGCGGCTCCGTCCGCGTGCCGGCTGCATTCTGCGGGCTCTACGGCCTGCGGCTCACGCCCTGCGACCGTTTTATCGCCGATGCTTTTCCCCTCGCCCAGAGCTTCGACACCGCCGGCTGGTTCACCGCGCACGCCGCCGATCTGCGCCGCGTGACCGAGGCGCTCTGCGGCGCCGATCCGCTCCTCCGCGAACCGCGCGGTTGCTGGCTCGGCTGGCCGGGCCTCGATGCCGAGGTCGCCGCCGCGTTTCGTCCGGCCGCCGAAAAACTCTGCGCTCCCGCCAACGCTCCACTCACTGCCACGCTTAACGCCGCCTTCGCCACCGCCCCGGCCATCTACGGCGACATCGTCGCCGCCGAGGCGTGGGCTACGCACCGCCCGTGGGCCGAGGCGCAACGCTCCCGCTACGACCCGGCGGTGTGGCCCCGCCTCAGCCGCGGCGCCATGCTCGACTCCGCAGCCGTCGCCCACGCCCGGGCCGGCCACGAACGGGTGAAAGCGGTCTGGGCGGCCTTCTTCGCCGACCACGATTTTCTCGTCCTCCCCGCCACCCCGTGCGCGGCGCTCACCAAGGCCGATTGCACCGCCGCCAACCGCGCGCGGCTCCTCGCGCTCACGACCCCCGCCAGTCTGGCCGGCCGCCCTGTGCTCACCGTCCCGGTCCCCCTGCCCTCCGGCCTCACCACCGGTCTGCAAATCGTCGTCCGCGACGCCCGCAGTCCGGTCATCTCGTGGGCCCTCGACCGCTTCAGCGCTTAAACCACCGCGCGGAGTTTTCCCGCATCAGGGCTTTCAGCTGCGTCGCATCCAAGCCCGACCGGTGCGCCTCGGCCACGAGGCGCGTGAAATTCGGTTCCGCGTCGATCGTCGGATAGACGTTGAGCGGATAGTCCGATCCGAAATGCACACGTTCGGCCGGCACTGTCGCCATAAACCTCCGCCAAACATCCGGGCCGTAAAGTAGTGGTGAGGCCGCCGTATCGTAGTGCAGGTTCTTCAGCTCCACCGCGGCCGGGTCGCGCAACGGCAGCAAACCGCCCCAGTGCGCCAGCACGAAATTTACCCGCGGATACGTGCGCCCCAGCAACAGAAAGTCCTCCAGCGGCGTCGCCACGCGTCCCGGGTAAGGCCGGCTGTCCGGGTCCGTCACATGCAGGTTCACCGGCCACGCCCAGCGCTCCGCCAGCTCCAGCACGGCGCCAAAGGCGGCGTTATCCACTGCGTAGCCCTGCGTATGCGGGGAGAGTTCGCCGAGTCCGACCAGCCCCTCGCCGCGCGCCCGATCCAGCTCCTCCCGCACGAGCGCGCGATCGGCCCGCGGGTTGATCGTAGCGAACGCCGCGAGCCGGTCCGGGTGCGCCCGCACGCACTCGCCGTAAAAGCGATTCTGGAGCGCGCAGCTGGCGTGCATCTCCCAATACCAGCCGAGCAGCACCGCCCGCTCCACGTCCGCCGCGTCCATCGCGCGCAGCAATTCGTCCACGCTCGGAAACGCCTGCACGCCGCGCCCGTTTTTCCGGCGCCTGGTGCAGAGCTGCGCCCACAACGGCTCACCGCAGGCCGCCGCCCAGCCCGCCGGGTCGCGGTTCACGTCCGGCGGGTAGAGGTGTACGTGGCTGTCGATGACGCCCATGCGCCGGCAGCATTGCTCACGTACCGGCGCGCACCACCAAAATCGGAATCGTCGTGTTGTGCCGCACCTTGTCGATGGTGCTGCCGAGCACGAGATCCGCGACAAACTTGTGCCCGTGCGAGGTCATCGCGATGAGCGCGCAGCCGCGCTCCACTGCCACCCGCAGGATTTCCTTCGGCGGATCGCCGAGCGCCAGCTCCGTGCCCACCTGCAGGCCCTGCGCACGCAGGCCTTCGGCGATGCGGTCGAGATAGGCCCGGTCCGCCTTCATCTCCTCCGATTCCGCGAGCTTGAGCTGGGCAAAATTGCGGGCGGCAAAGCCGTCGGCGACGTGCAGCAGCAGCAGCTCCGAGCCCAGTTGTTGCGCCAGCTCCACGATGTGCGGCACCACCGTTTCGTCGGCGCGCGTGTTTTCCAGGGCGACGAGGATTTTTTTATACATGGGGTCAGGGGGTCGGTCCGTCGGTGAGGCCTGCGATGTCGAGCAGGAGTTTGATATTCAGGCCGATGATGACGAGCGTGATCGTCCAGCCGAGGATCCGGATCCACCACGGGTTCACAAACTCGCCCATCTTCGCCTTCTCGCCCGTGAAGCGCATGAGCGGCCAGCAGGCAAAGCCGAGCTGCATGCTCAGGCACACCTGGCTCGCCACGAGGAGCTCCGTCGTCTTGCTCTCGCCAAAGTAGCCGATGACGATCACCGCCGGGATGATCGCGATGGCGCGCGTGATCAGCCGGCGCAGCCACGGCCGCAGTCGGATGTTCACAAAGCCTTCCATCACAATCTGGCCCGCGAGAGTGCCCGTCAGCGTGGAATTCTGGCCGGAAGCGAGCAGCGCCACGGCAAACAGGATGCCCGCGAAGCCCACTCCGAGCAAGCCGTCGAGCAGGTGGTACGCGTCCTGGATCGCCGCCACGTTCTCATGGCCCGACTTGTGAAACGCCGCCGCCGCGAGTACGAGGATCGCGCCGTT
This sequence comes from Verrucomicrobiota bacterium, assembly GCA_018239845.1. GTDB lineage: Bacteria > Verrucomicrobiota > Verrucomicrobiia > Opitutales > Opitutaceae > CAIRCN01. The sequence goes on from JAFEGO010000113.1 coordinate 38,439, forward strand.
GATGAAGAGCGCGAACATGAGCGCCACCGTGGAGTCGATGGTCGCGAACTTGATCGCTTCGCGCTTGCCCCGCGCGTTCTGCTCGTACTTGCGCGTCTGCACGATGGAGGAGTGGAGGTAGAGGTTGTGCGGCATCACCGTCGCACCGAGGATGCCGATGGCGACGTACAGCATGCCGGGATGGGTGAGGATTTCCGTGCGCGGCACGAAGCCCGCGAGCACCCCGCCCACGTCCGGCTTCGCCAGGAACAGCTCCACCGCGAAGCAGGTGCCGATGGTGAGGATCAACGTGATCACCACTGCCTCGAGGTAGCGGAAGCCGCGGTGCTGCAACAGCAGCACCACCATCACATCCACCGCCGTGATGACGCAGCCCCACACCAGCGGGATGCCGAAGAGCAGTTGCAGCGCGATGGCCGAGCCGACCACTTCCGCGAGGTCGCAGGCCGCGATGGCCAGCTCGCACAGGATCCACAGAAACCACACCGTCGGCTTGGAGTAGTGGTCGCGGCAAGCCTGCGCGAGATCGCGGCCCGTCGCGATGCCCAGCTTCACACAGAGGTGCTGCAGCAGGATCGCCATCAGGTTGGAGATCATGATGACCGACAGCAGCGTGTAGCCGAACTGTGCGCCGCCCGCGAGGTCGGTCGCCCAGTTGCCCGGGTCCATGTAGCCGACCGCGACGAGGAATCCGGGGCCGGCAAACGCCAGCATCTTCCGCCAGAACGACGCGCCCGCCGGCACGAGCACCGAGCGGTGCGCCTCCGGCAGGCTCACCGCCCCGTCTTCGCGCCGCCAGGCTCCGCGCTGCGCGCCGGCCGGCTCTCCCGTGACTGAGTTGGGTTGATCCATGATGGTTTGTTTTTAAAATCGCCGGGAGAGCCCGGTGAAGACGACCACGTCGTCCGCCGCGCGCGAGAGCCCGAGGTTCACCCCGAGGTCGAGCTGGGTGTCGGCCGCGCACTGCCACGCCACGCCCGCATCAAACGTCGCCGCATGCGGCCCTTCGCCCGCGCCCGAAGTCAGCTCCACATAGCAGGAAACGCTCTTGGTCAGCTCACGCCCGAGGGTCGCGGTGTTGATCCAGGTCGCCGTGCTGCCCGCGCCGCTGTCGCGGTGATGATAGTCCACGGCTGTCATCGCACCGAGGTCCCAACCCTCCGTGAGGGTCACCGCCAACGGGAAAATCACCGCGCCCGACGCCCAGGCGCTGCCCAGGCCGCGGCGCGCGGTCGGCAGCGTCGCATCAAAGATCAACCCGCCCGCGGTCTTGCCGCCGTAATTGCCCCAGAGGTTGACCTTTGTCCGCAGCGTCATGTCGCCGACGCCCGCGACCGTGCCGCCCGGCTGCTCCGCACTTCGTACGTAAGGCGCCACAAAGATCCCCGCCTCGACGTCGTTGCGCAGGCCCAGACGCACGTTGAAGGCCCCCGCGCCCACCGTCGTCGTGCGCACGCCCGCCGCCTTGTCCTGCGTCCACGAGGCGAAATCCATCTCCAGCTGCGCGTGCCCCGCGTCCACCGTGAACGGGCTCTCCGTCGCATCCGGCCGGTCGGTGGACATCTCGCGCATCTCCGCCACCGGCGTCGGATTGGCCAGCGAGTAGCCCGACTTGTCCGCCGCCGACGCGCCGGTCGCGAGGGCACCCGCGGCCAGCCAGCGCCAGCCCGGAACCCGCCAGCGCGAAACACGGAGCATGGTCATCATTGGCCGAAGACTTGAAGAATCTATTTTGAGTAGTCAAAATAAATCCTTGGTTGCTTCAAACCCCGGCGTCGCTATCCCCGGCGCGTGGCCACGAGCACCGTCGAAAACTACCTGAAGCACATCCTCCTGCTCTCCGAGGGCGGCGGTGAGCTCGTTTCCATGGGCGCCCTCGCGACCTCCCTGAGCGTCGTCCCCGGCACCGCCACCACGATGGTCAAGGCCCTCGCCGACTCCGGCCACGTCGAGCACCGCCCGCGCCAGGGGGTGCGGCTCACCGCCGAGGGCCGCCGCCTCGCCCTCAGCGTGCTGCGCAAGCACCGCTTGGTGGAAACCTTCCTCGTCACCGTCCTCAAGATGGACTGGGCCGCGGTCCACGCCGAGGCCGAGCAGCTGGAGCACGCCATCTCCGACGAGGTGCTCGACCGCCTCGACGCCCTGCTCGGCCACCCCGACACCGATCCGCACGGCGACCCCATCCCCAGCCGCCAGGGCAAGATCAACTCCCAGGTGTACGCCACGCTCGCCACCTGCGCCGTGGCCAAGCCCCTGCGGCTCGTGCGCATCACGGACCAGAGCGCCGAGTTCCTGCAGTTCGCCGAGCAAAACGGCCTCCTGCCCGGCGCCACCGTGCACGTCGCCGACCGCAATCTCGCCGCCGGCCTCATCACCTTGAAGCCCGCCAAGGGCCCCGCCCTCGCCCTCAGCCTCGCCGCCGCCGGGAGCATTTTGGTCCAGCCCGCGCGTTAACCCGCCTTTCGCCCTTGCCGCGCCCTGCGCAGGACCGGCACACTCGGCGGCGATGTCGCCTACGTTTGCGCGCAGCGTCTTCGCCCTGACCGCCGTGTTTTTCGCGGCGTTTTTCGTGTGGCCGATTGTCCAGATCCTGCAGGGCGGGTTCGTCGATGCCGACGGCCATGTGACGTTCAGTTATCTCACGACGCTCCTGGCCGACCCGACCTATCTCGGCGGCCTGCGCAATTCCTTCCTGCTCGCCACCGCGACAACCACCCTGGCGCTCCTCATTGCCCTGCCGCTCGCCGTCCTCAGCGACCGCTTCACGTTTCCCGGCAAGGGCCTCCTCGGCTCCCTCGTGCTGATCCCGATGATCTTGCCGCCCTTCGTCGGCGCCATCGGCATCAAACAGATCTTCGGCCAGTATGGCGCGCTCAACGCCCTGCTCATCCACCTCGGCCTCCGCCCGGAGGGCTGGACCTTTGACTGGTTTGCCGCGAACCAGTTCTGGGGCGTGGCGGTCGTGCAGGCGCTCGCGCTCTACCCCATCATCTATCTCAACGCCGTCGCCGCCCTCGCCAACCTCGACCCCGCGCTCGACGAGGCCGCGCAGAACCTCGGCTGCACTGGCTTCCGGCGCTTCCGCCGCATCACGCTGCCGCTGATCCGGCCCGGGCTTTTCGCCGGCGGCACCATCGTCTTCATCTGGTCGTTCACCGAGCTCGGCACGCCGCTCATCTTCGACTACGCCGAGGTGAGCAGCGTGCAAGTGTACGACGGCCTGAAGGACATCGGCGGCAACCCGTTTCCCTACGCGCTCGTCGCCGTGATGCTCGTCAGCTCCATCGCGCTCTACGCGCTGGGCAAGGGCCTCTTTGGCCGCGCCGGCCACGCCATGATGGCCAAGGCCACCGCCGCCCGCGCGCCGGTCGCGCTGCCCGCCGCCCGCGCGTGGCTCTGCACCGCGCTCTTCGCGGGCGTCACCTTCGTTGCCGTGCTGCCGCACCTCGGCGTCGTGCTCGTGGCCTTTTCGCGCGAGTGGTACGCGACGGTCGTGCCGCACAGCTGGACCTTGGAGAATTTCCACCTCGCCCTCGGCCACGATCTCACCGTGCCGTCGATCGCCAACAGCCTGAAATTCGCCGCCATCGCCACGGTCATCGACCTCGTGCTCGGCATCGCCATCGCGTGGGTCGTCGTGCGCTCCAAGCTCGCGGGCCGCCAGGTGCTCGACTTCCTCGCGATGCTCCCGCTCGCGGTACCCGGCATCGTCCTCGCCTTCGGCTATCTCGCGATGGCGCAGGACGGCCGTTTCTGGTCCTTCCTCAATCCCGTCCGCGACCCCACGATCCTCCTGATCATCGCCTACTCCGTGCGCCGCCTGCCGTACGTCGTGCGGTCCGCCGCCGCTGGTTTCCAGCAGACGAGCGAGACCCTGGAGGAGGCCGCCCAGAACCTCGGCTGCCCGCCGCTCAAGGCCGTCTTCAAGATCACGCTGCCCCTGATCACGGCCAACCTCATCGCCGGCGGCCTGCTCGCCTTTGCCTTCGCGATGCTGGAGGTCAGCGACTCACTCATCCTCGCGCAGAAACAGGCGTTTTACCCGATCACCAAGGCGATCATGGAGCTCTTCCAGCTGCTCGGCGACGGCAAGTTCCTCGCGAGCGCCCTCGGCGTGTGGGCCATGGCCTTCCTCGGCATCACCATCGTCGGCCTGAGCCTCCTCCTCGGCAAAAAGCTCGGCGCGATCTTCCGCGTGTAGCATGTACTACCTCCTTCTCACCTCCTTGCTCTGGGCCTTTTCCTTCGGCCTGATCCGAGGCCTTGGACTTGACGGCACCTTTCTCTCCGCGGCCCGGCTCGGGATCGCGCTGCTGGTTTTCCTGCCCTTCCTCCGGTTCCGCGGGGTGACGCTTCGCACCGCGCTCGCGCTCACCGGCATTGGTGCCGTGCAGTTCGGCGTGATGTACCTCGCCTATAATGAGAGTTTCCGGCTCCTCCAGGCCCACGAGGTCGCGCTCTTCACGCTCACCACGCCGATCTTCGTCACACTGCTGGCCGACGCCTTTGACCGCACCGTGCGCCTCCGGGCGTTGCTCGCGGCGGTGCTCGCGGTCTTCGGCGGCGTCGCCCTCTACCTGAAGGCCGCGCCCACCGCCGCCACGCTCACCGGCGTCGTGCTCGTGCAGGTGTCCAACCTCGCCTTCGCGCTCGGCCAGGTACTCTACCGCCGCCTGCGCACCAACCACCCCGCGCTCAACGACCGCGCCGTCTTCGGCCTGCTCTACGTCGGCGGCTTCGTCCTCGCGCTCGGAGCTTTCTGTTTTCGCGACATCAGCGTCTCGCTCAACACCCACCAGCTCTGGGTCATCGCGTACCTCGGCGTGATCGCCTCCGGCGCGGGTTTCTTCCTCTGGAATCTCGGCGCACTGCGCGTCTCGGCCGGCACGCTGGCCGCAATGAACAATCTAAAAATTCCCCTCGCCGTCGCGGTCTCGTTGCTTGTGTTTCGGGAAAGCGCCGACTGGCCCCGTCTGCTGCTCAGCGCCACGTGCATGTTCCTCGCCATCGCCATCGCCGAGGGCTGGTTCGAAGGCACGCAGAAAATCTGACGGCCCGCCCCTCTTTCTTACATGCCCTCCTCCACTCCCAATCTCGCCGCCCTCGGCAACTGGATTCACTCGTGGGTGCAGCCCAACGGCGCCATCCACGGTTTTCACAACCACCCCGTCTGGGGCGTCAACCCGTACCGGCTCGGTGACTTCACCGCCGGCCATACCACGTGGTCCTCGCCGTTCATCGCCGGCCTTGCCGAGGCGCAGGCGAAGCGCCCCGATGCCCGCGCCCGCGAGCTGATTTCGCGCCTGATCAATTTCCAGAGCACGTCCTTTTTGCCCGACGGACAGTACGATCACATCGGTTTCAACGCCGGCGAGATCTGCAAAAAGGGCCTGATCCACAACGCCGTCCCCAACCTTTCCCTCGGCCTCGCGGCCCTCTACGCGCGCGACTGGCTGGAGCCGCGCCTGCTCGAGCAGGTCCGTACCGCGATCCTCCGCAACATGGAGCAGGGCTGCCTGCAATACGGCACCGGCGGCCGGCCCGACAAGAGCTCCGTCGCCAACCAGGACTACGCCCGCATCTGGGGAAAACTGCTTTTCTACAAGGTATTCGGCGACCGCCGCTGGTACGACAGCACCCGCGAGGACCTTGATTACATGATCAAGACGTTCCACGTCACGGGCATGCCCGACCAGGAGAGCGCGGGCACGCTGCGCGTCCTCGGCATCAAGGACATCCTGGAGCCTTCCGAGTACTACGGCCTGATGATCTGCCCGCTCCTTCTCGGCGCGGAGATCTACGGCGACGAGCGCTACATCGACGAGGCCGGCAAGCTCTGCCGCCACGTCGCCCGCTCACACTGGATCGACGAGCGCGGCCAGGTCCGCTGCCACCGCATGTGGTACTGGCGCAACCAGCGCTGGCACCTCAACCGCGGCCCCATGCTCATCGGCGGCATGGGCGACTCCCTCGAGGGCATCCAGCGCTACGTGCGCCTCCGCCCCGACGCGGAGCTCGAGGCCTTCCTCGCCGCCTGCGACCAGACGTATTCACATTACCAGCACCCGCGCGGCTTCCTCGTCTCCGGCACCGGCTGGCAGAGCGAGGTGGACATCGCGCCGAGCACCGGCTGGCAGAGCCACGACTTCCGCCACCTCGTGCACCGCCACGGCGTGGACGAAAAGTTCTGGGACACGTTCTTCACCCCCGACGAGCGCACCTCCGTCCTCCTCGGCGACCAGTGCATGTGGGTCGAGCGCGGCCAGCACTGGGCCATCGCCGACTACCTCTGGCAGAACGTCTTCGACCTCGTCGGCCGCAAGGACTGCGTGCGCTTCGGCGTCAACCTCCCCGACTGGATCGAGGGCGGCTGGCACCCGCCCAAGAACTACCCGATGCCAGACCGTCCCATATTCATGAATACGGACGACGCCATCACCCTCTGGACGGGCGACTGGTCGAAGCTCTCCATCGCCTCCATCGCGAAGAAGCCGCTGGTCGAGAAGCTGGTGTGAGTGCGTAGGGGCGTCGCTTGACGACGCCCGTAGCCGCGAGCGGACGTTTAGCTCGGTCGGAGCGAACGGGCGTCGTCAAGCGACGCCCCTACAAAGACGCTCGCCTTACCCGAGCACTTCCAGCTCAGCCCGCACCGCGGCTTCCAGCCGGTCCAGCGCGCCGCGCACGATGGCGTCGGTCGGACCCTCGACCAGCAGGCGCAGTTTCGCCTCGGTGCCGGAGTAGCGCACGAGCACGCGCCCCTGCGCGCCGAGTTCGCCCTCGACGGCCTTGATCGTCGCGGTCAGCTGCGGGAGTTCCGCGAGCGGGCGTTTCTCCTTCACCCGCAGAGCCGCCGTGAGCTGCGGGAATTTTTTCAGGCGCCGGCGCAGCTCGGAGAGCGGCTTGCCCGTGGCCAGCATCACCTCGATGACCTTCAGCGCCGCCACGAGGCCGTCGCCCGTGGGCGATATGTCCGAGCAGATGATGTGACCGCTGCTCTCGCCCCCGAGGGTCGCGCCATCGGCGAGCATGCGCTCGATCACATAGCGGTCGCCGACCGAGGTGCGGGCCACCCGGCCGCCCGCCGCGGCAATCGCCGCATCGACACCGAGGTTACTCTGCACGGTGATCACCAAGGTTTTGTTCGATAATGTCCGATTTGTCAGCGCGTGCGTGGCAAGGATCGTGAGGATTTCATCGCCGTCGAGGACACCGCCGAGCTCGTCGCAGAGCACGCAGCGGTCGCCGTCGCCGTCATGCGCGATGCCGAGCCGCGCGCCTTCCTTGAGCACCCGGGCGGCCAGCGCCTCGGGATGCTCGCTGCCGACACCTTCGTTGATGTTCGTTCCGTTGGGTGCATCGCCGATGCCGATGACCTCGGCCCCGAGCGTGCGCAGCACGGCGGGGCTCGTCGCGCAGGTCGCGCCGTTGGCGGTGTCGAGCACCACGCGCCAGCCGGCCAGAGCGCGCGCGGGTAGGAGTTGCGCCGCGCCGTCGCGATAGGCCGAGGCGGCTTCCTCATGCGGGGACGCAAGGTTGGGTGAGATCAGTGTCTCCGGCAGGAGGCGCTCGATGGCGAGTTCGTCGGCATCGGTGAGCTTCACACCGCCGGGCCCGAAGAATTTGATGCCGTTGTCCGCCGCCGGATTGTGCGAAGCCGTGATCACCACGCCCAGCGGGGCACCGCCGAGTCGCACCGCCCGCGCCACCGCCGGCGTCGGCAGCACGCCGAGCGAGATCGCCTCGCAGCCACCGGCGCGCAGGCCGCGCGCCACCGCCGCCACCAAGCATTCGCCGGAGGCGCGGGTATCGCGGCCGATCACGACGCGGCCTTTCTTTTTCAGCCAGACCGCCGCGGCATAGCCCAGCCGCTCGGCAAAAGCCTCGTTGATCACCGGCCCGCCGTAGGGGCCGCGCACGCCATCGGTGCCAAAGTATTTTCGACTCATGAACGGTAAAACTCCCGGGTCTGCGCGATCTTCCGCCGCACCGCGCCGCTCGCCAGTTGCTCGCGCGCGAGGCCCACGCCCGTGGCGATGTCCGGCACCTTGCGCACCATCCACATCGCGGTCGCGGCGTTGAAGACGATCGTGTTGATGAGCCCCGCCGGCGCCTGGCCGTCGAGCACCGCCTCGGTGATCGCGAGATTGGCCGCGAGGTCGCCGCCCTGCAGTTCGGCAAAGGGAGACTCCGGCAGGCCGTAGTCCGTACCGCGCCACTCGCCGTTCACACTGCGCAGCCGACCGGCGCCCTGCACAATATTCACGGTGGCGGTCGTCATTTCGTCGATCCCGCGGTCAGGCCCGAGCACACCGTGCGCCGCGAGGCCCGCCTCGATGCCGAGCACGTCCATCGCACCCGCCAGACGCGGCACCCACGCCCGGGCAAAGACCCCGAGCAGTACGTGCGCCGGGCGACCCGGGTTGATGAGCGGGCCGAGGATATTGAAGATCGTGCGGTGACCCTGTGCCGCGAGGGCCTTGCGCACGGGGCCGATGTGCTTGAAGGTCGGGTGAAACGCCGGCGCGAAGAAAAACACATAGCCCAGCTCGGCCAACGCGCGGCGCTGCTGCTCCTCGGTCGCTTCCAAATTCACGCCCAGACCCGCGAGCAGGTCGGCGCTGCCGCACTTCGAGGTGATGCCGCGGTTGCCGTGCTTCATCACCTTCACGCCCGCGCTTGCGAGCACGAGCACGACGAGGCTGGAAATGTTGAAACCGCCCGCGTGGTCCCCGCCCGTGCCGACGATGTCGATGGCCTGCGGCGCCCACGCCTCGACCCCCGGGTTGCGCGCCCGCGTGCGGAATGCCGCCGCAAACGCCGCGATCTCCGCCGCCGTCTCGCCCTTGGCCGCCAGCGCGAGGAGAAAAGCCCCCTTGGCGTCATCCGTCGTCTCGGGCCCGGCCAGCGCCGCCGCAGCGGTTTCCACCTGCGCGGGCGTCAGATCCTGGCGGGCCGCCAGCTGGCGGGTAAGGTCGTTTAGCAATGACATTGCGTGGCGAGTCAGGCGAGCGCCCGGCCCGTCGCAAATAAATTTGCACCGCCTCCCGAAACTTGAAACCAAGCAGCGTGCGCAAAATCCTTCTCGCGGTCCTGTTTTCGCTCGCTCCGCTGGCCCTGGCACAATCCGCCCCGGCCGGCCCCAAGACCCCGCCTGAGACCGCCGCACCCGCCGCCGAACTCTCGGTCGGCGACGCCCTGATCCTCGGCGCCGTCGAGGGTATCACCGAGTACCTGCCGGTCTCCTCCACGGGACATCTTATCATCGCGTCCGATGCCCTCGGGCTCACCTCCGAGCAGCAGCTCAAGGACCGCAACGGCCAGCCGCTCTGGCACGTGAAGCCTTCCGCCAAGCACCCCGCCGGCACGCCGCTCACGCAGAAACTGGCCGCCGACACCTTTACCATCGTCATCCAGTTTGGCGCCATCGCCGCCGTCGCCCTGCTCTACTGGCGGCAGCTGCTCTCCATGATCAACGGCGTGCTCGGCCGCGATCCCGCCGGCCTCAAACTCACGGTCAACCTGTTCGTCGCCTTTCTCCCCGCCGCCGTGATCGGTCTCGCCATCCACAATTGGATTGAGGAACACCTCTTCTCCATCGGGGCCGTGATCGCCGCGCAGATCGTCGGCGCCGGGCTGATGCTTTGGGCCGAGCACCGCCGCCGGCGCACCGCCGCCACCGCGCCGGTCGTCACCGATCTCACCGTGAAACAATCCCTCGGCATCGGCTTCCTCCAGTGCCTCGCGCTCTGGCCCGGCACCAGCCGCTCCATGGTCACCATCGTCGGCGGCTACCTCGCGGGGCTCGATCCGCGGCGCTCGGCCGAGTTCAGCTTCCTGCTCGGCTTCATCACGCTCACGGCGGCCACGATCTTCAAGAGCTACAAGAGCGGCGGCGCCATGATTCAGGTCTTCGGTTGGTCCCACGTGCTGCTCGGCTGCGTGGTGGCCGCGATCACCGCCGCCTTGGCCGTGCGTTTCCTGGTCCGCTGGCTCACTAAGCACGGCCTCGCGGCCTTCGCGTGGTACCGGGTCGCCTTCGCCCTTTTGCTCGCATTGCTCACTTACGCTTAAATCGCTTCCGTCATTGGTCATTATGACGCTTGACGCTGCCCGACCCGGTCCTTAATTCCTTCCCCTTTCACACGTCAAATCAGGTGCTTTTAACCAGCGCCCTATCATCAAACTTCCCTCACCATGGCTAATCCGAAACGCAAGCAGTCCAAACGCCGCAGCGCCAACCGTCGCGCTGGTAACGCCTTCATCGCGCCCGAGTTCGCTAAGGACCCGACCGATGGCACCGCTTTCCGCCCCCACCGCGTGAATCCTAAGAACGGCATGTACCGCGGCCGTCAGGTTCTGAACGTCGAGGTCTAAGCCTCGCGCCGCCTTAGCTCATCCCGGCTTCCCAGCAATGGGCTCCTCATCCGGCGACACCGGACGCATCGCAATCGACGCCATGAGCGGCGACATGGGTCCCGCGGAAGTGGTGGCGGCCGTCAAGCTGGCCTTTGAAAAGCAAGCCGACCTGAACGCGCTCACCTTGGTGGGCGACGAGTCCGTGCTGCGTCCGTTGCTCAAGGCCGAGGGCCTGCAGGATCATCCCCGCATCGCCCTCTTCCACGCCTCGGAAGTCATCACGATGGATGACAAGCCGATGCAGGCCCTGAAGCGGAAGAAGGATTCTTCGATGATCCGCGCCATCGAGCTCGTCAAGGAGGGTCAGGCCGCGGCGGTCGTCAGCTGCGGCAATACCGGTGCGCTCCTCGCCGCCGGCACCCTCAAGCTCCGCCCCATGGAGGGCGTGGGCCGCGCCGCCCTCGGAGCCATCGTTCCCCGGCAGGACGGCCATTTCGTTTTGATCGACGCCGGCGCCAATCCCGAGGCCAAGGCCGAGCACCTCGTGCACAACGCCATCCTCGGCAGCAATTTCGCCCGCGTGATGCTCGGCATCGAGCGCCCCCGTGTCGGCCTGATCACCATCGGCAACGAGGAAGGCAAGGGCAACGCCCTCATCTCCGCGACACACGAGCTGCTCAAGCGCACCACCGACATCGTCAACTACGTCGGCCCCATCGAGGGTTTCCAGGTGTTCACCAACCACGTCGATGTCGTCGTGTGCGACGGCTTCGTCGGCAACATTTTGCTCAAGAGCTGGGAGTCGCTCGTGAAATTCTTCCGCACCATGTTGAAGGAAGAGATGACCGCCACGCCCATCCGCAGCATCGGCGCGTTTCTCGCCAAGGGCGCCTCCAAGGGACTCAAGGAGCGCATCAACCCCGAGCGCTACAACGGCGCCCCCCTCCTCGGCCTCAACGGCAACGTGCTCAAGGCCCACGGCTCTGCCAACCGCTTTGCCATCCGCAGCGCGATCCTCGCCGCCAGCGAGCTCCTCAAGGCCGACATGATTCATCGCATCGAGAGCGACATCGCCCGCGCCAACGAGTTGATCGCCGCCCCGGTCGTGGTCTGATTTCCGGCCCATCCATGCCATCCACTGTCATTCTTGGCACCGGCTCCTATGCCCCGGCCCGCGTGCTTACCAACGCCGAGCTGTCCACCATGGTGGATACTTCCGACGAATGGATCCGCACCCGCAGCGGCATCCGCGAGCGCCACATCGCCGCCCCCGGTGAATCGACCTCCGACATGGCCGTGCACGCCGCCAAGGCCGCCTTGCAGGACGCCGGTCTCGCGCCCACCGACATCGATCTCCTCGTCGTCGCCACGGTCACGCCCGACCTGGTCCTCCCGGCGGCCTCCTGCATCATTCAGCACAAGCTCGGCCTGCGCACCGACACCGCCTGCTTTGACCTCAACGCCGCCTGCTCCGGCTTTGTTTACGCGCTCGACACCGCCAGCGCCATGGTGGCCTCCGGCCGCTACAAAAAGGCCCTGATCATCGGCGTCGAAAAACTTTCGTCCGTCGTTGACTGGCAGGACCGCACGACCTGCGTCCTGTTCGGCGACGGCGCCGGCGCCGCCGTCCTCGGCGTGAGCGACCAGCCCGGCGTCGGGCTCCTCGGCACCAAGCTCGGGGCCTACGGCGACTGCGTCGATCTCCTCTACATCACCCACGGCGGCAGCGACAACCCCACCACGCCCGAGTCCATCGCCGCCCGCAACCACTGCATCCGCATGAAGGGCAAGGAGGTCTTCAAGATCGCCGTTCGCGCCATGGATGAAGCCGCCCGGGATATTTTGGAACAACAGGGGGTGACCGCTGATCAGATTGCCCTAGTGATCCCCCATCAGGCGAACCTCCGCATCATTGAGGCCATTTCCCAGTACCTGAAGCTGCCCATGGAGCGCTTCTACGTTAATGTGGACCGCTACGGCAACACGTCCGCCGCCTCCATTCCGATCGCCCTCGACGAGGCCCGCCGGGCCGGCCGCATCAAGTCGGGCGACATCACCCTCCTCGTGGCGTTTGGGGCGGGCTTGACCTACGGTAGCGCCCTGATTCGCTGGTAGTTTCATTCTGCATGCCCTCTTTGTTCGCCCGTCCTCTCGCTGCGCTGTCGTTCCTGATTCTCGTCCTCGGCCTGTCCGCGGGCGCAGCCCGCGCCGAGCTCGTGTGGAATGCCCAGACCGGCTGGCGCGTGGAGGGCGGCGTCCTCGCCGGCATCTCCGGCCCCGAGGCCCGCAACGCCCTCGAACTGATGAACAAGGCCCGCGCCGCCGAGGAGCGGGGCAGCAACAGCACCGCGCTCCGCGCCTACAAGAAGGTCACGAAGAAGTACCCGAATTCCATCTACTCCGCCGAGGCCCTCTACCGCACCGCGAAGATCCGCCTCGCGCGCAAGCAGTACTTCGACGCCTTCGACTCCTTTCACATGATCATTGTGCGCTATCCCAATACCAAGCGCTTCAATGAAATCATCGGCGAGGAATACCGCATCGCCAGCGCCCTGCTCGACGGCGCCCGCTCGCGCATCCTCTGGGGCACCATTCCCGGCCTGAAGAACCGCAACAAGGCCATCGAGTATTTCGAGGCCATTCTCTCCTTCGCCCCCTACAGTGACTACGCCCCGCTCGCGCTGATGAACATCGCCCGCGGCCACCTGAAGCAGGGCAACACCGAGGATGCCATCGATGCCCTCGACCGGATGATCAACAATTATCCCCAGAGCCTCCTCACGCCCGACGCCTACCTGAAGCTCGCCCAGACCCACGCCAAGCTCGTGGACGGCCCTGCGTACGACCAAGGCTCCACCAAGCAGGCCCTCACCTACTTCGAGGATTTCATGATCCTCTACCCCAACGACGCCGGCATCCCGACCGCCGCCAAGGGCCTCGACGCGATGAAAGTCATGCTCGCCGAGAGCAAGATCAAGATCGCCGACTTCTACTTCTACAAGCGTTCCAATTACACCGCTGCCCGCGTTTTCTACAACGAGGCCATCACCGCCTATCCCGACTCTCCCGTCGCCGCCCGCGCCAAGCTAAAGCTCGCCGAGGTCGAGGCCAAGGCGGCCAACAAGCCCTCGCCCAACGGCGAGAAGAAGAAGCGCTTTTTCTTCTTCTGAGCCGGCAGCACGCCGCCCGCGCGCCGGAGCGCGATTTTTAGGTTTGTCATTCCGGCTGAAGCGCAGAATCCACTTCCTCATCGCATGACGAGCCGCTTCGCCTCCTCCTTCCTTTCCCAGCTCGGGTTCCTCGCGTGCCTGGCCACCGCTGTCGTTGGCCTCGGCGGTTGCGCCCGCTACCAGCTCGGCACCGCTGCCAAGCTCACCTTCTCCTCGATCTACGTCGCCCCGGTGGAGAACAAGACCCTCCTGCCCCAGGCCCAGACCGTCGTCTCCACCCAGCTGCGCGACGCCTTCCTGCGCGACAACCGCGTGAGCCTCGTCAATTCCCCCGAGAGCGCCGATGTCACACTCCAGGTCGTCATCCGCGACTACCACCGCAGCGTCCAGGCCGCCCGCAGCGACGATACCGGCCTCGCCCGCAAATTCGCCCTCACGCTCGGCGTGAATTGCACGCTGCGCGACAACCGCAGCGGCAAGGCCCTGTTCACCGACCGCCAGATCGAGGTGCAGCGTGATGCCTTCACGGACAGCGGCCAGCTCCAGTCCGAGTACCAGGCCCTCCCCCTTCTCGCCCAGTCGCTCGCCGACAAGGTTTCCCATACCGTCCTCGACGTCTGGTGACGCCCATGCACGCGCCCACGCTCGCCCCCTCGCTTCTCGCCGGCGACCACGCGAACCTCGCGGCCAGCGCGCGTCTCGTCTCCGGCCTGGGCATCGGCTGGCTGCACTGCGACATCATGGACGGCCATTTCGTGCCTAACCTCAGCTTCGGCCCCGAGACCCTCGCCGCCCTGCGCCGCGACGGTGTGAAGCTGTTTTTCGACACGCATCTGATGCTCAGCGAACCCCAGCGCTACATCGAGCCTTTCGCCCGCGCCGGCGCCGACCAGATCAGCATCCACATCGAGCCCGAATACGACCACGCCGCCGCGCTGGCGCGTATCCGCGAGCTCGGTTGCAAATGTGGCCTCGTGCTCAATCCCGGCACCCCCGCCTCCGCCATCGAGCCCTACCTCGCCCAGGTTGACCTCATCCTCGTGATGACCGTGCAGCCGGGTTTTGGCGGCCAGAGCTTCCGAAGCGATATGCTCCCGAAGATCCGCCAGATCAACCAGTGGCGCAACGAGCGCCGGCTCGATTTCCGCCTCGAGGTGGACGGCGGCATCGACCTCGCCACCGGCGCCGAATGCCACGCCGCGGGGGCCGACACCTTTGTCATGGGCACGTCGTTCTTCCGCGCCCCCAATCACGCCCAGTTTGTCGCGGACTTCGCCCGCTTCGCCTGATTCGCCCTTCAGCGGCGCAGCGCGGCGACCCGGTTTGCTTCCGCCTCGGCCTCCGCGTAAATCCGCCGAAACTCCGCCCCGAGCCGCGTGGCGAGCCGCAGCTCCTCCGTGCGATCCTTTGCCGCCAGCGCCGCCTTGAAACGCGTTCGCACCACGTCGTAGCCCACCGCGTCGAGCTGCCCGAGTTTTTCCAGCGCCGAGGGCGGCATGCCCGCCGCGATGATCGCGCGCCACGCGCGGGACAGCTCGGGGTGGGTGTCGAGGCACATCACGCGGATCGCCAGTGAGGTTTCGCGAAAGAGGCTGCCTGTCCACGCCGGCTGGTAAACGAGCCCGTCTTTTTCCTCGTAGGGGTCGGCCTCCGGGTCGCTGCGCAGCGCCTGCCACTCGGTGTGTTGGTAAAAGTCCGCGCGCACCGGCATGCGACGCAGCGCATACCGCCGTGGCCCGCCGTCGGTGCCGGGTTTGAAATTCCACAGCTTCTGCCCGTCCAGCGAGAGCGTGAACTCGAGGAACAGCTCCGCCGCCTCCCGGTGCGGCGCGCCGCGCAGGAGCCCGATGGGATCGACTGAGTTCACCGTGCCGCCGTGCGGCGTCACGAACACCAGCCGGCCCGGCCCGCCGCTCCGGTGCTCCGCCACCTCGGCCGCGGCGCGTCCGTAAAAATCGATACAGATGCCCGCCGCGCAGTCGCCCTGCGCCACGTCGATCGGCGGCTTTTGCGAGGAATCGGTGAAGTAGCGCGCATTCGCCCCGAGGCGCTGGATGATCCGCAATCCCTCCCGCCAGCCCTCGCGCACCGCCTGCGCTTCCAGGGCCGCCTCGTCCGCCGCGGGATGCGCCGCGCGCAACGCCGCCAGCCGGAGCTGCATCTGCTGCTGGATGAGGTTTTCAAAGGCCTTGGCGATCGAGCTGCTCTTCGTCGGGTCGGCCAGCGCGAGTTCGCCGACGTAGCGCGGGTCGGCGAGGTCGGCCCAGACCTGTGGCGGCTTGAGGCCCAGCCGCGTCAGGGAATCGCGGTTGCAGAGGATCCCGTAACTGCTGACCACATTGCCGAACCATCGCCCCTGCCCATCCCAGTATTGCTCACCGGAGAAGGACCGCGGGATCACGCCATCAACAAACCACTCCGGATGCAGCTTAAACACCGCCGCCGGCACCAGCCGGCCCGCCGCGGCGTGGGCGGCGAGGTCATAGCTGCCACCGCCGAAGAACACATCGATGCCGCAACCCACGTCCGACGCCAAAAACGCCGCCCGCGCCTCCTGTACCGCCGCCGGCGCATCGGCGGGCAGCTTTGCGTTCGCGAAGCCCGCCTGCACCTCGGTGCTCCAGCCCTTGCGCTGCTTGCCTTCCCAGTAATTTCTGAACGCCGCGACGTACTCGCCTTCGATGAAGCGGTTGATCTCGCTCGTGCCGCCGATCACGCGCCAGTCGAGGGCCACGGTCTTCCCCGTGCGCGCCCGGTACCATTGCTGGAACGCCGCGCCGAACTCCTGCCGGATCGCCTCATTGTGCGGCGTGATCACGACCAGGGTGACGTCCGCCCGCTGCGTCTCCGTGCGCTTCGGCCGCAGCACAAACGGCAGCGCCACCGTCACCACCAGCGCGAGGATGATGAGCAGACGTTTCGCCATGGCCTCAGGCGCCGAGCACCACGACGTCGTCGGCGTCCACGCTCGCAAATAGGTCGGCGTGGCCGAGGTCTTCATGGAACCGCGGGTTCAGCTCCAGCACCTTCAACGTCAGTCCGCCCGTCACAAAGTCGTGCTGCGCCACCTCGCCGAGGTAGTTCGACACCCCGATTTTTCCGCGCACCGCGTTGCCCGCGGGTTGCGCCGCGCTCAGGCGCCAGCATTCCGGCCGGATCGAGAGCGTGACCGCCGCGGCCACTTTGATGCCGCTCGCGCACACCACGCCTTCGAAACGTCCGATCGCCGTCTCCACGACCGTCCGATTGTCCTGCAGACTCAGCACAGTACCCGGGATAAAATTGGTCTCGCCGATGAAATTGGCCACGACCTTGTTCACCGGCCGACGGTAAACTTCCTTCGGCGCGCCCACCTGCAGGATGTGGCCGCTCTCCATGATCGCCATGCGGTCGGCGATCGCGAGCGCCTCCTTCTGGTCGTGCGTCACGTAGATCGCCGTGAGCTTGAATTCCTTGCAAACCCGGCGGATCTCCGTGCGCATCTCGGAACGCAGCTTGGCGTCGAGGTTCGACAGCGGCTCGTCCAGCAGCAGGCAGCGCGGCCGGATCACCAGCGCACGCGCGAGCGCCACGCGCTGCTGCTGGCCGCCGGAGAGCTGGTTGGGCTTCCGCTCGGCGTACTGCTTCATCTGCACCGACGCGAGCGCCTCGCTTACGCGCCGATCAAGTTCCGCGCGCGGCACTTTCCGCTCCTCGAGGCCGAATGCCACGTTCTCCGCCACGCTCAGGTGCGGCCACAGCGCGTAGCTCTGAAACATCATCCCCGTGTTGCGCTTGTGCGGCTCCAGCCGCGTCACATCGTCCTCACCGAAAAGAATGCGCCCTTCCTCGGGAATGTAGAAACCCGCGATGCTCCGCAGCAGCGTCGTCTTGCCGCAGCCGCTCGGGCCGAGGAGGAAGAAGAGTTCGCCGGGCTTGATCTCAAGGTCCAGCTGCTTCAGCGCCGTCGTGGTCCCGAATCGCTTGGTCAGTTGCTCGATACGGATGGAAATCATGCGCGCGCGGTTGGGCCGGCAGGCAAAAACCCGGAGGAATCGAAGTCAAAGGAATAACCCCTCCACCCGCGCAAAGGAACGTTTGCCACGTCCCGCCAACCTTGTCTCGCTCGCCCCACGATGCCCGCCGCGAAAAAAACCGCCCGCCGCCGTTCCGCCATCCATCCCGACCTGGCCACGCTCCTGCTCACCGAGGCCCAGATCAAGCGCCGCGTCCGCACCCTCGCGAAGGAGATCAAGACCGCCTTTGGCGACGGCGAGTTCACCATCGTCTCCCTCATCAACGGCGCGATCATGTTCACCGCCGACCTCATGCGCGAGATCGACAACCCCGTGCGCCTCGACTGCATCCGCGTCTCCAGCTACGGCGCCAAGACCAAGTCCGTCGGCACGCCGTCGGTCATCGCGAGCATCACCCTCGACATCACCGGTCGCAACGTCCTCCTCGTGGACGACATCCTCGACACCGGCAAGACGCTCAACCTCGTTGCCGCGCTCATCCTCAAGCAAAAGCCCGCGAGCCTCCGCACCTGCGTGCTGCTCGACAAGAAGTCCCGCCGCGAGGTGCCTTTCCAGGCCGACTTCGTCGGCTTCGACATCCCCGACAAGTTCGTCGTCGGCTACGGCCTCGATTTCGCCGAGCGCTACCGCAACCTCCCCTGCATCGGCGTCCTCCGTCCCGAGCGCTATAATTCCGGTTCAGCCTAAGTGCGCGAACAGCGCCCGCAGCAGATGCGCGGCGAAGATCAGGGCGAGCACGTAGGTGAGCCAGTGCGTTTCCTTCGCGCGGCCAGAGGCCAGGCGGAGCACCGCGTAGGCGATCAGACCGAGGCCGATGCCTTCCGCGATGCTGAAACTCAGCGGGATGCCCGCTATGATCAAAAAGATCGGCGCCGCCTCGCTGAAATCATCCAGCTTCAGTTGGGCCACCGACTGGAACATGAAGATGCCCACGATCACCAAGGCCGGGGCCGTCGCGGCCGGCGGCAGCGCCAGGATCACGGGCGTCAAAAACAGCGCGAGCAGGAAGAGCACCCCCGTCGTCGCTCCCGTGAGGCCGGTGCGTCCGCCCGCTTCCACGCCCGAGGCCGACTCGATATAGCTCACCACCGTCGAGGTGCCGAGCAGCGAGCTCATGATGGCCGCGAGCGAGTCGGCCACCAGCGCGCGCCCCGCCTTGGGCAATTTGCCGGAGGCATCAAGCAGGCCGGCACGCTGCGTGACGCCGATCAGCGTCCCGATGTTGTCGAACATATCCACGAGCAGCAGCGTGAGGATGATCGGCAGGGCCTTGCCGAAGTCATGCAACAGCAGGTCGAAATTCAGCTGCAACACCGTTGGCGCCGGTGACGCGGGCAGCGAAAACAGGTGCGCCGGCATCGTCGTGATGTGCCCGCCCTTGCCGTCGGGTACCACGAGGCCGACCACCGCCACGGCCAGGATCGAGAGGATGATCGCGCCGGGCACCTTGCGCGTCACGAGCACCGCCGTGAGCAAAATACCCGCGAAGCACAGCGGCACCGCCGGGCTGCCAAAGTCGCCGTGCGTCACAAACGTCGCCGGGCTCGCCGTGATGATGCCGCCCTTCTGCAGACCGATGAAGGCGATGAAGAGGCCGATGCCGCAGGTGATCGCCAGCTTCAGCTGGTGCGGGATCGCCGAGATGATCTTTTCGCGGATGCCCGTGACCGACAGCGCGAGGAAGATGCAGCCGTTCACAAAAACGAGACCGAGCGCCGATTGCCACGAGACGCCCAGACCGAGGCAGATCGTGAAGGCGAAGTACGCGTTGATCCCCATGCCCGGCGCGAGCGCCAGCGGGTAGTTCGTGAGCCAGCCCATCAGCAACGTACTGAGCGCCGCTGTCAGCGCGGTGACCGTGATCAGCGCCGCCTGCGGCATGCCCGCAGCCGCAAGGATCGAGGGATTGACCGCGAGGATGTAGGCCATCGCGGCGAAGGTGGTCGCGCCGGCCTGCAGTTCGCGCGGCACGGTGCTGCCGGACTGATCTACTTTATAAATGCGCTGAAGCAGGGCGGTCATGATTTGGTGGTCAGGGGTGCGAGATTTTCGAGGAAGTTCACCGTGAAAATTCCCGTGGCCCGCGCCGCCTGCGCGTAGAACGGCACGCCGTCGTACGGCGCGTCGCTGACCACGCGGAACGCGATGTAGCGGATGCCGTACGCGTGTGCCAGCGCCGCGACGTGCCCCGACTCCATCTCTTCGACGTCCATGCCGAAGGTCCGCGCTGACCAGCGCACGCGGTCCATCTCCAGGTTCACCTCATGCGCCGAACCGATCACGCCGGGAAACACCCGGCCCATCGGGTTGCGCGTGCGCAGCGCCACCGCCATTGCGGCCGCATCGCCATGAAACCCATCGGGAAACGCGACCAGGGCACCGTTCGCCGGAAGGCGCAGGCGCTGCGGCACGGGCGTCCACGCCAGCGGCGCGCTGCCCTGACCCGCCCCGCGGACCGGCGTGATGAAGTTACCGTAGTCGAGCGCGCGCCGCCCGACGATGATGTCGTGCAAGCCGAGATAAGGCACCTGCGCACCGCTGGTCCCCTGGTTGACGATCAGCTTGGGCGTGAACTCCTCGATCCCGATGAGCGTGGAAACGGTGCAGTTGATCAGCGCCTGTCCGGTGAGCGAGACCGCCACGCGGTGCGGCCCGATCCGGCCCGTCCAGAAACTGAAGACGCCGATCTCGAGCTTCTTCGGCTCCTTGAGGGCCGCGACGATCTCGGCGACCTCCTTGTTCTCGGCGCCTTGCACGAGGACATCGACCGGCTCGGCGGCGCGGACCGCCAGCGCAACACAGAGAAAGAGTAAAAAGTATTTCATCGGCTGGCCTCCATGAATTTCAAAGCGAGTGCCGCGGCCTGCTCCGGCGTGCCTTCGATAATGCGCAGCCCGATGATGGGCACCCCGAGTAACTGCGCCGCCCCGGCGAGGTGCGCCGACTCTCCGTCCTCGCAGCTCGTGCCCCAGGTCGCGCGGATCCATGCGATCCGGTCCGCCTCGCGGTTGACTTGGTTGGCCGAGCCCAGCGTGCCTGGAATCACGGCCCCTCGCGGACCGGAAAGTTTTTTCGCCGCGGCAAGCGCGGTGGCATCGGCGGGGAACGTCAGCACATATTTTTCCACCTCTTTGCCTTGGATGGGCGCATGCGGCAGGCGTTCCCATTTCAAGGGGTGGGCACCACCGTCGAGACTGGTGACCGGCGAAACCATGCCATCGAAGGCGGCGAAGACCTCGCTCACGATGGCATCGCCGGGTTGCAGGGCCGGATCGTGCGCGCGGGCCGAGCCATAGCTGACCACGAGTTTCGGCGCGTAGCGGCGAATCGCGAGCGTCGCCGCGGCCACCGCATTGAGCGGGTCGCCCTCGGTGCGCGTGAGCACCACGCTTTTGCCCCCGAGCGTGCCGAGCCAGAACGTCCAGCTCGCGCGCGTCTCCGTGTGCGGATTGGCCAGCCGGGCGATCAGCGGTTGCAGCGTTGCGTCATCGGCGGCGGCGAGCAGCACGTCCGTCGAGGCGCGCAGCGGAGCGAACAAGAGCAGCAGCAAGGCTAGCAGCCGGACCATGAAGCGGAGAGGTGTGCGACGCATCTGCCTAATAATAGCAAGGCCCATACCACGTCGCTGCGTTAAATCAAATCCAGCGCACGCGAGCTGGCACATGCTGTGCTTGGCCTCACGCCGACCTAAGCAAGACCAATCACCAACTATGAAAATCAAATTGCTCCATGCGCTGCTGGCCGGGCTTTCCCTCGCCAGCATCGCCTCAACCCGCCTGGCGGCCCAGTCGGCCGCTCCAGCGAAGGAGAAGGACGACGAGATCGTCCAGCTCGACAAACTCGAC
Source organism: Verrucomicrobiota bacterium (assembly GCA_018239845.1). Classification (GTDB taxonomy): domain Bacteria; phylum Verrucomicrobiota; class Verrucomicrobiia; order Opitutales; family Opitutaceae; genus CAIRCN01. Next base: position 59,826 of record JAFEGO010000113.1, read on the forward strand.
GTCACGGCCGTGGCGCCGGAGAAGCAGATCCTGCCCACCTCCCGCCCGTTCAACTCGGTGTTCGGCACCGATGACAACATCGTGGATGTGCCGCGCAACGTCACCATCATCTCCCGCCAGCAGCTGAGCGACATCAACATCACGAGCGTGCTCGACTTCGCGAAGCTCACCTCCAGCTCCTACACCACGACCAATTTCGGCGCGCCCGCCAATCCCTCCATCCGCGGGCAGACCGCCGATCTCTTTATCAACGGCGTGCGCGGCCGCACCACCTCCAACGGCAACGGCCTCCCGCTCGACTTCAACTCCGTCGAGTCCGTCAACATCGTGAAGGGCCCCGCCACCGCGGTGCAGGGCACCTCGATGTACGTCGGCGGCTTCGTCGATCTCATCACGAAGCGCCCGTACTTCGACGGCTTCAAGGGCTCGGTCAGCGCCACCGTCGGCTCCTACTCCCAGAAGGAGTGGACCATTGACGTCGGCGGCCCGCTCTCCAAGGAGACCGCCTACCGCTTCAGCTACTCCGGCACGGATAGCGGCGGCTACTGGTGGGATTACTACAACAAGAACCACGCGCTGTACGGCGCGCTGACCTTCCGCCCCTCGAGCAATTACGAGGTCTTCTTCAACGCCTCCGCCTCGTTCTATAATTACACCGAGAACTGGGGCATCAACCGCCCGACGCAGGCCCTGATCGACCACCTCCAGTACATCACCGGCACCAACGTCAACGGCGGCACCTCCGCCTCCGCGGCCGACCCGCAGAACGCCGCGAATGTCGCCGGCACCACCGTCGCGCAGAACACCATCGCCTGGGGCCCCACGGTCTCGATCAGCCCCCACACCCGCCTGCTCAAGCCCGGCAACCACTCCACCGGGCGTGAGTTCAACGCGCAGGCCATCCAGACGCTCACCGTCAGCCCCGACTTCAAGATCGTGAACAACACCTTCTGGAGCTTCACGGCCCGCAACACGCTGAGCACGTACTACTACTCCGAGATCATCGATCCCTCGTGGTTCGCGGAGAACCGCACGGAGTTCATTGTTACCAAGCCCTTCGTCTCGCTCAACGCCGGCCTCGACCTCCGCTACCAGCGCACCAAGGCCTATGACGACTACTCCTTCGAGCCCGCCAATGTCTGGGATCTGACGAAGGACCATAACTTCATCGACGTGTACAAGTCCGTGAACTTCCCCGCCCCGAACTACTTCGACTTCGGCGCGGAGCTCCCCGTCCCCGGCTGGCCCGGCCGCTACGCCACGCCCGGCACCGCCAACGGCGACACCAACGACAGCCATGGCACCACCGTCGGACCCTACGCCCAGGCCACGTGGAAGCTTACCGAACAGCTCAACTTCGTCACCGGCGCCCGCTTCGACTTCTTCCAGGCCCATGTGCGCGAGCCGCTCAAGTCCACCCATCCCGAGGATGACATGAGCGTCACCAACCCGAACTACAACGGCAGCATCGTCTTCAAGGCCACGGCCAACACCAGCGCCTACGTGACCTACAACTACAGCAAGAACATCTCCGGCGCGGTCGGCAACGGCGGTGGTATCACCGGTTGGGATACTAATTCCGGCACCGCCCTCGACAAGGAGAACTTCCAGCAGCCCGCCGAGCTCTGGGAGGTCGGCACCAAGTACTCCCTGCTCGGCGGCAAGCTCTTCGCCAACCTCGCCTACTTCGACCAGAAGCGCACGGCGAAGACGACCAGCAGCGTCGATATCGTCCAGTACAAGAGCAAGGGCGTGGAGTTTGAGCTGAACTACCAGCCCAACAAGCACCTCTACTCGACCTTCTCCTACTCCTACCTCGACGCGCACACCGCCGGCTCGCAGTTTCAGTACGGCATGTACGGCGGCGCGAGCGAGCTGATCGGCGGCGAGGCCGTCAGCACGGACCCCGAGACGCGCACGAGCGGCCTGCCCCGCAGCAGCTTCAACGGCCTCATCTCCTACACCTTTGACAACGGCTTCGGCGTCTCCGCCAACGCCCTCGTCACGAGCCCGATCAACAACAACGTGGCCGGCACGCTCGTCATCCCGTGGCAGTATGAGATCGACGCCAGCATCAGCTACAAGATGGGCAAGCAGTGGGAGTACCGCCTTAGCGTCGGCAACATTACCGACGAGCGCAACTGGGCTCCGCCGAACTCCGTGTACGGCAACGGCTCGATCCTGGCCCTCGCTGGGACAACCTTCTCGCTCAACGCCAAGTACAACTTCTGACCGGTGTTACGGCCATTGCACCGCCAGTGATGACC
>JAFEGO010000114.1 GCA_018239845.1 Verrucomicrobiota bacterium
CCTCGCCGCAGGGATCGAAGGAATCTGCGGCGGGACGCCGCAGCCACTAGGACTTAGGCCTGCAGCCAGTCCTTGAAATGCGTGGCGCCGAGGTGCGCGCCGGGCCCGGGCGTGAGGCTCTGGTCGTTGACGGCGATGCCGAAATAACGGGCGGTGGCATCGGTCGTCACTTTGCGCGGGTCGGCCTTGGCGCGGAGGTAGTGGGCGATGCAGTCGTCGAGGGCGATGGCGTCGGGTCCGGCGATCTCGACCATACGGTTCAACGGCGCGGCGACGGCGACATCGCTCACCGCAGCGGCGACGTCGGCGGAGGCCATCGGCTGGAAGAGCGTATGCGGCAGGCGTACGGTCTGGCCGTCGGTCGCGGACTGGGCGATGCCCGCGACGAATTCGAAGAACTGCGTGGCGCGCACGAGGCTGTAGGGGATCGGCGAGTCCTTGATCAGTTTCTCCTGGGCGAGCTTGGCGCGGAAGTAGCCGCTCTCCAGCAGGCGCTCGGTGCCGACGACGGAGAGGGCCACGTGGTGCCGTACGCCCGCGGCGGCCTCGGCGGCGAGGAGGTTGCGGCCGGAGGTCTCGAAGAAGGCGAGTACCGCCTGGTCCTCCCACACGGGGGCATTGGCGACATCGACCACGACCTGCGCGCCTTGCAGGGCGGCGGCGAGGCCTTCGCCGGTGATGGTGTTGACGCCCGAGGAGGGGGCGGCCGCGAGGACTTCGTGGCCGCGCGAGCGGAGGTTCTTGACGACTTGGCTGCCAATGAGGCCGGTGCCACCGATGACGACGATTTTCATGATAGGAGTTGGGTTTGGATTGGGAGGGAGGAGTGATCTGACGGCGGCAGTATGCACCCAGATTGGTCTTTCGTGTAGCGGGGGGAATGGCCATAACAGTCATGCAATATCCGTATGAGCGCTTTTGAAGACCTCGGCCTGCTCCGCGCCTACGTCGCCATCGTGGAGTGCGGCAGCATCTCGGCCGGCGCGCGTCAGCTGAAAATCTCGCAGCCCACCTTGAGCCGGCAGCTGCGCGCGCTCGAGGAGCTAAGCGGCGCGGCCCTGTTGCGGCGCGATACGCACCGCATGAGCGTGACCGAAGCCGGGCAGCGCCTGCTCGCTGACGCCAAGGCCCTGCTCACGCAAGCCGAGGAGGCGGACCGGCGGCTCCATGAAAACGACACGACGCTGAGCGGGCACCTGCGGCTCTTCGCGACGGTGGACCTCGGGCAATGGGTGGTGACGAAGATCGTCAGCCGGTTTTTGCAGGAGAACCCGAAGGTGACGGCCACGCTCGCCCTGGCGAACCGGCCGCTGCACATGATCCAGGAAGGCTGCGACGTCGGCATCTTGCCCGGCAAGATCACCGACGAGAGCGTGATCGCGCGGCCCGCGGGCTCGATCGTGCTGCACCTCGCCGCGGCGCCGTCGCTCGTGCAGAGCCGCCCGGCCGTGCAGACGCCGGCCGACTTGAAGTCGTGGCCGTGGATCTCACTCGCGGGGTCGCAGTTTTGGAGCGCGCGGGAAATCACGCTGTATAACCGCGAAGGCCGCGAGCAGACGCTGCACTACTCGCCGGTGCTGATCTCGGAAGGCGTCACCAGCGTGCGCGAGGCGGCGCGCGACGGCCTGGGCGTGGCGTTGCTGCCGGACTGGCTGATCCGCGACGAGCTGGCGGCGGGCGAACTCGTGCCGGTGCTGCCGCGCTGGCAGGCGAAGAACCTGCCGGTGCACGTCGTGTACGCGGGCCAGCGGATTTTGCCGCGGCGGGTGAGCGCATTCATCGATTTCGCGGTGCGGGAGCTGATGGCGTACCAGAAGCAAGGGTAGGCATGGAAGAGCCGGGATCGGACAGTGGCTGCGGCGTCCCTGCCGCAGAGTCTGGGGATCTGCGGCGAGACGCCGCAGCCACTCAGGGCGCACCTGGTTTGAGATAGCGCGGGCGTTCTCGCTTGCGTTCCTACCGAGGCAGGCGAGACGCCTGCGCTACATCAGACGGCGACCAGGCCAGGACGGGAATCTTGCGACTTTTGGCGGCCAAGAAACTCAGGGCCAGAGGTATAGGAAGACCAGGCCCGCGCCGAGGCCGTAGAGGGCGGCGTCGATCAGGAACTTCACGCTCGAGGACCACGGGCGCATCGACCAGATAGACTCCGAGACCGTGCCGAAGCCCAGGCTGACGAAGACGATGGCGCCGGCGAGCTTGGCGGCAGCGTGGGGATGGCTGAAGCCGCACACGCGGGCGGCGAGGTAGGCGGCCACGGCGGATACGACGAGGGTCCAGACAAACCAGAGGCCGAGGAATTTTCCGATCTTGGGCGCGCCGACCGGGCCAAGGGTGATCTGCGCGAGGGGGCCTTCACGATATTTTTGCTGCATGTCCGCGCTGCCCATTTCCTTCATGTCCTTGCAAAACGGAATGACGTAGCGGCCGGGTGCGGGCTGGCCCGCGTTGATCGCGGCGCGCACATCGTTTTCGTTGGCGAAGCCGTTGTAGTCCGAGTTGTGCCACTTGAGGACCATGTGCACGAGACAGCTAATTACGAAAACGACCACTGCACTGAGCAGGATCGGCAGCCAGAGGGCGAGGAGCGTATTCATGGGGTAGTTGGGGTGGAACTGAACGTCAGTTCACTTCGCACAATCGCCCCGCCAACGAAAGCCGGAAATGCCCCGGCGGGCCCCTCAGGCCGCCCGGGTGCGCCGCCGCCAGAGGGCGAGAGCCAGGCCGAGCGTACCCGCGATGGCGGCGTATGTCGCGGGCTCCGGCACGGCGGCGACCTCGAGCCGGTAGTTGAAACCTATGCCGGCCGGGATATTGGTCCCCACCCAAATGGCGCCGTCGTTGCGCCCATCCCGCGTGCCGTTGTAGCCGACACCGGCCTCATAGCCCGAAGGGATAAACCAGTAGGTATGCCCCGGGGTCAGCAACAGGGTGGAGTCGGGCAACGACCACTGGCCGTCGGCGAGGGTCGCGCCGGTGTTGACCGCGCCGCCATCACCCGTGACGTAGAAATAATCGTAGTCGCCGTCTTCCACGGTGAAGCCGGCGCTTTCCTCCTTGTAGTAAAGATCGCCGTCAGCGACCGGCGTGACGCCGTCCGCCTGAAGATAGGAAAAAGATTTCAGGTATACCGGGTCGGTCGGGGTGAAGAAGAGCACCGCGGACGTATCCGAGATATCGGTCGTATCCGGGCCATCGGCGACCGTGTAGATCGTCGTTTGCGCGGAGGCGGAATAGGCACTGGCGCCGAAAACGAGCGCGATGAACAGGCGGCGGATGAAGCTCGGGCGGAGTGCGATCATGGGGTGGGAGCGGAGGAAGGCGGACTACCTTGCCGTCACTCTCATGCCGTGGAAGTGGGTCGGAGGCAAGGTGCAACTCGTTGCGCCGCAAGGGCGGTTTCGGCGGGTGAGGTGGGCGGGCACTCTAGTCCGGTTAAATGTAGTTAATTAATAATTACGCATCGCGGCGTATGAGAGAAAGCCCGGTGGGGCACCGGGGATTCCCGTCAATCGGGATAGGGGAACGGGCGGCGGACTTGTGCGGGCGGTTGTTGTCCAGAGGGGACCGGCATTCGTGCCACTCAATCCAACCAACAAACCCAATGAAAATGAAAACGACCACCTCCCTGTCCAAGTATGCCACGATCCTGGCCTTCGCCGGCGTGATTGCGCTCGGCGCCGGTTTTGCCACCGGCTGCTCCTCGACCCGTACGCAGGAAAGCACCGGCGAGTATATCGACGACTCCACCATCACCGCCAAGGTGAAGGCCATCCTGATCAAGGATGACTATGTGAAGGCCTATCAGGTCAGCGTCGAAACGCGCAAGGGCGTGGTCCAGCTCAGCGGCTTTGTGGATACGGCGGACCAGAAGGCCCGCGCCGCCAGCGATGCGGCCACCGTCAAGGGCGTGGTCTCCGTCCAGAACGATCTGATCGTGAAATAAGCGTGATCCTTATCCCGTTAAAATAAAACACGCATCCTCATGAATCTCTTACTCCTCATCGTCATCCTGCTCCTGTTGTTCGGCGGCGGCGGTTTCTACCTCGGCGGCCCGGTTTACGGCGGGAGCGGACTCGGACTCGTGCTGCTGATCGTGCTCATCATTTATCTGATGGGCGGATTCCGCGGGCCGAGGCGCTGAGATGACTGAAAGACGGGGCAGAAAAAGCCCCGCCTACAGTTAGCTGTCCATCCATACAAAGAAGCTCTGCGAGAGCATTACAGTCGGAGAGACGAGAGTCTGCGTAATAGTATCACGTTTGAGGCGGCTCCGTGAGCAACTCCTCGAATTCGCTTTCAGTAAGATTGAGCTGCGCGCGAGCGCGCTCCAACGTCGCTTTACTTGGACGATACCGAGCGTCGCGTGAAAAAGACCAGACGAGCCGGAATAGAAAGCGATAGGATGGGCTTCCCTCAAAAACGCGCAACATTCCTTTTCTCGGGGTGACACCACCGAGATAAAACGCGTCCACGAAGTCGTCGCTTTCTCCTTTTCGAACCTGCCCGGAAAAGAAAGCGAATATATGCCCGGATGAATCAGCTATAACTACACGGGTTCCCCAAGATGCCTTGTCACCTCCGTAGTCGATCAAGCTCAGCTTACCCTTCAGGCCCAGATCGGACAATGCAGTCGGCGGCTTGAGATCGCCCTTCAGCCAAGGCTGATTTTCTATCAAGGATCTTTCGATACGTTCCGATGCCGACTGATTGGCAGCCGCTTCAAGAAGAGGAAACCGGGTGTCGGGAAATCGGCCCGTTCTTGTAACAGTGGCGACCGGTGTGGAATCCTTTTGGGTCGGCTGCTGGCATGCCGATAAGGCCAGACTGCAAAGGCCAAGAAGACAAACCCGGTAAACTGCGGAAATCATCTGGCTTGGCCTTTGCGTGATAGATTGAGGAGCCTTCACCAATAGCGGGCCTATTACTCAAATTGTATCAAGAATGCCGTTGAGCGTCTGACTCGGACGCAGGGCGGCGGAGGCCTTCTTGTCATCGGGCTGGTAGTAGCCACCGACGTCAGCGGGCTTGCCCTGGACGGCGATGAGCTCGGCGACGATCTGCTTTTCGGCGGCGGCGAGCTTTTCGGCGATGGGCGAGAAGAGCTTCTGCAGCGCGGTGTCGGAGGTCTGCGCAGCCAGCGCCTGGGCCCAGTAAAGGCAGAGGTAGAAGTGGCTGCCGCGGTTGTCGATGGTGCCCAGCTTGCGGCCGGGGGATTTGTCGTTCTCCAGGAACTTGCCGTTGGCCTGGTCGAGAGTGTCGGCGAGGACCTTGGCCTTCACGTGCTTCTGCGTGATGGCGAGGTGTTCGAAGCTCGCGGCGAGGGCGAAGAATTCGCCGAGGCTGTCCCAACGCAGGTAGTTCTCCTGCAGGAACTGCTCGACGTGTTTCGGCGCGCTGCCGCCGGCACCGGTTTCGAAAAGGCCGCCGCCGTTCATGAGCGGGACGATGGAGAGCATCTTGGCGCTCGTGCCGACCTCGAGGATCGGGAAGAGGTCGGTGAGGTAGTCGCGGAGGACGTTGCCGGTGACGCTGATGGTGTCCTGGCCCTTGACGATGCGCTCAAGGGAGAACTGGCAGGCGGCGGCGGGGGCGAGGATGCGGAGATCGAGGCCTGTGGTGTCGTGCTGCGGCAGATACTTCTTCACCTTGGCGATGATCTCGCGGTCGTGGGCGCGGGCTTCATCGAGCCAGAAGACGGCGGGCGTCTGGCTGAGGCGCGCGCGGTTGACGGCGAGCTTCACCCAGTCCTGCACGGGGGCGTCCTTGGTCTGGCAGGCGCGCCAGACGTCGCCGGCGGCGACGGTGTGCTCGAGGAGGGTCTTGCCCGACTCATCGACGATGCGGATGGTGCCGGCGGCGGAGGCCTGGAAGGTCTTGTTGTGGGAGCCGTACTCCTCGGCGGCCTGGGCCATGAGGCCGACGTTGGGGACGGAGCCCATGGTCTTGGGATCGAGGGCGCCGTTCTTTTTGCAGAAATCGATCGTGGTCGCGTACACGCCGGCGTAGCAGCTGTCGGGAATCACGCAGAGGGCGTCGGCGGTCTTGCCTGCGGCGTCGTACATCTTGCCGCCGGCGCGGATCATCGCGGGCATGGAGGCGTCGATGATGACGTCGGAGGGGACGTGGAGATTGGTGATGCCCTGGTCGGAGTTGACCATGGCGACCGGCGGACGGGCGGCGAAGGCGGCCTTAATGTCGGCGTTGATCGCGGCCTGCTGGTCGGCGGGGAGCTGCTGGATCTTTTCGACGAGGTCGCCGAAGCCGTTGTTGAGATCGACGCCGAGGGTGGCAAACGTGGCGGCGTGCTTCGCGAGGAGGTCCTTGAAGAAGACCTGCACGGCGAGGCCGAAGAGGATGGGGTCGGAGACCTTCATCATCGTGGCCTTGAGGTGGAGCGAGAAGAGGACGCCGTCGGCCTTGGCGCGGGCGATCTGCTGCTCGTAGAAGGCGACGAGGGCGGCCTTGCTCATCTTGGTGGCGTCGATGATCTCGCCGGCCTTGAGGGGGAGCTTGGGCAGGAGGACCTTCACGGCGCCGTCGGTGCCCACGAACTCGATACGCGCGGTGGTCGCGGCGGCGAGGGTGACGGACTTCTCGTTGGAGAAAAAGTCATCCTTGCCCATGGTGACAACGGAAGTCTTGGAGTCGGGCGACCACTTGCCCATGGAGTGCGGGTGGGCGCGGGCGTAGTCTTTGACGGCCTTGGGGGCGCGGCGATCGGAGTTGCCTTCGCGGAGGACGGGATTGACGGCGGAACCCTTCACCTTATCGTAGCGGGCCTTGGCGTCCTTCTCGGCGTCGGTCTTGGGGACCTCGGGATAATCCGGCACGGCGAAACCGTGGGCCTGGAGCTCGGCGATGGCCTCCTTCAGCTGCGGGACGGAGGCGGAAATGTTGGGCAGCTTGATGATGTTGGCCTCGGGCTTGAGCGTGAGGGCGCCGAGTTCAGCGAGATGGTCGGGGTGCTGCTGGTTGGCGGGAAGCTTGTCGGCGAAGGCGGCAAGGATGCGGCCGGCCACGGAGATGTCGCGAGTCTCGACGTTGAGCCCGGCGGGCTTGGTGAAGGCCTGCACGATGGGGAGCAGGGAATACGTGGCGAGCGCCGGCGCTTCGTCGGTGATGGTGTAGATGATGGTGGGATTCGCGGACATAATGGGAAACGGATGAGTCGGGCAGTAGAGGGGCGCGGCGGCGGGGGGTCAAAGGCAATTGGCGGATAGGAGCAGCGGTTGAGCCTCGCGCATGCCTGCTAATGGGGACGAATTTTCAACTACTCCCCGCGCACCCGGCGGCGGAACTCAGTCGGCGACTGGCCCATCCGGCGCTTGAAGCAGCGGGAGAAGTGAAACTCATCACAGAAGCCCAGCCGCGCGGAGATGGTTTTCACGGATTCGCCGCCCTTGTGCAGCAGGGCGGCCGCCCGGTCGATGCGCGCGTCCATGTAGAACTGGCCCGGCGAATAGCCGAGCTCGGCCCGGAAGCGCTTGCGAAACGTGTCGTAGGTGAAACCGAGCTTGCGCGCGACGAGCGCGATTTTTCCCGCGGTCATGTGCTCGTCGGCGAGCAGGGCGCGCGCCTTTTCCACCCAGTCGGGCTGCGGTGCGGGCGGCTGGGCGCTCCGGCTGTCGGCCAGCAGCTCCATCAGCGCGAGCACGAAGCGCGATATGGTCAGGTGGGCCGGGGTTTCCTTCGCGGAGTGCTGCGCCGACACAATGTCGAAAAGCCGCCGGAACCAATAGTCGCTGCCGCTGGCATGATGCACCGGCTGCCGGGGATCCAGCAGGCCCTTTTGTAACATGAGATCAAATACCGGACCGTCGAACTCGAACCAGAATTCATCCCAGAATTCCCCGGGCTTGGTCCCGCAGGCGTGGGGCCGGCCGGGGAAAAACAGCACGGCGTCATCCTGGGTCACCGGGCGCTCGATGCCGTGGTCGTCGCGGTATGTGCCCTGACCGCGCAGGATGTAGGTCATGCCAAAGCAGTCGATCGTGCGCGGGCCGGTGCGGCCGAAGCCCACGCCGAACCCGCCCTTGTTCACGCCTGCGAGCCGGATCGTGCCGATGGGCGAGACCACTGGGCGGAGCAACAGGCGGGTTTTGATCGTGGGGTCCATGGGGCAGGGGAGAGCAGAGAGGGGAAAGCCGAGGCAAAGACCAGAAAGCACATGCCTTCTTCCATTTGGCTCATTTGAGAGTGGAGAGAGATCAAGTAGAGTGAGCCGTCAAGCCCCATAAAGTTCATGACCCCCAACGCTCCGACTACCCTGATCACGCAGCGTGATGTCGCGCAGGCCTGCGGCCTGCATCATAGCACGGTCTGTCTGGCGTTGAAGAACTCACCGACTCTTTCGCACCGGACCCGCGAGCGCATCCAGCGCGTGGCGCAGTCGCTCGGTTACCAGCCCAATGCCTCGGCCTCCAATCTCGCCGGTCTGCGCAAGCGACCCGGCGCGCAGGGCACGCTGCCGCTGGCGTGGATCAACCAGGAAGCGACACCTCATTTCTGGCGGGAGGATCCGGGCGCGCGGCTCATGCTGGCAGCGGCGAGACGCCGGGCCGGCGAGCTGGGCTATCATCTCGACGAATTCTGGGCGCACGAGCCCGGGATGACCACCGCCCGGCTCGGCCAGATTCTCCAGGCGCGGGGTATCCGTGGCGTGCTGTTTCCGGTCTACCGCGCAAGTAAGCTCGATCTTGGACACGCCGCATGGGCGGCCTTCGCCTGCGTCGCGCTCAACGATTATCGCGCGAGCCGCTGGATGGAAGTGGTGGCGCCGGATTATTACCATCACACCGGCCTCGCCCTGACGCGCGCCGCCGAGTGGCAGGGCCTGCGGACCGGCCTCGTGCTTGATGCGGAATTTGAAGCCATGTCGGACGGATTGGTGCGGAGCTGCTACCTGCGTCATCAGGAGCAGTTGAACCCGGCCGATCGCATTCCGCCCTGTTTTCTCAAGGGCTCGGGCGCGGAAGCGGCGCAGCAGTATGCAGCGTGGCAAAGGGAGTTTCAGCCCAAGGCCGTGCTGACGGGCGACCTCGCTGCGCTGCCCAAGCTTAACCAGTCCCGCCCAGTGCTCACGATCGCGCTGCGCGGATCGGGCATGCCCCCTGGTGAACCGGATGCGGTGGCCGAAGTCGTCGCGGGCACAGCCGTCGATCTCGTTGGCCAGAAAATCCAGCGCTTTGAGAACGGCCCCGGGCGTCTGCCCCAGCTGCATCTCATCCGCGCGCCGCAGCCGAAACCAGCCGCCGCCGCGGCAAACCTCGCCTCCCTGGCGGCCTGAACCAGATGTCCGCGACCTCTTGTTCTTTCATGTCTCCGGCTTTCTCCAACCTTGGCGTCAATTTTGCGGCGGGGTTTCCTACCTGCCCCGCCCACCGCAGTCCCGATAGAATACTACAATCCTGATCAACTACCGTTAGCATAAAATCCCCATGTCCCCAAGATACCCCACACTCTCCCGTCTGCGGGCCCAAGCTCCGGCACTGCTGGCGCTGCTGATCATCGGCGCGGTGCGCACCAGCGCGCAGACCGCGGCGGCTCCGGCCAAGGAAGAACCGGTTTCGCTCACGCCGTTCGAAGTCAACGCCAACGCGGACCACGGCTACCGGCCCTCCAACTCGGTCAGCGCGACCCGCATCGATGTGCCGCTGAACGAGCTGCCGATCACGATCAACGCCTTTACGCAGGATTTCATCAACGACCAGAAGGCGCGCAGCCTGTGGGAAGTGGTGCGCTTCGCCCCCGGCGTCGCGAACGCCAACCCCGAATTCAACGGCGGATCCGCCGTGTATAACATCCGCGGATTCACGACCGCGACAACCCTGCGCAACGGGTTTGCCGGGCCGACCGTGCTCGAGACAGCCAACATCGCACGCGTGGAAGTCGTGAAAGGCCCCAGCTCGCTGCTCTACGGCAACATCCAGCCGGGTGGCGTCGTCAACTACATCACGAAGCGGCCCGAGGAAAAGGTCGGCGTGCGCCTGGAGGAGACCGCGGGCACCGACAGCTATTTCCGCAGCACGGCGGACATCACCGGGCCGGTCGGCGGAGAGGGATCGCCGGTGCTCTTCCGCCTCATTGGCGCCTACGACAGCGCGCCAAAATTCTACACGCCTTACAAGGGCGAGACCACACTCATCAACCCGTCGCTCACGTGGAAGATCGGCAGCAAAACCAAGGTGAATTTCGACTATGAGAAGTACCGCTTCAAGGAATCGCCGCCGCTGATGGGGCCGCAGCCTTACTATGACACCGCCGGGATTTATGCCGGCCCGCTGCCCGGCGTGCCGTGGGATTTCAACGCCGCCTCGTTCGTCGACTACCGCACGTCCGACTCGACGTTTTACTCGGTGGACGTGACGACGGAGATCGCCAGCTGGACGCTCCGCGCCGCGTACTCCCGCGATGAGCAGCAGATCGACCAGCTCAATACCGCGGGCCTCTATGGCACCGACCTCGCCACGCACGGAGTCAACCGCCGCGGGCGCTTCCAGCGCAATGCCTGGATCGACAATACCTATCAGCTGGAGCTCACGCGCAAGTTTGACTTCGGCGACACCGGCGACCTCAGCGTGCTTTTCGGCTACCAGCGCGGCGACCGCGAGGACTCGGGCCGACAGGATGCGCTGCCGGGCAGCAAGGCCCCCGCACCTTGGGATCTCTACAACCCGGCGACGTGGATCCGCACCGTCAACTGGACCATGGCGGACCTCACGGTGCACAACAGCAACTACCGCATCAATGCCGACCGCGATGGCTACTATACGGTGCTCGATTTCAACACGCTCAACAAGAAGCTCCACCTCCTCGGCGGCGTGCGCCGCAGCTGGTCCGACAGCATCACCACCGATGTGCCGACCGGCACGACGTCGGGCTACTTCAGCCAGAACAAGACCACGCCCCAGTTCGGCGTGCTCTACTCGGCCACGCAGGAAATCGGCCTCTATGCCTCCTACAGCGAGTCGTACCAGCCGCAGGGTGGCAGCCTGATCACGAAGGGCGTCCCGGGTAAATCCAAGGTCCCGCTGACGGGCAAGGGCTACGACGCCGGCATCAAGTACGCGTTTCTCGGCGGCCGTTTGTCCGGCACCGTCTCGTTGTTCAAGGTCGAGTACGACAACCTGGTGCGTGAATTCGTCGATGGCGTCGATGCCAACAACAACGTGCTGATCTCGCAGGAGCAGTCCGGCGCCGATCAGTCCAAGGGCGTCGAGGCCGACATGCTGTGGGCGCCCGACGACCGGTGGCAGGTGCTCGCGACGTACGCGCACGTTGACCCGACCCACAAGGTTAACAGCGACGTCACCCTGATCGACAAGCAGCTCGCCGACACGGTGAAGGACACGGCTAACCTGTGGATCAAATATGTGTTTCCCGCTGGCTCGCTCCATGGCCTTTCGCTCGCCGGTGGCGTGAGCTACACCGGGGCCCGCTACGCGATGGACGGTTCGCCGTTTGAATTCAAATCCTACTACCTGGCCGACTTCCTTGCCAGTTACGAGTGGGGTGCGGACCGCCTGAAATACTCCTTGGACCTGAGCGTGAAGAACGCGTTCGACGAAAAGTATTTCCTCTCGACGGCGTCACGCGGTGACCCGGCGCGCGCGAGCATCAGCTTCGCCCTCAAGTACTGAATTTGAAGCCGCCGTCTGTCCGTTCGCTCCTATGGCAGTGGGGGCGGGCGGGTGGGCGGCGGCTTCTTTTTTTTCCAGCCTGCCGATGAGACCGCTTTATCGCGGCCTGCATCGTTCTCCACTGGTGCGCCCGGTATGTCCGGGGCGCCGGAACCTCCAACCCCAGAAGTCAGGAGTTCTTGTCACCATGAAACGTCAATTCATGACGCCGGGCCTCAGCTCGGCTGCTTTCTCGTTCCTCCGCCCCGCGCTGCTCGCGGTGGCCTTACTCGCCGCCGGGCTTTCTCACGCGAGCGCGCAACCGTACACCACCTACAATTACACGATCGCCTTGGGTACCTCTGCGGTCGATGGCACGACCATCGGCGCGCAACCCGGCTGGGTCATCGGTATCGAGGCGGGCAGCCGCACCCAGCGCATCCGCCTGGCCAATTTCGCGGGCACGGCGGCAAATCCCATCATCTTTGTGAACAAAGGCGGCAAGGTTCGCGTCGCCGACACCACGAACGGTCAGGCCATCAAGCTGGTGAACTGCTCCCACGTCATCCTCCGGGGCGACAACGATCCCAGTTACACCTACGGCATCGAGGTGCACGATACCACCGGGCAGGGCATCGAGATCGGCGACCAGAGCACGGATTTTGAGGTGATGCACGTGGAGGTGCACGACGTCACCTTCGCCGGCATCATGGCCAAGACCGACCCGGACGGAACCACGCACGTGGGCGAGCGCGGGTATTTCACGCAGTACAATACGCTCATCCACGACAACTACATCCACAACACCGCGGGCGAGGGCCTCTACATCGGCAATTCCTTCTGGTCCTCGCTCGTGAACGGCGTGCAGCCCAGCAACCTTGTCGGCACGCGGATTTACAACAACTGGACCCAGCACACCGGGCGCGAGGGCATCCAGGTGGGATCGGCCAGCTCGGACTGTCTCGTCTACAACAACATCGTGCAGGACTCCGGCAACCTCAACGGCCAGGACCAAAACGGCGGCATCCAGCTCGGCGAAGGCACAACCGGCAAGTGCTACAACAACATCATCGATACCGTGCCAGGCAACGGCCTCATCCTCCTCGGCATCGGCGACCGGCTGATCGCCAACAATATCATCACCAATATTGGCAGCTACGCGGTGTTCTGCGACGACCGGGCCGGCGAGATCACCGGGAGCCACGTGCGCATCCTGAACAACACAATCCTCACCTACGGGCTCGATGCGTATCTGCTCTACAATCAATACACCGTAAACGAATTCAGCAACAACCTGCTGACGACCCCGACCTCCGGTCACTCTTTGATCAACACCAGCGGCTCCGGCGCCACCTACACGGCGGTGACGAATGTCACCGGTGCGCTCGCTTCCTTGGGCCTGGTGAACACCGCGCCCCCCGACTATCACCTGACCTCCGGGTCCCCCGCGGTCGATGCCGGGACGAATTTCAGCAGCGTCGGTGTGACGACCGATTTTGACGGCACGGCGCGTCCGCAAGGCACCGCCTACGATGTCGGTGCCTACGAGCGCGTGGCCACGGTCTCCACCGCGATCTACACGCCGTCCGGCTGGGGTCAGGCGGGCAGCTCGTATTGTCCGGCCACCGGCGCATTCAACGCCCAGCCGACGTGGGACAACACCAACCACAAGCCGACCGGCGACGATCCCGTGCCGCACTCCGACACCGGGACGTACTACTCCGGCCGTTACTGGTACATTGATTTCGGTGCCAACTGGGCGAAGGTCCGCCTCACCGGCTGCTGGACGCGCTACCGGCCCTACAGCGGCGGCAGCTACGGCGGATTCGGCGCGATGTTCTGGTCGAGCACGATCACCACGACGAGCACCGGCCTCACCGCGACCGGCATCAACTTCGGCACGGCCCAGAGCCTGCCCGGCGTTAGCAACCAGCTATGGGTGCAGGATGTCGATGACAGCAGCGCGCCGGTGACCCCGCAGGCCCGCTACCTGATCATCGCGACCGGCACCACGGCGACGGACCGCGCCAACGAATTTGCCTTCACGGGGTACCAGGTACCCTGAACGCAAGACAGGGTGGACTGGCGGTTGAAATACCGGCCGGTGGGGGCGACGCCGCAAGCGTCGCCCTTTTTTATTTCCGGCTTAAGGGGCTACATAGTGCTGCGGCCCGCCGAGCGCGCGGAATCGCCGCCAGAGCACAAGGGTGAAAGCCAGCGCGAGAAAGCTCAGCGCAGAGTTCATCAGGAACGTGTACCGGTAAACATGGCCGGAGTGGTCGAGAATCTTGCCCACGAGCAGCGGGAGGCCGATGCCGGTGACGCCTCCGACGATGCCCATGGCCGAGGCCAGCTGGGCAAAACGGCTCTCCGGAAACAGCCGCTGCGCCAGCGAGGCCGAAGCGGTCTGCCAGCCGCCCGAAAGGACGCCTTGCACGACTAGCGCGATGCCGAAGCTCCGCGCATCGATCGCGAAAAATCCCGCCCACAGGGTTGCTATGGCATAGCACAGCATCAGCCACGCGCTGAGCCGGAGCGGATGGATTTTATCCGCCAACATGCCGAGCGGATAGGCCAGCACGAGCGAGCAGAGATAGGTCAGCGACCACAGCTTGCCGTAGGTCGCCATGTCCATCTGCACGCTCTTCGCGTAAAAAACGCTGAAGAGCGTGAAAGGGACGAGCGCCATCCAGCTGACCATGATCGCGAGGAAGACCCACCAGTAATAGGATTGGGAAAAGGATTCCCGCAGGTAAGTAAGCACGGCTCCGCTCGGCCGATTTTCTTCCTCCGGAGCGGGCGGCGGCGGATATTCGCCTTCCCTGACCTTGAAGCACATCACGGTGAAACCGAGGCCGTAGAGCACGGCCATGCCGAGGAAGACTGCGGCCAGGTGGTTCTCGGCCCAGCTCAGGCCCCAATAATTGAAAGCTGCTCCGGCGATCAGGCTGAGGGCGCGAAATAGGCCATAAAAGCGCCCGAGCAGCGAGTGCGGCACGACGTCATTGATGAAAGCCGTGATGAGCGATCCGGCCAACACGATGCTGGCGAATTCAAACAGCGTCCATGATGCGCTGAAGAAGATCAGCGTGCCATTGGCCAAGCCTGGCGAATGGGCGCCGAGGGTGACGTGCAGCCACTGACCGAGGGGCGGGCTCGCCGCGAGGCCCACCATGGAGACAACGGCGAGCATGGAAAAGCTCAGTAGGTAAGGGATGCGGCGGCCACGTGGTCCGCGATGGCGGTCGGAGCGATAACCCACCACGGGCAGCACCAAGAGGCCGATGACCGCGGGCAGCGAGCCGATCAGCAGGCCGCTCAGCGTATCGGAGGCCTCGAGCTTCTGGAGTTGCAGCTGGACGAGGGAGGGGATCGACCGGTCCTTGAGCGATAGCGCGAAGTCGCCCCAGAGCAGCCAGCAGAACAGCGTCACCAGCTCCGCGCGGTTGTAAACCAGCGTGCCATTGCGCCATGTTTTCTCGGATACAAGAGTGGGCGCCGGGGCAGGGGTTGAGCCGGTGGGTGAGGGGTTTGTCACGCAGGCAGCCAATGCAGCGGACGGAAGGCTGGCGGTCACGCCTTGATTCAAGCGGTTGAATTGCATGACCGTTTTCAGAACCCGGGCCAGAGGATGAATTGAACAGGCCGCCAGATCGCGGAACGGCCTTGTTTTCGCGACGCCGCCGAGCCCCATGAATCTCTTTTTCGCCCCGCACTGGAACGCCCAACCGACCGCCTTCCGCCACACTTGGGAAGGCATCCTCAACGTCGATCAATTCCGCTGGATGGTGCGGCGCGACATGCAGGAGCAGCTGGAGATGGCGCGCAGTGAGCTCGGCGCGCGGCATGTGCGAGCGGTGGGCATGTACGACGACGAGCTCCGGGTGTTCCGGCCGAGCCCGCAGTCGTTCATGGGCTACGCGTCCAAAGACCCGCGCACGAACTGGCAGATTGTCGACCACATCATCGACTCGCTGCTCGATCGCGGGCTTAACCCAATGTTCACAACCTCGTTCATCCCAAGCGCGATGGCTTCGGGCCCGATCACTGTGTTTACGACGAAGGGCCACACGAGTCCGCCCGCGGACTGGAAGGCGTGGGAGAAATTCGTCGGCGAGTCGGTGCGGCACGCGGTCGAGCGTTATTCGCTGCCGGTGGTGCG
>JAFEGO010000115.1 GCA_018239845.1 Verrucomicrobiota bacterium
ATTGCACGCGCTCGGTGTATTCGTTCTGCGGGATCTTGGAGCTGACGACGTAGATGTGGTAGGGCAGCGCCATCACGCCTTGGAAGAAAAAGTCCGAAAACTTCGCCACCTGCCAGGGGAGCTGGTCGCGGACGACGTAGGCGGCGGTGAACATGATCGGGGCCGTCTCACCCGCGACGCGGGCGATGCCGAGGATGGACGAGGTGAGGATGCCGGGCAGCGCGTAGGGCACGACGTTTTTCCAGATCGTCTGCCACTTGGTGGCGCCGAGGGCGAGCGAGCCCTCGCGGAAACCCTTGGGCACGGCCTTGAGCGACTCCTCGCTGGCGGTGATGACGACCGGCAGGACCATGAACGCGAGGGTGAACCAGCCGGCGAGCAGGGAGACATTCCACCCGAAGAAGATCACGAACATGCCGAAGCCGAAGAGGCCGAAGACGATCGACGGCACGCCGGCGAGATTGAGGATCGCGAGGCGCACGGAGCGGATAAATTTCCCGTCGCGCGCGTACTCGTTGAGGTAGATCGCGGCGCTCACGCCGAGCACGAGGGCGATGGTCATCGAGCCGAGCACGAGGAGCACGGTGCCCACGATGCAGGGAAAGATGCCGCCGGCGGAGTAGATGTAGCTCTCCTTCTTGATCTGGGCCACCTCGGGGTGCTGCTTGATGAGGTCGCGGTAGGCGCGGTCGCCGAGCTCCATCTTTTTGCCCTCGTACTCGAACACGTGCAGCGACTCGGGGGCCTCGGTGAGGAAGGCGACGTTGATGAAGGGCGGCCGGGCCGTGAAGACGGTGCCCGCGCCCTTGTAAACGATCGTGCCGAAGACCAGCGCGCCGCAGAGCAGCACGAAGTAAGTCGCGGCGCGGAAGAGGAAGAACACGCCCTTCTCGCGCGTGCGTGCCGCGGAGGGCTTGGTCTGGAACTCGTGGATGGTGGCGGATTCGGTGCTCATGGGCTCAGCCAATCGAGATGCGGTAGCGGCGCACGACGCCCTGCGCGAGGTAGTTGATGACGAGGGAGAGGAAGAAAAGGAGGATGCCGACGACGAAGAGCGCACGGTAGTGGATGCTGCCATGCACGACCTCGCCCATCTCCTGCGCGATGATGCCCGTCATGGTGTGGACGGGCTGCGTCACGACCGCGAGGCCGGCGGTGAAGTCGGGGATCGCGATGCGGTTGCCCGCGCAGAGGAGGACGACCATCGTCTCGCCGATCACGCGGCCGAGGCCGAGCAGCACGGCAGAGATGATGCCGGAAAGCGAGGCAGGCACGATGATGCGGATGATCGTCTGCAGGCGTGTGGCGCCGAGGGCGAAGGAGGCCTCCTTGAACGCGCGGGGGACGTTGTTCAGCGCATCCTCGGCGAGGGTGAAGATCGTGGGCACGGCGATGAGCGCGAGCAGGCAGCCGGCGGTGAGGATGTTGAGGCGCTCGCTGTACGGAAAGCCCGGGACCCACGAGAGCCAGGAAACCTGCGATAGCGCACGGAGCAGCTGGCCGAGCACCGCGATGCCGAAGAAACCGAGCACCACGGAGGGAATCGCCGAGATGAACTCGATGCAGGGCTTGATGAACTTCTGCTCAAGCGGGCTGGCGATCTGGTTGATGTAGATCGCCGCGCCGACCCCGAGCGGCACCGCGATCAGGAGGGCGACGAGCGAGACCATGATGGAGCCGACGAGGAGCGGGATGACGCCGTACCAATCCTGCCAGAAGCTCGCGGTGAGCCAGCTGCGGCCGAAGATGAAGGCGGTAAACCCTTCCGAAACAGGCACGGGTTTCTGCGAATCCCACGTCGCGAGCTTCTGCTCGATGGCGGGGAAGCCGGCGAGGTACTCGGCGTTGAGCTGCTTGAAACGTTCGAGGCGGGCCTGCAGCGCGGGATCGGGCATGGCGGGCGCAGCGGCCACCACGGTGGCGAGCTGCTTGGCAAACTGGGCGCTGGCCTCGCGGTAGGCGGGCAGCGAGCCGACGATGGGCTTCAGCTCGGCGGCAAAATCGATCTGCTGGACTACGACGGCGTCGGCCTCGGCCTGCTTGCCGGCGGCGAGCAGCTGGGCCTTCTGGGTCCGGTGGTCCTCCGCGATCGTAAACTTCTCCTTGATGGCGGTGGCCTGGTCGGTGAGGTCGGAGACGAGGCTGCGAATCGGATCGACGGCGTCGGAATACTGGCCGGCAAAGTCGTCGAAGGGCGCGAGGGCGGCGTTGGCCGCGGCGAGATCGAGCTTCTTCTCCTGCGTGTAATAACGCAGCTCGCGGAGGCGGAGATCGGAAAGGTAGCGGGTGAGCGCGCTGTGGTCATCCTGCTGTGCGCGGATGAAATCGACGTACTCAAGGCCTGCGCGGCGATAGACCGTGAGATTCTCGTTGTTCTGGCCGAAGAAACCGGCGCCCTCGCGGAAGAGGAAGATCGTGATCAGCGCGAGGACGATGATGGAGACGACCGCGTTGCCGCCGAAGAAGACCTTGATGCAGTCGTCGAGCGAGAGGCCGAACAACCGGAAGCGCCCTTGGTAGGCGATGAAGTGGGCGGCGGGCCGAGGAGAGGACATGGGCGGTAGGTTGAAGCGAAAAACCCGGCGGGATTGAGGCAAAAGCCCGCCTGACGGACAGGTCAGGCGGGCTGGTGGGACATACGTTGAGGGCCGAACTCAGCGAACGGGAACGAAACCGATGTCAGCGGCGATCTTCTGGCCTTCGTCGCTGAGGGTGAAGTCGAGGAACTTGGCCGCCTCGCCGGTGGGCTCGCCGTTCGTGTAGTAGAACGTCGGGCGGGCGTAGGGATACTTGCGGGCGAGGACGGAGGCCTTGCTCGGGACGGCGCCCTCGATGGAGACGACCTTGACGCCGGGCTCGTTCATGTAAGCCAGGCCGCAGTAGCCGATGCCATTGGGGTTCTTCGCCACCTCGGCGACGATCTGCTCGTTGCCCGCCATCTTCTGGGAGGAACCGGCGTAATCGCGCTTCTTCATGGCAAGGTCCTTGAAGTCCGAATACGTGCCGGACGAGGTGTTGCGGGTGTAGATCGAGATCGTGCCCGGGGTGCCGCCGACGGCGGACCAGTCGGTGATGTCACCGGCGAAGATCTGCTCGACCTGGCGCTTCGTCAGCGTGGTGAGCGGGTTCTTCGCGCTGATGACGACCGCGATGCCGTCATAGGCGACGATCGTGGGCTTCATGGTCACGCCCTTGGCGCTGGCCGCGGAGACTTCCGTGGGCTTGGCGCGGCGGGAGGACATGCCGATCTGGGCGGTGCCATCGATGATGGCGGCGATGCCGGTGGTGGAACCCTCGGCGGCGATCTCAAACGCGACGCCGGGGTGCTTGGCCTTGTAGGCCTCGGCGAGGGACGGGACGAGCTTGGCGCCGAGCGTGTCGGAGCCCTTGATCACGAGCTTCTGGGCGAAGGCGCCGGAAGCGGCCGCGAGCGCGGCGAGGACGAGCAGGTATTTTTTCATGGGTATATGCGTTGTGCGGTTCGGAGAGGCGCGGGTTAGAACTTCACGAGCAGGTCGAGCTGCAGGAGCTGCGAGTGGTCGTTGTTGGCGAGCGTGTAGGTCAGGTTCTTCTGCTGCGCGGTCGTGTAGAAGTAGTTCAGGCCGAGGCTGGCGAAGTCGGTGACGTTGTAGCTGGTGGCGAACTTGAAGCCCTCCTGGTTGAGCTTGCCGAAGCCGAAGTCGGAATCGCTCGTGTTCACGTCGGTGGAGCCGAGGCCGATGCTGCGGTAGTCGAGCTTCAGGCTGTAGTCGCCGGCGACCTTGCCGTTGCCGTAGGCGTAGCCGACGCCGACGAGCCAGGCGAAGGCGTCCTTGTTCCAGGTGCCGAGGGGCAGGCCGTACACCTTGCGGACGCGGCTGGCGGCCTCGAAGTTGTAGGCGGAATCCCAGTACAGCTTGAAGCTGGTGCCGGCGCCGTTGATGCTGGCCCAGTTGGCCTCGCCCGCGAGGGTCATGAGGCTCAGGTAGCGCGTGGAGCCGGGCGAAGCGCCGGCGGTGGCGTTGGTGAAGGGATTCTCGTTGGTGGTGCCGTTGGCGCTGGCGATGACGGAGTCGCTGTACTTGGAGAAGCCGGGGGCGATGATCACGCTGTTGAGCTGCTCCTTGCCGAACCAGTGGGTGTACACGGCCTGCTGCTCGAAGAGCCAGGCGTCGCGGCCGTTGGGGCCGGCGGTGACCTCGTTGCGGTCGTCGAAGATGTTCTGGAGCGCGCGGACCTCAAAGGTGTCCTTGCTGCCGACGAAGTACTTATAGACCTCGCTGGCGCCCTGCGGGTTGATGTCGGCGTCCCAGCGCAGGTCGGTCGCGTAGATCGGCTGCTTCTGCTTGCCGAAGACGAAGGCCCAGTTCTGGTTGGGCGACCAGCCGACGTAGGCGCGGGCGAGGAAGATCGAGTAGTCGTCGTTGCCGCCCTGGAAGGTCTGGTTGCCGGAGTCGGCCGCCTGGCCGGTCTCGAGTGCGAAGCCCGCGGTCCAGCCCTTCTGGAGGATCACGTCGCCATTGAGGCGGAAGCGGAAGCGCTCGCGCACGCGCTCGTTGGTGACCTTGGCCGCAGTGCTGCCGGCGGCGAGGGCCGGGGCCTGCGTCTCATACTGATGACGCATGCGGAGGTCGCCCGAGATCTTGAACTCGGAGAGCGAGGAGCTGAGGTTGAGTTTGCCGGCCGAGGTGTTGGCGACAAAGTCCTTCACGAGATCGACGCGGAGCTCTTCAGCTTCCTGGTCGGTGACGAGACCTTTCTTGACCAGCAGGTCGATGAGGGGGCCGCTGTCCTGGGCAAGGACGGGGCCGACGGCGAGGAGCGCGGTGCCGAGCAGCGCGAGCCATTTGGATTTCAGGTTGAACATGGTGAGTACGTTCTAGGTTTGGTTGTCGGAACGCCGTCATCATGGGGGGCCAATGTTACGGACGCGTGGCGGCCATGTGACAAAGCCGCAAAGACCCCGGGCTACTTGTGTTACGAACAGGTTACGCCCCTCGTAAGCCCCTGGTGGCGGGCCGCTGGCTTAAAACATTGCGAAATCTGCGGACTGGAATGACGTCTTGGGGGACGATGAGCGCCATTTCTGAGCTGACGGACGGGGTCTCCGGGCTGAGTTCGCAGATGTTCAAGGTCCGCTTCCCTTTCGTGGGGGAGCTGAAAAACTACTCGTGGGAGAAATTCCGCGGCGACCTGCTCGCCGGGGCCACGCTGACCCTGGTGTCCATCCCCCAGGCGATCGGTTTCTCCCTGATCCTCAACCTGCCGCCCCAGCCGGTCATCGCGGCCGTGATCATCGGCGGGCTGGTCGGCGCGCTGTTCTTTTCCTCGCACCACCATGTGTTCGGCCCGACGAGCTCGATTTCGCTGATCGTGGCGGCGACGGTGGCGGCGCACTCGGGCTCGGGGCTGGAGCCGCTGGAGATGGCCATCTACCTGGCCTTCCTGATCGGCCTGATCCAGTTTTTGGCCGGGCTGCTGAATTTCGGCGAGATCACCAAGTTCATCTCCCGGTCGGTCGTCGTGGGCTACAGCACGGGCATCGGCGTGCTGCTGATCGGCAGCCAGCTCCATAATATACTAGGCTACGAAGTCGGGCCGGCCCAGAATTTCGTCACCAACGTCTGGCAGGCGGTCAACAACCTCGGCGCCTCCCTGCTGCACCCGTGGGCCATCGGCATCGGGGTGTTCACCCTGCTGGTGTTCGAGGCGATCCGGCGGTTTCGCCCGCGCTGGCCGGAGGCGCTGATCGGCCTCGCGCTGCTGGGGATCATGGCCCGGCTCTATATGATCTGGGAGCCGGCGGCGCCATTTCGCATGGTCCAGGATGAAGGCGCGCTGCACGCGATGTTCCCGAGCTTCGCGGGCTTTCACTTCGGGCCGCGCAAGCTGCACCTGCTGCCCGACCTCGTCGGCACGGCCATCGCCATCTCGATCCTCGGCATGCTGGAGGCCACCTCGATCACCAAGGCCCTCGCCGGCAAGAGCGGCCAGAAGATCGAGCCCAACCAGGAACTCATGGGCATGGGCGCGGCCAACATCGCGTGCGCGCTCTTCGGCTGCGTGCCCGGCTCCTCGTCGTTCGCCCGCTCGGCGGTAAACTTCCAAAGCGGCGCCCGCACGCAGATGGCGTCTATCCTCAGCAGCTTTGTCGTGCTGTTCGTCCTGCTCTTCGTCACGCCGGTCTTTAACTACATCCCGATCGCCGCGCTGGCGGCGCACCTGATCCGCGTGGGCGTGAAGATGATCAACTTCCACCAGATCCGCATCGCCTGCCGCTCCACGCGCTCCGATGCCGTGGTGTTCGTGGTGACGCTCGCCTCGTGTCTTTTCCTGCAACTCGACACGGCGATCTACGTCGGCATCGGCGTGGCGCTCGCGCTCTTCCTGCAGAAGACGAGCACCCCCACCCTCGCCGAGTACGCCATCAACCCCGAGGGCCAGTTCACCGAGCTGCGCGATCCCTCGCAGCGCCCACACCCGCAGATTTCGATCATCCACGTCGAGGGCGACCTCTACTTCGGCGCGGCCGACCTCTTCCAGGAGCAGGTCCGGCGGCTCGCGGAAAACCAGGACATCCGCGTCTTCATCCTGCGCATGAAAAACGCGCGGCACCTCGACGCCTCGACCGTCATGGCGCTGGAGACGCTGCACGACTACCTGCGCCAGACCGGCCGCCACCTGCTCATCAGCGGTAGCAACCGCGACGTCACCCGCGTGTTGAAACAGAGCGGCCTCCTCGCCCAGCTCGGCGAAGCCAACCTTTTCCCCGCCGCCGACCAGCCCATGGTCGCCACCCGCATGGCGCTCAAGCGCGCAAAAGAGCTCCTGCCCGACAAGAATGCCCAGGTGCGCCTCTTCTACGAAAAGGACCGCCTGCCGCCCGACGCCACCCCGCCTGCGCCCCCCTCGCCCGCCCCGGCGAGCTGAGGCGTGCGACTCCGGCTCAGGCCGGCATGAGCTTCTTGCGCTTTTCCACCAGCGCGAGCAGCAGGTCGCCCTTGGCGAGGCTGCCCAGCAGCCGGTCATCCGCGGGATCGACGACCGGCAGGCGCTCCGCCGTTACGCCGAGGAAGGACCCAAGCGCCTCGCTCAGCGTCTGCTCGGGCCCGACCTTCGGGAAATCCTCGCGCATGATGTCGCTCGCGATCACCAGCGCCGTCAGGTCGGCGTCGCCGAGGTAGGGCTTGATGTCGTGCAGCGCCACCACGCCGAGGAAACGCCCCTCGGTATCGACCACGTAGAGGTTGTTGACGCGCACGGTGAGAAACATCTTCGCGATCTCGGCAAACCGCGCGGTCGGGGGCACCTCGGGCGGCTTCGGCTTCATCAGGTCGCGCACGTGGCCGGCGGTGAGCGCATCGACGGGCACCTCGGCAGCCTTGCGCTTGAGCGCCTCGCTGTAGAGCGACTGGCCCTCGAGGCCCTTCGCGGTGTAGTAGGCCAGCACGCTGCACAGCATCAGCGGCAGGATGATGTCGTAGCTGAGCGTCATCTCGAAGAGCATGATCACCGCCATGACCGGCGCGTAGGTGGCGGCGGAGAGGAAGGCCCCCATGCCGACGAGCGCAAACGCCTCCGGTGCGACCGCCCCCTGCGGCCACAGCGCGTGCACCGCCGCGCCAAACAGGTAGCCCACGCTCGCACCCATGAACAGCGTCGGCGTGAACACACCGCCCGGCGCGCCGGAGCCAAACGAGGACGCCGTCGCCAGCCACTTGGCCGCGAAGATCAGGATAAGCGCGTGCACGGCGACCTGGCCGTTGAGGATCGAGACCACGACGGAGTAGCCGTTGCCGCAGACCTCGGGGACAAACACCGCGATGTCTCCCACGATGATGCCGCCCAGGATAAGCCGCGCGAGCAGCGGCATCGAACTGTCCACAAACCATTTTTCCGCGATGCGCAGCGACCGCAGGAACCACGGCGCCACCACGCCGGCCACAAAGCCGAGTACGATATACGGCCCCATCTCCCACGCCGAGTTGAGCTGGAAGGCCGGCACATGGTACAGCTGCTGGGCGTTGGTCATCAGGCGCACCGTCAGCGCCGCCACGACCGCGGAGACCGCCAGCGGCCCGAGGCTCTCCATCGCGATGGTGCCCAGGATGATCTCTGCCACGAAAAACGACCCCGCGATCGGCGCATTGTAGGCCGAGGCGATGCCCGCCGCCGCGCCGCAGGCCACAAGCAGGCGCAGCTGCGGCGGGGAAAACTGCCGCCAGCGCCCGATGAGCGAGGCGAGCGTCGCCGCCAGCTGCACCATCGGACCCTCGCGCCCGATCGACCCGCCGGAGCCGATGGAGAAGAGCGCGGCCGTGCTCTTCACCACTGTGGCACGCAGCGGCAGGTGGCCCGAGCCGATGCCGATGGCCTCCATGTAGTCGGTCGAGCTCTGCCCGCGCGTGATGTGTTTGCCAAAGAGCAGCGTCAGGCCCGCGAGCAGGCCGCCCGTCGCCGGCACGAGGATGCGGGCCCACCACGGCAGCGAGCGCATCGTCTCGACCACACCGGCGCTGTAGCCCGTCAGCAGCTCGTGGATGCCCTCGGCCAGCACCGTGAAGAGCATGGCCGCCAGTGCCCCGAGAAAGCCCGCGAGCGCCGCCCACAGCAGCGTGACCTGCCACTCGGTGAACTGCAGCTTCTCCTGGATCCAGAGCCGCCACCGCAGCAGCCGCATCAGGCGCGCCAGCAGCTGCTGCGCGGGATCGCTGAGCGGCTTCACCTTCATGCCGCGACGCCGCTGCCCAGCACGGCGCGAAACTCCGCCTCCGTCTTTGCCGCGAGGAGCCCGGCGCGCACGCCCTCCTTGCGCAACAGGCGCGAGAGGGCCGACACGAGCTTGAGGTAGCCCTCCACCTGCAGCTTGGGGGTGCCAATCATGAAAACCAGCCTGACCGCCGGATGCTCCGCGTCAAACCCCACGCCCGGCTCCGCCAGACGCGCCACGCCGAGCACGAGGCGGTCCACCGCCACGGTGCGCGCGTGCGGCAGGGCCACATCGGCCGCGATGCAGACCGACGCCACCCGCGCCCGCTCCTGCAGATCCTTCAGGAACCGTGCCGGATCGTTGACCCCGGGCACGGCGGACAGCGCCGCATGCAGGGCCCGCAGGACGGACGGCCGCGAGTCGGCCGGTACGTCGATAAGGACAACATCCGGTTGCGCGATAAGGTCGGTTGGCAATAGCTCCACTATGCCGCAACGTAAGCGCCCTTTTTCGTAAAACAAGCAGTAGCTTGCCCGTATGATCCAATGCCCGTGAATTTGCTGTTAAAACGCATGTGCGGCGCCTGATTTTTCCTCGGCATAAACGAATTGCCTGCCAGCCCGAAAAAGCCTGTATTCGGGCACCCCTTACCCCTTATGAAAACAATGCCTGCGATGGGTTGGTTGGCGGCCGCGGCGTGCGCGCTCCTGGCCTGTGGCTGTTCCACCACCGATACGGTGGACAACCGGATCAAACAAAACACCGCCGTTTACGCCGGGCTGACGCCCGAGGAGCAGAATCAGATTCGCTCCGGCGTCATCACCGCCGGCTTTTCGCCCGAGATGGTGCTGATGGCCCTGGGC
The DNA here is from genome assembly GCA_018239845.1 of Verrucomicrobiota bacterium. GTDB lineage: Bacteria > Verrucomicrobiota > Verrucomicrobiia > Opitutales > Opitutaceae > CAIRCN01. Next base: position 9,553 of record JAFEGO010000115.1, read on the forward strand.
AAGCCCGAGCGGATCATCCCTGGCAACGGGCCGGGCGAGGAGGACTGGATTTACGTCAATGTGTACTCCCGCGACGGCCGCAGCATCGAGCTGCCCAGCAAGGTCACCACAGGATATGGCACCACCCGGCTCAACCCCATGGCGATGAAATCGAAGAGCGACTACCTCCATCTTACCTTCAGCGCCGACTACGATCCGTCGAACGAAGTCATCAAGGCAGAGTCGGCCATCAAGGTGCACGTAAAATTCACCGAAGGCACGGTCGCGGACATCCAGATAGTGAGCGACGGCAAGGGCTGAGGTCTGTCGCGCAGGTTTTCCTTACCCGACCCGGCGCATCACGCGCGCAACGGTGGCGCGGAATTCGGCGATCGCGAAGGGCTTTGACAGGCAGGGGCGGTCGCCAGCCTCGAGGAATTTCTGGAAGGTGTCGTTGATCACGTCGCCCGTCATGAAAATCATCCGCTCCGCCATCGCGGGGTGCGAGCTGTGCAGCTGCTCGTAGAGGTGCAGGCCGCTCAAACCGGGCATCTTCCAGTCGCAGACCACGAGGTCGAAGTTACGCCGCGCCATCAGCTCCAGCGCCCGCGCGCCGCTCGCCGCCGTCGTCACCTCGTAGCCCTCGCCGCGCAGCAGCTCTTCCGCGAGCTGGAGGATCCATACCTCGTCATCCACCACGAGCACGCTCTTCCCCTGCCCTTCCTGCCGCGGGGCCGCCGCGAAGGGCGGGGCCGAGGCCTCGCGGGTGATCGCGCCCGGTGGCTCCGCGGCCACAGGCAGGTCGATCACGAAGGTCGCGCCCTGCCCCGGCTCGCTGCGCGCGGCGATCTTGCCGCCGTGCTCCTGGATGATGCCGTAGGAGAGGCTGAGGCCGAGGCCCGTGCCCTTGCCCACGGGCTTGGTGGTGAAGAAGGGGTCGAAGATGCGCGCGAGGTTTTCCGCGCGGATGCCCGGGCCGTTGTCCTGGAACTCCACCCGCACCCCGCCCTCCGCGAGCCGCGTGCGGACCACGATCTGCCCGTCGCGGCGGAAGGGCTCGATGGCCTGGCGGGCGTTGCCGAGGATGTTGACGAACACCTGCTGCAGCTGGTGCGGGTCGGCCATGATGCGCGGGAGGCCGGCGGCGAGCTCCTTCACCACCGTCACGTTGCTGGTGCGCAGGTCGTAGGCCATGATCTCGAGCACTTCGTCGATCAGGTCGTTGACCGCGACGATCTTCCGCTCGGGCGCGTGCTGGCGCGCGAAGCTCAGGAGGCTGTGCACGATCTTGTGGCAGCGGTGCGCGCTCTTCGCAATGAGGTCGAGGTGGCGGCGGTTTTTCTCGTCGGCCTCGCGCATGCTGAGCAGGTCCGCGAAGCCGATAACGGAGGTGAGCGGGTTGTTGAGCTCGTGCGCCACACCGGCGACGAACTGGCCGACGGCGGAAAGTTTTTCGCTCTGGATCAACTGGGCCTGCGTGGACTTGAGCGTCTCGACCGCCTTCTTCAGTTCGGCCGTGGAGCTCTGGAGATTCGCGGTCATGCCGTTGAAGGCCACCGCGAGGTCGCCGCACTCGTCGTTGGGGAAGCGCTCGACGCGCCGCGAGAAATCCCCGCGACCCACCGCCTCCGCGCTGTCGCGCAGCTCGCGCAGGGGCTGCGTGATGCGGCTGACCAAAAACCAGATCACCAGCGCGCTCAGCAAAATGCCCGCCGCGCTGACCGCGACCAGTGTCTGCCGGATATCGGCCAGGGCCCGCGCGCTGCGCTCGTAGGAGGCGAGCAGCACGTAACGCACGCCGTCCGCCGGCGTGTCGGGCTCGTAGGCGACGTTGAGCGCGTGGAAATGTTCCGTGCCCACGATCACCGGGGTGACCTCGTGCGGCCGGCCGCGCTCGGGGGCGGGCAACCCGGCGAACCACGCGGCCGCGTCCACCGTCGCGGGCAGCGTGGAGGTGAGCACCCCGCCGTCGGCCACGAGCACGACCTCCGTGCCGGTGAGGATCTTCCACTCGCGGAGCGTGGCCTCGCCGCTGCGGATCGCCGATACCAGCACGCCGACCACCGGCCCGCCACCGCCAAACATCACGGGCATGGCGATCATCGTGTAGGCGCGGCCGTGCCAGCTCGCGCTCGCGATGCCCCCCTCGCCGTCGAAGGCCGCGCCGACCAGCGGCGCGGACTCGTGCTCGAAGGCGTCGAGCGCCAGCGCGCTGTCGCGCCGCGCGCTCACCGGGGCCGCACCGCGCGCGGGGAAAAACAGCAGCGCCTCGCCCTCCTCGCCCGGCTGGCCGAGCAGGCTGCGCAGGTAGGCGGCCATGGTCGGCACATCGCGCTGCGTGACCACGGCCTTGAAGCTGGGCTCCATCACGGCGCTGCGGTAACGCGCGAGGAGGTTGCGCTCGCGGATCTCGAGGGTTTTCCGAAAGACCACCTCGGCGGTCGTCAGCGCCTGCCGCGCCTGGTCCTCCACGAGGTCGCTGGTCTGCCGGTCCACGATCCAGACCATAAGCAGCGGCAGGAGCACGAGGAAGCCGAGGACGACAAACAGCACCTTGGCCTGCACGCTGAGCCGGATCTTTCCCGTGGCGGCCGGCATGGTCAGGTCTTGGGCAGCTCCGCCATCCCGAGCACAAAATCAATCTTCACCTCGCCCTCGGCCGGCACGGTCACTTCCTTCACCTGCCCGGGCAGGCGCTCGTGCCACGCGCGCAGTCGGTAGGTACCCGGCGGCACGTCGCGGATGACGAAGCGGTGCCGCGCATCCACGAGGGCGAAATAGGGATTCGGCAGCACGAGGATGATGCAGTGCATGTTGGTGTGGATCGCGCAGAACACATCGACGCGGCCGAGCTTGTCGAAGCGCACCTCGGGCACCTTCTCGCTCTTGTAGAAACCGAGGTTGAAGTCCTGCGTGTCGGTCATCGAAAAGACGTTGTGGAAGATGTCGTCTTCGTTGGGCCAGCGGATGGTGGTACCGACGACGACCGGCAGCACGTGCGGCTCGAACGTCGCGTCGCGCTGCACGATCTTCTTCGCCGCCGGGTCGGGCGGCGGACTGACGAGCTGCTCGATGTTGACCACGAAGTCGTGCAGCGAATCGTAGTCGATCTTCTCGACGAATTTGTAGCGGCGGCTCGAATAGCTGCCGCCCCCACCCGACTCGCCCGGCGCAGTGGGCGCGCGCGCCGTCACCGTGCCGGTGATGGTGCCGGCGTGCACGGGAAACAGCGCAGTCAGCGTGAAAAGAAACAAGGCGACAAAGCGGGAGTTAAACGGGTTCATCGCGGTTAGAATTTCAGCGCAGCCTGCGCGCCGAGGAAGTCCTCGCGGTCGCGCGGGTTGCCATTCAGCAGGCGGCCGCGCTCGCGGGCGTATTCGATTTTTAGCACCAGCGGGGCACCAAGCCGGTAGCCGAGGCCGAGGCTCAACCGGTCGAGATCGGTCGAGAGGTTGGGCGCGAAGAAGTACCGCCCCATTGCGCCCCAGCCGGCGAGTGGGTACCCGCGCGGGGCGCTGATCTCGGAGTAACGCGTCGCGAAATACAGGTCGGGCGTGAGGTCCTGCACGGCCTCCAGGTAGCCGTAGCCGAGGCGGCGCGAGTTGTCGGCCGCGGTGTCGCTGTCGTCGAAGTGCACGCGGCCGAGCGCGGCGGACGCGTGGCCGCCCTTCCAGCGCACCGTGGCGTCACCTTCCCAGAGGTCGGCCCAGAAGGCGCCGGTGGTCGCCGCCGGGCCGAGCGCGCGGAAGAAGCCGTTGCCAAACCAGATGTTCGAGAGCACGTCGCCGGTGGAGTTGCCGACGGTGTAGGCCTTGAGTTCGCCGGTGCGCATCGCGCTGGCGCTCAGGCTGAGCCAGGGCGCGGGCGTCCAGCCGAGGCGGGCCGTGAGGGCCTTGTCGTCGTTGCGGTCGCGCAGCAGGTCGGCGCTGCCGTTTTGGAGCGCGAAGGCGTACTGCCATTTGCCGAGCTCGCCGTAGATTTCCACGCCGCCGTCGATGCCCCACACGTCGGACAGCGAATGCGAGATGAGGGGATTGGCCATCGGTCCGCGCAGGGCGTACTCCTCGCCGAAGGGGGTGTTGATCTGCCCGAGGCGCACGTTGAGCAAGCGGTCACGCCCGCCGAAGCGGCCGGAGACGTTTTCAAAGTCCACGTACAACTCGCCGAACTGCAGGCCGGGCGTCTGCTGCTCGCGCGTCGAGAGTTGCAGGTCGCTGTAAAAATAAACGTCCTTCATCACCGGCGCCTCGACAAAGATGTGCGCATCGCCGATGCGGAAGGTGGACTTGGGGTACGTCCCGTTGGGGCCGGTGCTGAAGACCCCCGCCTCCACCTCGCCGGAGATCCGCACCTCGCGGTCGCGCTGGTAACCGGGCGCCGCCGCGTCTGCAGGAGCGGAGATATTCGCGACGTTGTCCTGCAGGCTCTGCAGCTCCCGCTCGTGCCGCTCGCTGGCCTTGAGCACCTGAGCCATCTTGGCCGTGAGGTCGTCGATGGTGCGCTGCTGGTCCTGCACCTGCTGCTGCAACCGGCGGTTCTGCTCGGCCAGCTCCTGCTCCGTCGCGCGCACGCCCGGCGCTGCGCTCAAAAGAAGCAGGGCTACGCCCAGTGGGCGGAGGGATTTTGCAAGCAGCGGGGTCATGGTTTGCAACGCGCCCCACCGTGCGCGCGCCGTCTCGCCGCAGGCAAACCCCACAACGTAACACTCCGTTTACATTTCGCCGGCCGCCGCCGCGCACAAATACCCTTGATGCCTCCCCGCCGCTGCCGAGGATGCGGCCAAAAAACCCACCATGCTCCCCACCCTCTCCGACCGCCGCGCCCGCGTCGCCTCCGCCCTCGCCCTCGGTGACACCCTGCTCCTCATCGGCGCCGGCGAACCGATCCCGCTCCCCGAAAACACCGACCAGCAATACCCCTACCGCGCACACGCGGAATATTTCTACCTGAGCGGCTTGGAGTGCCCCGGGGCCGTGCTCGCCTTCGACCCGCAGGACGGCGAGCGCGCCGGCTGGCGCTCCTTCGTGCCCGACGTCACCGAGGGCGAGCGCGTCTGGGAAGGCCGCGAGCAGCCGCCCGGCGAATCCATCGCCGCGCTCGCCCCGTGGCTGGCCCAGCGTCGCGGCCGCACCATTGCCGCGCTCGGCGCAGCCCTGCCCGGTGTACGCCCCGACGCGGCGCGCACCGCCCGCGCCCGCGAACTTTTCCACCACGCCCGCCGGCCGAAGGATGCCGCGGAAATCGCCCTGCTCCGACGCACCGCGGCGGCAACCGCCGGCGGCTACGCGGCGCTCCAGGCCGCGCTGCGGCCCGGTGTCACCGAGCGGCAACTGCAGGTCGAGCTCGAGACCGGTTTTTTCCGCGGCGGCGCCACGCGCACCGGCTACGGCACCATCGTCGGCACGGGGCCCAACTCCGCGATCCTCCACTTCGAGCCCGGCCCGCGCGCGGCGCAGGCAGGCGAATTCGTCCTCGTCGATGCCGGCGCGGAGATCGACCGCTACGTCACCGACGTCACACGTACTTATGTGGTGGGTACGCCCAGCGCGTTTCAGCGTGACCTTTACCAGGTCGTGCTCGCGGCCGAGGAGCGCGCCATCGTCCGCTGCGTACCCGGCGCCGAGTGGCGCGAGATCCACCTCGCCGCCGCCGTGGAGATGGTCGGCGGCCTCGTCGCGATGGGCGTGATGCGCGGCGCACCGGAGAGCCTCGTCGAGCAGGAGGCGCACACGCTGTTTTTCCCGCACGGCCTCGGTCACATGGTCGGCCTCGGCGTGCGCGATGCGAGCGGCCTGCTCCCCGGCCGCACCAAATCCCCGCGCACCAGCCTCGCGACGCTCCGCATGGACCTGCCGCTGGAGCCCGGCTACGTCGTCACCGTCGAGCCCGGCCTGTACTTCATCCCCGCGTTGCTCAACGACCCGGCCCGCCGCACGCGTTTCCGCGACGCGGTGAACTGGCCGCTCGCCGAGCAGCATCTCCACCTCGGTGGTGTGCGTATCGAGGACAACATCCTCGTGACCGCCGGCGCGCCGGAAAACCTCACGCAGGC
>JAFEGO010000116.1 GCA_018239845.1 Verrucomicrobiota bacterium
AATTCCGGGCTGGGTGATTGGTTTGCAGACGGGTTTGTCTCTTGCTCAGGCGTCACGTTCCCGAGAATCAACCGGGAGAGGAAGATGCAATAGACTTACTGATGCAAGTGCTAATTTTAGGCTGTTTTGGTGCCTGTGGGTGAGGAAAAAACCTTCCTGCCAGCTTTCCTACCCAACTCGTGTCAGGCGCCGCCTGACACGCCGGCGAGGTGGTTCCTCACATGGACTGCGCGAGCGCGGCCAGCATGCGCTCGTTTTGCGCGTGCGAGCCGACCGTGAGCCGGAGCCACTCGGGCATGCCGTAACCTTGCATCGGCCGCACGATCACGCCCCGCTGCTGCATCCCGGCGAAGACCCGCGCGCCCTCCCCCACTTTCACAAGGATGAAGTTCGCCTCGCTGGGCACGCTTTCGAGCCCGAGTTGATTGAACCCCGCCGCGAGTTGCACCAAGCCCTGTCGGTTTTCCCGCGCGCACTTTTCGGCGAAGGCCCCGTCGTCGAGCGCGGCCAGTGCCGCCGCCTGCGCGATCGCGTTGACGTTGAACGGCTGGCGCACGCGGTTCAACAATGCCACCATGTCCGCCGGCGCGTAGCCGTAGCCCACGCGAAGAGAGGCGAGACCGTAGATCTTGGAAAACGTCCGCAGGCAAAGCACCTTGCGCCCTTCGCGGATCAGCGCGCGCAAATCAGGTGCGTTCGTAACATACTCCGCGTACGCCTCATCAAAGACCGCCACCACGTGCTCCGGCAACGCGCGGGCGAAGGCCAGCAGCTCCGCCTCGGTGTTGGTCGTGCCGGTGGGATTGTTGGGGGTGCAGACAAAAACGAGCTTCGTCTTCGGCGTAATGGCCGCCGCGATGCGCTCGAGGTCGTGCCGGTGGTTGACCAGCGGCACCTCCACCGGCGTCGCGCCGAAGAGCAGCGTCACGAGCTTATACACCACGAAGGCCGGCGTGCCCATCACCACCTCGTCGCCCGGCCGCAGCAGCGCGTGGCCGAGCAGCTCGATCACCTCGTTGGAGCCGTTGCCGATGATGAACTGGTCCGCGGAAAATCCGTACGCCGCCGCGAGCTTGTGCCGCAGGTCGTAGCAGCCGCCGTCGGGATAAATCTCGCCGTGCTCCAGCGCCGCCTTGGCCGCGGCGAGCGCCTTGGGCGAGGGGCCGAAGGGATTTTCATTCGACGCGAGCTTGATGATGCCCGCGGGGTCGAGCCCGAGCTCGCGCGCGACGTATTCAATCGGCTTGCCCGGCTCATAGACCGGCTGCGACCGCACCGCTGGACTGACCAAGGCTTCGAACTTCATCCCGCCAGCAGAGCAAACATCCCCCGCCGCGCACAATCTCTTTCCCCGGCGGGGACCGGTTCACTTGCGGCTGATTACGCGCACCACCTGCATCCCCGCCGCCCGCGCGCCCTGGATGCCCGGCTCCGCGTCCTCAAAAACCAGACACCGCGTCGGCTCCACGCCGATCTCCTTCGCCGCGAGCAAAAACATATCCGGCGCCGGCTTGCCATGCACCACGTCGTCGGCCGACACCACGGCCTGGAAGAGCGACATCAGCCCGGTGATCTCGAGCGACCGGCGCACGATGTCGCGCGGCCCGCCCGACGCCACCGCCAGCGGGCGCACGCCCTGCATTTTCCGTGCGAAGGCCACGACGGGGTCGATCAGCTTCGCTTCCGTCTGCAGCGCGGTGAAGAGCGCCTCCTTTTCGTGAAACACGCGGTCGGGGTCGAGCTTCAGCCCGTAGTGATCGCCAATGATCACCGCCACGCGCCGCGTCGGCACGCCGCCGAGCGAGTAAAACAGGTTTTCATCGAGGTCCTCCCCGAGCCCCGCGTGCTTGATCGCCTGGTTCCACGCACGGTAGTGCAGCGGCATGGTGTCGATGAGCGTGCCATCGAGATCGAAGATGTAGCCGGCGAAATCGCCCTCGGGAATGTCGAGCTTCATGGGAAGCGTCCAACGAATCGCATGCCGCCGCCACGGCAACGGGAATCTTGGTCACCGATTACACCGATGAGAGAAACCTTCGGCCGGTAGGGACGCCTCTCCGAGGCGTCCGCCGTTCATCTGCACGACTCCACTGCGGACGGCTCGGAGAGCCGTCCCTACCTCTGCGTGACAGAGTCGATTCGAATTTCAAAACCGACTGCACCGGCAACACAGGCGCATACCGCGTCCGAGAATTCATGGGCTAGAGCGCGTCCGTCGGCATCAAAATCATTCTCCGCCCGCAACACCAAGCGCCCCTCCGTCCACGTGCAGGTGACGCGCCGGTGATGCGATCGGTGAGAAAATTCCTCCTCGATATCAGACGGCGCGGCGGATCCCTCGGCTGACGGCAACCCAAGACATGAGAGGACAATTTGGTACATACCGCCCTGCCCTCCCCGATCCTCAGTGCCCCGCGCGCGGATTCTTTTTCTCGGCGCGCTTCAGCTCGGCGAGCGAGCGCGTCTTCAACCGTGCCGCACCGCGCGTCTTCTTCGTCGGCAGCAGCGGGCCCTTCGCCAGGCGCTTCTTCGCGGCGGCGACGGACTTTTTGTACTGCGGCAGCCACGGCGAGAGCGCGACGAGCATCTCGTCGACCATCTGCCAGATCTGCGGCGGCGTGCACATCGCACCCACCAAGGGATCCATCATGAAGGCCTGGCGCAGCAACTCATCGTCGCCGTGCACCGCGGCCTCGACGCCGAGGCGCTGCACGCTGATCGAGGCGTTGCACACCGCGGCGCAGCCGAGCGGCAGGTCGCCGACCGGCACCTGGTTGATGCCGAAGCGGTCCACGTAACCGGGCGACTCGATGATGGCATCGGCCGGCAGGTTGGTGATCGTGGCCTTGTTGACCAAATTGAAATGCCCGCGGTACACGCGGCCGGTCTCCAGCGCCTCGAGGATGTAGCTGCCGTGCTCCTCGCTGCGGTTTTCCTTCGTGTAGCGCATCGGCTCGGGTTTCTTGCCCTTGCCGAACTCGGCCTCGAACCAGTGGCGGCCCTCGGTGCAGACGCGCAGGTAGCCGCCCGTCTCGCCGAGGATCCACACACCCATGTCGATCCAGTTCATGATCTCCTTGTCGTTCTTCCGGTACCACGGCACGTACTCGCTCAGGTGGCCGTTGGACTCGGTGGAGTAGTAGCCGAAGCGGCGCAGCATATCGATGCGCACCTTCTCATCGCGCTTGTACTCCTTGTCTCGCTCGAAGGCCTTGAGCAGCTCCTTCGTGCGGTCGCGGCCGTTGGTGTTCACCTTCACGAACCACGTCTGGTGGTTGATGCCCGCGCAGACGATATCGACATCCTTCTTCTCCAGGCCCAGCACCCGCGCGATCTGGAAGTGGCCGTGCTGCACGCCGTGGCAGAGGCCCACACAGCGCACGCCGCCGTACTTCGTCGCCGCCCACGTCATCATCGCCATGGGGTTGGCGTAGTTGAGGAGGAGGCAGTTGGGCGCCGCGACCTCGCGGATGTCCTTGCAGAAATCGAGCAGCGCCGCGATGCCGCGCTGCGCGTACATGATGCCGCCCGCGCAGAGCGTGTCGCCCACGCACTGGTCCACGCCGTATTTCAGCGGGATCTCGATGTCGTGGGTGAAGGCCTCGAGGCCGCCAATGCGCACGACGCAGAAGACGTAGTTCGCCCCTTTCAGCGCGTCGCGGCGCTTGGTCGTGGCGGTGATCCGCGGCACGAGGTTGTTGGCCGTGATGTCCGCCTTGCACAGGTCGGTGACCATGGCGAGGTTGCGGGCGTTGATGTCGGTGAACGCGAATTCCGCCGTGGCGAATTCGGGCACCGTCAGCAAGTCGGCGATGAGTCTGCGCGTGAAACCGATCGAGCCGGCTCCGATGAAGGCGATTTTGAGGGGCATGGGGTGGGATAAAATCGGTGGGCACGTTGGCGGTTCCCGCCCCCGCTGGCACGCCGAAACGGGCGGATGACTCGAACAATCAAACGACAGACCGCCCGCGAATCTCGCGAATCGTCGCGAATGCCGAGCCAAAACCATCACTCCCCACCCGCGTTTCATTCGCGCTCATTGGCGTAATTCGCGGGCAACTGTCCGGGATTCTGCCTCTCCCGCCCAAAACTTTAATATCCGTATTACGGACATCAAAATATCTCAGTATAAAAGGCCAAAGTCCGTATTACGGACTTTGGCCGAGGTGGGAATTTGAGCAAAAAAAAAGGCGCCACGCCGCGGGGGACCGCAGGTGGCGCCTTGGTTGGCAAAGGTTGATCAGGCCCGGACGTCGAAGCGGTCGGCGTTCATCACCTTGTTCCAGGCCTTCACGAAGTCGGCCACGAACTTGCCGGACGCATCGCTGGAGCCGTATACCTCGGCGAAGGCGCGGAGCTGCGAGTTGGAGCCGAACACGAGGTCCACGCGGGTGGCCGTCCACTTCACGTCGCCGCTCGCGCGGTCGCGGACTTCGAAGAGGCCCTCGTTCTCGGACGTCGCTTTCACGACGTGGCGCATGTCGAGGAGGTTCACGAAGAAGTCGTTGGTCAGCGTCTCCGGGCGGGTCGTGAGGACGCCGTGCTGGGACTTGCCGTAGTTGGCGTTGAGGACGCGGAGGCCGCCGACGAGCACGGTCATCTCCGGGGCGGTGAGGCCGAGGAGGTTGGCCTTGTCGACGAGGTACTGCTCGGCGGGGAGCGCGGCCTTCGGCTTGAGGTAGTTGCGGAAGCCGTCGCCGATGGGCTCGAGCACCTTGAAGGACTCGGCATCGGTCTGCTCCGCGGTCGCATCGGTGCGGCCGGGCGTGAAGGGCACTTCCACGGCGTGGCCGCCCTTCTTCGCGGCCTGCTCGATCGCGGCGTTGCCACCGAGGACGATCAGATCGGCGAGGGACACCTTCTTGGCGCCGGCGTTGAACTCCTTCTGCACGCCTTCAAGGGCCTTGAGGACCTTGGCGAGGCGGGCGGGCTGGTTGACCTCCCAGTCCTTCTGCGGCGCGAGGCGCACGCGGGCGCCGTTGGCGCCGCCGCGCTTGTCGGAGCTGCGGTAGGTCGAGGCCGAGGCCCACGCCGTCGAGACGAGCTCGGGGATGCTGAGGCCGGTGGCGAGGATCTTGTCCTTGAGGGCGGCGATGTCCTTGGCGTCGAGCGCCGGGCCGGTGGCGGCCGGGATCGGGTCCTGCCAGATGAGGTCTTCCTTCGGCACTTCGGCGCCGAGGTAGCGGACCTTCGGGCCCATGTCGCGGTGGGTGAGCTTGAACCAGGCGCGGGCGAAGGCGTCGGCGAACTGCTCCGGGTGCGCGAGGAAGCGGCGCGAGATCTTCTCGTAGGCCGGGTCGAAGCGCAGGGAGAGGTCCGTCGTGAGCATCGTCGGGCGGTGCTTCTTGGCGGAGTCGTACGCGTCGGGCACGGTGAGCTTGTCGGTCTTGGCGACCCACTGGTGGGCGCCGGCCGGGCTCTTGGAGAGCTCCCACTCGTAGCCGAAAAGGTTTTCGAAGAAGTTGTTGCTCCACTTGGTCGGCGTGGTGGTCCACGTGACCTCGAGGCCGCTGGTGATGGCGAAGGCGCCCTTGCCGGTGCCGTGGCTGCTGGTCCAGCCGAGGCCCTGCTCGGCGATGTCGGCGCCCTCGGGCTCGCGGCCAACGTGCGAGTCGGAGGCGGCGCCGTGGGTCTTGCCGAAGGTGTGGCCGCCGGCGATGAGGGCGACGGTCTCCTCGTCGTTCATGGCCATGCGCGCGAAGGTCTCGCGGATGTCGCGGGCCGCGGCGACGGGGTCGGGGTTGCCGTTGGGGCCCTGCGGGTTGACGTAGATCAGGCCCATCTGCACGGCGGCGAGGGAGGCGTCGAGCTCACGGTCGCCCTTGTAGCGGGCGTCGCCGAGCCACTTGTCCTCGGCACCCCAATACACGTGCTCCTCGGGCTCCCACACGTCGGCGCGGCCGCCGCCGAAGCCGAAGGTCTTGAAACCCATCGACTCGAGCGCGCAGTTGCCGGTGAGAATCATGAGGTCGGCCCAGGAAATCTTCTGGCCGTACTTCTGCTTGATCGGCCAGAGCAGGCGGCGGGCCTTGTCGAGGTTGGCGTTGTCCGGCCAGCTGTTGAGGGGCGCGAAACGCTGCTGGCCGCCGCCGGCGCCGCCGCGGCCGTCCACCGTGCGGTACGTGCCGGCGCTGTGCCAGGCCATGCGGATGAAGAACGGGCCGTAGTGGCCGAAGTCCGCCGGCCACCACTCCTGCGAGTCGGTCATCAGCGCGTAGAGGTCCTTCTTCACGGCCTGCAGGTCGAGCTTCTTGAACTCCTCCGCGTAGTCGAAACCGCTGTCCAACGGATCGGACAGCTCGGAGTTCTGGTGCAGCATCTTCAGGTTGAGCTGATTCGGCCACCAGTCGCGATTCGACCGGCCTCCGACCGTCGTGTGCATGTTTTTGGCCGCGCCGCCATGCAGATGGGGGAACGGGCATTTGCCGCCGCTGGTTTCGGAATGGGGGGAGTCCATGGTAATCTCCTGACTGTGGGTACTGGGATTGGGTGAAAAGCTGCCTGGAAAACGGAGCCGCTACCTATCCCCGAAAACATTCCCGCCGCAAGCGATAATGGTTGGTTAGCCCCGTCGCGGAGCGGACTTACCTAGGCTGAATATTACCCGGCGAAAAGGTAGGTTGCGCGCTTGCGCGCAACAACGAGGGAGCGGTGAGGCACGGCTGTTGCGCGCGAGCGCGCAACCTACCTCGCTGCGGCGGAGCGAAAACGCCTGCCGGGCCCATGGGCGGGTCAAAGACCCGCCCTACCCCAAACCTCAGCGCCGCGCGCCGCGGTGCAGGCGGCTGACCGGCTTGACCGCCGCGGCGGCCTCGTCGGCGAGGGCCTTCTGGTCGAAGAGCGCGGAATAGATGTAGGGGAAGCCTTCGATCTTCTTCCGCTCGACCGTCACACCCATGTAACGCTCGATGGAGCGCGCGTCGCGCACGTCGTCCTCGGTGACGAGGGTGAAGGCGTCGCCGGACTTCGAGGCGCGGCCGGTGCGGCCGATGCGGTGCACGTAGTCCTCGGCGTTTTCCGGGACGTCGTAGTTGATCACGTGTGACACGCCGGCGATGTCGAGGCCGCGCGCCGCGATGTCCGTCGCGCACAGCACCTCGAACTTGCCGCTCTTGAAGCCGTCGAGCGCCTCGATGCGCTCGCGCTGGCTGCGGTCGGAGTGCATGACGCCGACCGTGTGGCCCTTGGCCTGCAGGCGGTGCGCGATGCGGTCCGCGCCCATGCGGGTGCGGGTGAAGATGATCACGCTCTTGAAATCCGTCTGGTCGAGCAGGAGCTGCAGCAGCTCGAATTTCTGCGAGGCCACCACCGGGTAGAAGGCGTGCGCCACCGTCTCAGCGGGCGAGCGGACGCGGCCGATCTCGACCTTCACCGGGTCCTTCAGCGCCCACGCGGCGAGCGAGGCGATCTCGGGCGGGAGGGTCGCGGTGAAGAAGAGGGTCTGGCGCGTCGCCGGGGTCTTCTGCACGATGCGCTTCACGTCGGGCAGGAAGCCCATGTCGAGCATGCGGTCCACCTCGTCGAGGACGAGGATGTCGATGTCCTTCAGCGAGCAGTTGCCCTGCTCCAGATGGTCGAGCAGGCGGCCCGGCGTCGCCGCCAGGATGTCCATGCCGCGGCGGAGGTCCTCGGTCTGCTTGCCGTATCCGACACCACCGTACACGATCGTGACGCGGAGATCGGTGAACTTGGCGTACTTGTGGAAAGCCTCCTCGACCTGCAGCGCGAGTTCGCGCGTGGGCTCGAGGATCAGCACGCGGAGTTTGCCGTGGCTGCCGAGGCGCTGGATGATCGGGAGCGCGAAGGCGGCGGTCTTGCCCGTGCCGGTCTGGGCGGAGCCGATGACGTCGCCGCCCTTGAGCACCACCGGGATCGCGCCCGCCTGGATCGGCGTCGGCGTGGTGTAGCCCATCTCCTGCACGGCGTAGGCCAGCGCGTCGGAGAGGCCGAGCTTGGAAAACTCCGTGTCCATCTTCGGGATGTCCACGGGGACCGCCGGCTTCACATCCACGTTGCGCGGATGATCAAAGGTCTTGTCGATCTGCGGGCGCTCGCGCTCACCGCGCGTGCCGCCATGGCCGCCGCCCGAACGCGAGTGCAGCCCGCGTCCACCGCGGCCACCGCCGCGCTCGCCACCGCCACTGCGTTCCCCGCCGCTGCGCGGACCGCGATCCTCGCGGGGCTGGCGCGGCTCGTGGGAGTGAGAGGAAGATTCGTGATGACCGCCGCCCTGATGCGAACGCCCACCGCCCTGGCCGCGGCCACCGCGATCATGGCGCTCACCGCGCTCGGGCCGGCCTTCGCCGCGCTGGGAGTGCGAGTGTCCGTGCGAACCCGAGTGGGAGTGCCCGTGCGATTTGGAGGGGGAAGAGGACTTGGCCGCTTCGGCGGCCGGTTTGGCAGAGCGCGAAGGCGCGATCGTATCGCGCAGCTTCGCAAAGATTTTCTTCAGCATTGTCGGTTTGTTAAAGGGTCCAGCCTCTCCGAAACCTCCCGGTTTGCAATCCCCGATATCCCCGTCTCAATCCGGCGCTTGACATCCGACCAATTAGTAACATTGTCGGTTACATAAACCAATGACCGGAAACTCCCGATTCGCCGTCAGCGTGCACATCCTCGCCTACCTGGCCTTCCGCCAGGGGTCGGCGGTGCCGTCGGCCGAGATCGCCTCGAGCGTGGACACCAACCCGGTCGTGATCCGCCGCCTGCTTTCCGCGCTGGTGAAGACCCGTCTCGTCAACGCCCAGAAGGGCGCCACGGGGGGCTTCTCCCTCGCGGTCCCGGCCTCGGATATCACCCTCCTGCACATCTACCGCGCCGTCGAGCCGCAGCCCGCCCACGGCATGAACCGCTTCGCGCCCAACCACAAATGCCCCGTCGGCGCCAAGATCGAGTCGATCCTCCACGGCGTCTTCGTGAAGGCCCAGGCCGGCATGGAACACGAGCTCTCCCAGGTCACCCTCGCCCAGGTCCACGAGCAGCTCCACTCCGTTTGCCCGGGCAAGAAGAAGTGAGTTTTTTTGCCCTAAATTGTAACAAATATAGTTACCTTAAAACTGTCCAATTGTGTCCGATTTTTATCCTATGAATACCACCTCCTCCACCTCCCTCCTCCATATCGACGCCAGTCCCCGCGGGGCTCGCTCCCACAGCCGCCAGCTCGGCCAGAAGTTCCTCGCCTCCTGGCGCCAGGCCCATCCCGGCGCCCCGGTCGTCACGCGTGACATCGGGGTCGAGCCGCCGCCCTTCGTCAGCGAGGCGTGGGTCGAGGGCGCCTTCGCGCCCGCCGACCAGCACTCGCCCGCCGCGCGCGAGGCCATCGCCGTATCCAATACTTATGTCGACGAGCTGCTCGCCGCCGACCAGATCGTGATCACCACGCCGATCTACAACCTCTCCCTGCCCGCCGTCCTCAAGGCGTGGATCGACCAGATCGTCCGCGTCGGCCGCACGTTCGCGATGGGCAGCGGCGGCTTCGAGGGCCTCGCCAAGGACAAGCGCGTGATCGTGATCGTCGCGAGCGGCAGCGATTTCCGCCCGACCTCGCCCGGCGGCGCCTACAACTTCATCGAGCCCTATATGCGCGCCGTGCTCGGCTTCATCGGCATCACGCGCGTTGAGTTCGTGTACGCGCACAGTCAGAATGCTGGCAATCCCGCCGGCATCCAGGCTATCACCGAAGCCGAGACCACGCTCTCCTCCCTCGCGCTGGAACCCGCCGCCGTATGACCTCCACCCTGCAACTTCACGCCGTCTCCCTGCGCGTTGCCGACCTCGCGCGCAGCCTCAAGTTCTACGTCGGCCAGCTCGGCTTCGTCGCGGTTGAAAGCACGCCCACCTCCGCCGCGCTCGCGACCTCCCCCGGTGGTCCGGCGCTGCTCACGCTCATCGAGGATCGCAGCGCGCAACCCGCGCCGCGTGAGGCCGCCGGTCTTTTCCACGCGGCGCTGCTGCTGCCCGGCCACGCGGCACTCGGCGCCTGGCTCCGCCACGCCGTCAACGCCGGCGTCTCCTTCGACGGCTTCTCCGACCACGGCGTGAGCGAGGCGCTCTACTTCCACGACCCCGAGGGTAACGGCCTCGAGTTCTACGCCGACCGTCCGCGCGACGCTTGGCCCTTCGACCAAGCCGGCCAGCTCGCTATGGGCAGCGATCCTATCGATCTTGAAAAACTCCTCGCTGATGCTGCGCCCGCCAACGCCTCGCCGCTCGCCGGCGCCCGCTGGGGTCACCTGCACCTGCGCGTGACGAGCCTTGATCGCAGCGACGCCTACTACCGCCGCACGCTCGGCCTCACGCTCATGCAGGACAGCTTTGCCGGCGCGCGTTTCCTCGCGGCCGACGGCTACCACCATCACCTCGGCCTCAACATCTGGGGTCGCCCGCGTCAGGCCCAGCCCGCCAACGCCCTCGGCCTCGCCGAAGCCACCTTCGCCCGTACCGGCCCCGCCGGCGACGAACGCTTCACCGACCCCGACGGTATTCATGTGCGCCTGCTCGCCTCGCCCTCCCTGCCCTAAAAAAGAAGAAACTCAGGACCGCAGGCATTTCTTCCCGCGTTCCTGAGTTTCAGTTTTGATTACCGGTCAGTCAGGCGATCAGAGGTTCGCCTTGATCTTGTCCAGGATCATCAGCGAGACGCGCTCGTCGCCAAAGACGCCCACGCGGATCTTCACGTCGGTGACCTCGTTGCTGACCTTCTCGACGTTGATCTCGATCTTTTTGTCGTCGGCGGTGCGCGCCACGATGATCGCCTTCAGCGTGTCACGCCGCTCGCTGATCTTGGCGAATTCCATCTGGGTGATCGCCCGGTTGGACGCCGCGACCGTGTTGTCGTAGCTGCCCGCCACCGTCGCGCGCAATTCTCCCCGGACCCACGCGACTGCGCCCGCCGCCCCGGCGCCCGCGGCGACCGCGAGACAGCCTGAGGTAAAGGTCAGTGCCAGCATCGCCAGCACCACCGTGACCATGCGCAAGAAGCCCTGTCGTTTCTGGCCTGCCGTGTTGGTGTTCATATTCATGGTGATGGATAGACCGGGATTCCGGCCGAAGGTTCTACCCTTAGCGCTTGGCTTGGCCGAAACCCTCGTCATCCTCCGCTGCCACCGGCTTTTCCGTATGCATCCCGACGTCCTCTGGTTAGTGCGCCTCGGCATGGACCAAGGCCTCTTCACCCGCAAGCAGTGCCTCGGCGTGCGCCAGGCGCTCGGCGCACAGGCCGAGCTCGTGGACTTCGCCCAGCAGTTCATCGACGAAGGCATCGTCACGAACCAGGAGGCTCTCGAAAAACTCGCCGGCCTCGCCTACGCCAAGGGCCAGAAGGGCCCGCCCGCCTTCGATCCGTTTGAGGAAGACGAGGACGACGCTCCATCCAGCCCCGCCTCATCCACGGCCGCGGCGACGGCTTCTCCTACCGCCGCTTCTGCCGCGGCCAAGGCCAAGACCGCGGCCGGCCCAGCGCCGTCCTTCGCCTTCGAAACCCTCGCGCTCCTCGACGATGCCGGCGTCGCCGCCGGCCTGCGCGAGTTGCTCCGCTCCACCGCGCGCTTCGGCGCGAGCGACCTGCATCTCTCCACCGGCGCCCGCCCCTTCATCCGCAAAAACCGCGCGCTCTCCTACCTCTCCGAGCACGCCCTCAGCGCCGCCGACGCCCTGCGCCTCAACACCGCGCTCCTCAGCGAGGGCCAGAAAAAGATTTTCCTCGAGCGCAAGGACTACGACTACGCCCTGGCCCTGAGCGGCAGCGACCGCTACCGCGTCAACCTCATGTTCCACAAGAACGGCGCGGCCGGCGCCTACCGCATGGTGCCCGCGCAGGTGAAAACGCTCTCCGACCTCGGCTACGCCGCGCACCTCGACACCTTAAAAAAGCTCCTCTCCTACCACAACGGTCTCATCCTCATCACCGGCCCCGTCGGCTCCGGCAAGACCACCACCCTCGCCGCGATGGTCAACTACCTCAACGAGACGCGTACCGACCATATCATTACGGTCGAGGACCCCATCGAGGTCGTCCAGCCCGCCAAGGGCTGCAACGTCTCCCAGCGCGAGGTCGGCCCGCACACCAAGTCCTTCTTCACCGCGCTCAAGGGCGCCCTCCGCGAGGACCCCGACGTCATCGTCATCGGCGAGCTCCGCGACCTCGAGACCATCGAGATGGCGATCAGCGCCTCCGAGACCGGCCACCTCGTGATCGGCACCATGCACACGAGCGACGCCTCCACCACGCTCAACCGCCTCCTCGACGTCTTCCCGCCCGCGCAGCAGGCGCAGATCCGCTCCAGCGTCGCCGAGAGCCTCCGCGGCGTCGTCTGCCAACGCCTCCTCCCCGCGACCGACGGCAGTCTCACCCTCGCCTGCGAGATCCTCATCAACAACACCGCCATCGGTAACCTCATCCGCGAGGGCAAGTCCCAGGGCCTCCGCAACACGATGGAGACCGGCGTCCGCGAGGGCATGTGCCTCATGGACAATGTCGTCTTCAATCTCTGGCAGGAAAATAAGATCTCCCCCGAGGTTGCCCTCGCCAACATCACCAACCGCGTCCTGAAGGCGAAGATTTCCTGACCATGGCCGTCATCGACCAACTCCTCCGCGCGATGCTCGAAAAGGGCGGTTCCGACCTGCACCTCACCATCGGCCTCCCGCCGAAGATCCGCGCCTCCGGCTCCCTTGTCCCGCTGCAGGACCAGATCATCGACGCCAAGACCATGGAGGCCCTCCTCAAGGAGATCGTCCCCGAGCGCCGCTGGCAGGATTTCCTCGAGAAGAAGGACCTCGACCTCGCCCACGAAATCCCCGGCGTCGCGCGTTTCCGCGGCAACTACCTTTATAACCACTGGGGCCAGGCCGCCGTCTTCCGCCAGATCCCGGCGAAGATCCTCTCCTTCGACGAGCTCAAGCTCCCCGAGGCGCTGAAGAAACTCTGCCACCTCAACGAGGGCCTCGTCGTCGTCACCGGCCCCACCGGCTCCGGCAAGTCGACCACGCTCGCGGCGATGATCGACTACATCAATTCGAACTTCTCCCGCCACATCATCACCATCGAGGACCCCATCGAGTTCGTGCACCCGGTGAAGAAGTGCGTGATCGTCCACCGCGAGGTCGGCGAGCACACCGCCTCGTTTGCCAACGCCCTGAAAGGCGCGATGCGCCACGATCCCGACATCCTCCTCCTCGGCGAAATGCGCGAGATGGAGACCATCAAGCTCGCGCTCGGCTGCGCCTCGATGGGCATGCTCGTCTTCGGCACGCTCCACACCAACAACGCCGCCAAGACCGTCGACCGCATCATCAACACCTTCCCCGCCGAGGAGCAGAATCAGGTCCGCGTGATGCTCTCCAGCTGTCTCGCCGGCGTCGTCGCGCAGCTCCTCTGCAAGCGCATCCCCAAGGGCCGCTGCGCCGTCCACGAGATTCTCCTCACCCACGAGGCGCTGCCCAACACGATCCGCAGCGGCCAGATCGCGAACATCAAGTCCATCATCGAGAGCGGCGGCGCCGACGGCATGATCACGATGGACAACAGTCTCATGAACCGCGTGAAGGACGGCACCATCGAGGCCAAGGAGGCCTACATGAAGGGCGCCAACAAGGCTCTCTTCGCCCCGCTCCTCAAACCCGGCGACCTCGACGGCGAGCACTGAGCCCAGCGGCTCAGGCCTTCGCCTGCTTCACCTTCCAAGCCGCGTTCATCATGTCGGCGGTGAAGGGCTCGGGCACCACGCCTTCGGAGGCGTAAACGTACAGCGCACACCGGTACACGTGGTTGGCGAGGTTGATGAGGAAGATCGCGGCCAACAGCGCGAGCAGCAGCACCGCCGTGCCCGCGATCATCAGCGCCCAGCTGTGCATAAAGGCGGTGCATAGCACCAGCACCGTGATGCTGACGCCCACCGCCAGCATCACCGCGAAGCCCGCCAGCCGGATGCCGACGTAGCCCGCGAGCGACTCGCCCCACGTCCGCTTCAGCGTCAGCGCGGAGTCCTTCAGTACCGCGAGCGGGTTGCTCTCCTCGCGCCGGATGATCACCGGGATGGCAAACACCGCCGCCACGCTCCACGCCATGCCGATGAAGGCCATGACGATCTTCCCCACCCAGCCCAGCCGCTCCTCAATCGCGCGGATGACCGCACCCACCGCGCCCGCCAGCAGGCTCCAGAGCAGGATCGATCGCAGCTTCCCCCGCGCGAATCGCAGCCCGTGCCCGACCGAGACCTCCTGCCCCGCGAGGGCGCGCAGGATTTCGTTGTAGAACGCGACGTTGAAGAACGTCGCCACAAACATCGACACGAAGTAGATCACCACCCCGTAGGTATAGAATACCCAGCGCATCCCCTCCCAGGTCTCTTTCGCGCGGGCGTCAGCCCACCCCTGGCCCCCCAGCCACGCCTGCCCCGCAGGGCTCTGCACCACCAGCACCGCGACCGGCACGAAGAAAAAGGCCGCGAGCAGCAGCGTGCAGACTCCACCCACGACCGGAAACAGCGCCAGCCGCGGATGATCGCGGACGACGCGCAGCGAACTTTTCATCAAGGCCCAGCTCGTTTGAATTTTTTCGGCGAGGTTCATTTTCAAGCGGGATTCAGTCGTTTCAATTGTTCGACGAGTTCGTCGAAGGAAATGCCATGGCTGCGCGCCTCGGCCGCGAACCGCGCGCAGAGTTCCGCCAGCTTCGCCTTCTTCTCCCGGGCCGGCAGCTCCGGCGGCCGCTTCGCCGCCCCGGGCGCGATGTAGCAGCCGCTCCCGTGCTCGGCCGCGACGACCCCGAGGTGCTGCAGCTCGCGGTACGCCTTCGCCACCGTGTTGGGGTTCACCTGCAGCTTCTCGTGCAGTGCCCGGATCGTCGGCAGTTGGTCGCCTTCGCCCAGCCGGCCGGCCGCCACCGCCGCCTGCACATGGTGGATGATCTGCCGGTAAACCGGTATGCCCGAGTGAAACTCGATGGGCCAGGTGTCCTTCAGCAGATCCATAGTGTTCTATTACACTAGTATACTTTGACCGGGAATCAACTTTATTCGACTTGGTCCTGGTTTCACTCCTTCTCCAGCACGGCCCGCAGCGTCTTCGCGAGGTCGCCCACGCGGAAGGGCTTCGGCACCATCCCGCGGAAGCCATGCGCGCGGAAATTCGCCAGCACCGGGTCGCTCGAGTACCCGCTCGACACGATGGCCCGCACCTGCGGGTCGTACGTCAGCAGCTCACGCATCGCCTGCAGGCCGCCCATGCCGCCCGGCACCGTGAGATCCAACATTACTACGTCGAAGCGCCGGCCGGCTTCGCTCGCCGCCTGGTACTCGCGCACCACGGCGTCGCCCGCCGCCACCGTCACCACCTCCAGGCCCAGGCGCTGTAGCAGCAGCTCGGCCATTTGGCGGATCGCCTCCTCGTCGTCCATGAAGAGGATGCGCCCGCGGATCGGATCGAAGGGCGAGCGGCTCGCCGTCTCACGCTCCGGCTCGCCCTGCGCCGCCGGCAGCCACAGGCGGAAGGTCGTGCCCGCCCCCGCCTCTGATTCCACGGTCACGTGCCCGCGGTGTTTCTTGACGATGGAGTAAACCGTCGCGAGCCCGAGGCCCGTGCCCAGCTGCTTCGTGGTGAAGTACGGCTCGAAGATGCGCGCGAGGTGCTCCGGCGGGATGCCCGTGCCGCAGTCGGTGATCGTCAGCTTCAGGTAGCGGCCCGCGGCCAGCGCACCGAGCGCGCCTTTCTCCACGAGGGCATTGTCGAGCGCCACGCGGATCACGCCGCCTTGGGGCATGGCCTGCGCGGCGTTGATGATGAGGTTCTGCACCACTTGGCCGATCTGGCCCTTGTCCGCGTCAGCTGCCCACACGGTGTCGTCCATCGTGAATTCGCAGCGGGCCGAGGAGCCGTGCAGTGCGAACTCCGCCGCCTCGCGCACGACCTGCGGCAGCCGCACCGCCGCGCGCACGGGATCGCCGCCCTTCGCAAACGTGAGGAGCTGCTGCGTGAGGTCCCGCGCGCGGTGCGCCCCGCGCTCCGCCTCCTGCAGCCAGCGCACGGCGTTCTTCGAGAGGCCCGTCTCCAGCTGCACCAGCGTCACATTACCCATGATGACCGCCAGGATGTTATTGAAATCGTGCGCGATGCCGCCTGCGAGCAGGCCCACCGACTCCAGCTTCGACGCGCGGAAGAGGTCGAGCTCCAGCTTGGTCCGCTCCGTGATGTCGCGCAGCACGACCACGGCGCCGATCCCGCGGCCCGTGGTGTCGTGCATCGGCGCGCAGCGCCCGTCCACCAGCAGCTGGCCCTCGCCCTTGCGGTACACCACGGTCTGCGCCGGCAGGTCGATCACGCGGTTTGAGACGAGCACGGTCGCCACCGGTGCCAGCACCGGCACGCCGGTCTTCTGGTGCCGCATCGAGCACACGCGGTCGATCGAGCGGCCCGCCGCCTCCTCGGCGGTCCAGCCCGTGAGCGCGCAGGCCGCGTCGTTCATGAAGCGGATCACGCCGTCGGGATCGACCGTGATGACGCCCTCGGTCATCGCGCCCAGCGTCACGCGCAGGCGCTCGCGCTCCGCGGCCAGGGCGATTTCCACCGCCTTCACCTCCGTGAGGTCGAGCAGCGCGAGATGCGAGCGCTCGTAGAGCGGGCCGCTGTCCGCCATCGGGATCCACCAGTGCGTGTGCACCTGGCGGATCTCGCCGTTCAGCGCGCGGATCGGCAGGTTGTTCTCCATGTCGTAGCCGCCGTCCCACATCGTCAGGTACACGCGCTTGCGCGTGGCGGCCACCTCGGGGGTCAGCACCGTGTGGTAGTTGTCGATCAGCTCCTTCACCGTGCCCGCGCGGAAGAGCTGCAGCGCCGCGGCATTGGCCCCGACCAGCGGCGAGAGCGGCAGCACTTGGGCGAGCTGCTCCGGCCGCGCGGCAAGGTGCTCCGCGAGGTCGGTCACGCCCGCGGCGCGCAGGCCGTTGAGCCAGTCGCGGATGGGGCGGTAGTTGAACTCCAGGATCGCGATCGGCGCGCGCTCGAAGAGCGTGCGGTACCGCTGTTCGCTCGCCCGGAGCGCAAGCTCCGCCCGGCGGCGGGCCGTCACATCCGTCACGAGGCCTTGGATTGACTGGAGGCGCCCCGCCGCGTCGCGCACCGCCCGCACATTTTCCGAGATCCAGATGGTCGAGCCGTCGCGGCGGCGCACCTCC
Source organism: Verrucomicrobiota bacterium (assembly GCA_018239845.1). Lineage (GTDB taxonomy): Bacteria > Verrucomicrobiota > Verrucomicrobiia > Opitutales > Opitutaceae > CAIRCN01. The sequence goes on from JAFEGO010000116.1 coordinate 17,172, forward strand.
GACTCAAAGCCCGTGATCGCGTGCCGGTCGCCCAGCTGCGCGAGGAATTCCTGCCGGCGCGCCGGCTGCACGTAGATGTCGCGCACCGCATCGGGCGTCGCGGCGAGCAGCTCCTGCGGCGAGCCGTAGCCGAGCATGCGGGCCATCGCCGGGTTGGCCTCGCGGAATCCGCCGTGCGGCAGCGTTTCAAAGATCCCCTCCTCCGCCTCCTCAAACAGCATGCGGTACCGCTGCTCCGTCGTGCGCAGCTCCGTCAGGTCCGTGTAGGTGATCAGCACGCGCGCGAGATCACGCTGCCCGTCCCGCACCGGCACCCGCCACTGGAAGACCCCGATCCACGGCCCGAAGTCCGGGAGCGTGATCGCCATCTCGCTCGTCGCGGTGTTGCGCTCGTGCCACAGCGCGTCGAGCTCGCGGTAAAACGTCGACGGCGCCTTCTGCTCGGTCTGGGCCCGCAGCTTCGCCACGAAGTCCACCATGTCCTCCGCCCGCAGCAGCGACCGCGCAACGCGGTTCACCGCCGTGATGCGCACGAGCCGGAACAGCTCCAGCGCCAGCTCCGGCCGCGCCATGAGGTGCTGCCCCAGATCGGTCACGCCTTCCGCGCGCAACGCATCGAGCCGGCGCGCCACTTCGGTCAGGTCCTCCTCCAGCATCGCCGTCGGCGCGTGGTCAAACATCGTGCGCCACCGCTCCTCCGATGCGCGCAGCTCGCGCGCGCGCCGTTGCAGCAGCTCGCGCAGGTAGAGCGCCAGCAGCACCACTGCGACACCTGTCAGCAGCTCGATCGAGAGCTCGGAGACCAGCCCCCAGTCCCGCTCCGCCGGTCCCGGCGCAGGGATGTGGGCCACCGCCAGTTGGGTGGTTAAAAATGCCCTCATGCTGGCACAGCCGGTCTCATGCGCGCCGCGATTACGCCGGCCGGGCTTACCTCGGTCAAATCGGATGCCATGGAAACCATCAGGAGGATCATCGTCTCTGCAAAAGACATGCCATGGATTGTGGGCTGGAGCGGCCGGACGCCAGCTTGACTTTGCGGGCCGGCTGCCGCCTTCGTCCCGCCATGCCCACCATCCTCCGCTCCGCCACGCCCGACGATATTCCGCTCATCCTCTCCTTCATCCGCGGGCTCGCGGAGTACGAGCGCCTGCTCGGCGAGGTCGAGGCCACGCCCGAAAAAATCCGCGCTACGCTCTTCCCCGCCGACGGCCGCGCTGTCGCCGAGTGCGTGCTCGCCTTCGCGGGTGATACGCCGGCGGGCTTCGCGATTTTTTTCACCAACTACTCCACCTTCCTCGCCAAGCCCGGCCTTTATCTGGAGGACCTTTTTGTGCTGCCCGCTTTCCGCGGCCAGGGCATCGGCAAGGCCCTCCTCCTCCACGTCGCCAAGCTCGCCAACGCCCGCGGCTGCGGCCGCATGGAGTGGACGGTCCTCGACTGGAACCAGCCCGCCATCGATTTCTATGAGTCCCTCGGCGCCGAGCGCAAAACCGACTGGACCATCTGCCGCCTCACCGGCCCCGCCCTCACCCAATACGCCTGACAGTCTCCCGCGTGATTCGCGGGCCAAAAATCTTCACCGCGCCCGTTCGCGGACCCACCGCCGCAGTGCCCGGAAATCCTCCGGCAAAAATACCTCGCGGTGCCGCTCCAACTCCCCGACGTCGCCCACCCACGCCTTCGCCAGCAGTTTCCCGTGCTGCTCCGGCGTGAGTCCCTGCCAATACGGGCAGTCCACGCAGTGTGACCCGCTCACGCGCCCGAGCGCTTTCTTGAGCTGCTGCCGCCGGCAGGTGCCATCCGCCTCCACCTCGCGGTAGGAGTCGCGACACTTTTTAAACTCCGGTTGGAAGCACGCCTTCACCAGCTGCCGCGCCGCCGTAGCCCATAATCCGTCCTCCGGCAGCCCGCCCAGCACGCGCGCGACCAGCGGTCCCGCGACCTCCGCTTCCATCTCCACCGCTTCGCCTTGCTCGCCCCACGCCAGCGACGGCGGCAAACCGCGCTCGCCGATCAGCTGCCACAGCCGGGCCGCAAAGCCGGCGGTCAACGCTGTATCGGGCACATTCTGGCCATTCTGTCTGAAAAAACGTGCCACGATCGCACCCACTTGTGCCGTAAAGCTATTCAGAGCCGCCTCATCCGTCACGTTGTTCACTGCGCCAAACCAACCATTCGCCCCCGTCTGTCAACCGACTGTCCTCACCATAATTGTCATGGTCACAATCTCGCTCTCTCCTAAACTGTGCTGGTGGCAAACGGCACCCACTACGTCTCCCCGCCCCGCCTGTTTTGCCGTAATCTCCACCTCCAGCCATGATCAAGCCGCTCGCCCAACCCGGTCGCACCCCCCTTTATCTTGAACTCGCCCGCGAGATTCAGGAGCTCGTCGAGCAGGGCACGCTGCGCCCCGGCCACCGGCTCCCGTCCGTGCGGCGCATGGCGCTGCAGCGCGACGTCAGCATCTCCACCGTAATCCAGGCTTACACGGTGTTGGAAAACCGCGGTGTCCTCGAGGCCCGCCCGCAGTCCGGTTTCTACGTCTGTCCGCGCCTCGCCGACGGCGTGCCGGTGCCCCGCATGGCGAAGCCCATGGCCAAGCCCAGCTACGTCGGCGTCAACGATCTCACCGCCGAGATCCTCACGTTCTCCACCGATCCGTCGTACCTGCCTTTCGGCGCGGCCTGTCCCGATCCCTCGCTCTTTCCCAACCAGAAGCTCGCGCGGCTCCTCGGCTCGGTCTGCCGCAACGATCCCGCCCTGCTCGGCCGCTACGCGATGAACTGGGCCTACGATCCCCTCGCCCGCGAGATCGCCCGCCGCTACCTCCAGTGCGGCGCCCCGCTCGCACACGACGAGCTAGTCATCACCGTCGGCTGCACCGAGGCCATCAACCTCTGTCTCCGCGCCATCACCAAGCCCGGCGATACGGTCGCGGTCGAGACGCCCACCTATTTCGGTTTCCTCGAGACCCTCCAGAGTCTCAACCTCCGCGCCCTCGAGGTCCCCACCGATCCCATCACCGGCCTCTGTCTCGACGCCACGCGCGACGCCCTCGCCCACAACGATGTGAAGGCGCTCATCCTGATGCCGAACTTCTCCAACCCGCTCGGCGCCTGCATGCCCGACGAGAAGAAGGCGAAGCTCTGCCAGCTGCTCGCCGAGTACGACGTCCCCGCCATCGAGGACGACATCTACGGCGACCTTCATTTCGGCGAGCGCCGGCCCAAGCCCCTCAAGGCTTGGGACACCGACGGCCGCGTCCTCCTCTGCGGCTCCTTCGGCAAGACCCTCGCCCCAGCCATGCGCGTCGGCTGGTGCGCCCCCGGCCGCTACCTTGAGCGTGTCCGTCGTCTCAAGTTTACCAATACCCTCGGCACGCCCGTCATCCTGCAGAAGGCCGTCTCCGACTTTCTGCGCAACGGCGGCTACGACCACCACCTGCGCTCCATCCGCCGCGCCTACCACGGCCAGTTGCATCTGTTCACGCAGGCGATCCTCCGGCACTTCCCCGCCGGCACGCGCCTCTCACGTCCCGAGGGCGGCTTCATCCTTTGGGTCGAGCTGCCGCCCGGCGTTGACACGCTGAAGCTCCACCGCGCCGCCCTCACCCACCACATCAACACCGCCCCGGGTGCTCTCTTCTCGGTGAAGGACCGTTACCGCAACTGCCTCCGCATGAACTGCGGTCTCCCGTGGTCCGACACGATCGAGGCCGCCCTCCGCACCCTCGGCCAGTTCGCGGCGCAGCAGTTGCGCTGAATTTTCCATGCCCGCTCCCGCCTCCCGCACGGCCCTCCTGCTCGCCTTTGCCGCCATCTACCTGATCTGGGGCAGCACCTATCTCGCAATCCGCGTGGCCGTCACCACGATGCCGCCCTTTCTCGCCGCCGGCGCGCGTTTCCTCATCGCCGGCGCAATCGTCGCGGCGTGGCTCGCCGTCACTCGTGGTTTTCGCCCCACCCTCCGCCAGTGGCGCGACAACACCTTCGCGGGCCTGCTTATGCTCGTCGGCGGCAACAGCATCGTCATGTGGGCCGAGCAGCGCATCCCCTCCGGCATCACCACGCTGATAATCTCGTGCAGCCCCTTGTTCATGGTGATGATCGACTGGGCGGCGCTGAAGCTCAGCCCGCCTGGCTCCGGTCGCGGCTCGCGCCCCTCCGTCCCCACGCTGATCGGGTTGGGGCTCGGCTTCGGCGGTCTTGTGCTGCTGATCGGTGGCGGCGGCGCGAGCGAGGTGCCGCTCGATTACTGGCGCACCGTGGGCATTCTCCTCGGCTGCGTCTCGTGGTCGCTTGGTTCACTTTTCTCGCGCTACAACCGCGATCCCGCTGAACCGCTCACCGCCGCCACGCTCCAGATGCTCTGCGGCGGCGCGCTCATGGTGGTCATCGGCGTGATCCTCGGCGAACAGCGCGGCTTCGACCTCGCGACCATCTCGGTCCACTCGTGGCTCGCGTGGGGCTACCTCATCGCCGCGGGCTCGCTCGTGGCTTATCCTTCGTATGTCTGGCTGCTGAAACACAGCACGCCCGCGCGCGTCTCGACCTACGCCTACGTCAACCCTGTGGTCGCGGTCTTCCTCGGCTGGCTCCTGCTCCGCGAGCCGGTTTCCAGCCGCACCCTCCTCGCCGCCGGCATCATCATCGCCGCCGTCGCCATCATCACCACGCAGAAATCCCGCCTGGCCGCGAAGAAGGCCTGACCTCGGTCGCACCGGACCCGCCCGTGGATTGCCTTCGCCTCCCGAACGCACTAAAGCATCCGCCCCGTGCCCACGCCCACCATTGCCCTCGTCGGTGACTACTCGACCGACGTCCCGGCCCATCGTGCCATCCCCATCGCACTGGAACTCGCCGCCGCGGACCTCGGCCGACCCATCGCCTCCCGTTGGGTTCATACCTCGGAACTCCACGACGCCCCCGCCCAACTCGCCGACTGCACCGCCATCTGGGTCGTCCCCGCCAGCCCCTACGCCAACATGGCCGGCGCACTCGCCGCGATCCGTTTCGCCCGTGAGACCAAGCGTCCTTTCCTCGGCACCTGCGGCGGCTTCCAACACGCGCTCATCGAATACGCCCGCAACGTCCTCGGCCTCACCGGGGCCGACCACGCCGAGACCAACCCCACCGCCACCACCCTCGTCGTCACGCCCCTCAGTTGCTCCTTGGTCGAGGCCACCGGCACACTGCACCTCGCACCCGGCAGCCTGATTCGGTCTGCCTACGGCCGCGACACCGTGACCGAAGGCTACCGCTGCAACTACGGCCCGGCCCCCGTACACCGCGCCGCCTTCGAACGCGCCGGCCTCCGCTTCACTGCCTTCGACGAATCCGGCGAAATCCGCGCCGCCGAACTCCCCGTCGCCACCCACCCTTTCTTCGTCGGCACCCTCTTCCAACCCGAACGCGCCGCGCTCCGCGGCAAACTTCCACCCCTCATCTGTGCCTTTATCGCAAAGGGGTCAGGCCTCTAGTTATTGCATTTTTAGCTAAAAAGGCCCTGAGCTGACCAATAAATCAATAAATAGAGGCCTGACCCCTTAAATACCGACCCCTTAAATACCGCGGCCTTCTTTGAAGCCGTGCAGCTTGTAGTGCTGATAGCCTGAAGGCCAATGCCCTGCCGCCACCGCCGCTTTCACGTCAGCGTGGCGCGCCAGATAATTCTCCTCCGGGAAACGGCGGCCCGCCTCGAATACTTCCGGCGGTACCGTCACCGGCTGCGCGAGCCGCCGCATCCAGTACCCGCCGTGCAACGGCACGAGGTCGCAGCCCTGCGCCCGTGTATCGGACTCCGTGAAGTAGTGGCACACCATCGACGTGCGCGTGCAGCGCATGTCGCGGATCGGGCTCCCGGAATGTACGAGGTCCGAGTGCCAGATGAAGACGTCGCCTTTCTTCGCCAGAAAAACCTGCTCCTCGATCCCGCGCGCTTTCAACTCGCGCTGGATGTAGTCAAACCACACCGGCATCTCACCGCGGATCGCATGGCGCGTACCGTCGCTAAAATGGTGCAGCGGGATGCGGTGGCTGCCGGGGAAATACGTCAGCGGGCCCGAGTCCGCATGCACGTCCTCCAGGGCGATCCAGGTCGCCGCCAACGCGCCGGGCGTGCGCGGCGTCATGAACAGCGAATCGATGTGCGGCTCGTCCGCGCTGCCTTTGCCGAGATTCAGGCTGTTGCACAGCACCGCCGGCTCCTGCAACAACGCCGCCAGCAGGCCGGCCAGCGGCTCGTCGAGCGCGCAGCCCCGCACCATATCGCTCAGCAGGTAGAGATCGTTGAGCTTGTGGCGCTCCGTTTCACGGTAAGGCGTATCCGCCCACCACGCACGTTGGCCCGTCAGCCGGCTGTCGACCACGATCTCCAACGGATGCTCCCGGAGCAGGCGGGCAACCTCGGCCAGCAGGCCGTCGATGCGCGCGGAGGAAAAATAGCCCTGCAGAACGAGATACCCGTCACGCTGAAATTGTGCCCGTAAGGCCGCCAGCTTCGGACCGTCGAATGTCGCCATGCGTTGTTAAAGCCCGCGCACCGGTCCCGCCACAAGCCGCAAATCGGGCCCTGCGCTGTGGGCTGGTCAGTTGACCTTCGCCAGCCACTCGCGGAGTACCGCCGCGTCGCGCAGGAAAGCCTCCGGTGCGTCCTGTTCGACGAACTCCAGCAGCGCGTACCGGTCGCCCGCCGCGGTCTTCGCCGCGGCCAGGTAGTCGCGCCACACCGCGGTGCCTGCGCTCAGCGGAAGCCGCTCGATGGTCGATTGCTTCCACTGGAAAACATGCAGGTTCGCCAGCTGTCCGCGCAGGCTTTGCAGGCCCGCCAGACACTCCGCCGGGCGGAGGTCCACCGGCGGTTGCCAGCAGGTCGTGAGATTGGGATGCGCCACCTCGCGCAGCAATTGCGCGGTCGATTCCGTCGTGTCGGTCAGGGTGCCGCTGTGAAACTCCAGCACGATGCCGATCCGCGCCGCGGCCGCCAGCTCGGCGATGCGACGGCAGTCCTGCGTCACCGCCGCACGTTGCTCCGCACTGGTTGCCGCCGACCCTGCGCCGCCGGCCCAAACGCGGATCACCGGCGCACCGAGTGTCACGGCCGTCTCCAACACGCGGCCAAAGGCCAGCCCCGCGCCCTCACTCACGCCGGCCTTGTAATAACTCCCGTACGCCGCCACGCGCAGTCCCGCGCCTTCGGTGCGCTCACGCACGTCGCAGGCCCGGCCCGCATCGCCATGCGGCACATGGATATCGCCACCCCACTCGATGCCTTGCAACCCGGCCTGCCGGACGAGCGCCACGATCTGAGCGGGCGTGAGTTGACGAAAAGTGACGGACACCAAGCCGGAGAAAATCATGCCGCACGTTGGCAACCTCCCCGGGTGCCGTCACGCCTCAAGCTTGCGCCGCCTTGAACTCAGTTCATTGTGTTGCACCACAGCCTCCCCGGTATGAAACGCCCGCTGCTCCTGCTCTCCGCCGTCCTTGCCCTCGCTGCCTTGTCGGGCTGCGACACGTTTGAGAGCCGCGCCAAAAAGAAGCCCGAGGTCCTCGCCGCCCTCGATCCGGCGGCCCGGGAGAAGCTCCGCCGCGGCATCATCGAGATCGGCAACACCACGGATATGGTTTACCTCGCCCTCGGCCAGCCCGACGACGAGTACGAGACAACCTCCGCGCGGGGGAAGGAAAAGACCTGGATCTTCAACAGCTACCAGCAGGACTACGCAGGCACCGTGCAGACCGGCTATCACCGCATGCTCGTGTACGATCCCGCCACCAAGGGCTACATCGTGTACTTCGAGCCGGTGTATAACAACGTCTACACCGAGCGGATCGAAGAGCGCATCCGCATCACTTTCCAGGACGGCAAGGTCACCGTCATCGAGCAGCCCAAGCCGAACTGACCGTCCGCTTTCAACCCCATCCGCCATGCTCCGCATCCCGCTTCTCCTCCTCGCGGTGATCACCCTCACAGGCTGCGGCACCGTCAGCACCATCGCCCGGCGCTCGCAGGAAAAGAGCGCCGCCGTCGCCAGCGCCACGCCACGTCAGCAACGCCAGATGAAGCACGGGTTCATCGCGCCCGATTTCACGCCCGACATGGTTTACGTGGCCCTCGATAAGCCCGATCGCATCAAGAAATATCCCGACGGCCATCTCGAGCGCTGGGTTTACTACAACTTCAACCGCCGGCCCGTGACCTACACCTTGGACACCAACCGCACCGCAGATTCCAATTTCCACGCGGTCACGCGCATCACGCCCAACGGCGCGCTCAGCGGCTACCGGCTCGATCCCGAGCTGGTCAAACTCGCGGACGCAACCACACGCCACCTCGTCGTCACTTTCCTCGACGGCAAGGTCGCCGACATCGCGATCCTCCAGCGGTAGTCCCGCGCCTCAGGCAGAGGGCTTGGCCTATTTGCGGGGCAGACCCAGAATCTGATTTCGCTGCCAGTTGAGCTGGGCGATGGGAAGATCCAGGGCCAGTCGCAAAACTTCCAGTTGCCCGGCGTCAAGGTACGCGGAGGCCGTCGCCAAGATCTTATCCCGCGCGGCATTTTTATGGGCCATGAAAGCATCCAGTTCTGCTTCCGAGCCGGGCTTGGCCGTCAGGTTCACATCCGTCCCATGGATGAGCCGGGTCAGCCGCTCCATCTGCTCCGGGTTCATCGCTTGCCGCCGATAAACGAGGATTTGGTTCAGCTCGTTGACCAGCCTTCTTTGCGGCAGGGTCTGGACATAATCATCGACCAATGCAGCCACGTCCGGCCCCACTTCGGTCGTGATCTTTTGTTTGATCAACGCGGCCTGGGCATTGAGGTACTCCGGCAGGGGCACCCCCGCCTTGAGGGCATCGGCCTTGCCATGGGCAAAACGGATCTCCCGCTCGGCAATCAAATCCTTCAGCCGAGCCGCTTTTTCGGCCGGGACCGACTTTGGCAACATCGCCAGCAGCGGCGCGAACTTGACCTGCGAGTAGAGCGTCAGGAAACGGACATCACCCAAGGAATCGTCCGGCACCCAGTCCTTCGCGGACGCGGCCAGCGCAGCATCGGTTTGGCTGGACACCGCCGGCTCGGCCAACGCCAAGCCTGTCATCGCGCCCAGCAGTAAAAAGCCCAGCATCAATCCCTGTCCTCTTGGATATCCGTTTATCATAAAACAATAGAGGGCGTGGCGCCTGCGCCACGCCCGTTTTCGAATCAGAAGATATAGACTTGGACGACCTCGTAGTACGGGGCATCCTGATAGCCGACGGTGTAGAGGCCAGCAGCATAGTCCGTATCGGCCGTGATCGTG
>JAFEGO010000117.1 GCA_018239845.1 Verrucomicrobiota bacterium
ACGGAACACACGAAAGACACGGAATTCGGAGGGGGCGTTTTCCGTGTCTTCCGTGTGTTCCGTGGGCAACCTCACCCTTTCTTTCCACCCATGAGCCTGCCCATCAAGCCCGCCAACTCCTGTGTTTATGACCAGATCTCCCTCGGAGAGGTCATGCTCCGCCTCGATCCCGGCGAGGGCCGCGTCCGCACCGCGCGTTCCTTCACCGCCTGGGAAGGCGGCGGCGAGTACAACACCTCGCGCGGCCTCCGCAAATGCTTCGGCCTGAAGACCGCCGTCTGCACCGCCTTCGTGGACAACGAGGTCGGCCACCTCGTCGAGGACTTCATCATGCAGGGCGGCGTCGCCACCGACTTCATCAAGTGGCGCGAGGACGACGGCATCGGCCGCACCGTCCGCAACGGCCTCAACTTCACCGAGCGCGGCTTCGGCATCCGCGGCGCCGTCGGCGTGCCCGACCGCGGCAACACCGCCGCCTCGCAGCTCAAGCCCGGCGACTTCGACTGGGATCACATCTTCGGCAAGCTCGGCGCGCGCTGGTTCCACACCGGCGGCATCTTCGCCGCCCTCTCCGCCACCACCGCTGAGCTCACCGTCGAGGCCGTGAAGGCCGCCAAGAAGCACGGCACCATCGTCAGCTACGACCTCAACTACCGCCCCTCGCTCTGGAAGACCATCGGCGGCCTCAAGAAGGCCCAGGAGGTCAACCGCGAGATCGCCAAGTACGTCGATGTCATGATCGGCAACGAGGAGGACTTCACCGCCTCCCTCGGCTTCGCCGTCAAGGGCGCCGAGGATCTGAAGCACATCGAGACCGACGCCTTCAAGGCCATGATCGAGACCGCCGTGAAGGAGTTCCCCAACTTCAAGGTCGCCGCCACCACGCTGCGCCACGTCATCACCGCGACGAAGAACGACTGGTCGGCCATCCTCTGGCACGACGGTCAGTTCCACGCCTCCCGTCAGTATCCCGAGCTCGAGATCCTCGACCGCGTCGGCGGCGGCGACTCGTTCGCGAGCGGCCTGCAGTTCGGCTTCCTCCAGTTCAACGACGCCCAGAAGGCCGTGGACTACGGCGCCGCCCACGGTGCCCTCGCCTCCACGACCCCCGGCGACACCTCGATGGCCACCCGCAAGGAAGTCGAAAAGACGATCAGCGGCGGCGGTGCCCGCGTGGTGCGCTAAGCGACCGGAAATTCTGAAACACCAAGGGGGCCCAATGATAGGCCCCCTTTTTTGCACCCCAAATTTTCACTCCGTGAGTATAGTGTACCATCACCCCATGAAATACTTCGCCGCCCTGCTGCTCACCGCTGCCCTCCTCCCCGCCGCCGAGCCGGCCAAGCCGGTGGGCACGCCGGTCCCGGGATACTCGATGGCCAGCTGCGTCCACCCCTACGATGCGACCAAGAACAAGCCCACGCCGTCCGGCTTCGTGCATTGGTTTGCCGATGAATCGCTCGCCAACGGTAAGACCGTGAAGCTGAGCGTCGTCGGACCGCACCTCGCCTCGCACCTCCCGCACCGCCACGCCGAGGACGAGTTCTTCTTCATCCTTGAGGGCCAGGCCGAGTTCTATCTCGACGGCGCCACCCAGGTGGTCGGCCCGCAGACCTTGCTCTACTGCCCCTCGTGGCACGAACACGGCATCCGCAATGTCGGCGACAAGGATCTGCGCTACCTCGTGATCAAGCAATACGGCCGGCCGGTCGCCGAGTCCGCCACGAAGACTCCGGCCAAGTAACGCCCGATGGCGTGCGCGTAGTGGCTGCGGCGTCCTCGCCGCAGGGTTTGAAGACCTGCGGCGGGACGTCGTCGCAGCCACTACCCTCAGGCCACCGCGGTCAGCGCGAGTTCGCGGCAGGCTTTCAGGTCGGTCTTGCCCGTGCCGAGGATCGGGATCTTTTCCACGCGGTGGATGATCCGCGGCACCCAGAGCGCGGGCAGCCCCGCGTCGAGCAGCGCCGTCCGCAGGTCATCCGCGGCCACGTCGCGTGTGGTCAGGAGCACGAGGGCCTCGCCCTTGGCCGGGTCGGGCACGCCCATCACGGCGAAGGTCAGGCCGTCGCTCTGGTCCCAGCGCATCACCTCCTCGATTTTTTGTTCGATCGTGCCGTGCGGCACCATCTCGCCGCCGATCTTCGAAAACCGCGACAGCCGGCCTTCGATGTAGAGGAAGCCGTCGTCGTCGAAGCGGCCGAGGTCACCCGTCACAAACCAGCCGTCGCGAAAGGCGCCGCGGGTCTTTTCCTCGTCGTTGAGGTACTGGGTAAAGACGTTTGCCCCCTTGAAGAGGATCATGCCGACCTCTGTCAGGGGCAGGTCCTTGCCCGTCTCGGGATGCACGATACGCGCTGTCATGCCCGGCATGAGGCGGCCGACCGCGCCGGGCTTGTGGCCCGTCTGGTGTTCGCCCGTGGAGGTGACGATGGCCGGGTGCGGCTGGTTGATGTTGGTGGCGGGGGTCGTCTCGGTGAGGCCGTAGCCCTGCATGATCTCGATGTGGTAGGTCTCGCGGAATTTCGCGCTGAGATCCTCGGGCAGTTTTTCCGCGCCGGTGACCACGAGGTCGAGCGAACGCAGCTCGGCCGGCTGGGCCTTTTTCAAGATCGGCCGGATGAAGGTCGGCGCGCCCAGCAGCACGGTGGCGCCCTCCTCGCGGATCGCGTCGATGATGCGGCGGGTGTCGAGCGGGCTCGGCACGGTGACGACGCGGCAGCCGCGCAGCATCGGGTACCAGAGCGTCACGGTGAAGCCGAAGCTGTGGAACACCGGGAGGCAGCCCACGAGCATGCAGGTGCGCGGGAGGATGGAGAGCGAGGAGATCTGGTCGCAGTTGGCGAGGATGTTGCGGTGCGTGAGCACGACGCCCTTCGGCTCACCGGAGCTCCCGCTGGTGAAGAGCAGGCCGGCCTCCGCGTTGTCGCCGACCTTGGGCAGGCCGAGCAGCGCGGGGATCCACTGGTTGGGCAGCAGCCGGACGGCGAGGAGCCACGGGAGGATCGCGCGCTTGCCGCCCATCGCGGCGATCTCCTGCCGCAGGTCCACCGTGCGCTCGGGCCAGGGGAAGGCCGGCACCTTGGCCTTCACCGCGTCGGCCGAGATGACTGTGCGGATGCCGCCGATCTCCAGCGATTTTTCGACGGTGGCGCGCCCGGCGGTGAAGTTGAGGTTCACCGGGGTCTTGCCCGCGCAGATCACGGCGAGGTTGGCGATGAAGGCGCCGGCACCCGGCGGCAGCACGATGCCCACGCGCTGCTCCGGCACCGTGGCCCGGATGCGCCGGGAGAACGCGGCGGCTACCGCGAGGAGCTGGCCGCAGCTGACCGGGCGGCGCTCGGCCGTGCGGTCGATGACGAGGATGTGGCCCGGGCGCTTGGCCAGCGTGCGCACGCACTCGCGGCCGAGGTGGCGGCGCAGCACCGGCCGCTCGTGAAACGCGAGCGCCCCGAGGTCGAGCAGCTCGAGCCGCGCCCAGGCGGGTGTCGCCCGCTCGGCCGGGACCGGCGCACCGAACTGCACGAAGACATGCGTCGGCATGAGCCGCGGGGATTTCCAGATGTATTTGTTGCCCGCGAAGGAAAAGATCGAGCCCCACAGGCCGTCCACCGCCGCGGCGACGACCGGCACCTTGGCAAGGCGCGCGATGGTCTCGAAGCCCGCCTTGATCTCCATCAGCTGGCCCGTGCGCGAAATGTGGCCCTCGGGGCAGATGCACACGACCTCGCCGCGCTTCAGCGCGCGGACCGCCTCGCGCACGCCGGAGCTGGGATTCTGCGCGGAGATGGGGATGGCGCCACTGACCTTGAAGCACCAGCTGAAGAACCAATGGCGCTGCAGGCCCTTGTAGCCGATGTACCGGATCGGCCGCGGGCAGGCCAGCTGCAGCACGCAGACATCGACGTAGGAAATGTGGTTCGTGATGAGCAGCACTCCGCCGGTCTCGGGAAACTTCTCCGCGCCGCGCGCCCGCACCCGGTACAATACGCGCACCACCACGGATGCGATCAGTTCAAGGAAACGGGGCAAATGGGAACGCCGGCGAAAGGGGGAACGGGGCATGAGACGAAGAGGTTATGCGAAAGGATACGCGTCGGGTTCAAAGCATTTTATTCGGCGGACCAGCGGGCGGCATTGGCCTCCAAGGTGCGCAGGGTCGCCAGGCACTCGACCCGACGCTTCGCCCCCAGCCCAGCTGTCACCTGCCGGACGGCGGCGACGTAGTGCGGCTCGGCTTTTTCCCAGAGGGTACGGCCGGCCGGTGTCAGGCGCACCTGATACACGCGCCGGTCCTCCGGGTGGTCGGTGCGGCGCACCATCCCGGCTCTCTCCATGCGGTCGAGCAGGCCCGTCATGCTCGAGCGGTCCACCACGAGGCGGTCGCCCAGCGCGCGCTGGCTCAGGCCCTCCGGCTCGTCCGCCAGGATGCGCAGGACATTGAACTGCGCGGCCGTCAGCCCGTGGGGCCGCAGGAGCCGTTCGCTTTCCCGCAGGAGCGCGGCCGAGGCCGCGAGGACCGCCGTGACCAGCTGGCTTGCATCATCCGATGTCATGCCACTGGTTGTGATCCATATTGTTTGTATGTCAACTATCTTTGGCCACCCACCCCCGGAGGTCGCGGGCCAGCGCGCCGAAGCCCGCGGGGAAATCCGCCTCGAGTCGCCGCAGGTCGCCGCGGTGGCGCCGCACCTCGGCGAGCGCGCAGTCGATCTCGTGCGGCAGGGTCGGCCGGTCGGTGCCATAGACCCGCCACTTCAGCTCGCGCCGGGTGTAGGGCAGCAGCCCGCGCTCGCGCCCTTCGGTCCACGCGGCCTCCGTCACCTGCGGATCGCGCCCGCAGAGCAGCCAGGCCTCAATGGCGGGCACGGCCACCCCGACGCAGCGCAGCAGGCCCGCACGGCCGCCGGCGGGCGGCAGCTTTTTCGCCGTCTGGCGGAAGATCGCGCGCAGCTGGCAGAGGCGGCACTGCGGGTGAAAATAGCCCGGCGCCTCGTGCGCCGCGGTGTGCACCACCGAGTCGTCCGCATCCACGACGACCACGAGGCCCTCCGCCGCGGTGTTGAAGTGCAGGTGGCGGATCACCGCCGGGAGGATCTGGCCGACGTTGGGCCAGCCGCGGGCGCGCAGGCCGGACTGCACCGGCTCGATCGGGGCGCCCAGCACCCCTTCTACCAACACCCGCAGGGCCGCCTCGTCCGCGGGCGATTCGCTCAGGATGGCGACCTTCATGGTTCGTCCGGCACGCCCCCAAGTATGCCGCTGAACCACAGGTCGCCGAGCGAACCTTCCGCGAGCAGGTCGGCGAGGTCGGCCCGCTCGGCCAGACGCTGGAACACCGCCACCGAGCCGTGTTTTTGCGTGATGACGACCTCCTCCGGGTGGTCGCGAAACAGGTCGAGCAGGTAGGGCGAGTGCGTGGTCGCGATGACCTGCACCGGCGGGCGTTTGAGGCCGAAGGCCGCGGGGTAGCTCAGGCGATAAAGCGTATCGCGCACCTCGCGCAGCATGCGCGGGTGGATACCGCGGTCGATCTCCTCGATACACACGATCGAGGGCGGGGTCGGCTCAAAGGCGAGGGCCAGCATCGCCAGCAGGTAAAGCGTGCCCTGCGACAGGTTTTCCGCCGGGACCACCGCGCGGCCGTCGGCGAGCACGAGCCCCAGCGCCGCCGTGTCGCCGGGCCCGCCC